>CAKQNT010000001.1 GCA_934255405.1 uncultured Alphaproteobacteria bacterium
CTTTCTATAACTACCTCTGCGGCATCACCGCGTCGGTGAGCAGAGGTATAGGATAATCACTCAACATTGTCAACACAAAAAATCAAAAAAATTCATTTTTTTTTGCACTTTTTTACAATCAATTGAAAAATAGCGATTTTTTATGGTGCAAACTCGTGTCCTCATCGTTCTGCTTATTTTCTTTTTTTTAACCTTTATAAGGCACAATAGCCACAATAATCTATATAAAGAAAAAGATCAAGGTAGCAAAAATGTTAAAAAACAAAATATTAGTTCTATTTACAGTTTTAATCCTTTCGGCTTGCGCCTCTGAGCGTCCGAGTCTGATAGGAATCGACGGCGGTGCGATTCCTCCGGCTTTTGCATTATTTCCTGATGTGCCGTTTCCGGCAGATGCGATTGTAGATTTGGATGAAACCAAAGCTTTGGGCAGCGGAGAGAACTGGATTGGAAGTCTGGTTTATACAGCACCTTATAATCCAAGCAGTATTTTTGATTTCTATGTATCTGAAATGCCAAAACTTAATTGGGTGGAGGTTGCGACTGTGCGCGCCAAAATCAGCCACATGACTTATATTCGCAATAACCGTGCCATGCAGATTCTGATTGAGATGGGGCGCGGCGATTCGGCTTATGTTACAATAACCGCGATTCCCAACACAAACGGCGTGGGCAAGCTGTAATATATAATATGTAAGGAGAGTATCTGATGTTTGGCGGATTTTATACCATGGGAGGCGGACACTTTTGGGAAGATGTTTTCTTTTATCAGAAGTGGCGAATCCAGCGTAACTATATCTCCAAGAAGTGCAGACTGTTGGATAACTGGGATATTAGCCGTTTTGAAGGTAGTTTTGAAGAATGCCGCAAATCGTTTATACAATATATAGAAGCATTTGAACTACCGCGGCAAAAAGGCCACATGATTATTATGCTGCCGGGGCTGGGAGAATCGAAAAACATCTTTAAGCCATTGTGGCGCGCCGCACTCAAAGAAAACTTTTTGGCTGCCGCAGTCAATTATCCTTCCACTCAAAAAGAACTGGATGGGCACGTGCGTCAGCTGGATTTCTTTTTGAACCATCTGGAGGACGTGGAAAAGATCTCTTTTGTGACTAACGGAATCGGCAGTGTAATTTTGAAACGCCTGTTTATGTTGGAAACTCCGTGGCGGCAAAAGCTCAAAATCGGCCGCGTGGTAGAAGTGCGGCCGCAGAATCATGGAAATTTGCTGCTTCTGAAACTGAGCAAGTCCAAAATTTTTAGTTTTATATTGGGTCCGATGGCGGCAGAAATGACTCCGGCCAATATCGAGAAAATTCCGCCCCTGCCCAAGGAAATTGAAACCGGTATCATATTGGGCGAATCGAGAATGACACGATTCTGCAAAATGATTACCGGCACCAGTAGCGGAAAACCGGATATAGAACGCGAAAAACAATTTGAAAAAGCAACTGATGTGGTTGAAATCTCCTCCAACAAAAAAAATATATTTGCAGATAAGCGGATTGTTGATGCGGTAATCTCATTTTTAACCACCGGACGTTTCTGATTGCAATTGTAATATATAAGGTGTTGTGATGCTCAAGGCATGGTTTGGATCTTTTCTGGTTTTGGTGCTGCTGGTTTTGGCGGCATATGCCGGTCTGTTTGACTGGCTGGCGGGCGGAACGGCTAAGCTGGTCGGTGCGGGGCTGGTTTGTCTGACACTGGGCGCGGCATTTTTCATCTTAGGCAACCCATTTAAAAAATAGTCACAAAAAAAACGCCCTCTTAATGAGAGCGTTTTGTTTTTTAGAGAACAACAACCGAGGTTTCGGCCGTTCCGAATCGTTGATCCGTGGCCAGCCCTTTGGTATTGATTCCGCTTTGACGCAAAGGAATCGGCTTAATCATCATTTTGAGCACATAAGCCAGCAGTCTTTGATTGACCTCAATCGCGTTGACTTCGCTGAATCCTTCGGCATTCAGGTCTAGCAGGTAAGACTTCCACAGATTGCCTTGACGAGCAAACCAGATGTATCTTTTCCAGTCTACCTGTTCTCCGGGAATCGGTGTGGGCCGATTAACATCTCCTACAACCACCTCAATAATTTCGTCATTATCTGGAGCAAACAGTTCTCGCTCATTGAGAGTCCAGCATAGATATCCTGACTTATACTCCACCATTTGCGCTCCAAACGCGCCCCATTTGCCGGTGGACTTATCCTGATACATATAGCCGGAACAGCCAGGGAAGAAGCTCTTAAACGGACCAAAGGTTGAAACCGCATTATTGACGAACGCAGCGTACACCTGCCCATCCACCGTCGGGAACAAGAAGTATTTGCCCCGACAAAAGATATCGCCGAAATAATAGCGGTAATCATCCTTTACCTTGTAATAACCGGCAGGAGTTTTGATGGCAACCGGCTCAAAACTGAGAGTACCATTTTCAAACCAGCGGTTGCTCAACACATCGAACCCTTCAACATCAAGAAGAAAAAGCTCCTGATAATTGTTGTTACGGATAAAGAAATAAGAGGTCGGAGTGATACCCTTAGAGTAGGCGCTGTAAATCAGCGGAATAGTGATTTTGCCATCACATCTCGCACCATACATACGTCCCTCATTGGTGTTACGATAGACCAGATTAGTGTCATCACCGCAAGACCTCACCGGCGCTTTGCCGCAAGAATTGCAGAGCATTGCGACAACTGTAAAACTGATAATAAAAAACTTTTTCATAATCATAAAGTTTAAGGTAAATAATTTGGGAAAACTATTTTTTAATAGCACATTTAGACAAAATTGCAAGTTTTTTTATATTTGAAAGCAACATAAACGAAAAACGCCCTCTTGCGAGAGCGTTTTTGTTAAAAGCATCTGAATAAGCGATTATTTAATAATCACCCAAGACGCCTCTTCAGTACCGATGCGCTGCGTAGCAAATTCTCCGGTATCAGTTTTTGCTGCTTTGCCAAGATTTGGCTTAAGCTTCTGAACCTTTGCCAACTCAGTTTTCTTCAACTTAATCGGTTGTCCGAAAAAGTCAAACGACTGCCACTTGGTTCCATCAAAAGCGTACCATTTGATATCGCTTTCCTTAGAATACCCGCGGGAATCGACCTCTGAGGCCTCTTTTATATACGAGATACTGATTATCTTATCGTATTGAGGCGGCAACAAAACGGCTGAGCGTTCGTAACTGAATTGCCATTTGTCCAAGACGCTTGACGTATTTTCATTTTCAGTCCAGCGACCATATCTGGCGACACCCCATTTTCCGGTTTCAATGTCCTTAAACATGTAACCGGTGGCGCAGCCCAAGAAATCTGCGAATGGACCATACTGATACCAATCTGTGGTATCTTCATCATAGAAAAGCGCAAACACGCCTTTTTCGGTATGCACCAAAGCAAAAGTGCAGCCAACGGCCTGTGGTATTCCGGTTCCGGCGGTATTATCAGAGTAGCGAATCTTCTTTCTGTCATGACCAACCAGATGAATACTGTCACATAGAACCTTTCCCCAGCAGTCAAACAAGATGACCTTATCATCTTTCCAGGCCTGATATATATGCCCGTCAAGGTTACCATAGCCGATATTATCCCATTCAGGCTTGATACGGATAACACCATCACTCTCTATACCATACCGGCGGCCTTCTTCAGTCTCAAGAAAGATACCGTCACACCCAGCCAAATGCCTAATCTTTGGCTCACGCTTGCACGAAGTGCACAATGTGATCACAATGGCAACAACTAAAAACAAATACTTTTTCATAATCATAAAGTTTAAGGTAAATAATTTGGGAAAACTATTTTTTAATAGCACATTTAGACAAAATTGCAAGTTTTTTTATATTTGAAAGCAACATAAACGAAAAACGCCCTCTTGCGAGAGCGTTTTTTGTTTTTACAGATGAGCGATAGACATTTCAGCACTGCCAAAACGCTGGCCGATTGCCAAAATATCTATAGCAGCTGCTGGAACATCGTTAGACTTTTGGCTACGCGGTTCGGAAAGGATTTGCATTTTCAGAACCCGATTCAGCAGCTTTTGGTCAACCGGAATATCTTTAATATTCCTTGCGCCAACCACCTCTTTGGCAATCCATATATCGCCTTTGCGAGCAAACCAGATATTTCGCTTGTCCCTTACTTTACGAGCAGTCATAACGCCGCCAACCCATTTTGCATTAATCTCCACCTCAATAATTTCATCATATTCCGGTGAAAATATAGTTGGAGTTAACAAATCTAGTTGACGCTGTATTTCTGATCCGGAAAAAGTCCTTTTTGTATATCCGGGGATAACCTCTAAGTCAGCCACTTTTTTGGCGCCATATTTTCCGGTTTTTAAGTCCTGATACATATACCCCGTAAGGCCAAAACGTATCTGTTTGTGGGGACCAACTGACAAATACCCATAGGCACAAATCACTCCATACAGAGAGCCATCCAGTGTTGGCAAAATAAAATAATTACCACCAACATCTATGTCATATTTTACCATATGCCTGTAGTAGGTGTCAGCCGTATTCCCTGTCAACCGATGATTTTTGCCATCATTGAGGACAGGAATAAACTTCTCTAGACTGGGTTGGTTGTATGCACCACTCAAGATGTCTATGCCGCGATTATCAAACATATAGTATGTTTTGTTGCCTTCTGTGTACAGGAAGAATGCGGGAAGGCCATCTGACACTACTTTGTATGAAGTAAATACTACCGGTGTTTCAGCCTTGTAGACATTCTTCTTTGGTGTGTCTGAACCTACGGCGTAACGAGTGCCGTTTTTGGTCTCCTTTTTTACAATTTGAGTAATCCCGTTTATTGAGTACTCTTTCTGTAGATTCTCACACGAAACTATCGTAACTGCGAGACAAATTAAAAATAAAAACTTTTTCATAATGATAGATTTTAGAATTTATAATATGTATATCGCTTTTTTGATAGCACATTTAGACAAAATTGCAAGTTTTTTGTGCCTAACATTTATAAAAAAATCAAAAAACTGTAACAATTTATAAGTAATTTATATGGTATGATAGAATCAACCAGTGGAGAATCTTGGCAAACCTGAGGTTCTGCAGTATTCACCCCACCCAACCTCCCCCGTCAAAGGGGGAGGAGGAATGCAGGCAAATGATGAAACAAAACGGCAACATATTAAAAAAACTAATAATCGCGCTAGTGTTATGCCTGGCGTTGCCGGTTTGTGCCTATGCTGATGATTCTCTAAAAGAGAGGGATGCGTATGAATATGCTACTGATGTGGCCAAGATTACAGATTCTAATGTTCTTAGCGTATTAAAAAATGCTCATGATAAAGAATTAGGACTTGTTGGTGACGATGCAGGAAAAGCACAAAGTACGGCGCAATATATGCAATGTGGAAAGAACCCTTGTGACTTGGCAACCAGCAATTGCTGGAAATATTGCAACACATATAAACTTGATGCAGAAGGGCATGTTATTAATGGATTTTGTGACACGTATGCTTACATTTGCAGCCCCAAAGGAAACAAAGCGCCATACGCTGATGCAACAATGTGTTTTAATGACTGTGGTTTTAAGGGTGTTTCATTTTTTACGGCTGATAAGTATAAAATGGTATTTTCAGGCGGCGATGGAAATAAATATCAGGTATCAGTAGGTGAGAAGGTAAGTCTCCAATACGCCAATGAAGAAAAATCTAATGCGGCGATTCGCGGTTGCGAAGTGTTGCCGGTTAAATTGTATAATTACAAAAAATGCATGTTCTGCCCGCTGGTCGGCACGGTGTATGACGGTGTGGCAAAAATCACTGATCTGTCTTTTGGCAAAATGGCGGGGGGATTTGCAGTGTTGCTGGCGCTGGGTTTTGCTATTTGGATTGCAATACAGGTTCTGGCTCAAATTAGTTCCCTCACCAAGCAAGATGCGCCCAAGTTCTTAGGTGGACTGATTCGACAAGGCTACAAAGTTTTGATTGCCTTTTTGTTGCTGCAGTATTCGGGGCAGGTATTTAAATATGCAGTTAACCCGATTGTAGAAACCGGCCTAATCTTTGGCGAAAATATGCTGACATATACTGATGTGTTCAACGATACCAAAAATGAGGATGGATCATACGCCCGCCAGGCACGTACGGTTAAGGGCGGCGCTCATTTTGGGCTGGAACTTTATGACAGGCTGGAAAAATATGTGGTGTCTATTCAGCAGCAAATTGCCTTTATGGAAGCGATTGGCACATCTTTGGTCTGCACCGGCGGCAATCTAATGATGTTTAAAGGAACTTTTGCCGAATTTCCTGATGGTTTTCAGATGTTTATTCAGGGCTCCATAATTGCCATATTTGCCTTTTTGCTGTCTTTGGCATTTGGTTTTTATTTGCTGGATGCAATTGTGCAAATCGGGGTAGTAGGCGGATTGCTGCCGTTTATAATTGCCGCCTGGCCGTTTAAGGCTACCAGCAACTACACTTCAACCGGCGTAGGTATGCTGATGAACAGCGCCTTTCTGTTTCTGTTTGTCGGTTTGATTATGGGGGTAAATACCACCTTGCTTGAAGAGGCGCTGGGCTCGGCCAACGACATCGACGGCTGGTCATTAAATCAAATCGGGCTGGCGATTAATGGACAAGATACAAATAAGCTTAAAGAACTGACAGATATATCTGCCGTTGGGTTCATGATTTTGCTGTTCTGCTGCATTTTTGGATTTAAGTTTGTCAATCAGGCTACGCCGCTGGCCAATAAATTTGCTTCCGGCGGAATTGGCAAAGGTATTGCTCCAGGTATTGCAACAATGGGCGCATCTTTTGCCAAATCTGCGGGGCTCAACATTGCCAGTCCGGTTACCGGTGCCGTTGGCAGACGGGCGGATAGAGCAATCAAAAGCGCGACATCTGCGCTGATATCGTTCCCTTTCCGCGCGGCACGTGCCGGATATAGGAAGTTATTGAGCGCCAACGGAAAGACCTCCGGCGCAGGCGGTTCTCCGCAAAATATCGGAAGCACGCAGAACAAAACAAGCTCTACTGCCGGCTCGCAGAATCCAAGCGGAAGTACGGCTGGCGCCAGAAACGTTAACCGAGGTAATAATACTCTTAGTGGAGGCGCCGCCTCTAGTAGAAATGTTTTGAATGAAGGACAGCTCCGCAACGGACAGACAGCAACACCCCGCACCTTGAATGAGGGAAGACAAAACGAGCCGGAAACCGTTGCTGAAGATGTCGAAGACAACTCCCCTGCCCCTGAGGAATTTGAGGCTCGGCAGCCGACTGGCGAAAATACCGGCAGTCCCCGCGGTGCTAAAGCTCAAACAGATCAGCGGCAAAACGGGCGCGTCGCAGCTACCGGAAACAGCAGCAATGCCCGTGTACAAGTCAGACAGAACCTTGATGCGGCATTAAGAGCGCAGAAAAGTGACAACATTCGTAATCGCAAATCCAAAGGCGGTTCCCGCAGAAAGAAACGCGGCGGCTATAAACGATAATGAGGAATAAAATTATGAGCAAGTTTGGGAACATATTTAAAAAAGGGAGGATAGTGGTTCTGCTGTTGGCGGCAGTTCTGGCTCTTTCGGCTTGCTCAAAATCTGCCGACAATATTAGCGCCATTAAGGCTAATGATGTCGAATCGGCCGCAGCCATGGACGCACCTCAAGGAATCGGATGTTGGCAAGGCGATGTTTTGAACACGATTTATACCGTTATCGGCAGTACGGTTATGACACAGTACAATAATTTGAGCGCAGGCTCGCTCAGTCTGATGATGATAGGATTTGCCATCTGGGTGGCATTGCGCCTGCTCAAGTTTGTCAGCTCGGTGACCGAATCCAGTCCGGCAGAAATTTGGAACGAGATTGTCCGGAAGGCGTTCATCTGCCTGTTTTGCGGATATTTGGCGTATTCATCAGGCACATTGTTATATGTGGTTAACTACTTTTTGTTTCCGATTTATGGGGCATTTTTGGAGTTTGGCAGTCAGATTTTGGCTTTGTCGCAAACCGAGGTTTCACAAGTTGAAGTATTTAGCAGGACTGTAGAATTTAAGGCAACAAGCGTTGCCTGCACTGTCGGCGCGGATACCAACGCAACTTTAGACGGTTTTCCGCCGGCGTATCAAGAGACAATGAGCTGCATGATTTGCACATTGGTGGACAAACTGCGCCTTGGGCGAGAGATGGCGTTGACTGCAATGTCGATGGATGGAATCTTGCCTTGGATTACCGGTCTGCTGGTATATTGCATATTCTATGTAGTAGGATTTGCCTTTGTATTTTATCTGGTGGACAGTGTGTTCCGCTTTGGTATGATGATTTTGATGTTGCCGATATTTATTTTGGCGTATGCATTTGGCCCCACCAGAAAATGGACGGGAATCGGGTTCAAAAATATTATGCATTCTGCCGCATTTATGATGGCATTTTCCATTATTGTGGCAACCACCCTGTTGGCCATTATCAGCCTGATAACTGAAAACGGCGAAATATTTAATCCAGAATCTCCGGAACAGCATTTTAAGGAAATCAGCATTGCAACCCTTTGTCTGTTGCTGATTGGATTTTTGGTTTGGAGCAGTATGAATGTATCTCAAGCCTTGACCGGCTCTTTAATTGGCGCTCATGTGGATTCCAAGTTCCAACAAGACCTTAAGGCTGTGGCGCAGACCGTGCTGGGAATGGTCACCGGCGGATTTGGCTGGATGCTTAAAAAGACCGGATTTTATGAGAGAACCACCGTTGGTCGTGCGCTTAAACGCACGGGAGCGTGGAAAGAAAAAATGAATAAATTGGCAGGAAGAGGGTGATAACAATGGCGAAGTATTTTGACATATCCAGATTGTTTTCTCTCCTTAAGGGTGGCAAAGGTTTGACTTTGCTACTGGCTGCCATATTGTCCATTAGTTCGGCTAATGTAAGCTTGGCGCTTGATGATTATATGGCGGCAGGATACGTAGCCCAGCAATCTAATGCTAAAATGGAGAAACTTGCAGAAGATAATAGGATTACTGCTGAATTTTATAAAGATAAGGAAAAAGTAAAGCTCGATAGCGAGATTGAAAATAAACTAAAAAGTATTGACAGTAGTGATGCCAAAGATGCTCTCAAGAATTTGCAGGATCTGTCTAATTTTACCGGCACCAGCGGAAGCAAAGCGTATAATAAGCGAGGCGCCTTTAATAATATAGATGCCAGAGCAGAAAACACGCTGCAGGATCTTAATGAGAATCTTAAGAAGTTGAGCGCAAGCAATAAAATTACAGCCGCTGAACATATGGAAATATTGGATTACGCAAAAAAGAATTTGTATGCTGTCGGAGCCAAACGAGCAGAAGAATTGGCCAAACAACAAGAAGACATTAGTCGAGTAGAAGGTATTAAGGAAGCCAATCAATCGGTGGCAGAAGGTTTTGACAATTGCCCAACGGTTGACTTGATTCGCGCCAAATATACCTCCGGCTGTTGGTCTTGTCTGGTGGTGGAAAAAATTACCTCTGCCTTTATGACCGCGGCCTCCAAGGCCTATAGCTTGTCGCAAAAAGCCGGATTAATCCTGCTGGGGCTGGGCGCAGTAATGTGGCTATTGATATGGGGATTGCGCAATGTGTCTTCCCTCACCCAGTTGGAACCGGGCAATATCTTGAATGAGCTGTTAAAATTTGCCTTTAAAATTGCCTTGGCGTATGTATTTATTACCTCTGGTCTGCCAATGGTGGGCAAATATTTTATTAACCCGATTATGGGCGTTGGCGCCAAAATTGCCGAAAGCTTCTGGGATAAAGATAAAATTAAACCTTATACAGAAGACTTTGATTGGGACTTGACTGATGAACAATATAAGGAAATTAGTGATTATGGCGTAACCACTCCGGTGGTGCAAGAAGTTCCTGTTGTTAAGCAAGAGCTGACTGAAGAAGATAAGGCCGCGCTAAGCCTGGCCAAGCAAGCAGGAAAGAACTTTAGCGAAGAAAATATCCCGAACTTTATTATTCCGCCGGTATTTGAAGGCCATCTGACATCTCCGGTTGGTTGCCGTCATCATCCGGTTTATAAGACCTATAAAAACCACAAAGGATTAGATATAGGAACCTATGGCAAAAAGGGCGGCAAAGTTGTTGCGGCCGGCCCGGGTAAAGTCATGTATAACTACCAAAAGGGAGGCGCCGGTAACTATGCCAAAATTGATCATGGCAAAGGCTGGGTTACCAACTACTTTCACATGTTACCGGAGTCTGCCAAGTTGCATCCAAACGGCTCGCAAGTTGAACAAGGACAGGTTATTGGCTTTATCGGTTCTACTGGTGCTAGTACCGGCGCTCACCTGCACTTTGAGATTATAAAGAGGGGGCGCCACATTGACCCACTATATCTGCTGAAAGGTGAGATACGATATGTTGATGGCGTCTGTAATGCTTCTTCAGTTGCTCAGTTTCCAGCAGGTTTCAAGCACGGACAGAATGTTCCAACCAGTCCGGAATCAGCTTGGACAGCAGCCAGCCGCGCCGTTGTTAACCTGACCAATATTGCCACCGGAGTTTATGTTCCATCAAGTTATACTCCGGTGTCCACGCCGACTATTGGGGATATCAAGTATACCGGACCGACAGATATTATGTCTAAGGCGGTGATGAACTCCATTTTGGGTGCAACCAAGGCAATCGGAGATATTACATCTGAAAACATGGTGTTGGGCGATGCGATTATGTGCTACGCAACTCTGGATAAAGGCGGAGCTTGGCATGCTTGGTCATATACCATCACCAACTTCTGGATGTGGACAGAGGGGGCGTTTATCTGGTGCACCGGCTTGTTGCTGACTTTGGCGGTTGTCTACTATCTGCTGGATATATCGTTCAAAATCGGATTTGCCGTAGTGGCGCTGCCAATTGTGGTCGGATTGTGGCCGTTTGATTTGACTCGCGACAAATTTGGCGTATGTGTGGGAATTATTGCCAAGTCGGCGGCGATATTTGCCTTTTTGGCAATAACCACCTCGTTTACGGTATTGCTGACCGACGCAGTCTATAGCTATGACGATAATGACGACGGCGCCGCGCAAACAACTGACTCCAATGGTCCCAAAGGACTGGCAAAGCTATATATGATTTTTGATACCGCATCGCAGGCTGATGCCGGAATTCTGGACGATGGTAACACTGAGGTTGATATGGAATACGCCTCTGAAAAACTGGCTGTTTTCAGCACCACCTTTGTTTTGATTTTGTTTGCTTTCTTATATTCTTATAAGCTGGTTAAAGCAACCGTGCCGCAGTTAGCCAATAAGTTCTTCCCCGACAAAGCTTTTGGTGACCAGCAACCAATGCACCATTTGGCAACAGCCGCCACCAAAGCGGTTAAAGATGTAGCCATGAAACCGGTAGGTTGGGCACGAGATGTGGCAGTATATCAAAGCGGAAGACTGGCTAAGGGCGCGGTGAATATGTCTTTAGGATTTGCATGGAGACGTACGAAAGATGCTGTTGGAAAAGGTGATGGTAAAACCAAAACCATAGGCGGACGCACTGCGCGCGGTGTCGGCAATGTTACCAAATTTAGCGGCAAAGTTGGCGCATTCGCAGGAAAAGGAATCCAAGCTGCCGGTAGAGCCGCCCAAAAACTGAATGCAGTTATCCCCGGTTTGGGTTCTGCAGTCGGCGGAGCTTTGCAGGCAGCCGGCAAAAAAGTTGAGAATGTTGGCAAAGCTACGCAAAAAGCCGGACAAGCGGTTAAAAACGCCGGCAACGCCGTTGATGCCGCATATAACAATGCGGCGACCCGCAACGTATCCAAAGAAGACAAAGAGAATAAGCCGGAAGGCGGAAATAACGGAGGCGAAAAATGATGAAACTGGATAAAATAGTTAAAGGCATCTTTCGCACCGGAATCATTATGACGGTATTTATGCTGTTGATAGCAGGAATCACCTCTCCGGCAAACGCCGAAGATTTACCTGATTGTAAAAAAATTAAGGCCGGTTCAGAAAGATGTGTGTGTGAGCACAACTATGTTCTGCGAGATCTTATTTGCAATGTCGGGTACGCTTGTGTATTCAGCGCAACTGCCGCACCCGGATCTCCGGCCGGCTCCGTTTCATCTTATGTCTGTACGCCACTGGATAAAACTGAAAATAGCGGAAGCATTTCAAACTATGTTCAAGTCTCGTCTATTGACGCTTATAAATTTACTCCGTGTAGCGAATCCTGCTTGCCAAGTTGTTATTATGAAGAGTTAGAGACTTGCTCATTCTGCAGTATATTTAAGACATTTTACAACACCGCCAGCAAAACCGCCCAACACTCTATTGTTACATTTTCCGGTTCAATTAAAAAAGTAGTGATTTTGGGGTTTGGAATTTGGATTGCTTTGCAGATTTTGGCTTTTGTTTCCACACCGGAAGTGCGCGACCTGAAGGATTTGGCATCGTCGCTGATTACACAAAGTTTTGTTGTAATGATAGTGGTGATTATTTTGGAAAACGGCGCCATGAGCTTTTTTAACTATGCGCTTACTCCGGTTTATACCACCGGACAAAATATTGCCCAAGCGATTATCCAACCGGAAAGCGTATATAATAAAGACACCAATGTTGAAGCCTTGGATAAACTGAAAGGCAAAAATATTGATGCCTGCAGAGGGCTAACCGGAATTGAAGACCCCAAAAACGGTCGCGGCGCCCTGCCCAAGGCTATGGGAGACAGCATTATCTGCACCATGACGCTGATTCAAAACCGCGTGGCGCAGGTTAAGGCTCTGGGCAACGCTTCAATCTGCAAAGCTTGGGAAGAAAAGTTTTTTATTATTCCGCACCTGAATTATCTGCTGATTGGAATCGGGCTATGGGTCGGAGCAATGGTAATGCTGATTGCGGTGCCGTTTATGATGGTTGACGCGGTATTTGAGCTCTCTATTGCTGCCGCGCTGCTGCCGTTTGGCATTGGAGCATACGCCTTTAAGCTGACCCGCGGCTATACCAAAAAGATTTGGGAAACCTTCCTTAACTCAATGTTTAAGTTTGTATTTATATCGCTGGTATCTCTGATGCTGGTAAGCGCTTATCAATCAATCATCAGCGGGTCTTTGAACAATGTGCAAGAATTATTCGGTGACAATGCCTCAGCCTCGTCATGGACGCTAGTGATAAAAAATCTGCCGTGGTTCTCCACCGACTTTTTGAAACTGGTTTTTGTGATGATTCTGTCTTGGGCGGTGCTCAATTCCGCGCTTGAGTTTGCCGGAGAATTTGCCGGATCTATCAGCAACACCAGCATTGGTTCTTCTATCGGCACCATGGCCGGCTCGTTTACCAAATCTGCCGCCACCAAAATTTTGGAACCGACGGCTGATGCGGCGGCTACAAAAATCGGACAAGGAGTTAAAACGGCTGTGGTTGCTCCGGTGCATTTTGCCAGAAGAGCAATCATAAACGCCAAAGCCAACAGAATAGAAAGACAAGGACGCTATGATGCCGCAAGCGGAGAATATGTCTTAACCAAACAAAAAGGCAACACTACAGAAACCCAATCTGTGGTTACCAATCCGGACGGCAGCAAGACGCTCAAAACCCTAAAAGTCAAACAGACAAAAAATGGTTCGGTAACGACAACTAAGGTTAAAAACGGCTTAATCAGTATCAGCACCACCACGCAAACCGACAAAGATGGCAATGTTGTGGCCAGCAAAGAGCGCATCAAGCACAACAGTTCGGAAAGCGCCAAACTGTTTAACCGCGAGGGCGCGCTGCAGCAAGATTTGGGCGGCATGATGCTAACCAAAGGCTCTGCCAACGCCGACAAGATAAATATTGCTTTGGCCAAGGCCGCGCTGAAACAGCGAATGCCTAATACCAAAGTTGATTTTGAGAATCATAAATATGTAAGTCAAGAAGCTATTTATGATAACAATGGTAAATTTATCGGATATATTGAAACCTATCAGGACGGCTCCAAGTCTACGGTTAAACTTGCTCTGGGTGAAGCCGATGCCACAGGCTACAGACGCCTGATGACCCATTTTACCAATGTTGACGCAAAAGGACGCGGAACAACACTGGCGTCAGATGGCATTATAAATCAGAAATCCGTCTTTAAGACTGTTGACGGGACTGTTAATGGAAAGATAAAAGAATCAAGCGTAAAAACACATTACACTCTGGGCGCGCGCTTTGATTATCTGAACGAACATGGAGCCGCAAACAAGGTTGATAGGATGATGGACAGCAGTATGTTCAGCAGTGAAGAAATAATAGCGGCTAAACGCGATATCCGCATTAATGACTCCTCCACAAAGGCTGACATTTATGAGTTTGCCAGAAATTATGAATAGATTTAGACAAACGGCGCTCCTCTGTTTTGCGTTATAAAATCAAATGCAAAGCAGAGGAGCTGCTGCCGGGATTTGTACACAAATTGTCTTTTTTGTACTAATTTTCTTGATTAATATTTTGGCTTGATTAATATAACTTTCAGAATAATTGTCATATTTTTTTAAGAGGTAATCTGAAATGGAAGAAATTATTTTCCCAAACCAAATCAGAATGTACCGCCGGTTGCGCGGGCGTTCAATGCAGGAGTTGGCCGATCATCTCGGTGTCAGCCTTTCTGCCATCTCAAAGATTGAAAAGGGTTATCGCCGCGTTGATCAGGAGCAATTGGTGCGCGTGGCAGAATTTTTGGATTGCCCGTTGCAGGAGCTGTTTGTAAATGAGCAAAATTCTCAGCAGGAAATTGTTCAGGCGTGGCGCAGAGAGCAGGAACGCCGCAACAAAATTAACGAAAAATCCGGCCTCAAGACCTTAGGTGCCGGTTTGCGCCAAATCCGCAACGAAAAGAACCTGACGCTGATTGAGGTTGCCGAAAGCGCCGACATGACGTTGTCGGTATATCACCGAATTGAAATGGGACAACGCGAGGTTTCTGACAAAGAGTTTAAGAATATTGCCAAAGCAATGAAAATGCCGGCAGAGGAATTGCGCGATGAAATTAAAAGCCTTGATGAAAAAGGTATGCTGGAAGAGATTATTCAGCGCAATGATGCTAAATATAAATTGCTTTCTAACCCGCGCGGCGCGATTGCCTCTTTTGGCAATACTTCTCCTGATGGTATGAAGATCTCCGTATTCGGCTATGCCGGCAGAGATGGAAATATCACCATTGACTTTGAAGAAGAGGTTAAAAAGGTTCAGCGTCCGGTTTCGCTTTATAACAAAAAAGATGCATACGCTGTCAATCTTTGCACCAGACGTTTGGGCTCTTTGCTGCCGACCAGATCTATCTTGTTTGTTGACCCGCAAGAAGTTGTCAGTGTCGGGGATATTGCCGTACACTTTATCTCTGAAGAAGAGGCCGAGGTTATTTCCATTAGGGAAGACGACAACGGACAACTTTATGGAATCCGTTGGAATCCGGAAGAAAAAGTGGAATTGGGCAACAACGACCTACCCAACGTTCACAAGGTTGTGTTCATCAGCCTGTAAAGATTACCTTCTTTTGTGCAAAACCGCCTGAAAACAGGCGGTTTTTGTTGTTTTGTTAACTCTAAATTTACGAGATATGACGTAATCTTGGTAGTATGGATGAAGTATAACCAGAGATTCGAGAAATGGAATTGGACAAGACATCTGAAGCGCGCCGCAAAGCTCAGCGAAACGGAGAGGAAGACCCCGTTGTTGTAGCGCAACGCTTTTTAAATATCTACCGCCAATTGCATATTTTTAACCCCGAGAAAAAAGAAGCCTTCAACCAGATGCTGTTGGAGCTTTCTCCGCAAATCCGCGGCCTGTTCGGACAGCTGCCGGGCGGAGCAATGCTACAGGATTATGTTGATGAGCTAGCCGAAAAAAAAGGCGTTGAAAAATCAGCCGCCGCCGGCTCTTCTGCAGATATTGCCGATGATGACGTAAAACAAGCCAAAATTTTGGCCACCGCTCTGGCGGAGGCTCAGGTGCAGGCTACTGCTAAAATGCAGGAGATGGGAGCCGCCCCACTTGCCTCGACACTGAATGTTGCGCCAACTGCCGCCACAACGGCAAAACTGGCAATGGATAAAAACTTTGCGCAAGAGTTTTCAACCATGTTGGCAAGCGCAATGCAGCAAAACTCCGTTAATCAGGAAAATGAGATAAAAAACATTATCAATACTCTGGGGCGCACTCAGTTAGAGATAATTAAGGTTCTGCAGACCGAGAATACTGAGCACCGCGAAGAAATGAAAAAAATTTCGCAGATAATGCTGCAGGCGCAAGGACAAGCAGGCAATGACAAACCGCAAGATAAACCCACCATTGGAGCAGAAACCAAGCAGCTTATACGTATTCTGCTGGAAGGGCAAAAACAACTAGTGGAAAGAATTACCAGAGTTGAAAATAAACCGATTGCCGAAAATGATGTTATTGCTCAAGACAAACTGGCTGAAATGATGACGCGTAGCGAACGCAATTTCGGATTAATGATTAAGGCCTTTAACGAACGGCAAAAAAACGACACGCTGGAAATTGCCAAATTGATTAATGAATCGCAGCAGAATCTGGTGCAGATGATGGTGCAAAACAACACGCTGAATCAGAATTCCGGCAACACAACCGCAGCCAATAACAATGCCAACAATATTCAGATTAACACCACTGATTATTCAGGCGTGCTGAATAAAATTGCCGAAAGGCTCGGAAATCTGCAAGCCTCGACCATGAACGGAGCGTCGCCGGCGGCTAATATTCAGGTTTCGTTTCCAGAACAAGCTTTGAACAAAATCATAAAAATGCAATCGCAGATTTATCAGGATATTGCCCGCCAGCAGACCAAAGAATTATCAGAAATGATAACTTTGGCACTTAAGGAATCGCAAAAGTCATCTACCCAAAGCCTTATTGCCGCACTCAAAGCTAATCCGGCGGCAATCAACTATACCGCACCGATAGCAGAGGCAGAGCCAGACGAAACGGCACCGCACCATATTCCGCAGTTTAGTGAGGACTTTGTGCTTCCGCAAGCTGAAGATGGCGAAAATGCACAAAATGATTCGATAGATTTATTTGATGATGAACTGCCAACCACCGAAGAAAGCCCTGTAGGGGGTGATGTTGTGACCGCTGACGATGGCAGCAATATTAGTGCCGAAACAGCCGTTGATGAGGCGGAAAAGCCCAAAAAGAAGAAAAAAAAGAAAAAGAAAAAGAAAAAACCTGCTGAGGAGCCGGCGACTATTGGTGAGCTTTTAGGCTCCGATGACAACAATGATGTTATGCCGACACTGCAGAAGGAAGCGGCAAACTCTACGGACGATATTGTGGCAGATATTATCAGTGCTCCGGAACCGCCTGCTGAGCCAGAGCCAGAGCCGGAGTCTGAACCGGAACCGGAATCGGAACCCGAGCCGGTGGAAGAAGACAAAACAGCGGAAGAAGCTCCGGCAGTTGAAACTGCGCCGACCAATATCTGGCAAGATGATGAGCTGAATGAGCTGCAAAACGACCTTGAAGAAGCTGATAAATTTGTCAGCACCGCTGATATTGATACCGCTGATGACTGGGGATTTTCAACAACTCCGGATAAAACCGAAGAACCTCAGGCCACAGAGGCTGCGGCAGAAGATAATAACGGCGACTGGGAATGGGTCTATGAAGAAGAACCGCCCTCTGCAGGAACTGATACAACCGACAGCGCCGGTGAAGGCACCGACTGGGAATGGGAATATGTGCCCGAAGATGAGGCTCCGGACAACATATCTTTTCACCAAAATAATTTGGTGCCGCTCTCCGACAAAAGCCCCATTTGCAGCGGTGAGCTCTTCTTCCAAGAGCAGGCCTACAACCCGCTACCTTTGGTAAACGGCAGCACAGTTTCGGTTGCCGGCTATACGCCGCAGATTTTGGACTCGGCAAATGTCGATCAGGGCGCCGACCCATACCAAAATAGTGCCCTAAAAGATTAAAATAATAATTTACAAAGCATCATTGCTACTCTACATTAGAATAAACGTCAGGAGTTTGAGATTATGGAACAAAATAATTCTTTCAGCAGCGGCAAAGACAGCAGGGGTGATTTGTGGTATGTGGATAATTATGTACTGCTAAAAGACTATTATGATCGGACAATTTCCCGCATTGCGGCGCGTTGCGTGCGCAAAGGCAATATTGCCATAGAGGAATATCCTTTTTATGGCTATATTCTTGATGTGTTGGAAGAAATAAGCGAAACCGGCGATTATATTGTTGAGCATCCGGATTTGCACCCCTATGTTGAAAAGAAAATTGCCGGCGGCATAAACAATCTCAAAAAGACCCTTAATGAATATAAAACCGAACTGCGCAATAACGCATCTCCGGATATGGTTAAACAAGACAAAGAGGAGCTTAATAAAATGAAAGAAGCTCTCGGTGTTGTAGATAAATCAACCGATCCGACAGCCGGCGCAGGTATGTCAATGGATGAAGTAATCAACAAATTGATGAACGAAAATCAAGCGTAAACCGGTAGCAACCAGCAGGCAAACGCTGCTCCGGAAAACAAAGAGGCCAAACAATAATGTTAAAATTTTTTCAATATACCGCCGCATTGTGCGCAATTGCTATTTTGACAAACTGCGGACACCGTGCAGAAGAACCGAGCACGCCTGAAACTCCATCTTATAATATCTCGGTTGAAAAAAGTATGTACCCGCAGATCAAAACACCCAAAGGAGCAAATCAGCTGGATTTGGAAATTCCGTTGCGCTGCTTTGTGAACTGGAACACCCAGCAGATGATCTCTACCATACCATATAACCTTAAGGCTTTTAATTTGGTGCGCAATGGCAACAATGATATTTTGCCCAAATTTGAGGTAACCGGGTTTTCGTTCGATACCATGCCGGCAGAGCGAGCTTTGCTCAAGCTCACTAAGGAGGCTGGGATTAAGCTGGTGGCCAAAGACGCGCCTTATTCCAGCATATCGGCAGAAAATCTGCGCGGTGACCTCACAGAAGTGATTAACATTATCACCGAGGCCGCCGAAGTATACTATACATACAATGCCTCCAACAAGACCCTGCGTATAAGCCGTAAAGCAAATTTCAGCCTCTATGTTCCGCAGTCACGCCCGATTTTGTTGGCAATTTTGGACGTATTGCGTGGCGCAGGTATTACAGAATTTACAGCTGACTTTGACGACTACACAATAACTTTTGACGCGGATTATGAGCTTAAAAACAAGATTGTGAACCTTATCGGTTATTTTGAAGAAAACCCGATTTTGATTGCTTATGATGTGCGGGTATTTACCTTATATCCATACAACAACAAAGATATTGAATGGCAAAAAATGCTGCAGACTTTTGATCTTGGTTCAGTCAAGAGCTCCAAGAGCGGAGTGTTGGGACGAATCCTTACCACCTCCAATGACATTAATATCGCCAGCTTGAATGCCTTTTTGGGTACTCAAGCCCGAATTGAACCGGTGGCAGAAGGTAAATTTGTTGTGCCTAATGTTTGGTTCTCCCGTTTTGATATCGGAAAATGCGCCAACCGCTCTTCTATGGAGACAGACCTCTCGATTTTGGCAAAATCTTCTTTTGAACAAAATGACAAGATTTTTGCTAACATTACACTGGAGGCGCGCGACGGCGAAATTACCCAATTTGATATCCGCTCCAAGCTGGGAGAGAATTTTCTGATTATCGGTATTCCGAATGATATTTTTGGTGTCAACCAACCAAAATCAGAAACAATCGTCTTTATGGTGCCGCGGATTATCAAAACTCTCAAAACCATAAAACATCTTGAAAACAATATGTAAGGATTGAGGCTCGAAATGGATAACATAAATTCAGGCAACATGCCGCAAAGGCCAATGCTGAAAAAAGTAAAACGCCCAATCAATCGTATGCCACAAACTCCGCCGGCTGCCGGCTTGGAGCAGCAGCAGACGGCATATTCTAATCCGGCGCCAAAACCACAAGTAAATGCTAATCCGTTTGTGCGCCAAGAATCTGCGCCTGTGCAACAGGCTGCGCCACTGCCGGATGTCGGCGATGAGGCTTTTAATCTTGACGCCTTTTTGGACAACGATAATCTTCCCTCAACCAATGTGCAGGAACCTGTCCGCAATGATAATCCGCGTTTTTTGCAAGAGGAAGATTTGGTTTCGGATTATGGCAACGCAGGCTCTGATTTGCCACCGTACCTGACTAAAAATATACTGATTCTTATCGGCACGGTATTGTTCTTTGTCGGAATTATTACGGCTAAAATCTTTTTTAACGATTCCAAAGTTGTCCGCAACGGCCTACAGGGAGTTGTGGTAAACGCCGAAGTTCCTAAAGGGCGCGCCCGCTGCGGAGTTGCGGAGCGGACTCAAGGCTGCGTTTTGTATATTATGAACCCTCAGCGGCAGGAGCTGAATGCCCGCGATTTTTATGATTTGGCCGCACAAATGACCGGACGCCAAAGGTTTGTAATAGAAACCGGAAATATGCGCTATGCCAACACCAAAATCCGCCCCGGTGATATTGTCCAGTTAAATATCCCCCCGCTTTAGTATAAAAATAAGCTTATAAAAAAGTCCTGCAACTTCGGCAGGACTTTTGTTTTTAGGTAATTTCGGTAACGGCGCGGATATTGCCGTCTCGATTAATTTGAACAACGCGCAGCTTTTGGTGCATTTCTTCGATAGTCTTTTTGCGGTCGATAGTCGGATAGGTGTGCAAGATACGATCCGTAAAAGCCTCATACGCAGCCTCGGAATTCTCGGCGTGGATGGTGGCCAAACAGTTATCGTGACCGGAACCCATAAGCTCCCAAATTGCACCGGCGTTTCCGGTAGAAATCTCACCGCCGATAATGGCATCGGGGGTAAAGCGCACTACCAAATCGATGATTTTGGCATAGGTCAAAGCGTTGGTCTGCTCCGTACGGGAGAGCACCAAATGCACCCGATTGGGGTGAGGAACAATCAGCTCTCTGGTATCTTCGATTGTCAAAATACGTTTGTGAATATCCAGAATCTTAAGCAAGTTGTTTAGGAATGTTGTCTTGCCGGTTGCAGTGGCGCCGGAAACCAGAATATGGTCGCCGCGCTTAATACTAAGAAGCAAACGCTCGTAGGGGTCTTCCGGCTCTTTGATATCCTTAAGCGGATTAATCTTGTGCAGATGCCCACCTTGAGTAAG
This sequence comes from uncultured Alphaproteobacteria bacterium, assembly GCA_934255405.1. Classification (GTDB taxonomy): domain Bacteria; phylum Pseudomonadota; class Alphaproteobacteria; order RF32; family CAG-239; genus CAZU01. The sequence continues at coordinate 21,111 of CAKQNT010000001.1, forward strand.
CCCATAGTCACCTAAACCGAAAGAAACATCATCAGAATGAACACGAATGGTAAGAGCTATGCCGCCGGTAAGATCATCGTTATCATACATGACATTGCGACCGCAAATTGCCGAAAAACGATGCTCTCCGGGGATAGCAGCATAAACCACCGGATTGCCTTGCACCGGATCAAACGGCAATTCATAGGTATTGGCTACAATATAGAGTAAATCCGTCAGATATTCTTTAGTGAGTTTTTCATCTTTGTACATAACCCACGGATATGCCCTTTTGCCCCGCAAGCGCAACCATATCTGACCAGAGCGGTTAATGGCAACCTCCTCTATGTTGTCTTGATTGTACCAATAAGACAATGGGCGTAAAATAGATTCTAAAACCGTAAAGCTCATATCTTGCTCCCTAGAATAAAGCCGGAACGCTGTTGCTGTTAGAACTCTCTCCCGACGGAGATTGGCGAGTTGCCGCGGCGTTTCCGGTGCCAGAAACCGATGGAGGCGGAGGAGGCGCTACATAATTCTGCTGGGTCGAAGATTTTTTCTTGGACTTGGGAGCATCAAGCAACGGGCTTGCCTTGGCGCTCTCAACATCTTCATCCATGCTGGCATCATACAGAACATCACCGCCGCTGGTAGAAACGCTCTTGGTGGTTGACTCGTGTTTCTTCTTCTCCTGCTCAGCAATCTTTTCACCATCATCAATAAGAATTTGCGGTTTTTCAAGCTGAATCGAAGAATCCTGATCGTTCTCCCAGGTGCGTAGCCACAAGTCTGTATTAGGATAAACAATAATTCTGGTGCCGGCCGGAATATAAGTCATTGGCTTGATATTGGACTTATCCTGCAAAATCTCGTCAAAAATATTGTTCATCTCATTAATAAAGTTTTGACGGGCATCGTTAGCAGCCTGCTGACGCGGAGATTCACCATCGGAAGATTCATTGCTGTTGGGCGACATAAAGTAGGCTGTCGCACTGGTCAAGCTGGAGGTTAAAATCGGCAGAGTATATTTTTTGAACAATTGCTGATCAACATATCCCAATGCGCCGGCACGACCTTGAGCATCTGCAGTTAAGCCTTGGAAGACAAACAGCGAGCCATCTGGACGGATTAGGCGTTCCCAAGAAATTTGAACACGGGCGGATTCAGAGGTAGCCTCGGCAGAAGCTGTAACACTACCAAGAGTTCCTATAAGTCGGCTGCCGGCCGGAATAATAACATTTCGGCCTTCTTCGGCGTATACATTGCGCTCGACATAAGCAGTAATCGGCGCCGGATTGTTGGAATCAATAGCGCGGGCAATAACCGCCGGAATCGGTTTATCTGAGAGAATCATTTCGCTCATGTTAACCCGCCAGGACGAGATAATCTTGCCGATACCCTGCTCCGACCAGTCTTTTTGCATTCCGTCAAAAGCCTCGCGACGGGAGCCGTTGCTGATTTTGCCGACAGAAATATTCTTACGCCGCTGTTGCATTGCGGCATCAAGCGCAGCCTGACGCGCCGGATCATATCTTTCGCCGGGGCCATAACCACCACCGGGGCCCAAGTTACCTGGGGAACCTGCTCCGGTACCATAAGCTCCACCATCACCAAATGTTCCGGGGGGAACAAAAATGCCACCGGTATCGGTCTTTTTGGTTTCTTCAACGCCGACTAAGCTACCGTCATCATCGATTATCAAGCCATCGGGCATTAGATAACCGACAACTTCGCCATCATTGTTAATCACGCTTTTATCTTCCTGAATATCACCGAGATATTCGCCATCAGGAGTCAGAGCAACACCCAACGATTTGCGGTGTTGTTTGCTCTCCAGCAGCTTAAGCGCGGGTGAAACATCTTCAGACGGAGCGGATGTGCCGGGACGAGAAACTTTTTCATACCAATTGCGTCCGATACCGCCAATAATATTGCCGTTGCCGTCAAGGAGATTGCCGTTTTCATCAAGCTGACCGATTACCTTGCCATTGGCATCAGCGACCGAGCCATCATCTTTGGCCAAACCGACAACATTACCATCTTTATCATAAACTGCGTGATTAGAACCGCGGGTTGCCAATTTTTCAGGATCAAGAGCTTTGCCGTCTTTATCAGTCAGATTTCCGTTCTCATCCAAATAACCGATAAACCCGCCATCTTTATCAAACAACATTTGCTTTTTGGAGTGAGAAGATATTTTGCTATAGTATTGCAACGGATAAGCTGTAGCAATCGCCTCATTGCCGCTATTACGGATTTCGCCGGCGTTGGACAATGTTCCGACCTGATTGCCCAAATTATCCAACACTTTACCATCAAACGAAAGTTCGCCAAGCACTAAATGAGATTTGTCTCGGATAAGATAATCTCTGGCACCGCGGCCGATTACATTTTCATTTTTATCAACCAAAAAGCCGCGATCAATCCGTCCCAAATTTTGATTGGTGAAGTTGGTAACATCTCCGTTGCGCCCAATGTAGCCAAGAACCCGATTATCTGGTCCGTAGATATAAAAATCATAAAGAGCATAGCCGATTTTTTGCTTATCAGCAATAACGTTGCCTTCAAAATTCACTTCGCCAACAACTTTATTCTGCTCATCAACAACAGAACCATCGGACAAAACACGCCCGATATAACGGTTATCAAAATTGAACGCAGCCAAATACTTAAACATATTGCCCAATGGCAGACCGGAATTGGAGTTTACATTGCCGTTTGGCTGTTGGTAGGCGACCAGTTGATTTTTGTCGTTTACTATTGTGCCGTCTAAAACCGCGCGGCCGATAATTTTGCCATTAAAATCCATAGCCGAGGTATAAGAAATGGCGGCACCGATTAGAGCTTTGTCGGAATTTAGCAACTGGCGGTTGGCATTGAGGCAACCGATATCGGCATTATCAGCACTAAATACATGTCCGTTAGAAGACGAATAGCCAATAATATTGCCGGAAAAATCAATAACCGGCATGGTTCCGACTATATACCCCAAATATGCGCCGCTGTCACTGATAACATGCCTATTGGCCAAAACTTTGCCAATATAGGTACCACGATAATTTTGAATGTCGCCGCGCGGAGTCAGAACGCCACTGATCTTGCATTCATCATCCAACATTGCGCCATATTCTTGGAGACGCCCTGAAATCAGGCCGTTATTGTCTATAACCAAACCATTGCTGACAATCCGTCCGATTTTTGCGCCGGAGGCATTGTTTATATTGCCCAGCGCATCGGCATAACCCAAGAAACGACCGGTAAAATCAACCGCTATTTTCTCGCTATATCCATGTCCGGTTACCGGATAATAATTGACGCTATCAACGCGGTCAGTTTCAACCGCAGAGCCATCAGGCAGCAATTTAGACACTACACTCAAAGAAGAATCGATAATCAAATTCTCGGCGCTCAAATGTCCGAGCAACCCGCCGTTATCCGCAATGGCAAACCACGACTTGAGCACTTTGGCAACCAGTTTATTTTGCGGATTAAGAACGTATCCACCATTGGTAACCCGACCGATGTCTGAGCCGTTGCTGTCTAGCGCGTTGCCATTGACTCCCTGCAGAGCGGCAATTGCTCCGTTTGAAGTATATAGCAAAGACAAAGGCTGAGCATTGCCGCTCAAGGCGCCGTCCTGATTAAACACATAGCCCAAAGGAGAAACCGAAAGAATGCCGGCGCCGGAATCTAAACGGCTGCCAACTCCGGTTATACCCAAGAAGGCATTACTGCCATTAAAAATGACATGAGGCTCCAGACAAGAGCCGATTGCCCGACCGGACAAATCATAGGCATCTGCTCCGACCATATAGCCGATAACAGTTCCATTAAGCGAGATAACCGAGCCGTTGCTGAGAGCGTGGCCGCGCAGAGTTCCTTTATAGTCAAACACCGGACCTTGCGCGCTGATTTGTCCAGCGGGAACACCATCACTGCCAAGAATAATGCCGCGCGGTCCGATTAAAGAAGTAACTGTTTTGGCACGAGCTAAATTACCCTCAGGCATAATCCGCCCCATGTATTTGCCCTTGAGGGTGGTAGCAGTGGCCGAGAAGTCCAGAGAATAACCGATAATTTTATTTTCAGAATCGGCAATTTTGCCATCTGCACGCAGGCGCCCGACTATATCATTGCCTTTGACAACTTCACCATTGTAGCTGACAAACCCCAAATAAAAACCATTGTTATCAAAGGCGTAGCCGTTGTGAACGATATGTCCGATTATTTTATTTTGGTTATCATATACAAAACCATTGGCCTTGATTTTGCCGATTATATTGGAATCGAAGTCAGAAACTTGCCCTCCCAGCATAACGCTGCCGATAAAATCGCCCTGAAGGGAAACCACCATTTTTGAAGACATCAAGCGGCCAGCGAGCATATAATCTGTATCTACCTTGCGATAAGCATAACCATCCGGCATTACAAGACCGATATTCTGCCCCTGCAGATTGGTAAACTGACCGTCACCAGTGATACGTCCGGCAATTTCTCCGTCATCGGTATAAACCAGCCCCGGAAAGACAACGCCGCCTACAATGTCAAAATAGTCATTAATCACCAAACCGTTAGGCAAAACTTTGCCGGCATTTTGCCCAGAAGGCAGCCGGACAGAGCCATCGTTGCCGACTTTGCCTAAAATTTTGGCATCATTACCAATTGCAATACCTTGAGGAACAACTCCGCCAATCAATTTGCCGTCTGCTCCGATAATCAAGCTATCGGCGGTTACATTGCCGATAAGTCGATTGTCAAAGCTGACTACCTTGCCATCAGGGATTACCTTTCCCAAAAGGTCGCCGTCAAAGTTAATTGCCGTGATTTCCTGAGCGGAAACGGGACGTATGCCAAACAACATTGCCATATATGCAACTGCAACATATTTAAGCGTATTTTTCAGCATCGCATTTCCCGTCAAATCTAGTTCCTCCGGTTTTGGGCTACTTCCTGCAAGACATAGCCAGCAACCTTTTTATCCAAATCAACAAATGAGCCGTTGCTCCGAATCCGTCCGATATTGTTACCTTTAGCATCAATTACCGAACCATCGTATGACAGACGCCCTTTATAAGAACCATCATTGCCCAGCACGGTCGCTCCGATCTTATAAATTTTGCCTAAGATACCGTTTTGCATATCAATGGCGATACCGCCGGACAACGTTCTTCCCGCTATACTACCATCAGATAAGCTGATTTTGCCATCAAAATTTACATAACCCACAACTTTATCACCATTGCCGATAACAATATCCCCGTCTACCACCTCGCCGATAAGTTTACCGGCAATACTCATAACTTTGCCATCAGACAAAACTCGCCCGATTGCAACATTTGAAGAGTTGGCGACAGCACCATCAGGCATAACCACACCGATTATGTTACCGGCAAAATCAACAACCGTGCCATGATGCATTACGCTCAGATTAGCATCAGTCGAACCGCCGGGCAAAATTGCCGTAACCACTTCGCCCTTAAGATTGCTGACATCACCCAAAGAATTAAGCATTCCGCGGTAATTACCCCAAATATCAATCATCACATCGTCTGGTATAACCTCTCCGACAATCTCACCATTAAGGTTTTGCACTTTTTTGTCGTGAGTAACGGTGCCGGAAGTTTTGCCATCGGCGCTAATCACTTTTCCGGAAATTGTCGCATACCCTAAATAAGAGCCATCGTAGCCGATTGCTGCGCCGGTTGCAGCCACCGCACCTTGATATTCGCCGCGAAGATTAAAGAAATTGCCGCGGCCGTTGACATAGCCGATATTATCACCATAGCGGTTAACCACACTGCCATTATACAAGGCGACGCCAACAATCTCGCCGCGAATATTCAAGACCTCGCCTACAGGAGCCTTAGTTCCAACTGAAGAGCCATAGAATCCCAGCCCATCATTACTGAACTTGCCCTGTAAAACTCCTTTGGTATTGTAAACATTGCCATCAGGAAAAAGATTGCCAACCAAACGGCTTTCGGCATCAATCACCGACGTCTTTTGCGGAACCGCAACGCCGATAATTTTACGATTGCGGTCAAGCAGCAAATTGTTGGGAGAGAGCACCGCTGATGGTCGACCGGCAAGTTTGATGGTACCGTTATTCTCCAGCTCTCCTAAATATTTGCCGTCAAAATCAAAGCCATAACGCTCACCGGCAACACGACCTAAATATATGCCCTTGCCGCTGAAGACTTCGCCATACAGTCCCACACATCCGACCGGTATGCGGGCATCATTCACCACAATATTTTCGTCATTAACTTGTCCAAGATAACGGCCGTCATAATCTATTGCCGCACCATGATAGGCCGTATGCCCGATAAATTCTCCTTTTTCGTTGAGCACGCTTCCGTCCGGATTTACACATCCGACATAGCGATTAGCGGCGTCTTTGACAATACCGACATTATCAACCGTGCCCAGAAAACGGCATTCATTATCAAACACTTTGCCGGAGGGAACCAGTTCTCCGGCGTATGAGCCATCAGCGCCAAAAGCCACGCCTTCAGAATTGATTTGCAAACCGGTATCTTCGTTGTTCTTTTTGATTTTGCCGTCTTTATCCAAATAGCCCAATTGTTTGCAACCAAAACCAACCAAGAATCCACCGCGCACCATCTTGGCTACCACTTTGGCTCCGCCGACATCTTTTACCAATCCATTGGGCAGTGAGCGACCGACAATCTGTCCGGCCTCATTCTCAATCGAACCATCATTTTGCAAAATTCCCAGCAAATCGCCTTGCGGAGTTATTGGCAGAAAACCGGCCTGCACCAGAGAACCGACAATGTTTCCGTTGGCATCAATAATATTGCCGTTTTCATCAACATAACCAATAACATTGCCGTTGGCATCATATACTTTGCCGTCTGCACCGACGTAGCCGATAATATTTCCATTGGCGTCCAGAGCTAAATTGACAGTTTCTCCTGCTTTGCCGATAATATTGCCATCAGCATCAACAAGAGTACCATCTTCTAGCATTTTGCCAATGATATTGCCATTAAAATCAACAACATTGCCGTTTTCATCAATATAACCGATAACATTTCCGTCTTTGTCATAAGCCAGGCGCGCTTGTCTTCCGACCGAACCGATTGCGCCGGATTTGACAATTTGTCCGTCTTTGCCGACAACCCCAATTGTATTACCATCTTTATCAACAACCGAGCCATCCGGCATGACAACACCCAAAACATTGCCGTTGGCATCAATGGCCACGCTGCCGGGTTTGGTGACACTACCAATGACATTACCATTCAAATCGACCACTGAGCCGTCGGACATAACCCGACCAATGACATTGCCGTTTTCGTCAACAACAGTGCCATCAGGTAAAACTCTCCCGATAATATTGCCATCTTTATCATATACAAATCCGGTGTCTACCGCGCGCCCAATAACCTTTCCATTGAGATCAACAACTGTGCCGTCGGCCAAGGAGCGACCTATCACATTGCCATCTTTATCAACAACCGAGCCATCGGGATTGACGTAGCCGATAAGATTACCAAACTCGTCATAAACTGCACGGCGGTTATCTGCCACCCCTATAACATTGCCGTTTTCATCCATAATCAGCCCGTCAGAACCGACGCGGCCGATAATATTACCATTTGCATCACGGACATAACCATCTTCATCAACAGTGCCGATAACTTTGCCATCCGGCCCAACCGCCTTACGAACGGCTTTGGCCGCTCCGTCTGTTTCAGATGCGGTACCGACAACATTTTCACAAACTGTACAATCTTCTTTGGTTACGGCGTTGCCGGTAACCGGAACTTTGGCTGACTTTACATTACTTTGCCCCAAGTTGAGCTCATACCAGGAGATAATAAAATTATTCTGAACATTACCGGCAACCACCGGCGCCCAATTTATGGTAATATGGCAGGTCTCGTCGCCAGAGAGAGAACGGTTGTTGCAACCGCTTTCATAAGTAAAACCGGCCGCCGGAGGTTCAGCCAAATCAACGCTGGCAATATGCACGGCGGCTTTGCCGTTTGTTCCAAGAGTAAGAACGTTTTTGGCCTCTGTCCCCAACACAACCTGCCCCATTGGCACAGGATCTGGCGTTGTGGTCAGAGGAATCTCGCCGTCAACGGTAGAGAATTCGATGCTTTGCGCCATTGGAGCGGAGTTATCTATGCTCAACACATCGGCGTTATCCGTAAAAACAGGCTCCTCATACTCTTCAACCCGCTGATTGCTTTTGATAAGCAGAAACACGCCAAAAACAAATATCAATAAAGAAGTAATACCAATCGCAAGAATGATGCGATTGGTTTTTTTTACATACTTCTCGGAATGTGTTAAGTTATCTCTTTCCATTTATTTATTATCACTGTGTCCTTACTACACTGCAGAATACCCCGTTACGTCCGAGAATACTGCAAGTTTTATCGCCTTCCTCCAAGGTTTTAACCGGTCCGATGCGAAGATGGAACAGTTCCTTACCCTGACCATCTGCCGGAGCGTCAACCGAAAAGAACGGACTATAGCGGCTTAAGTCAGAATCGTATTTGGAAGAAAGCTTATCCCACAATTTTTCCAAAGTCGAAACATTGTCATCAGTGCCGAGTTCAATAGATATATTAGAGTTAGAGCTATCATTAAAGCCGGAGCCATAGCCATATTGACGAGCATACGGGTTAGCCGCTCCGTTATTGGCATCATAGCTGATACGCTGCATTTTGGAATAATCAAATCCGTTAGCGGCGCCTCCACCTGCTTGGAATCCGATGCCAATGCCGTTATTGCCATAACCGGCGCTATTCGCAGCCCCGCCAGACGGGCCGTATTGCGGCACAATAACTTGTCCGGATCCAATCTGAACATCATATTGAGAAGGAGCCATACCGTTATTTGTTCCGCCCTGAGGATAGCCCCCGCCCTGAGGATAGCCTCCAGCTGCGCCATAGCCTCCTTGGACAGATGCCCCCTTGCTACCAGCGGGCAACGTTCCAGAAACCTCCCAGCTTGACGGCAAATAGTCATTCGAATCGATAGAATATTCCAAACCGCTGGCGTCAGAGCGGCGGAGCTTGATGCAGATAAGACGTTTGCCGTTGCGCAAAACCAAATCACCAACACCCTCAACAATAATCAGACGATTATCCGGACCTTTGGTGCGGAACCCAACCGGAACTTCCATACGCTCAACAATCATACTGACAACCGGACGCTGCATCATATTCAAAGATTTTTTGCCCAAATCAATATAAGTAAATATGTCATCACGCCATACTCGCTCCGGAGCAATCACCACATCATCAGGATTAGGGACATAAACTTCCAAATCAAAGCGGAATTTGGAGGGATCAAGCGGGATACTTTTCAACCAATCGCTTTTTTGAAAGCGGCGAGTATAGTTAGCATCAACCGACTTTCCGCTCGAAACAGTTCCACCGGTATGAGCACCGAGCACTCCGCCGGACGCACCGCCGATATTTCCGGTTCCGCCGGCGCCGTTCTCACCGCCGATAACATCAATATCAATAATTGAGTTAGTCAAGCGCTCGGTATTAACGGCTTCGCTTTTTACATAGAACACATAGCGGTTACCGGAGCGGCCAAAAACAATCACGTTGGTATCGACGCCGACATTAGCCCCTTTGCGCGGGTACAACATCAAAGAATTGGGGCTGGAAATCTGTCCGTCAAAAGTGGCGTTGTCACCGATAAAAATATCTTCAATCATCTCCCATTCAGGAAAGTTAACCAAAGTAATCATACCCTCGCGCACCCGAATGGGGAGCACCAAATCAGGCGACCAATAATAGCGAGAATAAGCCGGCTTGCTCTGACCCTCGCCAAGATTTTGCAATGGATCGAGCCATGCGGCCTGCGTCATTCCCAGAGAATTAAAACCGGCATACCCCATATTCATCGGCTGGTAGTTGCCCTGAGCCTGTTCGGCGCTGGCATCCATAACCTGCTGATCGACCTGCGCGGCAGCAACAGAACAAAAACCGAGACTGCCAAGCAAGACCGGCAAATATGAATATATTTTAGAAAACTTAACAGACACTGCTACGCTACTCCACCTTATTAAAGGTCAAAGAATATCTGGTTACGGTAAAGCCAACCGGATTTTTTAACCTATCACCATATTTAACACTTTTTTTGCGATATGTTACATTGAGCGATGCTGTCCAGTAGTTGACTTCCGGCTGGACAGATTCCGGATACATATCTCTAGTTTCATACTCAACCTGCCATATTCCGTTGGCAAGCTCGTTAACCGAAAGAATTTTTACATCTCGGCTCAAACCACGACTATTAATCACCTGAAGAGCCTTTTTGGCGGTATTATCCAAAAAATCTTGATACACCTTGGGAGAAGACATCTCCTTGACCGGCCCATCCGCCGACCAACGAGCCTCCATCTCTGAGGCATCACGCATAAACGAACTGCGCAACAAAACATATTGCCGCACAAACACTTCCGTAATAGCCTTCTGGTTGCGGAGTCCTTCCCTAATCGGCTGAATATTATATACCTGCTCCGAACGATTTTGGAACGTCAGCAAAAAGGGCTCAACCCGATACAACGGCAAAACCTGAAAAATTGCCAATATCAGCACGATATTGCAACAAATACTCAACGCCGTAATAATTGCAAAGGCGCGCGCTGTCCACAGATAGCGTTTCTCTCCGATGTTAGCAACAAAAACATCGGAGTTTTGTATCCGTCTCTGCGGCCGGCTGCCATTACCTATAAGTCGGCGGGCGTTGGGAGCTGTTCCTATTTGTTCTGCCATTCGACTATCCCGATTTAAATTGTTGCAACAAACCAGTCAGGCAAATTCTTGGGAAGTTCGACTTCCATACAAGCGCATGGAGATAATTTTAGCTCATCACTGCCTTTACCGATACCAACCGGCTCCGGTTCATAATATGAGCCAAAACACCCTGCCAGCAAAAATAAAACAAGCACAATCAAAGTCTTGGAATATGTATTCATCAAAAAAAGCCTTCTCTTTAATCTAATTCTAATTCTCCAGTTGATATAAAATTATACTCTTTTAGTTTAAATGTCTAACAGCTTAAACATACTTATCAACAAATTAGAAGATTTCGACCTCGGTTTGAGAATAACGGACAACCGTAAAGCCCAAAGGATTAATAAGGCGGCGCCCCAAGAAAATTCGTTCTTTAATAAAATGTCCGGTTACCGAGGCTGTCCAATAATGAACTCTGAGAGTTGACTCTTTTTGCGCTTGGCTATGCCCCTGCTCATCATATAGGTCATAAGTTTTGAAGTCTACTTTCCAGACCGGACTCTTGGCTCCGCCCTGACGATTGATGGAAATAATCTCAACCTCACGCACTAAAGCACGCTTGAACATTTCCTCCCAATTGGACGAGGCACTTTTATTAAAGGCAAAATAAACGTCTTCAGAAGAAAGGTAATTGACCATTCCCCCAGGCATCCAACGAGAGCGCATTTCTGTCGGATCGTTAATTACCGTATTGCGCAAGATAACATATTGACGAATAAATGTTTTCATCAATTTATCGCGAGAAGACATATCGGCAGTTATCGGCTCGTTTCGGACAATGCCTTCTGAAGAATCTTGATTGATAATCAAAAACGGCTCCACTGTCACCATCGGAGCAAGTCTAAACAAGGCCAAAGCAGAGCTAACCAGCACCAGAAGAGAAATTACCGCCGTCACGATAAAGAAACGGGACAGCCACAAATAATAAGTAAGCTTGGCACCTTCGCTCTTTTTATCAAGTTTATCCAAAAATTCCGGCTGATATGCAGCGGAACCTTCTATTGCCAGCGTTTGTCTTCCATTTTCGATTTGGTTCGGACTCATAATCAATATCTGCCTTTATTAATAAGTTGCACAGTATGGAGCATCAGACAGCTTTGAGCTTGCAGAATTTTCTTTAAGGCTCTTGGTGTATTTGTTAACTGCGGTTTTATTAGCTTTAGCCGATTTTATCTGTTCGTCAAGGTTATTGATATCTTTGGCAGAACTATTCAGCAGCACCAGCTCATCATCGTCTTTCTGAAGGGCGTCAAGCGCACTTTTCAGGCTGTCAACGCGTTCGGCCACAACATCATTGTCTTCTACATCAACGTCTTCAATTTGCTGCAGTGCGTCCGCAACCGTTTGATTTTTAATATTATCAAGTTTTCTTCTAACCTGCTCATAGTCATCGGGATTGGCAAAATTTATATCCTTAGAAAGCTCATAGCCATATTTACTGAGAGTATTGCGCAGTTCCTCCATTTGGGCATCATAATCTTTTTGCAGCTCATTTACCTGATCGCGAATATTGTTCTCGTTTTCGGCATATACCAAAAATGTGCCAATTTGATTACTGTTATAAGGCGAACGCTCAATCGCCGCCAACCGCATTTTGCGAGAATCGGAAAGTTCTTTGCCGGTATAATGAATATCATACTGCAATAAGTCAAAATAAACTCCATAGACAGCCCCTCGGAATTGCAGGCCATCAGTGCCAGCTGCCTCTATAAGGCTGCCAAGCTCGCTGAACTGACAATTTGTATCCGGAGCATTTTCAATGGTTTTGACACTGAGTCCTTTGGCCAAAGTACTGATAGAGACATTGCGCAAAGTGTGGTTAACTTTCGCGCCTTTGACCTCGAGCAGCGGGCATTCATTGACAACACCATTGGGTTTGTCGCTGCGATAAGCTAAATTACCATCTTCGTTAATGTCAATAATCAGATTGCTGCCTTTCAGCCGGCAAGGCATCTCTCCACCACGCAAAAATGATACAATTGCACATTTCTTGCTGCCGCTGTCCAAAATTGAAGAAAAATCTATGTCGGTTTCAACAAAGGCTTTATCCTGCAGCATATATTTCCAAACCAGAGGTATTTCCCCACCCATATCCAGAAAATCTTCGGCAATAAACGAGCGCTCACTACCGGCATTTTCGATATAAGGTTTTACATTTTCAAAATCGACTTCATCAAAGTGAAAGACCTCGCGCAATGGCGGAAGTTTTTGCACAAATATAGCCTTGGGCGCTTTGATATCTCTCTCTTTGGCAATGCGTCCGACAAAATAACCCTCGGTTTCCGCCGCTGTATCGGCAGTCAAAAGTTTGGCAAAAATGTTAATGCCGCTGATTGTGGATAATCCGGGAGATTTAATTGAAACAGACATAGCCTTAATATCGCGAATCATATTTTGGTGGATATTAACCACTTCCTGATGGTTGGCAGGATCATACAACTTATCCCCCATAGCGGCAAGCTGCGCTCTGGCGGCATCCACTCTGGCCGCCACTGCCTCATTAAGCTCTTCCAGAGCACTACCGGCAGAGGAGATGAGTTTTTTGCGCACAAAGGAAGGAGTTATTTTTTCACCGAGGCTAACGGTATCTTTAGTATTAAGCATACCATTCTGGCTCAAAATATCCTGCAAGCTCTTTTTAACGGCGGAGGCATATTCATCCTCCGTGTCGGAAGCCATATTTTGAATATTGGCAAGAACTTTTTTATATTCATCTTGTGCATTGTATGTCGGAGCTGACGAAGCGGCAAAAATAGTGCGCACCTTTTGCCGACGACGGGCAGTGGCAATATTTTTATCCGCTTGGGCAAGTTTTTTCTTCAGCGCTTTGACATTGCTCTTTTGCGTTTTGATGCTTGAAGTCAAAGCGGCAATCTCCGGAGACTCTTTATTTTTGGCGGCGGCGTTATTAAAATTTTTGATTTTATCAGTAGCGCTTGATACCTCACGGGTCGGAGCTGTCCCTCCAACATCTCCGGTTATGCTGTCCGGAAAAGTCTCTTGAGCAGTTACACTTTTGAGCATAGCATCTCCGGCATCATCTTTGGCTTTTTCCCGCAGAGATGAAAGCTTTTGAGTATCTTGTTTAAGTTTATCATTGGCGGCATCAAGCTCTGCCAAAGCTTTTTTGCGCTCGGCATAAAGAGCTCTGATTTTGCCGGCATAGGTATCATCTATGTGCTTGGCGGCTTCAGTGTCATAGGCTGCCAAAGCTTTATCCTGAGATGAAAGCAGGCTAGTCACCAATGCGGAACGTTTCTCCCACAAATTGTTACTGATATCGGGGTTCGAACTACTGAGATTTTCCACCGCAACCGCCAAAATATCGTACTGAGAGAAAGAAGTCAGATAAGACTTGATATTGGCGTATTTTTTATCCAGATACTGATTATAAAAATTCTTAACATCAGACCATATCGGAAAACCATTGCCAAACTGCCCCCATTTTTGCGGCTCGCTGGCCAATGACTTGGAAACCTCGGCGCCGATTTGCCATGAAAGCAAGGCGCTCTTGCGACCTTCGTTGGCCGATTTGGCTTCACTGCTGTCCATGCCCTCTTCTTCATCATCGCTATCGCGGATAAGTTTTAAGATATCATCAGCCTGTTCATCACTGGTGATAGCGTCAGATTTGACATTGTCGGGATCCACGTCTGAGCTTCCCATCTTGCTGATATCATCAGCAGAAATCTGCGATGTTTCTGCAGCTTTGGCGGACTGATAATAGTCATATGCCATTTTGGATACACCAGTGCGGTTATCATGATCTGTTACATCTGCGCGAGTGCCCCACACCGCAGCGGGATTTTTATAGTGGCGGCCGATGTAATTTTGAGCACACTTGTCAGCAATTTTTAAGGCATTGAGGGCTTTTTTGTACCGCTCTCTAAGCTCTGCCATACCCTCAGCAAGACCTTTATAACCATCCAGATTATAAATCATATTATGCACTTCAATAGCTTTTTCTACGGTTTCTGTAATTGGAGCAATTTTTTCCAACTCCGCCATTTTGTCTGCTGCTTCTACATACGGGTGGCTCAGCGGCGAGGCCGGCGGCGTCATAAACATAAAAGCATTGTTGGAAATGCCTGAGGTATCAACAATTTTATCTGTACCGGCGGCCACGTCTTCTACCTTAGAAAGCGCCGTCGCGGCATTCATATTATCTGCAGCAATTCCCAGCTGGGCAAAAGCCAGAGTTGACGAAGTATGTCTTGAAGAATAGGCATATACCGGCAAAATTTCCATCACTGCCGCATTAGTTTCTGAAGCAGGAGCGTCATCTTGAGTGGAAGTATCGGCAGTTTGGCTCTTTAGTCCTTTAACATAAGGCGCCGGAGTGCCTTTGTACATGGCTTTGGCTGATATCAGCTGGGCTCTGAGAGCGGTGATTTTTATGATTTCCTTATACAAATCATTTACGGTCTTGAGAGCCTGACCTTCTATGTACAGGCTTTCGTTATTGCCATCAGGAGCCGGAGTATCACAGGCCGAAGAATCGCCGCTGATACATTTGCTGGCCGCCTCAACCGAGGCTTTGATGTTGTTATCTAATTCATTCTGCAGCTGATTTGCCGCGGTATAAATATAGAGCAGAGTATCCTGATAAAACTTCTGCCGATAGTCATTATAAGTCTGTTGTTCTGCCGCGCTGTCGCCGGGGTATTGCAAAAACAATATTTTGCTCAAGTCATACACACTATCCGCGGAAGTATAATCATATTTTTTGCCTTTATAATAGCAACCATTAAAGTTTTTGCCCAATCCGATAGAAGCATGAGCGGTGCTAATCGGCGATGCGGCCTCGGCATATTTGGCAAGAGTGCTGCCTAACGTGCCGGTTTGTGCTAGCTTTGTACTATCTGCTCCTATCGGCATTGCGCTTAAAGATTCAAGTTCAAGATCGCCGGATATCACCGAGTTGACTGCCGATTTCATATTATTGGCGGTGGCGGTTGCTGAAGTAATCAAGCTTTTAACATTTTTAGAAAGATCCGAAACCTGACGCAATGTAGAGGGAATATTATCGGCAACATCAGGCAAAGGGTAGGAATCTATAGACAACGCCCAAAATGCCCGAGCCGGCAGTGCCGTCAGGATAAAACCACTGAATAATATCGCGCTTATAAGTTTTTTAGACATCAGATCATCCCCTCTATTGAAGTTGCCTGTTCTTGCGCAGAAGACGATGCATTACCATGTGACTTGTTGGTTACAGAGGTAACAATATCTTTACCGACAGACACCGTATCCTTAACTGTTGACACCGTATCTTTGACTGTTGAGGCAGTATCTTTGACTGTTGACACAGTATTTTTGACTGTTGAGGCAGTATCCTTAACCGTTGACACAGTATTTTTGACTTTATCCGTAGCTGCCGCTGCCGCGTTTTGGGCTTTTGCGGCAACGCTTAAGCCTTTTTCTTTAAGTTCTTCTGCTTTGTTTTTGGCATTACTGACGGCGGTTTGGGTTTTGTTAATTGCTGAAGCCGCGCTAGTTTTTGCATTTTTGGCAGTTTCTTTGAGCTTGCGAATTTTATAATCTGCTCCGATATTATCTTGGTCTGTATAATTACATAGGTTAAAACCGCCGGAAGTTCCGCTGGAATCCAAACCATGCAAAGATGCCATTTCTTGAGCTGTTTGCATCTTCAAATCTGCCAATATAACTTTGGCGTATTTTTGCAACATATTCATCTGTTCTATCAAAACTTGAGCATTAATTCCGGCGCCTTCGGATTCACCGGTCATAGTATCTGCCAAATCTTCTTTAGACGTGGCGGAATCAATATTGCTTTGGCGCTCTGACAACATATCGGCGCGGACAGACAAGGCCTCGGCAGAAGAATTGCTCAATGCCTTTTTGCGTTCTCTTTTCCTTTCTTTGGCCTGCTTGATACTGGCTTTGCCTTTGGTAAACAACTTATCTTCTAAAGAATCCTTAAGTTCGCCAAAGTTTGCTTCTTTTCCACCGGCGGATTTAACCAGCGATGATTTAGAAGCGGTTTCGGCCAATTTTTTAGTGAGTTCGGCAATCTGTTTAGTTTTTTCAACAACTTTATCTTTGAACTCATTATCTATTTCTTTATATTGCGCCTCCAATTTATTTTGTTGGTCGGTTTGTTCCTGTTTAATTCGTTTAAGATCATCAACCATCGACTGAATCTCGCTGCTTGGAACCTTGGCTTCGGCATTTTGAATTTTTGGCAGGTCTGCCGTTGCCGCATTTGACACTAATTTTCCATTTTCATCAACATCCAATCCATAAGACTTGGCGGCCACAGTCAGATTATTGCGGACAGCATTTGCTTTAGCTGTAGTTTGCTCTTTTAGCAAATCAACTTCATTAGCCAGCTCCTGTTGTTTGGAAAGTTTATTCTCCTGCAATTTCTTGAGCGCTTTGCTTTCTTCGACAATTTTTTTAGATATTCTGGCGGCCTCAAGTTCCGGGCTGTCTTTTATTTTGCCATATTCTTCCTGCCCTTTTTCATAGACTTTTTTAGCAAAGGTCAGACCTTGTTTGGTATATTTAATTCCGTCGCCGACAAACTGTCCAAACTGCGAATCCTGAATATTCTGCATCACCTCTTGAGCTTCGCCGACTTTGCCTTGCACCCAGCTCACAAACTTTGACGGAGTTTTGCCATAGTCAATTTTTGTAAACTGCGCCTGCGCTGCTGGTATAAACGCCGCGCTGCTACAGACAAACGCTATTCCCATAATAAATGCCGCGGTATACTGTTTCATTATTTTTCCTCCGCTTCGCTATTATCTGAGATATCCAGCCCCGCCAAAATTTGCAACCCCTCCAGATTGGCTATTGCCGCCTCAAGTTCCATCAGTTGTTTAACATTTTCGGCAATTTCTTTGGCTGGTGCTTTAACCTTATCTTGCAGCACATGATTTTTATCTGTTGCGCCCAGAAGTCCGCCGGCTAAGCCACTGATTTTGCCGACAGCACTATTATTGCCGGACGCTGCGGCTGACGATGCAGCAGAGATAATAAAAGATTCCGCATACAGTCTGGCGGCATATTCATTGATGGTGTCGTCCAATTTTTGTCGCAAGTCTTGCGCATTTTTTGAACTGGTGCGTGGCGCAGTATTTTCTTTGATAATAATATCAATATTGCCGCTCACGTCCTGCGGGTTTTCTATATATGTCGGCACATCAAACGCTTGCGCGGCAGACAACGGCAGCAAACTCAATACAGCAACTAACAATGAGTAAAACATCTTATTCATCTTTTATCTCCTTTGCCACCGTAGAATCTTTTTCAAAAGCGCGGCGACGAACTACTGGCGCTTGCTTTTGGCCAATATCCAGCAATTGTGTCTTTTGCGCATTAGAATTTGTGTTCTTTAGCTTAGCAACGCCGATTGAATCTGCCTGCTTAAGCTGCTCGGTTAATCCGACTTGAGTATGAATCTGCTGGGTTTGCTCAGTTTCCGGCAATGGTTCTTGAGCCAGAGCAGTAACATTATCGGCAGTAACATCTGTTTGCAAATCGGCAGACAAAACTTCTTGAGGCAGAGATATATCCGTTGTGGCCGGCGCAACTGTGGTCAACTCCTGTATGGTGCTGACAGTCTGCTCCTGTGCGGTGCTATCAGTTTGCTCTTGCGTTTGCAACGGAGTCATTTCCGGCGTGTCGGTTATCGGAGTTTGCTCCGTTGTTTTAGAGGTTGTTCCGGTAACTTTATCGTGAATGTTGCTAATTTTGCCGGTCGATGTAGAAATTTTTTCCGCTGCCAGTCCTTTTACATCTTTAACTCCGTCTTTAACTTCGGCATATTGATTTTTGGCATCATCTAACTTGCCTTTAGCATCATCTAACTTGCCTTTAGCGCTGTCAACTTTGTTTTCCAGTTGTTCTGCCTTGGCTTGAGCCTCTTCTATCTTTTTTTTGACGGCTTCAACTTTGGCCTGAGCCTTTTCATAGCGTTGTTTTAACTTGTCTGCACGTTGTTTGACTTCAGCAGCACGCTTGGCAAGAGCTTCTTTTTTTTCTTTAGCTTTAGCTGCCGCAGCTTGCATTTTTTCATATTTGGCCTGAACCTTTTCATAGCGCTGTTTTGCGGAAGCGGCTTTATCCTTAGCTTTTTTTAGTTTATTAAAATCTCCTAACGCCCCTATTTTTTTTTGCATGTATTCATTGGTAAGATTATCAATTTTCTTAATTTCTTTATTTCCTGCTTGGGTAACATTGTTGAGACCATCAAGAACATTAACAACCCAATCAGTAGGCGCATAACAGGGCCGCCCCATCAAAACAAGGAGCAAAACCAGCATAGCTACAAATGTCTTTTTTTGCATCATTGCTCGGCCTCCCTTTGTTCGGCATTGCGGAAGGCGGCGTCTGTTTCAAAGAAATTTTTATATGCGTCAATGCCCATATTGGTGGTATAAACGGCGATTATTTTATTAAGATTTTCTGCGCTGCGAGAATATATTTTGGCATTTTTGGTTTGATCTTTGCGCAGATTTTCACCATCTGCAGAAATAGCTCCGCCGGCGGCGGCGCTACCGGATTGAATACCGCTATCATCGCCCAGTCTTTTGTCAAGGGTTTCTTCATAATCACCGGCATCTGTCTTATATTTTAATGCTATATTTAGAGCATTTTTATTAACTTGATGCATGGTTTGTTTGGCAAGCCTATCAATAGAATCGGTATCTGCTGCAATTTTGTTCAAACATTTGTCTATCTTGTCTTGATTAGCGGCGTCGGCAGAAGATATTCCACAGCGCATGGCCAAGGTCTTGGGCAAGAGCATATCGCCATCAGCCGTAGTGCCATCATCAAGATTAAATCCTGCTGCGCATAGCGGAATGGCCGCCAACATTGCTGCTGGCAGAAAAATTATCCAACTATGCAGGCGGAGCTTATTCATCTTAATCCTCCTCAGGTACGTACAAACCTTGACCATAATTGATAAGAGCTCTGGTTGCCAATTTTGAGCTTTGGATTTTAAGCAGATTGTTCATTTGCATATCTATTGCCTGATTTAACTGGACGATATTGGCATAAGTGTCTCGCGCATTATCTTCCGGCGCATATTCTATCGGCTCAACAAATTTTTCAATAAAGCTATCGGCGTCTTGTCTGGCCTTAAAAGCCTCGGCAATTGTTGCGGCAACTGATTGAGCCACCGCCATATTGTAGACTTTTGGCGCATCACTGCCGGAATACGCCTGAGATCCAACACGCTCTTTATTAATACGAAGCAGGCAGTCGTCAACAGCGTTTTCTTTGGTCGCATCGGCAGAAGACAATCCGCAATACATAGCCAAAGCCCGCGGGATTAAGACGTTACCATTAAAATCTGTACCTCCATCAGGAAGAGTGAGCTTGGCAAAAGCCAAAGTCTCGGTAGTATGCAACGCCGAGGTTTTAAACGCTTTGCGGCGGAATTTCTGCTGAGGAGCAACCACAGTTGGATTTTTGGACGGAAGGGCTCTGATATTTTTGGCTGCCGGTTTTGTGGTGGTCTGTGGGGTTTCAAGCTTAATCGATTTCGGTGCAGATACTATCGGCTGCGTTGTTGATAGTTCTCCCTCTATAGTCTGAGCACCACCGGAAGCGACAACCGGCGCGGCGTTGCTTGTATCCGCCGGCAGAGTGGCATTTGCTGTAGAAGCGGCGGCATTACTTGTACCTTCTGCACCAGTTGCATTTTCAGATGCGGTTAGCGGAACAGTGCTTCTGCTGTCAACCGCAGGCAATGTAGCAACCGGATTAGGCGCTGCGACGGGATTGGGTGCGGCTGCGACAGGCGAAGCAACAACGGAAGTAGAAACCGTTTCAGTTGCGCCGGAAGATATTGCAGAGCCAACAGATGTATCTGTGCCGGCGGCCGGAACATTAGCCTCTGTAGTTGGCGCGGTATCAGCGGCCGAAACATTGGCCTCTGCAGTTGGCGCGGTATCAGCAGCCGGAACATTGGCCTCTGTAGTTGGCGTTGTGACATCAGCTGCAGTTTCAAACGGTTTGCGACCCGAAACCGGCACCGCGGGTTCTATAGTCGTAGCACCTGCAACATCTTCAGCCTTGGCAATTTCATCTTGGTCGGCGGTCGGTTCGGCAGCAGTCTCGGAAGCGTTGTCATCGGTTTGAGAATCGTCTTTTTTATCTTTTAAACCGGCCTTGTCCGCTGCTTTGTCAACTTTATCTTTGACACCATCAATAGTGCTGCTTGCCTTGTCTTTGATGGCACCGGCAGCCTCTTTGGCGGTATTAACGGTATCTTTGGCTGCTTGCACACCATCCTTAGCCTCTTGTATGCCGTCCTCCATTTCTTTTTTGAACTCTTTGGCTTTAGCGATGTTTTCATCCAGCTCTGCTTTGTAGGCTTCGTATTCTTTTTTGTATTTTTCAACTTTATCTTTATATTTTTTGGCTTTAGCGACAGCTTCTTCTATCTTTTGCTTTTTTTTGAGCACATATTCTGATACGGTTTTCTGGGCTCCGCCAATAGCTGCAGCTCCTGTTTGAACTGTAATCATAATAGATACTACCGTTGCATTTTCTCTGACTTTGGTGCCAAAAGACTTTATTTCCTGAATCGTACTAGATGTATCAATCACCGGCACAGCAACGGCTTTAGGGCTAGAAGCAAGCACAATCAGCCAGGCAAGAAAAACACTTGTAAGCATGGTGTTGATATATTTTTTCATCTCGGCCTCCTGTCAGCTGCCATATATAT
Source organism: uncultured Alphaproteobacteria bacterium (assembly GCA_934255405.1). Classification (GTDB taxonomy): domain Bacteria; phylum Pseudomonadota; class Alphaproteobacteria; order RF32; family CAG-239; genus CAZU01. The sequence goes on from CAKQNT010000001.1 coordinate 42,588, forward strand.
TTATTATAGCATGTTTGCCGCCGCAAATAAACGAATTTGCGCGTTTTCGCTAAATATTTAAATATTTTGTAACAAAGTTTTCTTCGCCGTATTCCTTAATGAGCTCTTCAACCAGCAATACATTTTTGCGGCCGGAATTATACAAGCGCAAATAAGGCCCTAAACCGCTCAAATCTACATCAAGAATTACAGATTCACCGGTAGCCGGACGAGAAAGCAGAATTGCATACGGAAAATCACGATAGCTCTTGCCAAAAATAAAGTCATTTTCAGCATTAGTAAGATTCCAGTTGAGATAGTCTTCCGGCGTGGCCTGCGGATTGCGGAAAAAGATTACGGTTTGGCACTGACCGCGGATAACCTCGCCAACCCCAAGTCGATCAATAATATTCGGTTGTTGGAAGGCGCAAAGATACGCCTGACGTTTTTTACGTCCTTCTTGCAAGCCGATAACAAAGTAATCTCGAAACATCGGGTGTTTGAGCATAGGCGCGGTCTCGTCAATCATAATAAGCGACGGAACTCCGGTCTCGCCGGTTTCGGACTGAATACGATGCATGATGTAGCTGATAACGGCCGGAGCCAGAGTCTCATCCTCAAAAATATGAGTAAAGTCAAAGGCCATAAAGCGTTTGGACTTAAGATCCAAACTATCGGTATCGGCATTAAAGATATTGCCGTATTGGTCAGGGTTAACCCACTTGAAGAGCTCACGGCGCATATTGCCGGTGGGAGAAAAACAGCTCTTGTAGAGGTTTGTCATCATACGTTCTTCGGGGCGCAGATAGTCAAATGCAGTAGTTACGGCGCGGGCAATCTCTTTTTCGGAGACGGCGTCATCAACCAGTGTTATAGCTCGCATCCACCGCCGCAAAAAGGCACGATTGTTGGGAGTATTATCGCAATCGAATGGGTTTAGGGAAACGTTCTTTTCATCACCCTCAAACCCCACATAAGCGCCACCAACCGCACGGGTAAAAATCTCCGCGCCGCGGTGACGATCAAAGAAGAACACCTTAAGGTCATGATGGCGCATTGCCTGTCCGGCCAAAAACGTAAGCAAAGTTGTTTTACCTTGACCGGTTGGTCCGATAATACAGCAGTGAGCAACGGCCGAATCTTCCGACGACACGTGAAACTGAAAACGATATGCTGAGCCGGAAGCGGTGCGGAACACGGTAATTGCCCCCGGACCCCAGTCACTCTTGGAAAAGCCTTCTGATGGTTTGTCAAAAGAAATGGCACAAGCCACAACTCTTGATAAATAGCGGTATGTTCGAGGCAAAACATCATAAGTCGGAAACTGATTAAAAAATGTTGCTTGAGTAACCCACCCCTCACGCACCGGAGTTACGCCAAACAGGCGGCAAATACGCTGCACTTCGCTCTCGGCAAACTCAATCTCTTGCATGGTATCACCTTGCAAAAGAATCGCCATAGCATATTCAGTCAATGATTGGTGATTGGTATCGCTATCTTCAATTGCCGCCAAAACCTCGCTGTATTGGTCTACAACATCACCGGAAAAACTGGTCATGGTGGCCATGCGCTGTTGCTGCATTAGCAAGGCACGGGCATGCGGTTTGAATATCGGGCGGATATTGTGCAAAAACACAAGCTCAGAATCAATAGATAACAGCGAAGTAACCATACTCTCGTCCATATAATCGCCGGAAGAGCGAATCCCCATAGCGATTTCAAACTTCTCTTTATCACCAGAGAAAAACCGGATAATACCGTTTTCTCCGGTAAAATGAATATGGTCGGAAGTTAATAACCCGTTCAATTGCCCACCTTCGGCCGTATTGACTCGGGGTTGGGGGCGAGTAATCGGACTGCAGATTTTGGCATAAACCGAAAGCGGGCTATCAGCTGCAGAAGAACCCTCGGATTCAAACAGAGCCGTAACGCCATAATCATTGAGGGTAGCAATCAGAGCCTGAGAGGCGTAGTTCAAATCTTTGAGATTTTCGTCCCGATCAGCAACCGAAAGCACTACATAGTGACTATTGCTGTATACGCGGCTCAGGTTCTCGCTCCAAACCTCATCAACGCGCTCCAGCCACTGGTTGCCAAAATCGCCTTTATTTTCTTCAAGCGGCACGCGCTCGCGCAGGGTAATAACCCGAGCCACCACTTGCAAATCAGACATTCCGTCAATCCAAGCCTTGCGCGCCTCCATCATTGACATAACTTTTTCATCGGTAACGAAGGCCAAATCAATGCCGGTAACCCTAAACACACGCGCCAAAGATCCGTTATAGCAACGGATTGTCATGCCGTCTGATAGTAGTTTGCTAAACGGCAAAAAGTCAGACACGCGAGATTCCCGCGGCTGAGGCAAAACATAATATCCGAACTTTGTGACCCAGAATCCGGCAAAGGCTGCCGCGGAGATAAACCCGATTATGGCAACCAAGACTTCAAGATTGGTAAGGCCTTGCACAAAAGTGCTGAAAAAATCAAAATCAGGGTGCAAATTTGTTCCCCTTTGCTTTATAGAGGTTAACGGATGTTTTGGCAGTCTGCCCGTAGGCCTGAATCATCGCAGAAATGTGCGGTTCTTTGGCCCCCACAGCAATGCATACGACGTGCCCGATTACCAACGTTATCATAAAAAACAGCGGATTGATGTTAAAGGTACCCAAAAACATAAACATAATGGGAAACTGCACGCCCATATTGAGCAGTGTAGGCAAAAACGGCCCCCACAAAATTTTGGGCGGATTGGCTACGGCTTTAAGTATAATTTCGCGCATTGATTCAATCCCGATAACGTCATCTTCGATTTTATGATATCCCCCTTAATTTTTTATGCAATAAGCATCAAGAGGTTATCCCTTGATTTAATGCACAAAAAACAGAAAGACATTTATAGAAATGATTATACATTTTTTTTATGAATAATGTGTTAACCGCGCAGGCTTGGAACAAAAAAGAAGCTCCCTGCCGGCAGGGGCAAGGGAGCTGCTGTTGAAAGCGCGCAAAAAGCTATCTTTCCAACTGGTCTTGTTTGGCAATCGCGGCGTTATAGTTGTTTTCTGCCTGAGCACGCTCGCGGATTTCTCCTTCCAGCCGTTTTTGCAGAGCAACCATTTCTTTTTGCATCGTTTCATATTGCTTATAAGCGGCTCTGGCGGCCAAGACATTATCCTTGCTGCCATCTGCTTTGGCGGCCTCAATCTTGTTTTGAGCATCAATATAGGCATCTTGCACCTTTCTTTGGACTTCCGCAAGCTGGGTGCGATAGTCCTTAATTTTCATCTCGGCCCCTTCCATAGACTTTTTATACTTCTCTTTGTCATATTTAGCCTCATTAAGGCTGGCCATTTTAGCCTCCTCTTTCAGCTTTTGGAGCGGAGTTTCCGCCTTTTTGACAACAGCCTGAGCAGTTTGAGCCTCAACGTTGGCCAATTGAGCCCGTTTCTGAAGTTCAGCCGCACGAGCTAAATCTGCAGAATTGTTGGTCTCTTGAGCTTTTTTCACCGCCTCTTGAGCCAGTGCTTCTGCCTTGGCAGCAATATCAACTTTAGCAGCCGCCTCAGATTTGGCCGCATCCAGTTCCGCCTGTGCCTTAGCCAGTTTATTCTCGGCAGCGAGGGCTATTTTGCTCGGCGTATTGTCTGCCTCATATTGCTGACCAGCTACCTCAGCAGACGATTTATCCCCCTCAACCACCTGCGCAGTTTGCGGTTTTGGCTCGCCAGCAACCGGTGCTTTGACAATCGGTCGCGCCTGTGCCTTGACTGTGCCGGCAGTATAACCGGCAGCAGCGACAGCCGTATTATTGGACTGTTGAGCCTCAACATTTATGGCTTCTTCAGCAGTCTGTTGAGCCGGCACAACCTGCGCAGAAGCATTATTGGCAGATGTTGTTTGGCTGTTTGCTTTGGGCGCATTGGTTGATTGAACCTGAACGGCCTTTGTCTGATCGTTGGCGGCCGGCGGGTTGACAACCTTAGGAGCGACAGTCTGCTGGCTAACCTTCTGCTGGTTAACCTTCTGCTGGTTAATAGTTTGTGTCTGAACAGCCTTAGTTTGTACGGAAGCAGTGTTTGCTGCAGGCGCTGGAGCCGGAGCCGCGGCATTTTTACTTTCGGCCTTGGCTGCATTATTCTGCTGTACCTTATGTTGTTTGGCTTTATACCTATCATTGCGAGCCTGATTAATACTCTTGCTGCCAAAAGCGCTAAAGTTAGCTACGACTTCCACTCCGGCACCTACGGTACCAGTAGCATCTTGAAGTGTTTGGTTGGCACTTTTAGATCTATTAGTCACCTTATCTACAGCATCAAGGAAAGCATTTTTTCCATTATTAATGCCAGATTTCTTGTTACTGGCAATATCGCCTTCAATAGCAACATCGCGCACTCCGACAACTCGCTCACCGTTTGAGTTTATTCCCTCAAAGGTCTCTTTAGCAAAACCGCTTTTAACCAACACAACGTTACCATTGGCATCATAATCCATATCTCCGCCCCAGCGACGCTCGGCATTACCATCTGTACCAATGGTCTGCCCCATCAATGCGGCATTAAATTTGTTGGTAGCTTCGCCGCGGTCGCGTTTAGCTTTCAGCTCACGCTGCTCATCAACACTCTTGCTCATATCCTGAACATTGTTGCCGATACTTATGATATTGTCTGTAGTAGTACCGAGTGCACCGCCGACCGAGCCAACCATGAAATCCATGTTTTTGCCGATGTTGCCAACATTGTAAAAGATACTTTCAAGGCTGCCTTTGCCCTTAACAGCATTGCCGATGGCCTCAGCTGCAGCTCCGATATTTTTAGCCGCGCCGGTAACATTTTCTACCGTACTCTTAACCGTATCAACTGTGCTCTTAGCCTTTTTGAGAGCATCGACACCTTTCTTGCCGGCCGAAATTAAGTCACCAACACAACTTTTGAAATTGCCCCAACCACTAGCACCAGTTTTGCCACAGAATTTGCGGGTTGCAGCCTCAGCCTCTTCAGCACCTATCGGAGTAATCGTGGTGTCGGGCTTGTCTCCATCAGCCACTTGCGGAGCGTAGGGAGATATCTCCTCAACCCATTCATATTCAGTGTCTGCAAAACCTTTGTCCAGATAATCGCCAAAAGAGGCCAACGGCTGCGGAGAACTTTGCCATCCTCCGTCTTTGCCACTATCCGGATAAACCATAAATTCAATCAGCCGTCCCATATTGGCAACCAGAAACAGTCCGATGGCAATATTGGCAAACCACTTCCAGCTGATTTTGTTGAAAATTGCCATATATGCAAAGGCAATCAAGCCAAAGCCGGCAAAGGTATATACCAGAGGCTTGAGCCCGACCAGAATACGGGCGGCACGACGGGTGATGGTAGAGAACACATCGCCGGTGTTGGAATAATCAATATTACCTGTATATGTTCCAGCCGCGATATCGCCTTGGGCGGTACTGAAAGCCTTATATTCCATACCACGCATATCAAGTCCACTTGCTCGTCCTTCTGCAATGGCTTTTTTTCTGGCCTCAGCCAACTCTTGTTCCAATGATGCAAGATCTGATTTCAGCCCTGCCAAATTTTCTTGTTCGGCAGCCAGTTGCGCTTCCAATTGTTCTTGCATTCCGCAATATTTTTGCGCATCTTTTTGACCTCGTTTGGAACGAAGTTTTTTGGAATGTTCACAAGCGGCTTTGGCTTCTTTTAACTTATTTTGATAATCAGCAATCTTATCTTCTGAAGCCTTAACACCAGCTTTAAAACTATCTACTTTTTCCTGTATGGCCTCTACAGAATCTTCTTCATAGTAAGCACCCTGTTTTTTAGATTCTCTTTCAGCCGCGGTTTTTTCTTTGTAGGCATCATCAGCCGCAGTTTTAGCATCGGCCAAAGCCTGTTTGGCATCTTCTATTTTTTTAGAACAATCCTCTGTGTTTTCTTTAATACACTGATATTGTAATTTTGCTAAATCCTCGGCGGCTTTAGAATATCCATCTCTCGCAGCTTGGTATTTTTCGTCTGCGGCCTTAGCTTTTTCATAAGCCTCTTTTCGAGGATTTGACGGAGCATCAGAGTCTTCAGCCTCCGGCACAGGCTGCTGTGTAGTGAGCGGACTGTTATAGACCGCAAGCTGACCGGTAACCTTATTTAGTTTTTGTTGAGCGGTATTGAGATCAGCGGTTGCCTTCTGACATTTTTCCTGATTACCGCCTTCTTTGCAGTATTTTTCAACTTTACTTTGCGCTTTTTCAATGTCCTTTTTCGCTTTATCAGATTGTTTTGTCAGACTCTTTTTCTCTTTATTCAGCTGTTTTTCTTCTGCCTTAGCCGCTTTTTTTTCGGCTTTTAATTCTTTGCTCTTTTCAGCTTTTTTAACTTCCTGAAGCGCATCTTTTCTTACTTGTTTAGCCTCTTTTATATCCTTGGCAGATTGATTTTTGGCGGCTTGCAGTGCTTTATACAGTTCACCACAATCATCCGTACAATTCTCATAAGCCTTCTGAGCAACACTTACTTTTTTGTTTGCAGCATACAGAGCTTCACTATAAGCGTCCTCGGCAGCTTGTTTGGCCGCTTTGTTATCATTCTCTTGGGCTTTTATTTTTGCTTGCTGATCTTGCAAAGATGTGCGACGCGCAGATACTCCGCTGCGGGCAGAAACAACAACTCCAGACAAATTGCCACCGTCCACCTCGACATCTTCGTCCGCCGCAAAGACCGGAGAAGGATAGTATGATACCACGGACAAAGCGCAGGCAATTAACATTGCTTGACTTATTTTCTTAAGGTTTAACATGGCACCCTCCTATTCTCTATTTATGATGCTGAAAAAGCTCAGCATCTTAGTCTTCTTTATTTTAGTGTATCTGTAATCATAGACTGGCTGAAGTTTGTGCAGCCGGTAATCATATTAATAATCTCGCCGGTAGAAGCGATTACGACCAATGCGATAACTATTGCTCCTAACCATTTCCAGTTGAGGTTACCGAAGAATCCGCCCACCGCAACTCCGATGATACCAAAACCGGCAACCACATAAATCAAATCGCGCAAGCCAGAAAAGATATCTCGTCCGGTTTGAATAAGACCGGAGAACAGACCAAAGTCTGCCGAACATCCGGTTACAGAGCTGCTTTTGTGCGTATCACTGGTACCGGCCGGCTTGGTTGTGTCTGCAGAATCTGACTTTTTTGAATAATCAACGCAAACATAGTTTTTAGTATTTCCGGAAGAATCATAAACACACTGATGCCCACTTTTGGTGCAAGTTTTTTGACAATCGGCAAGACTTATCCCTTCCTTGCCACTCTGTTGCGGAGCCTTTATAAAGGGATCTTTATTCTCAAACTTATCCCAACTCATCGTACCATCGGCATTTATGCCGGAACTGTTGGTTGCGGTAAGAGCCTGAGCGTGCGCACTGCCAGAAAAAGCGCAGACAAATGCCGCCATCAGCAGAATTTGGCATATTTTCTTAAATTTTAACATTGCGCCCTCCCGTTTTGTGGTTTGTTTGCCTTTGAATATCTGCCCCTAAAAGCAGATGTTGAAAGGCATTTTTATTCTTGTTTTTGCCCTGAATTAAGTTCAGGATAATTTATTTATAAAGAAAGGGGGATGGCTAAACTGTAGTTTGACAGTTTTACAAGACCCCCTTATTAACCTCTTTCTCCTTGCGGCTCGGGCTGCGTTGCGGCAGCCCGATACCATACAGAAGGAGAATATTAGTTGGTAGCATTGTTGAAAGAGTCTTGGAAACCAGACATAGTTTCACCAGTAGCGTAGTTAACTACAGAACCGGCAGCTGCCAAAATAGCCAAACCAACGGCCAAGCTGGCAAACCACTTCCAGTTTACTTTACCAAAGATAGCGGCAAAAGCGATACCAACCAAACCGAAACCACCAACGACGAAAATAATCGTCTTGACGGAAGTAAATACGTTCAGAGCCTTTTGCTGAGAGGTCTGCATAACACTCTGAGCCGAAGCATCACCGGCAAAAGTCAGCAGAGTAAATACAGCTACCAGACAAAATGTCCAAATGTTGTTTTTAATAAAGTTCATTGTTGTTCTCCTTCAAATTGTTGTGCGAAACTCTTTATACTCTTTTAGAATAACTGATTTTCGCCGTAATTTCTAGCAGAATTGCTTATAGCAGAAAATGGTTAACATACTGTTTACACGCTAAAAATTTTGCTGTAACAAAAAATTCACAGTCCTTAAGCGATGGTAAACGACTGTTTTTAGGCTATTAGCCGCTCACTCTCGACAAGAAAAACACAAAAAAAATCCACAGATTTGTGCATATTTTTCAGCGACTCTTGCCAAGAGTCGCATTTTGATTTATCAAGGCTTTAGAGGGGTTTATTTTATGCCGAAAACAGGTTTAAAAACTTTTGTTTACAGCTTTTCCGTATCTCTGTTTGCGATTTTTGCCGCTAACGGAGTATATTGGCATGAACACAAACGCCCCTCTCAAGAGCCTAAAATATCAGATAAAAACATTATGTTGTTTCTTAAATCAGAGCAGGCAAACCCCTCTAAAACTGCCGCTCCGGTAAAGAAAATTGCGCTAAATGTTTTGCCGGATCTTAAACCGGCACCCGATGATGATATAATCATGGCTGATATCGGGCTGGAAGAATCAGAACTACTGGAAATTCCGCTGGAAATTGAATTGCCACCAGCTAAGCCGGTGCGCAAAGCTCCGCAACCACCAATGATGTTGGCCGAAAACAAAGTTTCTGAGCCGCTTAAAATTGCAGAGCACCCCAAGTCCAAGGTTGAGGCTGTGGTGATACCACTGCAGGCTCCGGAGATTGCCGACATTAGCCAACCTGTCGCCGTCAAAGCGCCAGAAACCACAATCGAGCCAAAATCAGCTGCTCCCACATCGCAACCATTGCTGATGGCCGCAGCCGACGAGCCGATACCGTTGTTGCCGATTGAAAAAAGCTCCGACGAACTGGCGCAAAGCGTTACAAAAGTCAGAATCGGCTCAGTTGATGACTTGAATCAGGTGGCTTTGGCCGATAAGAGCATTCCAGTTCACAGTATGATAAAAGACAAGCCGGAGGAAAGCACGGCAGAAAGTGCAAAACCGCAGGCCAAGTGGCAAAGCATGGCTGATAAGACCGCGGCAGAATCCCCGTGGGTGGTAGCAAAGGCCGATGGCGCGCTCAAAAACGGCAGGCTGGCAGATGAGGCTTATTATCAAAAAGAAAACGCTGAAATTCAAAGCGCCTTAAATCCGCAGCAACAGAGCGGCAATGAAGTTAAAATTGCTTCGGAAACAGTTAAAAATCTGCTTATTCCTATTCCGGAAGATATTTTGAATGATGAGAACTTAACTCCTCAACTTTCTTATTCGCCCCAAAACAAGCCTGAACCTGAGGAAAAACAGCTGACGGAAGTTAAGCCGGCAGAGCTAAAACTTGACAGCGAGGAAAGTCGAAAAAACAAACTGCTTTCTTCGTTGAACTCGATATTTTCCTCCTCTCCAAAGCCCAAAGAGACCAAGTCGGCGGCTGAAGCCCCCAATTTATTGTCGGAAATTCGCAAAAAGTTCCAAAAGCCAAGCGCCGTCGGAAAGATTATGCCAACCGAAATGCGCTTATCATTCCAGCCCAACCGCGCCGAAATATCCGGACAAACGCTACGCTGGATTCAGGCTTTTGCCGCACGAGCGGCCGACAACCAGAATATGACCATTGAAATCCGCATTGATGGCACCGCCGCAATGGATTTGCAGCAAAAGAGACTTAACCTGCTACACAACATTTTAACCGATAAAGGAGTTGAATACAGCAAAATAAACACGGTATTTACTCAAAGAGAGCCCAACTCTTTTATCATCAAAACAATTACTCACAACCCCATAGCCCAAAGAAGGAGCAATGAAAATATAAACAGAGCCGCAGACGGGTATTATCAGCAATGGTAATAAGTATAGCGCGGCGCTTGATTATTTAATTTTCAGTATGTATGATAGGAAAAACAATGACAAAATCTAATCCGAGGATTGCAGAAATGAACCAGAAAACATGGAAAAGCACATCTCTGATAGCGGCACTTTTGGTAGCCGGATGCAGCACTCACGCAACAAGCAGCCCTTATGACGGCAATTCTCCTATACCTCAAGATATGGTATTAGAGCAGCCGGCTCCGGCGACAAATGTGACCACAGCCTCCGGCAAGGAGCTGATTAGCTATCGAGAAACCGCCGCGGACTACCGCGAATATGGCGAGCGTATGCCTACGGATCAGGATATTGTCAACTCCGGAGCCGGAAGCAATATGTCAGCCTCTATTCCGCCAACCATTGATGAGGAAGTTGCGGATTATGAAAACGAGGTAAATGCCGCCATTAATGAGGGCAGCAGCGATGACAGCTCGGCGCAGTCTTCCGGCGAGGATCCGGTTGAAGACTGGCTGGCTGAGGAAGGCAGCACGCTTAAAGGGTTGTTGACAGACTGGAGCGAGCGCGCCGGCTGGAGATTGATTTGGAACAGCAACCGCAACTACACACTGGCTGCCGGCGCAATGTTCCGCGGCAGATTTGCCGATGTAAGCTCGGCTTTAATCAGAACATTTGCCAGAGCCAGACCGGCTCCGGTTGCCACTTTTTATAAAGGAAACAGAGTCTTAGTTGTTGAGACCATGGAGGATGAGAATGCGTATGACTAATTGGAAAAAAATCGGACTTGGAATGCTTGTTGCGGCGTTCGCAGCCTCCTGCTCGATTTCCACAAATATGGATGCAACAATTGAGCGTGAGGTAGAAACTGCCACCCGCATGAAAGAAGAGGCCAAAGCGCCGACTGTTGTTGCCAATCAGGATTTGATTAAGGTAAAAGACGAGATTTGGCTTGGTGATTCAAGTGAAATCGAATATGAAGGCGCCCCGATACCGGCTTATTTGGAAGGCAAGAACGGCATCACCTTGGTGAGCAACCGCCCGATTACCTTGTTTGAAATCGGCGATATGATTAACAAAACCACCTCGCTGGGCGTGCGCTATGCTCCCCAGCTGGAAGCAGATGTAAAATCTAAAGGAGCTGCCAACAAACCTACTGTTGACAGCGTAAACAGCGATTGGGCAGAACCGGATAAAATGCTGGTTTCTTATCAGGGTCCTTTGAGCGGATTGCTGAATGAAGTGTCTTCTCGTTTTGGAATCTGGTGGAAGTATGAGAACAAAGAGATTCACTTCTACAAGTTCGTTACCAGAACCTTTGTTGTATATAGCCTGCCAAGTAAACCGAATTTGTCGGTTAACGTCGGCGGCAGCCAGAGCGGAGGCGGCGGAAGTTCCTCCATCAGTATGAGCAGCTCGATTGAGGTTGAGATGTGGGGCAACTTTGAAAAAAGTATCTCTTCAATGATAAGCGATGGAGCAAAACTCACGATGTCGCCGGCTGACGGAACCATCACGCTGACCGCTACTCCGAACGATATTAAGAAAGTTGCAAAATACATTAACGAGCAAAATGTTCGTTTGTCTCGTCAGGTTGCCATCAGCGTAAAGATTTTGCAGGTTTCGATTACAGATACAGACGACTACGGACTTGATCTGAAAGCAACTTTTGGCGACGGCGTTACCAGTATCGGCGTCACAGGCTCTACCAGCGTAAGCTCTGCGGCCAGCGCCGGCAATACCATCACTTGGGGTATTCTGAAAGACAAATGGACGGCCGACGCGGCGGTAAAAGCGCTTTCTCAGCGCAACAACACCAGTTTGGTTACCAGCGGCACGGTTACAACTTTGAACAACAAACCGGCACCAATTCAGGTTACACAAAAGCAGAACTACATTGCAGAAATGACCAAGACCAACAGTGGAACCGACGGCACAAACTATGATATTTCGGTTACGACCGAAGAAGTTGAGACCGGATTCACACTTGATGTTTTGCCACGAATTTTGGAGCATGGTCGTCTGCTGGTTATGTTCAACATGACATTGTCTGACCTGTTGTCACTGGATAAAGTTGAGTTCGGCGCCTCCAGCGAGAACCAATATATTCAGAATCCGAAGATTGAATCTAGAGCATTTACCCAAGAAGTGGCTATGACCTCCGGAGAATCTTTAATTTTGACAGGTTATGAGCGCGTAAACAGCTCAACCACCAAGGAAGGCACCGGCTCAGCCGAAAACTCTTTGCTTGGCGGCTCAGCTAAAGCTCAAAAAGAACGCAGTGTTTTGGTTATTATCCTGACACCGATTGTATTGGAATCTCCGCTGTCACCGGAAGCCAGAATGTCAATGAATTAGGAGAACCACAGTGCTTGAAGAAGCCAAACTGTTAGATGATGATATAGACAACGGCTCAGCCAAAAAATCTTGGGGTTCATCCATTACCATTGATGGAGTGAGCTATGCCACAAGCCTGTTTTGGCAGCCGTTGCAAAATGCCAGCGACCCTTTTCAAGAAGTTGAAGAGGCGTCAGCCGGCGTTTTGGAAGGAGCCGACCTGTTTTGTATTAAGGGAGGCAAGGCTCCGCAGTTTGGTATCTGCGTTTCTCATGAGGGATATAAAAGCGGCGAAACGGTAGCCGCGGTTGCGTTGGCGACTTCGCTCTCCGACATCGGCTCGTTTATTGCGGTATTTAAGACCGCTGAGGGCTGGTGGTATACCTGTATTCGTAACGACATTATCTTGTCCGACGGCGATATGTTGTTCTTAAGCGAGGAAGAAGCCAAAGAACAGTTTTTATCTATGTTGGCTGTGCCGGATTGGGGCAAAAAAATTGCGCCCAAAGAATGGGAAATCGAAGACACGGAACAACTCGATTTGGCCGAAGTTTTGGCTAGAGGCGCAAAATCAAAGCTGCAAAAAATTAAGGCTTTGCGCGGAGGCAAACTGTTTGCCGTGATTGCGGTTTCGGCTGTGGTCGGTTTGTGGTTGCTCTCCAGCCTAGTGGACACCCTGTTTTTGACACCGACCGTACGTCCGGTTGTTGTGCCAGTTAAACCGAAGGTAGTGCCCAAAGTAGAGCAAGTGGTAGAAGTTAAGCCGTGGGAAAAAGTGCCTAACCCCCAGCAGGTTATGAAAAACTGTTATCAGGGAATTGTGGCTCTGGATAAGATTTTGCCTCCAGGCTGGGCTATTGGAGCAATCAGTTGTAACAACGGCAGTGCCGCCACCTCATGGGTTCGTAATGTCGGGCGCGTGGCATGGGCAAAAAAAGCTTTGGATGATTCCGGACTAAAATTTTCGGGCTATAGTTTTTCTTCCAACGGCTCAAGTTTGTCGGCAACTTTGGCTCTGGACAAGGCGGAAGAGCAATTGAGCCCGCCGCAAAAACGCGCGATAGAGCTCCGTGACGAATTGAACGATACATTTCAGAGTATCGGCGTGCCTATTGCGTTGTCTACCGAAACAACCAAATCGTCAACCGGCACGATTTATCAGATGATAAAATTTTCACTCAATTCCGAGTACAATCCTTTGACATGGCTGGATTTGTTAACAAAATATTCAGGACTTGAGATTAAACTTATAACATATTCTCCAAACGACAAGATTTGGCATTACGAGGGGACAATCTATGTTTTGTAAAATAAGAAATATTTTAAGCGTTTCCGCTTTGGCTTTGATGGTAACAGCAGGCAATAACAACCTGTATGCGCAAGGTGTTGTTACCCTCTCGGAAGATGCCATGTTTGATGATAATGACAGCGCGCCGTCTGCAAGCGTGCCGGATAATGCACCACTGTTTGGCTCTGACAATGCAGCTCCGACAGCGGCACCAAAAGTTGAGCCGAAGGCTGAACCGGCAGTTGAACCTGTCGCCGCAGCCGAGGTTCCGTCACCGATTATGCCGGCGTCTATGCTCAACCAACCGGGGGCTGGCGTGGGAATTATAGGCACTAATGACAACGAAGAAATTGGTGATGAAGTCTTTTCTAAGATGTCTAATTTGGAAAAGCAAACGGCGTTGTTGAATCTTGAACTGCGCAGAGAGAAAGTTCAAAACGAAATTGAGGCTATCAAGAATCAGCGCAAACAGGCAATAATCCAAGAACAAGAAAAGGCCGAAGAGCAAAAGCGCAAAAAGATTGAATGGGAAAAAGAGCAAGAGCAAAAAGTTCTGCAAGAACAGCAGAAGTTGCGTGAGCTGGATATTAAATTTGAAACCGTGCGTCAGGAAAGACTGCTGAACTCTTACAAGAACGAGATGCTTACGGCTAATCAGGAATGGATTGCTCATGAAGGCGGTCTCTATCAGCAGATTGAGGATCTGAAAAAAGAAAAACAGGCGTTGTTGGAAGATACGCAGAATAAGCTGAAAAACATTAAAGCCAGCTTTGCTAATGCTGCTACTCAGGCCGACGAAACCGTTAATGCTTATAAAAAAGAAATCGGAACCCTGAAAGAGCAGATTAACACTCTAAACTCCAGAATTGAAGCACAAGAAAGAGAAATGGAAAGACGCAATCCGTTTGCCGATGGCGGAGTTGAGGACGGCGGTGCGGTTACGGCATCACAAGCTGCTGATGCTATTGTTCCGGAGTTGAAACTGCAGAATATGTATGCGGTTATGGAAATTCGCGGACAAAATGGAGAGTTGATTGCCAAACTGATTAATCAGGACGGCACACCTTTCTATGTTAAAAAAGGCACAGCACTGCAAAGCGGACATATCATCGATGACATCACCTCGACTTATGTTCGGGCAGAAAAGAACGGTATAAAAGATTATTTATACTTTGCGGCCGGCGGAATTTTGCCTCTGGAACAGCCGAAAACAACAATTACTCCTGATTTGCCGGCGGCAGAGACTGTCAAAAACACGGCTCCGGCCAAACAGGGTTTTGTAGCCAGCAACGGAATTCCGGGATTGGGACAATCAATGATGGCCAGATAAACCATGGCAGAAGCGGAAGAAGAGAAACAAAACGGTAATATCGAGCAGACGGCATCAGACACAACAGCTGGTGCCGCCGCTGAATCTTTGGCGTCAAGCAAAGCTGAAGGTGAAAAAAAATCTTCTATTGTCGAAACTTATTTCTCTAACGGCAACCGCCTGTTGACTTTGCAGGGATCTTCGCTGGTTATTAATGACGATACCAGACGTTTGTTGGCTCTGTTTTCAGACGGGCGTTTTCTGGTGGTTGAGAGCCACAAATTTGATGGCCGCGTCTTGAGCTTTGAGGTTTTGGCCAGAAAAAAACGCTTGGCTATTCTGAAACCAACCTATGTTTCCCAAAATGAAATTAATGCCATATACAGTATCGGTGAGCGCGCTCAAGCTGAAGTTGACGTACGCGAGGATAGCGAACTTGACCAGCTGCAAATGCAGAAGGACTTTGTCAATGTGATTGCCCGCGCGGCAGCGCAAAAGGTTTCCGATGTGCACGTTATTGTGGCAGACAGCACCCAAATTATGTTCCGTATTAACGGTATGATGACCACTGAGATGGAATATAACAAAGACTGGGGTGAATCTTTTGTCCGCGCGGCGTTTGCCTCAGCCGATGTATCGGACTCCAACTATGCACAAAATGAGTTTCAGGGCGCACAAAAACTGGGCTCCACCCCTCTGCGCGGTTCTAAAGGTAAGTTGATGCTGCCGCACAATGTGTTGGCTATTCGTTTGCAGTTTAACCCGATTGCGTTTGGTTCGCAATATTTGGTTATGCGTCTGCTGTATGCCGATGACAACCCTGATGGCTCGGGCGATTTGGCCAGTTTGGGATTTGGCGAGTTTGAAGAAAACTTGTTCTATCGTCTGCGCGCCGTTCCGGTGGGGCTGAATATTATTGCCGGACCGACCGGCTCCGGAAAATCTACAACACTGCAAAGAAATATGATTAAACTTTTGCAGGAGAAGAATTACGAAATTAACCTGATTACGGTGGAAGACCCGCCGGAGTATCCTATTCCCGGTGCGCGCCAAATGCCGGTGACAAACGCCAACACCGAAGAAGAAAAAGATGAACAATTTACTAAAGCGCTGTCTGCGGCTTTGCGTTCTGACCCTGATGTTATGATGGTCGGCGAGGTGCGCTCACTATCAGCAGCGCAACTGACATTTAAGGGCGCGCTGTCCGGACACGGTGTTTGGACAACCCTGCACGCCAACTCTGCACCGGCAATTTTGATGCGTCTGCGCGATATGGGTGTTGAGACATTTAAGCTGCTGGATCCGGAACTGATAAAAGGCCTGATTTCGCAGCGTTTGTTCCGCAAGCTCTGCCCGCATTGCCGGATTTCCGTAAAAGAGCGACTGAATGATCTTTCGGTACAGCGGCTTAAGGTTGCACTGGGCGATTTTGGGGTGGAAAATACTTATGTCCGCGGTCCGGGGTGCAAATATTGCGGCAATACAGGCATTAAAGGCCGAATGAGCGTGCCGGAGATAGTTTTGCCCGATGCAATGTTTTTGGAGCTGATGATTAAAGGCGAAACCCGCAAAGCGATTGATTATTGGACCAGCGACCTTAACGGCAGAACGCTTAAAGAAGCCGCAATTGAGCGCATGCTCAAAGGATTGATTGATCTTGATGAAGTCGAGCGCTGGTGCGGATTGATGGATCAGCGACCGGTATACTAGGAGTAAGATGATGGCAGAAGATAAGATTAAAAGAAAACCCAAATCTTTGCAAAATGCGATGATAAAACTTAATGTCATCGAGGAATATTATGCCAAAATGATTATCATCTTCTCTAACAAGGTGCGACTGAAAATGTATCGCAAAATTGCCTCGTTAATGAAGAACCGTTTCTCCCTGATGGACGCGTTGGATATGTTGCATGACGGCGCCAGCAACGGAGGCAAAAACCCCGGCGAGCCGCTGGCAATTGCTATTGCCGCATGGGGCAAGGCCTTGAACAATGGTAAAACATTTTCTGATGCGCTTAAGGGCTGGGCGCCGGCACGAGAAAGGCTTATGCTTTCGGTTGGCGATGTGTCCGATTTGGAGAGCGCTCTTCTGAACCTGATTAAGGTTACCGAGGGTTCTACCAAGATGATACGTCCGATTATCGGGGCGATTGCCTACCCGAGCTTTTTGATGATGATGTCTGTATTGATTATTTATGCCATCGGCGTTTATATGGTGCCACCAATGATTGATGCCGCGCCTAATGTAGTTTGGCATGGTATGGCGCGAGATTTGGTAAATTTATCCGACTGGATTAAAGACAATTGGCTGATAGCCTTTTTGTCCTTGCCGGTGATAATGGCAGTAATATATTTTACAATCGGTATCTGGACTGGCAAAATCCGCGCCTATTTTGACTGCATTCCGCCATGGTCTTTGTATAAGGTATTTACCGGCATCAGCTGGTTGCTGGCTTTGTCGGCGTTGGTAAAAGGCGGCACGCCGGTTTCTACGGCTATGCGCGCGTTGCGGAGAGATGCCAGCAGATATTTGCGCGAACGCATTGATAAGACACTGGTCTTTATTAATAACGGTGACAACCTCGGGCAAGCACTGGCCAAAACCGGACTTAATTTTCCGGATAAAGAAATTATTGGCGACCTTAAAATTTATTCTGAGTTGGATAACTTTGAAGAGGCTTTGGATAATCTGGCTAATGATTGGTTGGAAGAATCCGTATATATGATTGAAGAGAAAGCCGGAATCTTAAACATGGTTGCCCTATTGGCTATCGGCGGTGTTATTGCTTGGGCGGTTATGGGCACATTTGAAATGCAAGACCAAATTACCAGCGGCATGGGAGGCGGAGCTTAAGATGAAAATACAAAAGATTATCAAGTCTCTGAAACACTACAACCGAACAATTGCCGCAATAGCAACAATCTTGCTGGCAATACTTGGGGTGTCGGTTTTTATCTTTAGCGAAGAAGACAACGGGATTAGCGCCGCCGCAGAAGAATTATCAGAGCTTTCCGGCAATATAAGGCACCATTATCAGGCGCGGCCAGATTATTGGGGACTGAACACGCAAACGGTGATTGATAAAAAGATTTATCCGGCGCAAATGCTGAAAAACGGCAAACTTGTCGGATTTATGGGCAATACTGTATTGGTTGGTTCCGGAATTGAAGGCACTATGCTGATGCCCGGAGCGCGCAATTTTGATGTTGTTTATAAGGGGCTAAGCTCTAAACAGTGTGTCGGGCTTGGCAGCCATAAATTTGAGCAAAAGTTTTGGCTGGGTGTCAGCGGCGTTTCTATCTTGAGTGATAATCAGGAAACCTTGTTTAACTGGGATGATGAGAACAACCGCCTGCCGATTTCTAAAGCTCAAGCAAAGAAATCTTGCGGAAACAATAGCATTATAATCTGGCATTTCTAAGAATCGACGCAATCAATTTTTGCCTTGAGATAAAGATGGATTGCTTCTCACGGCTAATCGCCGTTCGCGCAATGACATTAGAGAAGATGGCTATTGCAGCTCACTACGTTCGGGGCTCGGGATAGTGTACTTTTAAAAAAAACTGTCACCGCTCCGAGTGGCGAGCATTCTCGCCCGAGGTCAAGCGGTCTTCCGTGTTGATATACTACATTGGAAAAATAATATATATTGCGTTATTGCACAATGTTTATACACTTATCTACAAGTCACCGCTCAGCTCAGGGTATAAGTCTTTCCATAACGGATTAAGCTGATTTATTAATTTTATTTTAGTCTTGCTATAACATTTTTTCAGGTATTTTTCTCGCCTGATAGCTTGTTCTTCGCCATCTATTTTTTCAAAATACACCAGTTTAAATAATTCATATCGGCTGGAAAATCCAGAAAGTATTTTATTTTTATGCTCATAGACACGGCGAATTAAATCAGATGTAACACCGGTGTAAAACGTAGTGTTATTTTTATTGGTTAAAATATATACAAACATCTCTTTCATAATATCAGGTTAGTCTATAATCAGCGCTAAGACAAGAGAATTTTTTCTTAGAATAAAATTAAAATTGCTCCTAAACATTATTTTAACAGCACGGAAGATCGCTTGACCTCGGGCGAGAATGCTCGCCGCTCGGAGCGATGACAGTTTTTTTATTTTATATGCAATAGTAAAGAGGCATAAAAAAGAGGATGGAGGCATAAAAAAAGAGGAGAGCCACCACACTCTCCTCTTTTTTAATCTTATGATTAGGACTAGTAGTAAGTCCACGTAATCGTACTACCACTATCCTTAGCGGTACATTCAGCAGCAGCTGCTGAAAGTGACAAAGGCAAGCTATCAATTGTGTGCGGTGTACCACCTTTATCTCCAATATCCTTATCGTCTTTACTCGGAGAAACCGCTATAGACTGCAAACCAGAACCGGCTTGAGAACCCCAGTCAGCAGTAGCTATAGCTACGCAAGCCTCCAACGGCAAACCTGAATAAGAAACCGTAAACTGACGACTGTCACCACCAGTTCCACCTTGTGTATCTACAGCAACTTCAACTCGTCCGGAATAAGCGTTCACAATAGTAGTTGCACCACTACCAGCTCCGGCAGACGCAATACTTGACTGAAGCATATCTCTGGGAATAATACCCATCTGAACCGCAACTTTGTTACTCAAACCAGCGTAGTTTACGGCAGAAGAATAAAGTGTACGGATATTCATAACCAGCATAGAAATCTGGTCAAGCGTCTTATTAACACGATATTTTGACATTGCTTTAGAATAACCGGAGATACCACCTATCGAAAGCACCCCGATAATCGCGAGCACGCCGAGCATTTCGACCATCGAACGTCCTGACTGCTCATTTTTATATAATATTGTCATTGTATCTCTCCTCTTATACTTTGTTGATAGTTTAACTATAACAAATTAATAAATTATGAACAATCTTATCATTAGTCATAAAATAGATGGCCAAAAGTATGTTTTCTCGATTGTTGTATCACTTTAGTCATAATCTGGGTTAATATTGTCCAGATTTTTGTGCTGTTGTCAATATATTGTTTGCTTTTTTGAAACAAAATCTGTGAAAAACTTTTTATGTTGCTTATATTTTTGCCTGTCTGCCCGTCTTATTGAATAAGAACAGGCAGGCAGACAAGTAAAAGCTTTTATTTGCCGGACTTAATCCGTTCAATAAGTTCTTTTACCGAGGGTATGCCGTTGCGATACAACGGATCTGTGGCAAAACGATATACCTGATGTCCGGCAAACAACAAATTGTCTACAATACTGCCATTGTGGCTGACATCGTATAGGGTTTTGTGAATGCAATAAGAACGCGGATCCGGCAGTCTTCCAGTACTGCCTTTGCTCTGAGACCACGAAGAAAACTGACATTGCGACAAGCATCCAACGCAATTTTTGCGATCTTCTTTCATCTGCACCCACTCATCAGGGGTTAGGAACACAACCGTGTTATCCGGAGTTTCCTTTATTTCGGTGTAGCCGGATTTCTGCTGATTTGCCGCTTTTTCGGCGTCTGCCGCACGGATATACACGCGCTTATTTTCGGTTAACTGCAAAGGATGGCAAAACTCCTCCGTCGCCTCGACAGAAAAAGGAACTTCGCCTTGTTTGCGCTCAATCAGGCGAGAAAGAAACGTGTTTTTAATCGCCGAAGAGAAAAATCCGGTCGGGCTGAATTTTTGCAAAATAACATCGCCTTTTTTTACCTGAAGCATAAGCCGTTTCCACGCATCGCTAATCGGGCTCTCTTTGGTTATCATCGGACGAGTGCCAAACTGAAACGCCAATTTGCCAATTTCGGGATTATCGATATAATCCTGCCAATCTTCCAGCGCCCAAATGCCGCCCGCCAAAATAATCGGCTTCTCTTGCAAGCCAAGCTCATTCATAAGCTTGCGCAATTCAACCAGCCGCATATAAGGAGTTTGCGGCTCAGAGGGATTTTCGGCATTGGTAAGACCGTTGTGTCCGCCGGCAAGCCACGGATCCTCATAAACAACGCCACCCAAAAATTCAACAAAACGATTATATGCGCGCTTCCACAAAATCTGAAAAGCCCGCGCGGAAGAAACTATCGGATAGTAGTACACTCCGTATTTGGAGGCGATTTCGCCCAGATTATAAGGCAAGCCCGCGCCGCAGGTTACTCCGTGAATCAAGCCTTTGGCTCTCTCCAGCACACCATTTAGAATTTGTTGAGAACCGGCCAGCTCCCACAGCATATTTAGGTGAATACGCCCGTTGCCGTTGGAGACTTCGTGAGCTATCTGCGCTTGAGCAACACAGCCTTTGATTGACTGTTCAATCATTTCTTCGTGTCTTGAGGGGCGGTCTTTTTTGAAGTAACGCTCAAAGATGACATTGCCTTTGTCATCGTAATAGTCTGGGCTGACGCCGGAAAAGGTGCCGACGCAATTCTCATGCGCCCATGCGCCGCTGGAATTTCCGTCACTACCGTTAATGCCTTTTCCGCCTTCTATCAGAGGCAACACCTCTTTGCCGGAAATCAATATCGGATTTAGTGTTTTCAATGAATTATCCTTTCTGTGTTATATATAACTGCATTAATATAGGAAATTTATGGAGCTAATTCAAGCAACATTTGCGGCATATTATTTATAGACACCAGAGCAATAACTACACAAATCAAAGCATATACCTGCAACATATCGGTTAATCCCTTGTTTTTGAAGGGGGGAATCAGTTTCTGATATTTGTAGATAAGATGATGAACACCAACCAGCCCCAATGTGGCTAAGATTGCCTGCATACCAAGACCAATATCGTGCAGAATCGCGGCAAAGGGCTGAAGAATCTTGAACATCATACCAAAAAACAACATATATGTCCCGATAACCGCGATGGAAATGCGCTTGAGCTTAATATCCAAAGCCTGTTTAATGCTCTTGTCGTGCTCAACCTTTTCTTGCGACAAGTCCGCAACATCTATGCCGCGCACTTTTTCGGGAGTTTGCTTTTGCTTTTTGATATCGTGCATATCATGATAAAATTTGTCTTCCATAATGCACAAACCGCAGCCTTTGGCGGTGAAATACACGTGATTGGGATTGTTTTTGCACTGGCGCAGGTGGTGCATGAGCTTCCACAAATGCTCTTGCCACTCATAAGCACTGGGACGGTTGCCGCCTTTGGCAAAGGCGCGTTCAAACATCTGCAACGTGTCTTTGTCGAAATAACTGTGAATGCTGTAAGGGTGAGGCGCCTGATATTTATCCGGCCAAAGTCCATAGGCATAGTGATATTGCTCTATGCGGTTTTGAATGGTGAGCATATCATCATCTGCTTTGTGCGGAACGCCCGAAAAAGGATGAATGCCATTGTTGAGAAGTTTGAAAATGATAACCGCCAGCGCAAATTTATCCTGCTCTTCTCCCATATCCTGACAAGCCAGTTTCATACCCTCGGGGTAAATATATTCCTCACTGACAAATTCTGCCGGATAGCGCCCTTTTTCTCCTTTGATGGAGAATCCATCGCAGTCAACCATTGCCACCAACATATTGTTTTTGTATACAGAAACATTGGACGGCTTGAGGTCAACAATATAGTGTCCGCATTTATGCAAAGAGGTAACCATAGAGGCAACATTGTATGCGGCAAAAATCCGATAAGCGTATTTTTCCGACAAGCCAAGCTTTTTGCGGATTGCTTTTTGCATAAGGTGGTCCAGCGATACCGCCGCATCCATATTTATTAACGGCATCAGATAGCCAACGCAAAATCCTTGTCCGTCTTCCAGCAGTGCCTCCGGCCACGCAATTTGAGTATAAGACACTCCACCCTCTTCCACCGGCGGAAAATGCGGCTTGTTGAGCAGCATAGCCTCAAGTTTTTGGCGGTTGGTCTGGCTTTTGTTGGTGTTATGAAAAATCTTAGCCACAAGCTCGGGACGCCCTTCGACCTTATAAATCTTGCCAGAAGCGCCGCCGCGGTTTATCATCTCGCCCAGAGTGACTGTGCCAAAAGACCTATCGGCATAAACGGCATTATATGTAATCTCCGCTACCATTTCAGTTTACCTTTATCCATACCAGCGTTTTGTCATCTGAATTAATCCGTTGCGCTTTGGGCGTATTGAGCGTGTTGGCCAAAGCCTTTACCGCTTTGGGCTTGTTTTGCGCCTCTTCCAAAAACTTATCTATCGGTCTGATAAAGCCTTGCTCTATTCGCTGCCAATCCGCAGAAAAGGAAAAACACGCAACACCATCGCTCATCAAAAACAATGTGGAGGCGTTGTCAAACCACGTCAGACGCAGATTCTCAGACCACTCTTGCTGGGTATAAAAATAAGTTTCACACGAGAAATTGCCGTTTTCCGGACGAGAGGCAACAAAGTCTTCGTATCCGCTGCGTACGGCTATGGCCGCTCCGTCGCCGATATGAAAAAACATTCCCTTGCCGCCGCGACAAACCACTCCGACAATTGTGGCGGCAAAATCTGTTATGCCGGATTCTGATTTGGCGGAATTTAGGCGGTGCAAAACCAGTTTTTCTCTTGAAAGAACAACCGCGCGGCGCACCACCTCCGGCCAATCGGGCATATTGGCATTTTTGAGCAAGTCACAAAGTGTGGAACATACAACTCTGGCGCCGATTTTTCCTAATCTGGCAGAGCCGGCTCCATCAGAAACCACCGCCACCAGATTCTTGCCGCGAGCGTGTCTGAAATGATCCTGACACGGCAGATTTCTGTGGTTGTGCAAAGCTCCGGTCACACTTGCCGCAACAATTTTCGGAGCGCTAGTCTTCTTCATCCCATTCTCCGGTATCTTCCAGCAAATCCGGAGCATTGGGAGCAGCCCTTGAAATACAGGAAACACTGCGGCTCAGCCACAGGAAAAACTCGGTAAACTTTAATCCGGTGAGGCGCTTGGGCGACATAGTCGAAAACTTTGCCAATTTTTCAAGATTGGCGCCCTGTGTTCCAACCGCGTGAATCACCACTTTTTTGTTCTCTTGAGCAATCCGGCATTTTTTGGCAATAGTCTCCCAGTCATAATCCGTCGGCTCGCCATCGCTGATTAAGAATATCCACGGGCGTTTTGAGGTTATGCCGCAACTATCATAGAGGCATTTTTGCTCTTCTATCTTGCGCAGAGCCAGCTCCATGGCCTTGCCAAGCGGCGTAAGCCCTCCGGCTACCATGGTCGGAGCATCAAAATTCATGGCGTCTGTCCAATCTGAAGATATAACCGCCTCATCTTTGCCAAACGCCTTAATAATCAGCAACTGCACGCGCGAGCTGGCGTCTATGTCGTCTTTGAGTTCGCGCTCCAAAGCCTTGAGACCGGCATTCAGCTGTTTAATCGGCTCGCCACGCATGGAGCCGGAACAATCCAGCACCAAAACGCAGGGGGTGCGCTCATTGGCATTGTCCGCAAACTCTACATAAGGAATCATCTCATTTTCAATATCAGAATCTACCATCGGAGGCTCCTTAGTCAGTTGCGAGGATAGGTGTGAGGATATCCACTGCCCGGAACAGGCTCGGGAGCAGCCAATTTGCCGCAGGAAACCACACAAATTGTGCCCAGCAGCAGTAATAAACTCAAATATTTTTTCATAACAATTCC
Source organism: uncultured Alphaproteobacteria bacterium (assembly GCA_934255405.1). Taxonomy (GTDB): domain Bacteria; phylum Pseudomonadota; class Alphaproteobacteria; order RF32; family CAG-239; genus CAZU01. The sequence goes on from CAKQNT010000001.1 coordinate 67,001, forward strand.
TTTACTTGTTCTTTGCTATAATATAATTATATAGCCAATAAGAGTTAAGTAAAAATTAAGTTATACAGAGAAACAGATGATAAAAAAATTGTTGATTTTGGTCATGGCGCTTGTCTGGTGCGAAAACGCAGCAGCCAAAAGCGGGCTTAATCTTTTTGCCTACCCGCGCGAGGCTCCAAAAACGCCGATTTATACTCCGGCCGGACAGGCGCTGAAATTGTCTGATTTTAAGGGAGAATTTCTGCTGGTGATGTTTTGGTCGCGCTACTGCGCTCCCTGCATTAAAGAGCTTGACGATATTAACGAATTTGTTTTGAAAACCCGCAACAACGGTATAAAGGTTCTTCTGGTTTCTAAAGACGATGAATGGACCGATGTGACGGAACAGCGCGAGTTACTCAAAAAATACAAAGCGCCAGATGTGGATTTCTATACCGACAAAGACGGCAAACTCTCCGGCGACTTTGGCATATTTTCTTCGCCGCACACCGTATTGGTCAATACTAAAAGCGAAGAAATCGGAAGAATCCGCGGTTCGGTTGACTGGGGAGACGATGATGTTATTGAGTACATTTATAAAATAAAAGCACAAAATTAGAGGATAATATGACCGAAAAAATCTATATCAACTGGAATGAATTTCACAGTGATGTCAAAGCATTGGCGCAACAGCTAGAAAAACGCGGGCAGTTCAATCGTATTGTTGCCGTGAGCCGCGGCGGTCTGATTCCGGCGGGTGTTTTGGCTTATGAACTGAATATCCGTAATTGTGAAGCGATAAATATCTCAAGCTATGACAACGAATCGAAGCGCGAGGATACGGCGATTGAAATCGGAACAGTTTTGCACCATGCCGATGAGCACACTCTGATTGTTGATGATTTGGCTGACAGCGGACGCACATTGCAGATTTTGCACAAACTATACCCAAGCGCAACGCTGGCTTGTGTTTATGTAAAACCTGAAGGACAAAAGTATTGCAATATATATGCTAAACAGCTGCCCAATCAATGGGTGGTATTCCCTTGGGATTAGGAAACATCTACAAATAACGGTAATCCGCGAGCCATACGAGTCATTTGGGTTTCGATAGAAGTGCCCAAATTGGGGCGTCCGCTCTTGACAATTCCGCGCACCTGATCGCCTTTGGTGGTATCGGGGTTGGCGAATAAAAACGAAACCACGGCTTTTTTGATAGTTGTTCCAACCAAACTTTGGTGCAGAACTCCAAGCATACCGCGAGAAAACAAATCATAGGCCAAATCCTCGCTCATACCGCCGGCAGCGGCATATTTGACAACCGAAGTTATGGCATCTGTAACATTGTTGGCATGAATGGTTGAAAGAACCAAGTGTCCGGAAGTCGATGCGCGCAAAACTTCGCTGGCCGTATCAGGAGTGCGGATTTCTCCAACCATGATATAACGCGGTTTTGAGCGTAGTGCCGATTTCAGCGAAGCACCCCAATCTCCGCCCGCCGGCTGTGTCTGCTTGCAGAGCCCCAGCCCTCCGTTAGCGCACTTATAAACTCCATCCAGCGGTTGCTCATTGGGATCTTCAATGGTATAAGCGAATCCGCCTTCTCTAATCAGATATTCCTTAGTTAAACTGGAGATAGAGGTTGTTTTGCCGGAGCCGGTCGGACCACTCCACAAAATAAGTCCGGATGCATTTTTTAAGGCCAGCAAATAGCGCTCAAGCTGCTTTGGATAACCCAAAGAAGCAAACGCGGGGACTTCCGCCGGCATGCGGCGGGCGCAATACTGAATGCCATCCAGTGCAACCGTTCTTTCGACACGATAAAAGATATTATTGTAGACGATTGAATAGCTGGGGTTCTGACCATCCCAAGAGCTTTCGACCAGAGCATAAAACTTATCAAAATCTTCCGGCGCAAACTGCATCAAGGCATTAGCAGTCTGTTTATTAGGGATAAACGCTTGTTTTTCCGGAGTAATATATATGTCGGAGAATTGTGTTTCGGTAATAGTTGTCATGGCCAACCTCGTTTGAAATTTTTGTGATATTGGCATTATAGCTTTTATGTATTAACAAAAAGCAAACCTATTGATTAATTGTGAAATAGTGTTCCGGTTAGCGCCATAAAATAAAGCTCTCACAAGGGGAGCCTTATTTTATGGCGCCAGCGGCGGGACTTGAACCCACTACCCACAGTTTAGGAAACTGTTGCTCTATCCTGATGAGCTACGCCGGCGTCATTTGTTTTATACTCGGAAGCTTAGTGTTTGGCAAGAGCCAATTTTTGCAAAAAACGAATTTGTATGTCAGCAATCTGATTTACCGAATCCATCTCCACGTATTCTCCCTCGGCATGCATTCCATCGCCGCTGCCAGAGTGCATAATCACCGTTGAGCCCCTGACGGCAAAAGCTCGCGAATCCGTGGCGCCGCCTTCATATTCAAAACTAAGCGGACGCCCCAAAATATTTTCGGCAAAATGCTTATAATCCAAAATATATGAATTATCCTCGCTCATTACTACCGGAGTTGATGAAGATACTATCTGATACTCGCACCCCTTAGCCATTGCTTTGTCCAGATTGGATTTTAGCTCTTCAAGAGTGCTGTTTTCAGTCAGGCGGATATCGCACAACGCCTCGCAATAATTGCTGATTACATTAGAAACCTCGCCACCCTTAATTTTGGCAACGTGCATGGTATCTATCCATTTATTCTGCGGAATAACGCCATTTTTGGAATAATAAGGATAAAACTTGCGCAAATTGGCAATTGTCTGCAACATAATCTCATTGGCATCAACACCATCCCAAGGGCGAGAGCCGTGTGCAGCAGTGCCGTGAGCCATAAGCTTGACAAACACCGGATTTTTGCACTTTACAATCAATTTTGTAATATCTCCGCCGACATCATTATCCAGCACAATCTTGGCTTTCATATTGGGATGAGCCGATAAAAATGCCTCGGTTCCGCGGCTGCCTTTTTCTTCATCAGAGGATAAAATAACCCCGAATTTTATCGGCAAATTTTCTTTTAGAACATATTCCATTGAATTTAGCGCCACCGCGGCAAAAGACTTCATATCCAAAGTGCCGCGCCCATACATGCGCCCGCCCTCAACTTTAGGTTCAAACATCTCAGCAGCGGCGGCCACAACATCTATGTGCCCCAAAACAAGAGCATCAAAATTATCGGTATCGGCATTACGAATAAAGATAACCGGCGCACCGGCAACCTCGCGGAACACATCTATTTTGGCGGCAGTGGCGGCGAACAATTTTTCAATATATGCCATGACCTTATCAATTTCTGCAGCATTGCCGGTTTCTGAGCGAAAACGGATTAAATCTTTGGCAACATCAATAACATTCATAAAAAAATCCTTTCTGTTTTATTTTTTTACAATTTATTCACTTAATATCGTCATAATAAGGGTAACAGGATAAAAAAAGATTAAAAAGAGGGTGAATATGAAAAGATTATTGGCAACTTTGGCGGTGCTCTTATTATCTGCTTTTGCGGCTTTTGCTCAAGATACCGCCGACGAGAGCGAAAGCGAGACCGGATTGGCGCTACCCCGTTTTGTAGTCTTGCGTTTTGGACACGTAAACGCTCGCTCCGGCCCTGGTACCCGCTACCCGATAGAGTGGGTATATCGCCAGCAGTATGCTCCGGCAGAAATTATTGCCGAATTTGAGGACTGGCGCAAAATAAAAGATTGGCAAGGCTCTGAAAGCTGGGTGCACAAAACCAACGTTGCCGGAAAACGATATGTTAAGATAATTACCCCTGGGGAAAATAACATTTATGCCAAAGATGACTATAAATCCAAGGTAATTGCCCGTGTAGAAGACGAGGCTATCGGCGAAATTAAGAAATGTCCGGTAAAAACCAGTTTCTGCCTGATAAAATTTGGCAACATCACCGGTTGGCTGCCCCGCCAAAACCTCTATGGTATATATCCAGATGAAATTATAGATTGATAGATAGTCTAAAGTTCGGTCAAACTCCAAACACCGTCCTGATACTCCAACCGGAAAAGGGCGGTGTTTTTCATTTTGTGCGGTTTGTGTCCGAACTTCATCAGAAAATAGCGGATTGAAGCACTATGAGAAGCAATCCCGATAACCTCTTCAGGCGTATCGAGTAATTCCTCAAAAACTTTATACATACGTTCTTGCATCTGATTTTTGGTCTCGCCGTCAGGAAACGCCACATTCATATCATTGGCTTCATCATACCACAGAGCGTATATTTCGGGAAATTTTTCAGCAACTTCGCTCTTGAGCATTCCCTCTGTTTGTCCCAAACACCCCTCGCGCAAGCCATCTTTAATCAGAACGGGGATATTTAATCTTTGAGCCACAGCCTCTGCAGTTTGGCAAGCGCGAAGAAGCGGACTGGAATAAATTATTTGCAACCCCTTATCCTTCAATAGCGAGGCTAATTCTTTTGCCTGTTGGATTCCGTTGGCATTGAGCGGGTTATCTATGCCGCATCCTTGCCAACGCCGCACTATATTATAGTCTGTTTCGCCGTGGCGAAAGATATAAAAAACCTTATGCATGGCTACTCCCTCTCGCAAACCGGAACATCAGGAAACATGATTGCGGCAACTTTTTGATAATGTTCATTCCAATTGCTGACCAAAAATTTATAATCATGATTGCGGCTCAAGCAAATATCAATTTCAATATGACGGCGCAGATAATCTGCCAATTTGGCACCCATCAGCTCATCTTGCGAAATAATCCGCACCTTGGGCAAAACCTTGCGAAAACATTCTTTGAGCAACGGATAGTGTGTACACCCCAAAATCAGCGAATCGGCATCAGAAAATTGAGCAGCATATTCCAAAGCTTTGGCTTCGGCAGCGGCAAAGTTATTACTCTCTATAGCAGGAACCAACTCCGGCGCGGCAACCTCCTTAACCTGCAGTTCAGGTTTTATTTTGTGCAATTCGGCAGTATAAAGCCGAGAGTTTACGGTTGCCGGAGTAGCAATAACGCCGACTTGAGCCGCATTATCAGACAAAGCCTCTTCCACTGTGGGAATCACAACGCCTAAAACCTTAACATCAGGAGCATAAGAAGGTATAAACTTTTGTTGCAGATAGCGCAAAGCAATAGATGTTGCGGTATTACAGGCAATGATTATAAGTCCGCATTTTTGCGATATCAAAAACTTTATCGCCTCAATGGTATACCCCATAATCTGTTCAGGTGTTTTTTCGCCATAGGGCAAGTGCTCGGTATCGCCATAATAAACATAGTCGTATTCCGGAAGCGCCTGAATAAATGCCTTGGTAATAACCAAACCGCCAAGTCCGGAATCAAAAACGCCGATTTTCATAAAATATCCTTTCTTATTGCTTTGGCTGAATTTATATCCCTTTTTTGCACCTATTGACAAGAATTATTTTGACTCCTTACTTAAAGCGGCTATAATCGAACAAAATTAGAACAAAATGCAATTAGAGAAATGTCTCAACAAAGAATTATAGCCTTAGTCGATTGCGACTGTTTTTTTGTCTCTTGCGAGCAGGTGGATAATCCTGATTTGCGCGGCAAAGCAGTGTGCGTAACAACCGGAGCCGGAGAGAGGGGAATCGTAGTTTCTCGCTCGCCGGAGGCCAAAGCGCTGGGTATTAAGATGGGAGAGCCGTTGTTCAAACTGCATGAGCGGGGAATCGAGGCCGTTTTTATTCCGGCGCGTCATCATCGCTATAGCGAGATTTCGGCGCAAGTTATGCAGGTTTTGCAAAACTTCAGCCCCGATGTAGAGCAAGTATCTGTTGATGAAGCCTACGTTGACCTCACCAGTCTGAACAAAGTATACAAAAAGACCTATACCGAGATTATTAAGGATATTCGCCAGCAAGTGTGGGAACAGGTTGAGGTGCCGGTATCTATCGGACTATCGACTTCCAAAACATTGGCAAAACTGGCCAGTGACAAAGCTAAAAAAAATAATGGTATTTTTGCAATTCCTCCGCACAAAATTCTACAAATTATCGGCAATAGTCCGATTGAAGAAGTCTGCGGCGTGGGGCGACAAAATCTAAAACATCTGCAATATTATGGTATTTTTACCATCAAAGATTATGTTGAACAAGCCGATGCTTTTGTGCGAAAAAGTTTGGGAATCAACGGACTAAACCTCAAATATGAACTACTGGGCAGCTGCACATCAAAGGTAAACAACAAACCTCAGGCTCCCAAATCTATTCAAAATACGGCAATGTTAGGAAATTTTACTCAAGATGAAGCGATGCTGCGCGCGGCTTTGCTCGGACACATTCACCACGCATGCCGTAAACTGCGCAAATGGAATGGATTTTGCAGAACTGCCGGAGTTATGCTGCGTACCAAAGATTTTAGAGTGATGTCTGCACGGCAAAAGCTGCCTATTTGCACTAACAGCGAGACTGAAATTGCCAAAACCGCGTTACAGCTTCTACACAATATCTATCGCCCTCATGAGATTTATCGCAGTTGCGGAATATCACTGGAAGAGCTGGACTATGACTACCAACCCTCTTTGTTTGAAACCAGCACGCCGGAACAGCAGGACAGCAAGCTCAGCCATGCCCTTGACGAGCTGGAAGCCAAATTCGGGCAAGATATAGTCAAAACCGGCTGGATATAGGAATCAAACAGAATCAAGCATTTTGTTTACGATTTAGATAAGAGCGAAGCAGATTATTATCGCGCATTGTCGAGTGAGGATTTGATGGAACCTGTGAAACCGGACCCAGACCTCTCAAAGCTTGGACTCGATTACGAAACATATTTTTTGACGTGTCACGATTAAACAAATCGCAGGCTGTAGATATCTCACAAATAGCAATAGATCTATGCAAACCAGAATGAGTATGAGGAGGATTATGCCCTCGGAGAGCTTCATCTCGCAGATATTTTGCCCAGCCATCGCAATTATAACCTGCACTCTGTGCAATCAATACGCCCATTGTGTCAGCAAAAGTTTCTGCTCCATCCATATATTGCTGTTTAGCATTTTCATTTTGTGGGCGATTATAAAAGTCTATAAAATGTCCCATTTCGTGAGCTAACAGTCCTGGTAAAATATCTTTATTAAAGTCATCAAACAAGGTTTCTGCCACAAATAAAACCGCTTTATTCCTTGCGCCATCGTTTCCTTTTTGAAACACAGCTCCACCATTGGGCTTGGGCCATTGTTCCCTAGGGCGGATAGCAATTGTAAAATCTGTGTTATTTAATATTTTTCTTAAATCTTGGCTAATTTGGGAACCGTTGTTTGAAAAATCTTGCAATATCTTTCTGACCATCGCAATCTTTTGAGGATTTTGGCATTTTGCCGGCGCTTTTTCTGCCATATCTTTTTCATCAGGCCACCAAGTCAAATCATCAAGCGTATATACGCAACCGACCTTACCATTTTCTTCAAGAATTTTAGTTTCCAGCGACTTAAGCCTGTCTTGAGGAAAGCTATCAAAATATTTTCTACCCAAAGATACCAAATGGTTTGGCAGATTGAATGTGTTTGCTGTTGAAACAAAATCTGGCATGCCATATCTCCTGATATTAAATATACCATAGGCAATGATAAAATACTAGGCTTAAAAATCATTCTTATGTTAAATTAACCAGACCAGAATCATCTGCAAAATTATTTAGGGTGTGTTTAACTTCTTTCATTGTAGCACAAACGGCTACTACGCCAGTATCAATACATTTTTTACGATATTCAACTGTATCATTACCTTCTGCTCCGAGAAAGGCTATGCTCTTCATTCCGGCAGAATTAGCGGCGGCAAAATCATTTAAGCTATCACCGATTACAATGCAATCTTGCGGGTTATATCCTTTTGTTTTAGCAGCCAGTAAAAATAAATCCGGTGCCGGCTTTCCTTGTTTTACCATATCCACGGTAAAATAGTCACTCGATGACATATATTTTTCAATCCATTTGAATTGCGTCATTTTCCAAGCATGTTGTTCCTTAGTAGCTCCAGTTGCAATGCAATGTGCAAAACGAGTATCGCTCATAATATCTTCAACACCGGCAATAGGTTGCATAAAATACATACCTTTATATTTTTCTTTGGCGTTAATTTTTTGCATGAAATCGTCATCCAATTTGGATGAAGGAAAATATTTTTCCAAACGCTCTTTCCTTAATTTATCTGCAATTCCGACCAACAAATTAAGTTTTTCATCTTCGGAAAGAGAGATATTTCTTTCTTTTTCTAATGTTTCACACCAGACCGAAACCCACAGTTTTTCACTGTCGGCAATGACTCCGTCAAAATCCCAAATGATTAACTTGTTCATAGGTAATCCCTTGTTGAAAACTGCTAAAATTCTAGCATCGCACAGGTGAGGAGTCAATATTATTAGATTAAAAGTCCGATAATTCTGGGTTCTACGTCAAAGTAGGAAGCAAAAGCAGTATCCAAGATTATAAAAAAGCCTCCGCAAGGGAGGCTTATTTATTGGTGGGTGTGGCATGGTTTGTGCGGACGCTGCGCACTCCGCAGCCTATCGGCCTCATTCTTCGCTCTTCCTCACCCCTACCCTGCGGGGCTCGGGCGCCAAACCAGCTTCACTGGTTCAATCTAGCGACACCATACCAATAAAAAAGCCTCCGCAAGGGAGGCTTATTTATTGGTGGGTGTGGCTGGGATCGAACCAGCGACCCCTACGATGTCAACGTAGTGCTCATACCACTGAGCTACACACCCATCTTCATCAGACGTTCTTTGTTTACAATATCATTTTGCTTTTGGCAAGAGTTTTTGCATGCCTGTTTGCGATTTTATGTGCAAAACACTATATAAGCTTTGCAACAGATTATATTAGCGAAAATTTAAGCTTTTGGCGGTACAATAACTTCTATTGAGGGAGATTTTTCGTGTCTGATAAAAAACTTGACTTCAGAGTTAACTACAAAAACTTAAAAATCTTTGAAGAATTTAACAGCAAAGATTTAAGGTTTCCGGTAGTAATGTCTTCGCCTCACAGCGGACGTGATTTTCCACCGGAGTTTTTGGCAAACACCACGCTGAGCGAACTTGAGCTCCGCTCGTCTGAAGACAGCTTTGTGACAGAGATTGTGAAATCTGCCTCCGATGCCGGAATCCCACTCTTGAGTATGAACATCCCCAGAACTTTTGTTGATGTAAACCGAGACCGGATTGAACTGGATGATAAAATGTTTTTTGATGCGCCGATTTCAGCCAATAGTTCGGCTTGTCGGCGTTGTCGGGTTGGATTGGGCGTAATCCACCGCATTATATATCCCAATCGAAATATTTATGACGGAATGCTCTCTTATGAAGAGGGAATGGAACGCCTAAAAAATGTTTATGATGTGTATCATAAAAGGCTGAAACAGCTGGTTGATCGCTGTGTGCGCAAGTTCGGGTTTTGTTTGCTTATAGACTGCCACTCAATGCCTTCGCTTATTTGCAATATTATGAATGACGAAAAAAGTTTGGATTTTTGCCTCTGCACTCTGTTTGATGAAAGTTGTCCGACGCAGATTTCCGAGTTTTTGAGCCGCCAGCTGGAGGCAAAAAAATATCGGGTAGAGTTTAACCGCCCCTACGCCGGAGCTTATATAACATTTAATTATTGCCAGCCTCGTAAAAATATTTACACCCTGCAACTAGAGATTAACCGCAGCCTCTACATGAACGAAAAGACGTTCGCCAAAAAACAGAAATTTCAAAAGGTTAGCACCGATATTTGTCAAAGTATTCTGGCGTTGGCAAATTTTTTGCTGGATTTTAAAAAATAAATATGTTATAAGCCTCTCTTGTTTGTAAACTATTTGTTAATATTTATAACAGGTAGTTTGGGTTTTGCCGCGGTTGGAGAGCGGTCAAACCGTTGGATCACCAACCTCAGACTATTTTTATTTGATAGTTGCCGTATGGCAGGTTGAAATTGGCACATTTGTTGCATGAGGGATACCTGTTGGCTGGTCTGAGGGAGCAGAGGGATGCGACTTTTCGTATCAAAAATTTTAATGTTTTTGTTAATATTGCTGATGTTAATTCAGCCAGTACAGGCTCGTGCTTACACTGAAATTCGTGATGACGCTCTGGTTTGTATGGATGCTACACAAAAATTTGAAAAAGAATATCAAATAAAAGAACACCTCCTTTCCACAATTTCCAGCGTTGAAACCGGTCGCTGGGATGCCAACCGCAAGCGCAATGTTGCTTGGCCGTGGACCGTAAACGCTCAAGGCAAGGGTTATTTCTTTAACTCCAAAGCCGAGGCCGTTCGTGAGGTTAAACGTTTGCAGGCCGCAGGGGTCAAAAGTATTGATGTCGGCTGTATGCAGATTAATTTGGCTTACCACCCTAAAGCTTTCAGAAGCATAGAAGAAGCTTTTGATCCGCAAAAAAACGTAGAGTATGGCGCCAAATTTTTGAAAACATTGTATTCTAAAAAAGGCAATGACTGGATTAAGGCCGCAATGGCTTATCATTCCAGCGTGCCGAGAAAAGCCCAAATATATAAGAAACGCTTGGCCAGCGCCTATGAAGGCGTAAAAGAAGCGGCTGATGCTAATCCTTTTATATTTGGAAAAAAAGCGCACAAAACTGCCAAAGCACTTGCAAGCAACCGCGTTTATGCTAAAAACAAAGTTAAAATTGAACGTATGACTGCAAACAAGGCGAATGCGTGGCGGCAGGCAAAATTGGAAGAGTACCGCAACAGCAAACGCCAATAAAGGTTTTATATCTGGCTATGGCGGAGTATTTTTCAGAGAGCGGCTTATATTGGAGGCCGTTAGGCGGTAATAACATCGACCAAATCAGCGGGCATTGCTATCAATACACGGATATCAAGAGCTTAAAATCCGGCTTGAAGGCAACCACCATCGTGGTCGATCTCGGAAAATTTGACAATCATCAAGCCTTGGGAATCAAAAACTCGGTGGCAGCGGTTCCGGATATCAGAGAACTGCTAAAGACCCCGTTTTTGGAGCCCGAGGCTATTTTTTTGACTCACTCGCACCCTGATCATTTGAACGGAATTGTCCACTATCTTAAGGCGGGCTATTCTTTGCCTCCGCTATATGGCGGCAAATATACCATGATGATATTGAATGAGCTTTATGATGAGTTTTGCGTTATGCCGTACGAGCGTCCGGACTTTAACATTATAGATGATGGCGACGTCATAAAATGCGGTTCATTCAAAATTGAGGTATTAGCGTCATCACACACCTGTTTTGACAGCTTCGGGTTGCTGATTACCGCTCATGACGGAACAACAGTTTATCACACCGGAGACATGAAAACCGACAACAGCACCTATTTTCGCAAGCCAACAAACCTCAAACGATTGGCTCAAATGTCCGGCAAAGTTGACTTTACAGTATGTGATTTTTGCGGAATCGTGCGCGACGGATTAGCTGTGCGGGAAGTTGATACCTTTAAGAAACTGGTTCAGATAGTTAAAAAATCGCGCAAAAATAAAATATTCATACCGGTTTATCCCACTCACGCAGAAATGTATCTAATTGCGTTTTTGGCCGCGCTAAAACAAAAAAAAGACGTTATTTTTTATGGTGGCAAAGATTTTTATTCTTATTTGGAACAAATAAAAAATTACGGACTGGATTTTGAAAAACTTGCAGGCAACCGCATAAAAGTCTATGTAGGGACACCGCCAGAAATAAAGAAACTTAAAGGTAAATTTGCTGTTATCGGAACTTATAACGACATCGGCAGCCATTTTAATGAGAGCAGTTCCGACAGCTTAGGCATTATCACCTCCGGCACATTTTTTAATCCACTGCGCGGTCAATTTAACGCTCGCAATATCCGTTTTGTTGACACCAAAGATTATCCGGTTTTGCAAGGATACGGGCATGGTTTTTTGGGTGATTATGAAAAAATAAATCAGATTTTGGCTAAGCCTGTATTTATACCGACCCATTGTCCGATTTATGTTATTGACAGCTGCCGCAAGCTGGCGGAATATATAGGCATAAAAATTGCCACACCGACAGCGCAAAACAATCATACCTACAAGCTGGAGAAAGATGGTTTTAAGGAAGTAAAAGCTTCTCCGGCAACTTGGCTGGTGGTTAGCTATGCTAACAATCAGGCAGCTTTTACTGAAGTCTGGCAGAAGCCGACTTCGGGCATGGGCTTTTTGAAACGAACATTTAGCGCTCGACGTTGCCGCAACCAATTTGAAATGATGTTACATCAACGCCAAAATAAGGATAACAGAAATGCAGATAAATAAATATTGCGATGAGTACAATATCCGCAGCTATGAATGCGACAGCAACGGGAATCTCCGAATTTTGACTTTGATGAATATTTTTCAGGATATGGCAGACAACCATGCCAGAGAATTGGGGCTGGGCATTGACTATGTCTTGTCTAAGGGATTGGCTTGGGTCGGCACCAATTATGCAATGGATATTGTACGGCTTCCTAAAATGCACGAACATATTGAAATAATTACGTGGCCTTCGGCAGAGCGCCGACTTGGAGCAGTCCGCGACTTTGAGGTGTTTGGAGAGGACGGCAAAAGCATTATCAAAGCATCTAGCCAGTGGGTGCTGATTGACTTCAAACGCAAACGGCCGGTAAGCCTGAACGAAAATCTGCCGGAATACACCTGTATTCCCGAGCGCGCCTTAGAAACGGATTTTCCCAAATTGCCGGAAGTTGAGCGTATTGATGAAGAAACCAAATTCAGAGTGCGCTTTGACGATGTTGATATAAATAAACACGTAAACAACGCAGTATATGTGTTGTGGGCTTGCGAAGCGGTTAATCCGGAATTTAGAGTAGCTCACTCTCCCAAGCATATTGAAATATCTTTTCGCAAAGAAGGGCACATGGGTGAAAAAATCAAGGTCAGCACCCAATGCGAAGGGTTGCACAGTTTTCACACCATACGCACTTATGACAGCGATGATGAACGTGAGCTGGCAAGAGCATACATAGAGTGGGAATAACGTCGGCAAATGTTTCCGGCATAGTCAATCACACTGATAAGTGTTCATATAAAATTTTCGCGCCAAGTCCAATGAGAATAATGCCTGAAGAAATTTCCAACCATTGAGTAGGAAACTTCTTAAAGATACGACAAAAATTAAACCCGATGTTTGCGCACACAAAAGTGGTGATACCGATTAATGACGCCGAGCTCCAAATCGGCACCTGAACAAAGTAAAGCATGGAGCCACTGACAAAGGCATCTATAGACGTGGCCACACCAATCATAAACAACACCTTTAAGGACAAGGTTTTGTTTAATTTATTTGAGCACTCGTCACTACGCAGAGAATCGCTGATAACCTTGAGTCCCAACATCAAAAATACAAAAAAAGCTATCCAGTGATCAATCTGCTCTATCTGATGATAAATCGTGCGGGCACCATACCAGCCTAAAACCGGCATTATAAATTGCCCCAAACCGGTTGACGCGGCTATTTGCAAAGCGGATTTGCCTTTTTTCTTTTTGATAACCAAGCCATAAGAAAAAGCAACAACAAAGGCATCTACCGACAATGCCAAAGCTAAAAACCATATTTCCAAGAAACTCAATGTCTTCTCCGTTGTATTTTTTTTATTTTTGAGTACAATGCTCGCAAAGGAGCAAGTTTATGGTTGACTATAGCGAAGATTATTTATTAGACAAGCGAATAAAAATTTTTCAACCCAATGACGGATATCGGGCGGCAATAGACGCGGTACTTTTGGCCGCCGCAGTAAAGAACGTGCGCCCAGATGATAATATTTTAGACATCGGATCCGGTACCGGCGCCATAAGTCTGTGTATTGCCGACAGATTTAGAGAAAATGAGATAACCGGAGTAGAAATCCAAGCGGAGTTAGCAGAATTGGCCAACAAAAGCGCTCAAGCCAACGGTTTTGCAAAACTAAAATATATAAATAGAGATATTTTTGAGCGCCCACTGCCGTTTTGCTCATTTGCTCATGTGGTGAGCAACCCACCTTATTTTGAAAACTCAATGCCGACATCTCCCAGATCAGGCAAAGCAACAGCTCATACTTTTAGTCATGGCAACTTAAACGATTGGGTTAATCTCTGTATCAAGATGGTACGTCCGCAAGGCTATTTGTATATGATAAACCGCACCGAAGCGTTGGCGGAAATTTTAGCGTCGTTTTCGGGCCGTATGGGAGAAATTCGTATTTTTCCATTCTATTCAAAAGTCGGGCTTGATGCCAAACGAATAATTGTCCGCGCCAAAAAAGACTCCCGCGCTCCTCTCTCAATTGCGCCGGAATTGATAATACACGAAGCGGACGGGAGCTACACTCAAGCCGCAGAAGCAATCCTAAGGGGCGGAAATTGTTTGTAATTTTTAGGTTGACAGCAAAGGCTTTTGCGGTTATAAACCAAATGTCCGAGAGTTCCGTGGTGGAACTTTAAATAAAACAAATAACAGGCTAACAGCCTGACTAACCGGAGAAAAAATATGAAACGTACCTATCAGCCGAGTAAATTGGTAAGAGCTCGTCGTCATGGATTCCGCACCCGCATGGCTACCGCCGGCGGACGCAAGGTTTTGTCTGCACGTAGAGCAAAAGGCCGTAAAAAACTTTCGGCCTAAGAGATGAAAGTTCTTATCTTAAAGAAAAGAAAAGATTTCGTCAGAGCCGCCAGAGGACTCAAATCGGTTACTCCGAGTTTGATTCTGCAGGCGGCTCAAAGTTTATCCACTCCTGCAAAACCGGTGTTGGGAGATGGTTGTTATCTGGGTTTTACTGCCACCAAAAAACTGGGCAAAGCGCATATTCGCAATCTGGTAAAACGCCGATTACGTGCGGCAGCTGCAGAGTGCTTTGCTGACAATGCTTTGTCCGGCATGGATTATGTTCTGATTGGAAGATACAACACGGCAGAGGTTGACTTTATTAAGCTCAAGTCAGATATGATAAAAGCTCTGCGCGATATTGAAAATCAGAGAAACGAAAAAAATGAAGTTTCTAATCATCGGGTTAATTAAATTTTATCAAAATTGCATTTCACCGTGGCTGCCCAATGTATGCCGCTACAAACCAAGCTGCTCGGAATATTTTGTTCAGGCGGTGCAGATTCATGGCGTGATTAAAGGCTCCTACCTTGGAATCCGGCGAATTTTGCGATGTCATCCGTGGGGCGGAAAAGGATATGATCCGGTACCACCCAAAAAATCAGAAAAATGATTTAAGTGCTTGCCTTAGCAAAGAAAGTATACTACATATAAGCAAGTTATAAGATTGAAGGACAAGGAGTTTTCGGTTTATGAGAGAAGAGACTAAAAGCCTGTATATTGCCATTGTGCTGTCACTGGTTGTGATTTTGGCTACCAACTGGCTGTTTCCTAAGCAACAGCAGGCGGTTGAAGAAACTGTTGCAGTCGAGCAAATAGAAGTCAAAAACGTTGAAGCCGCTTCGGCTCCGGAAAAGATTGACCTGCCGATGGCAGAGGTTTTGAAATCTGACAAACGCGTGCAGATAAGCAACCGTGCAATTAGTGGCTCAATTCGGCTCAAAGGCGCTCGTTTTGACGAGCTGAATCTCACTCGCTACAAACAAACTTTGGCTGAAAACAGCGCTGATGTAAATTTGTTTTCTCCGGCCGGCACTGTCGCTCCTTATTATGCTGAATTTGGTTGGCTCGGCACAGATAACTCTCTAAAACTACCCAATGAGAACACCATTTGGCAGCTTAAGGGCAACAAGCTTACTCCGCAAACTCCGATTATTTTGGAATGGAACAATGGTCAGGGCTTGAAGTTTGTTCGTAAGATTTCGGTTGATGATAACTACCTCTTCAGCATTGAGCAAATTGTTGAAAACAACAGCGGTAAAGATATTACTCTCTATCCCTATGCCTTGATTAACCGAGAATCTCCTGAAGCTGACGGCAATGCCCGCGTTGTGCATGAAGGGGTTGCCGGCGTGCTGGATTCAACTCTGAAAGAAATCAAGTTCAGCAGCCTAAAAAAGGATAAAAAAGAAGAGTTCACATCAACCGGAGGCTGGGCAGGTTTTTCTGATCACTACTGGTTGAGCGCGCTGATACTAGACAACAATTCTCAGAGCCGTGTAAAATTTTCGGAAACCGGAAAAGATACTTATCAGACAGACTTTGTCGGGCAAGGAATTAACATCGCCAATGGTACTGTCGGCACATCCGGCAGCAAGTTCTTTGCCGGCGCTAAAGAAATCAGCCTGCTTGATGCCTACACTAAACAACATCATATTGAAAAATTTGATTTGGCGGTAGATTTTGGCTGGTATTACTTTTTGACCAAACCATTCTTCTATATCTTGGACTTTTTCTATCGGATTATCGGCAACATGGGCTGGGCAATATTGCTGTTTGCCGCTCTGCTGCGTCTGGCGATGTTTCCGATTGCCAATAAGTCTTATGAGAGCATGTCTAAAATGAAAAAGGTTCAGCCGAAGATTCAAGATCTGCAGAACAAATATAAAGACGACAAAATGAAACTGCAGGCAGAAATGATGAACCTTTACAAAAAAGAGAAAATTAATCCGGCATCCGGCTGTCTGCCGATGTTAATCCAAATTCCGGTATTTTTCTCTCTCTACAAGGTTTTGAATATCGCCATTGAAATCCGTCATGCTCCGTTCATCGGTTGGATTAAAGATTTGTCAGCTCCGGATCCGCTGACATTGTCGGTGATTACCCATTTGCCGGTTCCGAGCTTTTTGGATATTGGCATTTGGCCGATTATCATGGGAATCACCATGTATATTCAGCAAAAATTAAATCCGGCCCCGACTAATAAAGATCAAGCCAGAATGTTTGCACTGATGCCGCTGGTATTTATGTTTATGCTTGGGCATTTTGCCTCAGGATTGGTTATCTACTGGGCTTTGAGCAATATATTGTCAATCATTCAGCAAAAAGTTATTATGAAAAAAGTCGGAGTTAACTAATGACCTTTGAGCAACCGGAATTTAGCGCTGAGCAAATTGAGGTCGCACGCAAATTATTTGCCGGCAAATGTGAATTTGTGCTCGGGGTGGCAAAGTTGGAACAACTACCGTTGACTGAGTGGCCGGAGATTGCTTTTGCCGGACGCTCCAATGTCGGAAAGTCAAGCCTTATAAACGCAGTTACCGGCAAAAAAGGCTTGGCAAAAACCTCTAACACCCCTGGGCGCACTCAACAGCTGAATTACTTTAATCTGGCAGACAAAATACATATCGTAGACCTTCCGGGCTATGGTTATGCGGAGGCTCCGGAAAGTACGGTTCGACAGTGGCAAAAAGTTATTTTTGCTTATTTGCAAGGACGTGTTAACCTTAAGCGGGTTTTTGTGCTGATTGATTCACGACACGGCATCAAAAAATCTGATCGGGAAATCATGGAATTGTTGGACAAGGCGGCGGTGACGTATCAGCTGGTATTGACTAAGGCAGACAAGATAAGTGCGGCGGCGTTGCAAAAGGTTAAGTCTGATTTGCAAACAGAGGTCGGAAAGCATGCGGCAGCATATTCTGTGGTTCTGGCAACAAGCTCCGAAAAAAGAATCGGCATTGATATATTGCAAGCAGAAATTGCATCTTTATTATAAATTCAGCACATAGAAAAGAGCGCGCAAAAAAAACACCCCGCATGTCTTAGCAAGCGGGGTGTTTTGTTTACCAAAAACGACTAAGCGTTCTTTTTCAGAGCAGCGCCCAGAGCATCGCCGAGAGCAGAGTTGCCACTGTCAGAGTTGGTGTACTCTTCCAGAGCTTTCTTCTCTTCTTCGATTTCCAGAGCTTTTACTGAAAGGTTCAGCTTGTTGTTTTTCTTGTCAACAGTGGTGACTTTAGCCTCAAGAACATCGCCCTCTTTGAAGGTCTCAGGGGTCTGAGCGTTTTTGTCTTTAGACAAATCAGCTTTCTTGATGTATGCAGATACACCGTTAACTTCAACGTTTACGCCTTTGTCATCAGCGCTGACAACAGTAGCCTTAACAACATCGCCCTTCTTGAAAGCTTCAAGAGCTGCGCCGGTGGTGTTTTCGGTCAACTGTTTAATACCAAGGCTGATGCGCTCTTTTTCAACATCAACGTCAATGATTTTGGCCTGAATTTCCTGACCTTTGGTGTAGTCCTTAACAGCTTCTTCGCCAGACTTGTCCCAAGAAATATCAGACAGGTGAATCATACCATCAATCTCATCAGACAAACCAACAAACAAACCAAATTCGGTAATATTCTTGATTTTGCCTTCGATGATTGATCCAACCGGATGCTCTTCTACATAAGCAGCCCACGGATTAGGAGTGCACTGTTTAATGCCCAAAGAGATACGACGTTTGTCAGCATCAACTTCCAGAACTTTAACCTGAACTTCTTGAGAGGTAGATACAATCTTACCCGGGTGTACGTTCTTGCGAGTCCAGCTCATTTCAGAAACGTGAACCAAACCTTCAATACCGTCTTCGAGTTCAACAAAAGCACCGTAATCAGTGATGTTGGTAACTTTACCGGTGTAAATTTCGCCAACTTTGTATTTGTCGGCAACGCTCTGCCACGGGTCAGATTCAAGCTGTTTCATACCCAAAGAAATTCTCTGGTTGTCTTCGTTGAATTTGATAACCTGAACTTTAACAGTCTGGCCAACAGACAAAACTTCAGCCGGATGATTAATGCGTTTCCAAGAAATATCGGTAACGTGCAACAAACCGTCAACACCACCCAAATCAATAAATGCGCCGTAATCGGTAATGTTTTTAACAACGCCCTCAAGGATAGAACCTTCTTTGAGGTCATTGATGAGCTCGGCACGAGCTTCGGCACGAGTTTCTTCCAGAACAACACGGCGAGAAACAACGATGTTGCCTCTTACCTTGTCCATTTTCAAAATCTGGAAAGGTTGAGTGATACCCATCAACGGGGTGATATCGCGAATCGGGCGGATATCAATCTGAGAACCGGGCAAGAATGCAATTGCACCGTTGAGGTCAACAGTGAAACCACCTTTAACGCGGCCAAAGATAACGCCGTTAACACGCTCACCGGAATTGAGACACTTCTCAAGATCTTGCCAGGCTTCTTCACGGCGGGCTTTTTCGCGAGAGAGAACAATGTTGCCATCTTTGTCTTCATAGCGGTCAACATAAACTTCTACCTGATCACCAGCCTTGAGTTCGGCGTTTTGGCCAAACTCGCGCAGAGGAATGCGGCCCTCTGACTTGAGGCCGACATCAACAGTGGCAAAGTCATCAGACAATTTAATAATGGTACCCTTAACAACCGAGCCGACAATACCTTTGTCGCCGAACTGTTCATTCAGCAAAGCTTCAAAATTTTCGTTGTTTTCAGGGATTTTGATATCAGTATTAATCATTAAGTATTATTTCAAAAATGCCATTCCTCCAGATAAGAAACGAGGCGGACTTGTGCGAGGTTAAGAATACCGATGGCAATAGCGCACCCTATTGCCAAAGAGTGGTTCTTTTATAACCTAAAATATTTATTTTTCAAGCTTTTTATCAATGAGAGAGCAGACTTTTTCAAACACCTGCTCGGCATTGTATTCGGAGGTATCAAAGATAACTGCATCAGCCGCCGGTTTTAATGGGGCGGCAGAGCGATTAGAATCGCGTTCATCGCGTTCCTTAATCTGCGCCAAAACCTCTTCATAAGTCTTATTGAGCCCTTTTTGCAAAAACTCTTTGTAGCGGCGCTCCGCCCTAACCTCCGGCGAGGCAGTCACAAACAGTTTAATATCCGCATCTGGACAAACTACAGTACCGGTATCGCGCCCGTCATAAATGGCGCCGTTGGCCTTTGATCCATCGGCAAACACCGGATTAAGCGCAAAATCCTGCTGCATTTTAAGCAAAGCGCGGCGAACCGATGGCATAGCCGCAACCACGGAGGCAGAACGACCGCCAATATCTGAACGAAAATCCTGATGGTGAGAAAGTTCAATCATTTTGGGGAAAGTTAGGGCTTGGGCTACTTTTTCGGCAGTTGTCTCATCATCAAGCGGCTGTCCGTCCAATACCATCTGCAACCCTACTGCCCGATACACCATGCCTGTGTCAAAATAAGCCATGCCGTATTTGCGCGAAAGTTTATCGGCCAGAGTGCCTTTTCCGGCTGAAGCCGGACCATCTATTGTGATAATCATATCCAATCCCGAGGAATATTGTTTAAGTGTAATAAAAATTTTACTTTCTGATGTTAAGTTAATCTATAAACTAAAGATAAGAAAGATAATTTAATGGTTATGCCAAAGATTTTTAAAAACGTGAGGAGAACAAGCGCTTATGTATAAACTTTTGATTCTCTCTTTTATGGCATTGGCATTTTCAACTTCTGAAAGCGCTGCATTCTCTGTGCAGTCATTAAATGATGCCTTCAGCTATAACAACATTGCTCGAGATTACGTCCATCCGGCTCCGGCAAAGCCTGAGAAAAACAACCCTGCGCCGATAATTGTCGATGACACTCCGATTGATTATCAAACAATTGCCGAAAAACTGCTGTCGAAAAATGGAGCCCAAAAACTATATATAAACTTTTGCAAAACTACGGCGCAAAATGTACAGGGCAAGATCAAACAGACATTTTTTGTGATTTTGCCGGAAGAAGAAGGAACAAAATGGGTAATGGACACCAAATGTGCGGATATCATAGACAGCCAAAAAGATAAAAACCGGCGGATTTGGAAATTGCAACTGAAAAAAGGCGGAAAGGAAAATGTGTTTATAGACAATATAGATACCAAAAACCAAACCGTTAAACAAAGCCGCATTTTGCGTTTGTGGGTGCAGGAATGAAAAATCAGGCTAAAATCCGTATATTTGTTGACAACCGGCTTGAGGAAGGGCTAGATGTGCAGATTGCCGAAGAGGCATCACACTATCTGTGCAATGTTATGCGGCTGAAAAACGGTGACAAAATAATCTGTTTTAATGGTACTGATGGCGAATTTGCCGCAGAAATTGTTAACGCCAACAAAAAGCAAACCACCCTCAAAATCATTAAACTGCTACGGCAGCCAAAGCCGATGCCGGATATCTGGTTGCTTTTTGCTCCCTTGAAAAAAGACCGCACTGATTTTTTGATTGAAAAAGCAGTCGAGCTCGGAGCGGCCAGATTGGTACCGGTTATAACCGATTATGCAATAACCGACAAAATCCGCGCCGACCGGATTCAGGCGCAAATTATTGAGGCCGCCGAGCAATGCGAACGTCTGGATATTCCGGAACTGGCGCCGGCGATAAAGCTTGAGACCTTGCTCAACAACTGGGACTGCAGACGTAAGTTGTATTTTATGGACGAGCGCGGTCAAGGCAGACCTTGTGCTGACGCCTTTGAGCCGCAAGGTTCGGCAGCGTTGCTTATTGGGCCGGAAGGCGGATTTTCTGATAAAGAGGCAGATATTTTGTACAAGAGCAAGTTTGTTAAACCGGTATCGCTGGGGCCGAGAATCTTGAGAGCCGAAACCGCAGCGGCAGCAGCGTTGGCTGTCTGGCAGGCCGTTGCCGGCGATTGGAAGGAGTAAAGAATGAAGTTTTTAATTGCTGATGACCACGAATTATTTCTTAAGGGCTTGGAGCTGATTCTGCATGATTATGATCAGTCACTGGAATTGGTGATGGCTAAAAGCTACACAGATATTTTTGCCGTTTTGGCCAAACAGTCGGATTTTAATCTGGTGCTAACAGATTTGGCTATGCCGGGGGCAAATTGGCTGGAGGCAATAAAAAAAATTCACGAAACACTGCCAGATACCCCGATTATTATTTTATCGGCCGTGTTCAATAAAGAGATTGTGCAAAAGACTATTGAAATCGGAGCCGCCGGATATATTCCCAAAAGTTCCAGCAACGCGGTGATTATGAGCGCCATAAGTTTGGTAATGTCGGGCGGCGTGTATATTCCGCCGGAATTGCTGCGCGATACGGAAGACAATGAGTTTGATATGCTTAAACAAGTGGAAAAAATTCCGGAAACACAAGATTCCAGCGAAAAAATTAAAATTCTTTCACCGCGGCAAATAGATGTTATTCGGCTGATTTCTCAGGGCAAATCAAACAAGCAGATTGCTTTTGAGCTCGGTTTGACTGAAGGAACCGTAAAACTGCATGTTACCGCCATTTTGAAACTGCTCAATGTCTATAATCGAACCGGAGCGGTTGTTGAGGCGGCCAAATTGGGACTAATCAATGCAAAAAAATAAAATTAACACCAGACGTCTGAATGAGTATAAAAATGTATTCGGAGCAGAGAAAATGCGTTTTTTGTGGCAGGAGTATCTGACGCAATCAGCGCAAAACTGGCAAAATATGGACAATACGGATTGGGAGGCACGCCGCCAGATATTCCACAACTGGCGCTCCTCTAGCAAAGTGTTTGGAATGGATGGGTTTGCCCTTATCTGCCAACAGATAGAAGATAAAATTCTCAAACGCCGATTTGACGGACTAGACAAAAAAATAGAACTTTGCCGCCAGAACTACGAGCAAAGTACCGGTGATGTCGGCATAATATTTTTACAAATGGAGCCATAATATGACTGAAACAGAAGAAAACTCCAACCTTCCTGCCTACAGCAGAATAATATATGGTGACATATACAACAATCTTGATAAGAGCACAGCCATGGATTCAAGACTATCGGCTAATCTGCGGACGTTTTTTCAGTATGACAAGCTGGTAGAGGCGGCGTTGCATGGCATAAAAATCAACCAAAGCGTCTTGCAGCTGGGACTAGTGTTCGGCGACGAGATTGATCAGGTTGCTCAACGGGTGGGAGCCTATGGACAATATGATATCTTTGACATCAACGGTCTGCAAATATCCCGCAACAAAGAAAAATACGGCATGATTTATCCGGCGCTGAATATCTTGGAGCAAGATGCCACAAATTTTCAGGTGGAAACCCCTTATGACACTGTGCTTTGCTTTATGTTGCTGCAAGAGCTGCCATCAGCATCAAAAGCTAAAGTGATAAACAATGCTCTAAAGGCTGTCAAACCGGGGGGTAGTGTGGTGTTTATTGATTATCATGCACCTTCTTATTGGCACCCACTGCGCTATGTTGTGCGCATGTATAACCGCCTGCACCACCCATTTGCCGAAAAACTATGGGATCGCGGAATTGAGACCTATGCCAAAGATAAGACCGATTTTATCTGGCGCAAGAGCCTATATTTCGGCGGAATGTTTCAGCGTTTGGTGGCAACCAGAAAAACCAGCCCGCTGGAACAAACGTTTGCCGCCGAACAGAATCCGACAGATGAGTTCTTCTTACCCGAGTTTTAAGATTGCGGCAGCGATTGTCCGTGCCGGATTGAGACACTGTCTAGGCTTAAAATTTAAGGCTTCAGCGTTTTCAAGAGATATGGCATAGCCGCCTTTGTATAAAGATTCGACAAAGCGATGATGTTTGGCAGTGAGCCAGTTTTTGCCCTCAAACACCAAAACCGGATTGCCAGACCCGCAAGATTCACTAACCATGGAAACCGAATCTCCGGTGGCAATGATTTTATCTGCGCAGGCATAGAAGCCCATAATCGGGTTCTCTTTCTTTTCGCCCCACAAATAAGTATAAGCCGGTATGTCCTTCAGCTCTTGCATAATAGCGGCCTCAGCCTCAGCGCCGGTGCGACGGGAGGAGGTAATCAGGATTGAACCGCCGGTTTGCGCAACCAGCCGTTTAACCTCTTGCCCGAAAAGTCGGGCGTTTTCCAAACTAAAAGGGTGCCCTTTGATGGCGCCGCCGACCAACACAGATATCCACGGTTTGGGCAGATCGGCAAACACCGGCGTCCATTTTTGCTTAGCCTCGGCAATTGTCTGCTCCGAAACACGGTGCGGACATCCGGTAATAAAAAGAAAATTGCCGTTTTTGCATTTGGTGGCGTCGTGCTCAGAGACAATAATTAAATCCATGTCCTTCAGCCCGCAGGAGCCGGGGTACATCAGTTGGATAATTTTGGTTTTGCCAGCGGACTGTTTCTTAATCCAGCGGGCAATCGGAGCGGTGCGGCGGCTGATGGAAAGCACCATGTCCGGCCACGGAGCCTGCAACGGAGAGCTATGTTGCAAATCCACTCCCAGCAGCGATCGCCCCTTAAGGCAGTTCGGCAATTTGGCCAACGGCGTATATACTATTGATTTTTCTTCTGTTTCCACAGCATTTCCCAGCGCCAGCAAAACGCCTTTGGCCTGTCCGACGCTGCCCATACGATTATCAAACAAAGCCCAGATTTTTTTCATGACTGATAACTTTCAAAATTGCGTGGTAAAAATTTTATGATGCAGCTAGTATATATTTTATATACAGTAAAACAATCTTTTTATGGAGATAGCGCACATGAGATTTGTGTTTCTGACTCTGATGGCGGCTGTATTGCTGAGCAAACCTGCCGCCGCACAATTTGCTGCTCAGAATGATGCAAAATATATTGCCACGCTGAAGGCAGTGGTGAATTATAAAATTGACGATGAAGAAAATATAAATTCAATTGAGCGCCTGCGCGAAAATCAGAACTTTAACCGCAAGCTGAAGCGTATGCTTGACAAACTGCAAAACTCCCGCACCAAGAACTCCACCAACAGACGCGTTTACAATATCTTGGTTAAAGCCGGAAAAGATATTTATAACGAGCTTGATTAAACATTGATTAAGGAAAAGATGGTAAAATAGGGTAAAACGCAAGGAGAATGTCGCCATGAAGAGTGAAAAATATGACTATTCAGCCGCCGCGCAGCGCATTAAAGATTTGCGCAGTAAGGTTATTGCCCAAAAAGGGGAAGCAGTTGAAGGTTTGTCTTTGATTGATACTCCGAGCATACAAAATTCTTCTTCCCGCAAAAGCGCGGCAAAAGTTCAGGAGATTAACTAATGAAAAAACTGCTGACCGGAATCCTCGTCCTTTTGGCGGGCGCCTGCGCAGCCGAGCCGGAAACTATGATTATCGAGCAGCCGGAATATAACCGCATTGCCGCCCATACCAGAGTTATTGCCAAATCACCAAACTTTGTAACATACGAGTACAAAGATATTCGTATTGACGAGATTGCGCCGATTGCGGCAATTTATTGTCAGGACAGAGGTGGCAAACAAGCCTCTTTGTACGAGATTATTACCCGTCCGGACAACTCTCGGAGAGCCACTTTTGTCTGCCAAAGACTAGAGGAATTTTAACCTTAAACGCGCTTGCAATGGCCAATCTTTCTTCCTATATAGCATATAAATAAGAGAGATTTTAACCAAGAGCAAAAGAGATGAACAAAAATTTGTACCATGTTTTAGGGGTGAGCAAAGATGCCTCCGATGCGGAAATTAAGTCGGCATATCGTAAGCTTGCCCGCAAATACCACCCCGATTTGAACAAAGATGACAAAGACGCGGCCGATAAATTTAAAGAAGTGTCTTGCGCATACGACATATTGGGTGACAAAGAAAAACGCAAAAAATATGACAATAACGAGATTGACGCCGATGGCAAGCCAACCGGCTTTGGTGCAGGATTTGGCGGTGGCTCATATGAAGGCAACCCGTTTGGACAGGGCAACCCGTTCGGACAAGGCGGAACATACTACCGCAGCAGTACCGGCGGCGGAGATTTTGACTTTTCTTCAATCTTTGGCGATGACATATTTTCACAATTTACCGGCGGCAGAGCCGGCGGATATCAGGGCGGTTTCGGCGCATCGGCAAGACGTCCGCGCAGAGGTGAAGACATTAACTACACCATGCGTATAGACTTTTTGTCTGCTGCCAGAGGAGATGAAAAAACCGTTAACCTCAATGGTAAAAACATCAGCGTTAAAATTCCGGCCGGCACAACCGACGGGCAGACTTTGCGCCTGAAAGGTTTGGGGCAGCCCAGCCCTAACGGCGGCAGCGCCGGTGATGTTCTGATTACCCTAAATGTTGACAAGCATCCTTACTTTAGTCTTGAAGGAAACAATGTGGTTATGGAACTGCCAATTTCAGTCAAAGAGGCTATTTTGGGAGCCAAAGTAACAGTGCCTACCATCAGCGGCAAAGTTGCGGTCAATATTCCGGCATACGCTTCAAGCGGAGAAAAACTGCGTCTAAAGGGCAAGGGAATTAAGAACGGCGACCAAATTATATCGCTTAAGATTGTGGCACCCAAAGAGCACAATAGTTGTCTGGAAGATGCTCTGCGCCAAATGCCCGACGAAAATATAAGGAACTTCTGATGCTGCTGGACTCACTGAAAGACTTTAGTTGGTATAACGAGCCTGCCGATGTGAGTTTCGGAGAAGATGGGATGACGGTGGAGACCGAGCCGGAAACTGATTTTTGGCAAAGTCTCCATCACAATATTCACAAAGACAACGGACATTTTTTCTTTACCCGCAAAAACGGTGACTTTACGTTGACGTTAAAGTGGCGCTTTGCAGATATTGTGTCTTCTGATCAATGCGGGATAATGCTTAGAATTGACAGTCTAAATTGGATTAAGACCGGACTTTTGACAACTGATTTGCGGCACCCGCAACTGGGTTCGGTCGTCACGATCAATGGTATTTCCGACTGGGCGATATATCCGTTGGCAGAGTTGCCGCAAAACCTTTGGCTGCGTCTGCAGCGGCGCGGCAAAGATTTTTTGCTTTTTGCCTCGGTTGACGGAGAAGATTTTTTTCTGCTGCGAATGTGCGGATTGCCGCACCTCGGTGATGAGGCTAAGGTCGGAGCCTATGCCTGCTCTCCGCAAAAACACAGCTTTGTGTGTACGCTGGCGGGAATCGAATAAATTTTAGCTTTATGTTAACCTGTATCGGTGTAAAATTTTTGTGTAATATTTCCCACTATACCGGTAAGGAACCAAGATGCTGAATCTTAAACATATTGCAGTCGCCTCTTTTAATGAAAACATTGCCTATATCCATCGCGACTGCACAGCCTACAAAGTTGACGATATTCAAACCTTGACCAAGGTGGAAATCCATGGCGGAATGAAGCCGGTTTATGCGTTCTTGCAGGTTACCGATGATCCTAAGCTGGTAAAACCGACAGAACTGGGGCTGAACACCGAAGCCTTTGAGATGATTAACCTGCCGGAAGGAGCCAATATATCCTTAACACTGGCACCGACTGCCCCAAGCTTGATTTCTATCAAACGCAAAGTTGCGGGTAATATCTTAAGCGCCGGAGAATATGCCGCTATTGTAAACGACATTGTCTCCCATCGCTATTCCAACATGGATATTGCTTCTTTTTTGGTGGCATCAGGTTCGTTTATGACGGCTCCTGAAGTTTTGGCTCTGACAGAATCCTTAATTGGTGACGACGCAATGCGGTGGGACGATGAAAATATTGTGGTTGATTTTCATTGTTTTGGCGGTGTTCCCGGAAACAAAACCGATATTATAATCGCCGCAATTGTCGCCGCGTATGGATTGCCAATGCCCAAAACCGCCTCACACTCTCTAACTTCTTGCGCAGGCGTGGCAGATACTTTTGCTGTGTTGGCCAATGTGGATATTGATGAGGCAAAATTTAAGTCTTTAGTCAGAGAGAATCGAGCGGCAATTGCCAACTACAATACTCTGCCTATTGCCGAAGCCAGCAAAATTGTTTCAGCGGTTGAACGGCATTTGGGCTTGCTCCAATTGCAACATTTGGCAGCATCAATACTGGCAATAAAACTGGCGGCAGGCGTCACGCATTTGGTACTGGATATTCCGGTAGGACCAAATTCACGAATTAAGTCAACCAATGAGGCAATGAGGTTGCGCAAGCTGGTAGAATATGTCGGCGATATGCTCTCTTTGGAGATTGACGCGGTAATCACAGACGGAAGTGAACCTATCGGCAACGGAATTGGCGCCGTACTGGAAGCCCGCGATGTTATGAAGGTGCTGCGCAATAAGCCTGATGCACCGCAAGATTTGTTGGAGAAGTCCTTATTTTTGGCCGGAAGAATCTTGGAATTTGATCCCAAATTGCGCGGCGGACAAGGCTATGCGGTAGCTAAAGAAATTTTGACTTCAGGGCGAGCTCTGGAGGCAATCAACAAAATGATATATTCTCAGGGAAAAGCTCCGCAACCGCAGTTGGGACATCTGACCAGAGACATTGTCGCCACTCAAAACGGCGTGGTAGAAAGCATTGACAACCAGCGCATTAATCGTATCGGAGTTTTGGCCGGAGCCTCACAATACCCCGGCGCAGGACTTGACCTGCTCAAAAAAGTCGGAGATCCGGTAGAACAAGGAGAGACTTTATACAGAATCCACTCTATAAACTCCACAGACTTTGCCTTTGCCAACTCAATGGTGGACGGCAACAATGGTTATGAAATCAACAGCAAAGGCACCTATTAGCAATTTGCAATAAAAACTGCGCAAAAATTTTAAACTTTTTTTGCCACAATCTTGCATCGGTAATTTTTCGTCCCTATATAAGCTTACAGATGAAGCGAAAAATTTAAGATTAACAAAGGAAGAAAGATTATGAGCAATAAAGTTTTAGGTATTGACTTAGGTACGACAAACTCCTGCTTTGCCGTTATGGAAGGCGGCGAGCCAAAAGTTTTGGAAAACTCCGAAGGCGCACGCACAACCCCTTCTATGGTTGCTTTTACAGATACCGAGCGTTTGGTCGGTTTTCCGGCAAAACGTCAGGCCGTAACCAATCCGGAAAACACTCTGTTTGCGATTAAACGTTTAATCGGTCGTCGTTTTGATTCTTCGGAAGTATCAAAAGACAAAGCATTGGTTCCTTTTAAGATTGTTGATGGCGACAATGGCGATGCTTGGGTTGAAGTAAAAGGACAGAAATATGCTCCGTCGCAGATTTCGGCGATTGTTTTGCAGAAGATTAAAGAATATGCCGAAAGCTATCTGGGCGAAAAAATTGAAAAAGCGGTTATTACGGTACCGGCTTACTTTAACGACTCACAGCGTCAGGCTACTAAAGACGCCGGTAAGATTGCCGGTTTGGACGTATTGCGTATCATCAATGAGCCGACTGCCGCAGCCTTGGCCTATGGTATGGATAAAAAAGCCAACGGCACAATCGCGGTTTATGACCTCGGCGGCGGTACCTTCGATATTTCTATTTTGGAAATCGGCGACGGCGTATTTGAAGTAAAATCTACTAACGGTAACACTTTCTTGGGCGGTGAAGATTTTGACCAGCGTTTGGTTACTTATCTGACAGATGAGTTTAAGAAAGAATCCGGCATTGATTTGAAGAATGATCGTTTGGCTCTGCAGCGTTTGAAAGAAGCGGCCGAAAAAGCTAAGATTGAATTATCTTCTACTACTCAGACAGAAATCAATCTGCCGTTTATTACCGCAGACGCAACCGGTCCGAAACACCTGAACATCAAGTTGACCCGCGCCAAATTAGAATCTTTGGTTGAAGATTTGATTGATCAGACTGTTGAGCCTTGCAAAAAGGCCATGGCCGATGCCGGCGTAAGTCCTTCTGATATCAGCGAAGTTATTTTGGTCGGCGGTATGACTCGTATGCCCAAGGTTCAGGAAAAAGTTAAAGAGATTTTCGGCAAAGAGCCACACAAAGGCGTTAACCCTGATGAAGTTGTTGCTGTCGGCGCAGCTATTCAAGGCGGTGTTTTGATGGGCGATGTTAAAGATGTATTGTTGCTTGATGTTACCCCGCTGTCTTTGGGTATTGAGACTTTGGGCGGTGTGTTCACTCGTCTGATTGACCGCAACACCACTATTCCGACCCGTAAATCTCAGGTATTTTCTACTGCCGAAGACGGGCAGACCGCTGTTACCATTCGTGTATTTCAGGGTGAACGAGAAATGGCTGCCGACAACAAGCTGCTTGGTCAGTTTGATTTGGTTGGTATTCCGCCTGCACCGCGCGGTATGCCGCAGATTGAAGTAACCTTTGATATTGATGCCAACGGCATTGTTAATGTATCGGCAAAAGATAAGGCGACCAACAAAGAGCAAGCTATTCGTATTCAGGCAAGCGGCGGTTTGTCTGATGCAGATATTGAAAAAATGGTTAAAGACGCCGAGGCTAATGCTGAAGCCGACAAAAAGAAAAAAGAGTTGGTAGAAGCTAAAAATCAGGGTGAATCTTTGGTACACTCTACCGAAAAAACCTTGAAAGAGCACGGCGACAAAGTATCTGCCGCAGAAAAAGGTCAGATTGAAGAGGCGGTAAACGCTTTGAAGACCGCTTTGGAAACCGAAGACTTGCCCTCTATCAAAGAAAAGACCGAAGCTTTGATGCAGGCGTCTATGAAACTTGGCGAGGCGATGTACAAAGCTCAAGCTGAAGCAGCTCAGGCTAATGGTGCCGCGCAAGGTGCTGATACCGGAGCTCAGGGCAGCGCTGAACAGCCGGCCGGCGACGACAAAGTCGTTGACGCTGACTTTGAAGAAGTTAAGTAGCAACTTTGGCTAGAGCCACTCAAAAAGAGCTTCTGAGATTTCAGAAGCTCTTTTTATAGTGACTTTATTTACCTTGCATTAGGATTATGTCTAACTTTCCCTACTACCCCCTTCTTCGGATCAAATTTTTCAGAGCTCAGAGTGGCATCTCTTACGCCGTCATTGGACAATTTCTTTAAGACATATTTTTTTTGGAATGTTATTAAGGTCTCATCGGCTGTTCCTTTGTCCCCCTGCGGGAGTTTCCACATGCGTTCTCGAGCTTGATTTATTATTGCTTTGGTTTCAGGTTTGTCAACTATACCTTGGTGATTATCTTCTTGTGGTGCCATGATATTTCCAATTTCATTTTCAAAAGTAGTCATGCGTTTTTCAAGATATTTCGAAAAATCTGCTGCCTTACCTTCTGTTTCCCACTCTTTTTGAACAAGCGCACGATAACGTACCTGCTCAGCTGGTTTTGGTTCTATACCATGGACAATTTTATATTCCTTATTTAACAAATCTTGAGAATTATCTTCTTGCCTTTCAACTTTTTTAACATCATGTTCAGGAACAACGACCTGGACATCATGTTCTGGATTGACAATTATTTTATTTTCCTTTTGGCTAAACAGTTTATCAGCCAAAGCCCCTATGCGATCTTTAAGTTTTTTAGTTTTTCGGGTTATGCTACCCAATACACCAACCATACCGAGACCAAGATCAGACTCATTGCGCACCATTCTAGATGTGATTGTATCATGAGTTGTTTTCTGTACCTCGGTTGCTCCACCATGATTCGCATAAGTAGTATAACGATCGCCATCTGCAGCAACTTCAACTTTGCCATCAGCGCCTACTTTACTATCATAACCAAGAACACCATCATTTTGATATGGCGCCCCTTGAACATGTCCTACATGGTTGTTCACATCAATATATTGATCTATACGCCCAAAGGCTTTCAAAGACTCTGGCGTAATATTAACCCCATCGCCAGATATACTGTTCGCAAGACTTTTAACCGTGTCTTGAGAAACACCTGTTTCATTGCTCCAACCAATTCCGAGAACTTTATGATTTGCACCAGTTGCAACATCAGCGCCACCTTGAACATGCAACAGATTGTTATCAGCACTTAATGCTCCAGCATCGTGAGCTGCCAGCAAATAACGCTCCGGATTGATATTGGTTCCGTTAATTTCATTATAGCTGTTGATGGAATCAATGCGCTGTTGCAGCAAATCAGGATTATCCTTATACCAATAATTCAAGATTTTATGAGCATTTTCAATAGCTTCGGTTTTATAAACTATTGTTTCTTTAACCGTTGTATGTACTGTCGTCTCTTTATGCTGAAAGATTTCGTTTTCAGGATTGGCCTTGTTAAAGGCATCTATACCGGCATTGGCAGTGTATCTTCCGGCCAAACCACCGCCAACAGTCGCAACAGCTTGCAGGGTAGCCCAACCAAAAGCTTCCCACCCGCTAAGTTCGGCTTTCTTAACATCTTGATAAGAGCTTATAACACTATTAGTGGTACCAACAGCCATTGCACCATAACCTAAACATTGGGCAACACCAGGGTTTCCGGTAACTGCAAAACCCAGAGCAGCACATCCTAGTGCGGTTGTTTCTATGGTTTGGCGTAAACGACGGTCTTTAAGCATAGCTAAAAATCCGGTCTTTTCACCATGAGCCTTACGATCTTTACGCCAACGGCGGATTTGATAAATTGTCATACCGACAGCCAAGGCGGAACCAACTGCCATACCGGCGTATTTGTTCATTCCTAATGTAGCCGCTGTCATTGAAGCATCTGCGGCAACCGCTGCACCGGCAACAGTAATCGCGCCAGAAACCAAGAAAGCTGAAGCAGCGCCTTTAGCAACCCGTTTCAGTTGTTGGATACGAACCTTGCGTTTATCGACAGTCCCTGTCGTGCGATCACCGGCTCTTTTATCAATATCTTTTAGCGGCTCAAAAACTTTTGTGACAACAGGTTTGTCTTTGCCAATTTTGCTACCCAGACGAGTAGCATAGGCGCCAACACTATTTACAAGATTATCAATTGTCGCTTCATATGCAGTTGCCGAAACTCCCATTGGCTTTTCAGGATTGCTCAAATCTTCCTTAAATTTGTTGAGATAAGCTTTATCCGTAAACTGTTTAGGGTTTTCTTTAATGCCTTTTTCGGTTTCCGCGGCAACATGAGCAGCATAAAGGACTGTAGGAACCTCTTCTTTTAAACTTTCGTTGAGTGAGTCAACTGAAATCTCATTATCCGCACCAATTTGATTCATCAGAATATTTTGTCGAGCAATACGGATAATCGTCTCAAGTTTTCCACCTTTGATGATTTCATCGCCTTCATCATAGGTATGTTTTTTATTACCATTTTTATCAATAAACTGAGGCTCTATTTCGCCTTTTTCATCAAAAAATTTAAAATTGCTTACCAGTTTGAGTGTTTCTTTATCAAGAACTGTTTTTTCTAAGGCCACTGAAACTTCATTAAATCTCTTGTTTAACTTATCCGCATCAGATTCTTTAACGTCCTGCAAATTCCAAGTCTGATCATAATCTTCAATGATTTCCGTTAAGGTTGCGCGGTCATCAGATATTGCTCTTTTAATTTCAGCAGAGTGTTCCGAATCATCTAAATATTTCTCTCTGGCTGCGAACATTTCCATATAGCCATTATAAGTGTCACCGATGTTTGTAATATCAGAATAAAACAAATTCCGATGGTCACGCATATCTAGACTTAGAGTATCAATTCTCTCGGCTAATTTTGAAATTTTCTCTTGCAAAACCGAAATATCAGCGTTCGGATCCTGCTTTAAGTTTTCTTTTGCCTGCTCGTTGTATTTTGTATATTCCTTAGCCAACAGGTATGGAGGCATAAATGTAAATAATTCAGGAGTATTAAGCAGTTCTTCACTTAAAGCGTTTTCAAACTCAATCTGTTTTTTATCGTCAAGCGGGAGTTTTTCCTGCAATTTTTCTATTGCGGCTAACGGATTTTTAATTGCGGCATCATAAATTTCTTGATTAATAATCCCCATACTCAACAAAGCTTGAAGTTTGGCCTTATCCATTATGAACTCATTGGCATCTGAATTCAGGCTACGTTCACGCCACTTGTCAGAGTCAAATTCTTTTGTGTCCGGCTCATCTGTAATTTGAGCGTTATCTTGTATACTGTTTTCTTGGACATCATTCACTCGGGCATCGCTCGTTTCGTTCTGGTCCTGATTTGAAAAATTATCCGCACCAAAAACTTCGTCCCAAGCATTTTGCTCGTCCGGTTTCTCTTGCTGTTGCTCATCATCGCTCACGGAATTCAGAAGCTGTGAAGTCGCCTCTCCTTTATTTTTTTCCCTCTCTGCCTTGAGCGAATTTAATTTGTCAATTGCTTCGGATCTAAGCTTAACCATATCTTCATCTTTGTAATCCCCTGCAAAAACACGTATAAATTCTTCCATTTTTTCGTAGGCATCGGGATTAATTGTCAATGTTCCGGCAATAAATGCCCGCAAGTCGTTTTGCCCGTTTTCATGGATAAGCTCAAATGCGGTTTTGCCATCCGCATTGGGAGTATCATCTGTTCGATTCAGGTATTCTTCCTGATATTTCAAATAACGATCTATATCGGCAGCAGAATATTCTCTAGGCATTTGATTGTTATCTTGGGCTTCGTTTGCTTCGTTCTGTTCCCTTCTTAAAAATTGATTTGCCCAAAAAGCTTCGTTCCGAGCATTTTGCAAATAATGAGTCAAAGCCAAATTAGTTTCATCTTCTCCAGCCATTTCGAGATATTGCTTAAATTCTTCGCTGTTTTTTATCTCTTCTATCTGTTCTTGGGTAAATCTTGCCA
The DNA here is from genome assembly GCA_934255405.1 of uncultured Alphaproteobacteria bacterium. Lineage (GTDB taxonomy): Bacteria > Pseudomonadota > Alphaproteobacteria > RF32 > CAG-239 > CAZU01. The sequence goes on from CAKQNT010000001.1 coordinate 101,222, forward strand.
TAGCTTATCTCCTTTGGGGAAAGTATATGTGTCATAATTTAATTTTAGTTTAACACTGTTTGACAAAAACAGCAATAGTTTTTGTCAAACAGATAAAAACGGCGGCGAATCGGTATTTTTTTTCTTAAATGCTTGCTTTTTGTCATAAAAAGCTCTACATAGTCCTTAAACTGAGCTAAAAAGAAGTAAGACAAAATGACAGAAAAAGACTACTATGAAATTTTGGAAGTTTCCAAAACCGCCAGCGGAGACGAAATCAAAAAGTCTTTCCGCCGTTTGGCGATGCAATATCATCCAGACCGCAACCCCGGAAACAAAGAGGCCGAAGCCAAGTTTAAGGAAATTAACGAAGCATACGAAGTCTTGAAAGACGAGCAGAAGCGTGCGGCCTATGATCGCTACGGACATCAGGCTTTTGCCGGCGGCATGGGCGGAGCCGGCGGGAATCCTTTTGGCGGATTTGAATTTAATTTTGGAGCCGGTGGATTTTCGGATATATTTTCACAAGTGTTCTCCGACTTTATGGGCGGTGGTGCTCAGAGCGGCGCCAATAATTATGCTCAATCCGGTGATGACGTACGCTATAATTTGGAAATCAGCCTTGAGGAAGCTTTCAGCGGAGTGGAAAAAGAAATTACAATACCCTCAACCGTAACTTGTGAAGAATGCCACGGACACGGCACCAAAGACGGAAAAGAAGCTCCGATTTGTCAGTTCTGCAAAGGAACCGGTCGCGTCCGTATGCAAAAAGGCTTTTTTGTTGTGGAACAAGCTTGTCCCCATTGCCATGGTAGCGGGCATTTGGTCAGCGAACCTTGTGTAAAATGCAAAGGCGCAGGAGCTATCCATCAGGACAAGACTATAAAAGTTAAAATTCCGGCGGGAATCGAAGACAACACCCGCATGCGCATCCCCAGTGGCGGCACCGCAGGTATTCGCGGCGGCGAAAATGGTGATTTGTATGTATTTGTTAGTGTAAAGGAGCACAAGCTGTATACTCGCGATGGCGCTAATCTTTATACCAGAGTGCCAATCTCTATGTGTTGCGCAGCGCTGGGCGGCAAAATAGAAATTCCTTCAATTGATGGGCAAAAGCTTGGGCTTAGCATAGAGGCGGGCTCGCAGAATGATCAAATTGTAAAGGTTAAAGGTCAAGGAATGACTATGCTACGCTCCAAAGGTCGTGGCGACTTGTTTGTAAAACTTCGGGTGGAAACACCGGTTAACCTCTCTGCCAAAGAAAGAGAGCTGTTGGAAGAATTCCGCGCTATCAGCAATGATGCCTCTTGTCAGCCGGAAGCAAAAAGTTTCTTTGATAAGATTAAAGATTTGTTTGTGGCTTAAATTAAGGCTGTTTGTCTGTTCTAACGCAGGCAAAAGGCGTAATTTTTTACTCCGCCCCAACTTTGATGATGAACCGCTATTTGTTCAGCCCAAATTCACTTTTGTGAGTTCTTATCCCAGACGATACACCGCCATTAAAAAAACCTCCACGAGGGAGGGTTGTGCCAACCTTGTTTGCCTTTCGGCAACGGCGGGATTGGCTCCGTTCGCAAGCTCTCTACGCCTGCTTCACAAATTCAGCTACGCTGACCGGCATACTCCCGTCTGCCTATTTGTTCAGCCCAAACTCACTTTTGTGAGTTCTTATCCCAGACGATGCACCGCCATTAAAAAAACCTCCACGAGGGAGGGTTGTGCCAACCTTGTTTGCCTTTCGGCAACGGCGGGATTGGCTCCGTTCGCAAGCTCTCTACGCCTGCTTCACAAATTCAGCTACGCTGACCGGCATACTCCCGTCTGCCTATTTGTTCAGCCCAAACTCACTTTTGTGAGTTCTTATCCCAGACGATGCACCGCCATTAAAAAACCCTCCACGAGGGAGGGTTTTTTAATGGCGCGCCCGGCGGGATTCGAACTCACAACCTTCTGATCCGTAGTCAGATGCTCTATCCAATTGAGCTACGGGCGCATCGTCTTGACAGTTAGTGTTATTACAGCAGTTATATTTTAATTGCAAGCAAAATTTTAAAATAATTTAAAAGAATTTTAATCTATTTGCAGATAAACTCCAAACCAGCAAAGAATCTTTATGCTTTTCACCCAGTTTTTGATAAAAATTCCTTTACAAAAACTGTTTATGGTGTAAAAAGCTTAAGTGTATGTATTTTTTAATAAAAGGTGCTTTATTCAATGTCAAAATCTGCAATTAAAACATATCTGTCGATGGCTGCAATGTTTGTTCTCAGCGGGTGCGCTTATTCATCCGATGCATTGTTCCCGTCTTTGTTCGGCTCTGATGAACAGGAAGAGGCCGTGTCTGTTGATGCCGCCGACGAGGTTGCTCTGCCGGCATTAGGCTCTACCAATTTTGAACCGGTAAAAATTTCTGAGGGTAGCAATACCGGAACTTTTGTCGGACAAAAGGTTGCTACTTTCCGCGGTGAGCTTACTCAGTTGCAATCATCAATCAAGGCTAACAACGCTCAACTGCAGCAAATTCGCTCTTCAGTTATTAACAATGCTCTGCAGTATCACAAAGTTACCGGCATGATTGAAGCTAAACTTCAGGTTGGCACCACCCCCGGTAACCCGCAGATGTTTACAATGTTGGAAACCGCACAAAACAACATTCAGGTTATGAACGCCAATACCAACGCTCTGACCCAGTTGGCAGGCAAGGTTGCGGCAGACACCGCCAATACTGATTATTTGGTTGATGCCATTCGCGCTGCCTACACAATCTCTGGCGCGGTTGATGAAGACCACCGCCAATTGCACGTGTTGGAAAATGAGGCCAGCCAGACTTCTGTTTTGATGAACAGCTTGCTGAATGAAGTAAACAGCGACATCACCCGTCAGAAGCAATATATTAATACTGCCAATGACACTATTGTCGGTCTTAGTTCCGCAATCAAAGTCGGCAGTTATGGCGTAAACAATGTTCCGATGGGTTATACCAATAACACCGCTCGTTTTAGTGCAAGCGCTTCTGCCAGCAGCGGCTCTCCGTTGTTTGTGGCAAAGTTTAATAAAGCCGATGTTAAGTACAAGGATGGTTTGAAACAGGCTGTTGCTAATGCTCAATCCAAAAAGCCCAATGTGATTTTTGATGTTGTTGCGGTAAGTCCGGCTACAGGATCTTCTGCAGTTGCTAAAAATCACGCAACTCAAATCTTTCAGGATATGATTGACATGGGCGTAAGCGCAGATAGAATCAATCTTTCCGGCAAGGCAGGAACAGGATCTTCTTCTGAAGTTCAGATTTTTGTACGCTAAAAAGATTTAAAAGCACTGTAAAGCCGTCCTTGTGGGCGGCTTTTTTATTAGATATTGCTTTTGAACACACATAAAAAAGACCGCTCCGTTGAGCGGTCTTGAGATTTACGATGTCAATCAGATTACATACAGCCGTGGGTTTCTTTGGCGTATTTGGCATATTGTTTGTAGTAATAATCCAAACTTTCTTGAACCTGACGATTGACACTACCTTTAGGATAGTGTCCATGTTTATCCATCGCACCGGCTTTGACTCCGGTAAGAATTTCAATACCATCGTCCACGGTATCAACCGCCCAAACATGAAACAGTCCCTCGTCCACAGCCTTTAGCACATCCTCACGCAACATCAAATCCTTAACATTTGTCCGCGGGATAATAACACCGTGCTCGCCGGTCAACCCGTGGTGAGAACAAACATCAAAGAATCCTTCTATCTTTTCATTGACGCCGCCAATCGGCTGAATCTCTCCAAACTGGTTGATGGATCCGGTCACGGCAATGCTCTGTTTAATCGGCAAGCCGGTAATGGCTGAAATCAGGCAATAATACTCTGTTGAAGAGGCGCTATCGCCGTCCACGCCGCCGTATGACTGCTCAAACACAATTGAAGCCGAAAGCGACAACGGCGTATACTTGGCAAAGCGGTTGGCAATCAGACTCTCCAAAATCAAGACGCCCTTAGAATGAATCGGACCACTCATATCTATCTCGCGCTCAACATTGATAAATTCGCCCTTACCTATACGAGCCTGCGCAGTAATACGAGCAGGTTTACCAAAACTGTTGCGTGAGAAGTTATAAACTACAAGGCCATTAATCTGCCCGACTTTTGCACCCTCGACATCAATCAGAATCGTTCCCTTGTCGATTTGCTCCTGCATTGCTTGTTTGATACGATCAGAACGATAGATTTGAGCCTCAATAGCTTGCTCAATATGGTTTTTGCCAATTTGGTTAGCCTTGGATTTGCGTGCCCAATAATCAGCCTCGCGCAGCAAATCGCCAATAGAGGCAATATGAGCAGTCAGTTTTTCTGAGCTCTCCGCCAAACGGGATGAATATTCAATAACTTTGGCCACCGCCTGTTTATTGAGCGAGCGCAGTCTTTTCTTTTTGGACAATGAACCGATTAATTTAGCGTACTCAATTTCATTTTGCGGAGTTCTATCCATCAAAACGCCGAAATCTGCCTCAACTTTGAAGAAATCCGAAAAATCCGGATCACGCTCCGAGAGCATATCATACAAATCTTCATCACCAGTCAAAATTACCTTCACATTCAAAGGAATCGGCTCCGGATCAAGCGAGATGGTTGTAAAAGTGGTTTCTTCGCTCGGAGCTTCTATCTTAATAGTTTTGGAAGCCAGAGCACGTTTGAGCGAATCCCATGCATAAGGTTGAATCAGCAGTTTGCGAGCATCTATCAGCAAGAATCCGCCGTTGGCGTTGTGCAAAGCACCGGCTTTAATTAAAGTAAAGTCAGTAAGCAAAGCGCCGTATTGTTGAATGCGCTCTACTCGGCCAACCAAATTACCTTGTGTCGGGTGATCCAAGTGGACAATCGGAGCACCGGCTTCAGGATCATTTTTAACCACTACATTAACCTTAAATTTGGCATACTTATCTTCTTCCGGTTGTTTGAACTTAGAGAACAAGGCGCTGAGCGGATCATCGTTGCCACCGTCTGGGTTGGCAGTTACCGGAGTTTCCGGCGCCGGCAAAAAATCATCTACATTAGCTACTATATATTTTTGAATGCTCTTCAAAAATTCATTGGCGCAACGGTGTCCTTTATATTTGGTATGCAGCTCGTCAATAGGTTTTTTAACTGCGATTTTAAGAAATTTTTCGCGCAAATCATTGCTCTCTTTACGCTGTTTTTCTTCCCATTGCGGCATATCTTGCGCGGTATTTTCAATTTCCTCTTGCATCTGATTGAGGTCTTCAATCAGTTTCTTCTTCTCGTCTTCCGGCAGCTCCTCAAAGGCCTCCGGACTCAAGACCTCGCCGTTTTTAACCGGAGCTACAACCAGCCCTACAGGCATATGAAGCAATGATACGCTTTTACCCTTGGCCTTTTTCTGCAGCATTTTGATATATTTTTCTTTGTACTGCTTATATTTTTCATTAATAATGCTCAAGCTGGCTTTATATTCATCGCTTTCCAAAATTGTCGGGATTACCGAAGAAAAAGTTTCGATAAGTTTATCGATATCTTTGGCAAATTCAGCTGCCGTACCGGCCGGAAAGCTGATGGCGTGCGGTTTGTAGGGTTCATCAAAATTATAAACATAAGCCCAATCTTCAGGAGCGGGGCGCTTTTTGGCCTCTTCTACCAGCACTCGTTTTACCAGACTGGTTTTGCCGGTTCCCTCCGGCCCCAAACAAAACAGATTATAGCCTTTAGACTGAATATTAATACCGATTTCCACCGCGCTGAGAGCCCTATCCTGCCCCAGAGCCGAAAGCCTTTCTTCCAGCTCGGCAGTGGTAGAAAACTTGAACTTTTGAGGATCACATTTGGTGTAAAGCTCTTTGGATTTCAGTCTGGTAATGCTCATAATAAAAAATTCCTATAGATTAGATTTACAGATATGCTATGCTGTATAATAATTTGTTAAAAGCTAACATTGAGTAAAGAAACGCAAAATTTATGGAATATTTGGCATTTATCGCGGCAATTATAATCCTGCCTTTGGTTCTGTTGCTGCACTACAATAAAAAACTGCGGGAACTGGCTATTCAAAAAATTTTGGAGCGTAATCTGCTTAGGGAACAGAACAAAAATCTGTGGTACTCCAGCCTTAGTGTCGGCAAGGCGGCAAAGGCGCTTAATAAGCTTTCAAAAAAGCAATTGCAACCTCTGTTTGCCGAGCTAAAAAACGGAAAACTGAATTTATTGTTGCGGCAACTGGATAAAGAAACGGCTGATGAAATAAAAGCAATCAAAGGACAAGAGAAGAAAGTTGCCTCCCTGTTGCAAAAAGCCGAAAAAGCTCTGTTGGATATCAGGACAGCAGAGGCGGCAAAAATTATTGAATTAATCTCGCCGCGCAATAAAATGGAAAAAGCCCGAACCAACTATATACAATCTTGTTTGGCGCTGCTAGAGGGAGATTTGCTCAGCGCCTCGCAAAAAGCAACTGACGCGGCAAAATTCTTTCAAAAGCACAACATGCTGTATGAAGAAGCGCAGACATACTTGCTGAGCGGCACAATTTATCGGGTGAGCGCAGTTACTGATACCGCTGATTTTATGCTCCGCACTGCGGCGGAAATATTTGCCGCTATCGGAGCCAACGCCAAGCAGGCTGAGGCTTACGGGCATTTGGGTATGCTGATGGTTATGCAGGAACGCTTTGCCGAGGCATACGATTATTTTGGAAAAGCGCAAAATCTGTTCCAATATGCCAAAGATATGAACGGATACGCCGAGATTTTAAATCAGCAGGCTTTGACTGATTTGATAAACAACGAGCCGCAAAAAGCGGCAAAAACCGCCGCCAAAGCTGAAAAGATATTTAGGGATTTGAATGACGCACGAGGGCAAGCAATGAGCCTTGATATTGAGGCGCAAATCGCATTTGGTCTGGCGCAATGGAAAAAAGCAGCAAGCAAAGCCGCGGCAGCTCATAAACTCTATGAGCAGACAGACAATCGGCCGGCAACATTGGAAATGGAGTTGTTATTGGCGCAAATTGATTTTGAAACCGCCAAAACTGCGGCGGCCGAAAAACGCCTGCGCAAAATCATTGACGAAGACAAGTCTTGCAAGAGCTGTTTTCATATTGCCAACGCCTATAACCTGCTGGGAATAATTTATCTGCGGCAAGGAGATTTGCGGCGGGCAGAAGGAATCTTTCAGCAATCGTTGAGCGCAGAGTTGCAAAACGAACGGTGGTATGGAGCCGCTATAGACTATGCCAACATTGCACTAACCTCTTATCGCCGCGGAAACAAAGACACCGGCGACAAGAATCGGGAAATGGCAATCAAATGTGCGCAAGACGCCGGAGCAGAAAATCTGGCAAAAATGCTCAAGCAACGATTAAACTAATAATATCCGAGGCGGATATTTATCAGCGGATAGGATTTTTTGTTCTCCGGCAATTTTACCGATAAATCGTTTATACCAATATTTTGAAACGATAAAACATAGAATCCCGGTGCGCGCAGGAAGTTGTAGCGTTTGCCCTTATCGGTAAACAGCAGGCGGTTTTTGACTTCCAGCCGTGTGTCTTCCATAAAACTTTCCAGTTCTTGCGACCAAGCAGGAACCCCAAAATCACCATACAACACAACCGGATTATCTTGCTCGGAAATAAAATGATGCAATTGTTGCAAGGCAATTCGGCGTTTTTTGGCAGAGAGTTTGCGCAAATATACCCTGATTATAGTGAGCTCATGAGCATCTTGCTCAACAGCAACAAACGGAGCAATATTTTTTTCGCCCAACACCAAATGTCCGCGGCGCAAAATTCTAATCTCCGGAGCAGATATTTCCAAAACGCTTTCCGGAGCATAGGATAATTCAAGTTCATGCTCCGGTTTGACTCCGGCATTGAAGAACAAATGCGCCGACGAGGCAATCAAAAAGTAATTGAGCACCAATAAAAAAGCCATTAGTCCGGCATATAAAAAACGCCCGATAAACAGCGCATAGGCAAACACCAATAAAAGAATCAGGTATATCTGAAACAGCCAGTTCTTAATTCCCAAAAAATTTTCCGGCAGAAACAAAAAAAGCGTAAGCAAACAGAAAATTATTGTTGCGGCATACAAAAAACGGCTCTCGCGGGCGTGTTTTTTCTTTTGTGACAAATATCCCATATTATTTTATTTCTCTTATGTTTTATTAACCATTTGGCTTTTATAGTATTTCCTTGACATAGTATAGCTTAAATTGTATTTTGTAAATGGTCTGAAAAGTATGTATGAAAAACTGATAAACATATTTTCATCTTTTGATATTATCGAAAGCGTTTCCGATAAGCTCGGTATGCTGTCTAATGTTGTTGACCACTATCTGTCGGGAATAGATAATTTGCGTATGGCGTCAATAATCTTAATGATTTTGGCGTTGTTAATGTTTTTGTTCCTCATCATTCTTATCTATATCAAGGCCATTATCGCTTTTTTGCGCAACGAACCGGAAAATAAAGCGCCGGAGCAGGTAGATGATGAAGAATTTTTTGATGAAGAAGACCAAGCTCGCCTCAACAAGATAATTGAAGAGCAAGAACGCGAGCGCGAGTTGGAAAAAGAATTGCAAAAAGAGCTGGATATGGCACGGTTTGAGCGTGACACTGCCGAGCAAGACAACGAAAAAAAGCGCCTTGCCGAATCTAAAAAACAAAAAAAAGAAAAAAACAAAAAGAAAAGAGACCGGAACAATATATCGCAAATACCGGAAAAAGAATCCATAATTGATTTGGATTGGAAAATAGGACAAACCTATAATCAAAATGCTCAAGCGCAAAATTTGCAGATGAGGCCGGATATTTTGTCATACAAACAAAGCAACCGCCAGCTGAATGAGTTGATGGGATTGATTATAGATATGCTGGGACGCGGAGTTGATGATCTGAAAATTGCGCAAACCGTTATGTTCCGCAATCATAACATGAGTTCAGAAGATGACGTATTGCAATTGATAGAAACAATCAAATCCTTTACCGCAATGTGCCGAAATCAGGAATTTGCCAAATTGGCAAACGCATCTCAACTGCCTAAAGACGAAGATGCGCTCTATCATATTGCTGAGGGTGACACTACTCTGGCTCTGGCAATGATTGAGGCTTTGATGGACGCAAATATTGACAAAGCCTCCGCTATCGGAAACGAAAACAAAAGAGATGCAATATATCAGGAAGTATCGCGTCAGGCAGTGGTATTCGGCAATTTGGCAGCCATCAATGATGTTATGCTGGCAACCGGTTCTTTTGAACTGGCAATAGAATTGCAGCCGCGCAATGTATCGGCATGGAGCCGGCTTGGTGATATGTATGCCAGAACAGACAGTGTCAGCAAAGCCATATGGGCCTATCAAAATGTTTTGAATATGGCTGACGGCGAGATTAATGCTCGAGAAGTCGCCAATGCCAGTAAAAACTTTTCTCAGTATTTGTATGCGCAAGGAAACAGCCTGCAAGCCGCCAAACTATACAACAGCAGCAAGCAGTATTATGATGCATTGGGAATCAACCGCCGTTTGGATAAACAGGAAATTGAGATTATCGAAATTATCGAATCTCATCATCAAGATGAAATTCAATCTACAGTTCTTAAACTACTGGGGCGCGGAGCCGCTCAAGGTTTGAGCTTCTAGTTTTTGGGAGCAGAAACATCCGGCGCGCGCAAGTACAGAGGTTTTGGATAATCCAACCGCTTGTTTTGATAGTGTTTTAAGCCGGCCTTTACCAACAAATCAATATCCAAATTCTCGGGCATTTTAATGCAATGCAGGCTCAATCCGCTAGGGCGGTTTAGGAATCGTTCAACTCCATCGCCAATTAAGGAAACTTTTTTATTACGGAGCAGCGGCAAAATGTCATCATAAGCCAAAGCCTGAGGCGGTGTCAGCCGATTCAGTTCTTTGTCAAACAACTGGATATAAAAATCCTCGCGCTTGGTTTCAATAATTACGGCATTAATATCTGCGCGCTCGTCTTCATCCAGCCCCAACACATAGGCATCAAACGCCGAAACCCCGTCCAAGGCCAAGTTCGGACAAGCCAGCGGAAATGTGCGGGCAGCTGAGATTGAGGAGCGCACGCCGGTGAAAGACCCCGGACCAACGCAAACCAGCAACAAATTTATATCTGAAAATTTGAGGTTTTGCGCCACGAGCATTTTTTGAATTTGCGGAATCAGAACCTCTGCCTGACCAAAATCCATAATCTCATGATAGCGGGACAAGACCTTGCCATCTTGGAGCAAAACAATTGAACAGGCAGCTGCCGTTGTATCAAAAGCCAATATATACATCTTTTCCACTTAATTTAAAATTTAGGTTTAATTAATGGTTTTTATATACTAAAATTCACAAACAAACAACCGTTTTTAGAGACAAAGGCACAAATGATTGACTGGACACTGATAAGCGATATGTACTATGCCGCACCAGAATTTTGGTATGCGCTGGGAGCAATCGCGGCAATTATGGCGGCAGTGATACTGTTTGAATTGTTGAGAATCTTAAAGCTTCGGCAAAAAAACTACTTTTTGAATCGAGACCGCGAACGCTATGCCGAAACACTTTATGCTTCTCGCGATGGATATTTTGCCTTTATCTACCCCGACCAAAAAGTTAATGATCCGCGCCGCAATATTGTGGAAAGATGTTCACGGCGACTGGCCGTAATTATGAATCTGGCAGAAGGGACCAAGTCCTCTTTTGACGATATCTTAAAAAACTTTTATAAAGACGATATTAAAAAAATTCAAAAATACGTGAGTATGCTCAGAGATGAAGGGGCTTCTTTTGATGATGAATTTATGCTCAAAACCGCCAACAAATTTTTGCGTCTGGTCGGCAGCCGTATTAATGGAGCAGACGGCAATATTTATTGTGATATGATTTGGTTTAGAGATGTCAGTTTTGAAACCAACAAAATATCTTCTCTGGAAAAAGCCAAGACAGATACATCGGCCAGATATTCTCAATTGCAAGATATGCTGGATAACCTGCCTTTTCCGGTTTGGTTGCGCAACGACAAGCTCAAAATTATTAACTGTAATAAGAAATTTGCCGAACTGGCCGGCGAGCCCAATCGGGAAACCGCCTTGCGCAACGGAACGGAAATTAATGCCATCAGCGGCGAAAGCGCTTCGGAGAATCTGGCCAAAGCCGCCCATGCTGCCAACAAAAGCCGCAAGGCAACCATAAGCATTATTCAAAACGGCGAACGAGTGGTTATGGAGGCTATAGAAACTCCGTTCCATGCCGAAGAAAGTTTGGATAAAATTTATACTGCCGGTACGCTGATTGACACCAGTGAGTTAGACGAGCTCAAGCGTAACCTCAAACTGCACCAAAACGCTCAATTAGAAATTTTGGGAACTCTGGGCACCGCGTTTGCCGTGTTTGACCAACATCTTAAGCTGGCTTTTCATAATCATGCTTTTGCCGCGCTCTGGCAGCTGGAAGAATCTTGGTTTGACAGAAATCCGTCTTATGCGACCTTTTTGGACACAATAAGAGAAAAGCGTCTGTTGCCGGAGGTTCCGGATTATGTGATGTTTAAGAATGACGAGCAAAAAAAATTTTCACAAATCATAGAACCGCAAAAAGATATGTTGCACTTGCCAAACGGGAAAACGCTGCACCGCCTGCGTGCCGCCTACCCAACCGGCGGACTGATATTTGCCTATGAGGACATAACCGATCGTTTGGCCACCACCAGCGCCTATAACGCGTTGCTCTGTGTGCAAAAAGAGATGCTGAACAATTTGTTTGACGCGGTGTTAATCTTTGGGACTAATGGGCGTTTGAACTTTTATAACAGCGCCTATATAAAACTATGGAATGCATCAGAAAGCTTTTTGAGACAAGAACCGGGGCTTGATGAACTACTGGATTCCCAACATAAGTTTTTTGATGATCAGGAAAATTGGAGCGAGTTAAAAAAAGAAATTACCGGACACATTCTTTCGATGACTACCAAAAGTTTTATTTTGAACAGAAACGATCAAATTAATCTAGATGTTGCCACCAAGAATCTGTCTGACGGTTCACTGATGATAAGCTATCAGAAAACTGACATTATTTGACAAGCGAAATTTTCTGTGCCACTATATAAATTGTTATGGCATCAGAGCCTTTGATTGCGGAGTTATAAATGGAAGAAGATGCATCCAGCTTAAATATTGAATGGAAAAAAAACAAAGGTTTTGGAGCAACAGAAAAGCTTACCCGCAAAACAGATGTTAAAAAAGCCCTAAAATACGAGGCTACTGAAAAAAAAGCCGTAGCCTTTGACAGTGCACCGCGCCCGTCTGATTTGCCGAAAGGGCTGAAAAAAATCCGCAAAAAAATTAAAGAAGTATATGACGAAGATGAGGATGAAGATTTTTATGATGGGATTCCTCATGACTTGAACAATTCTTTGCTGAACGCATTGTATGAAGACGAAAAGAAACAGCTGCAACAGCAAAACAACACCCTGAAACAGCAAAAAATGCAACAAACAGCCGGAAGACTGGAGGCTGTGGCAATAGCTGATAAACTGGCCAGAGAATCCGGCTTAAAGGGACTGAATAAAAAAGTGGCCGGACAAAATGCCAATGACGCCACCCAAATCAGCGGCTCGCTGGAAAAAGTTTTGAGTGAAGAATTGGCTTTGAAAACCAAAAAGGGCGTGCGCAAACTTTCAAAAGCGGAAACCATTACAATGCTGCGGGGTATTAATCGAATCCGTAAAATGGCTCTGGCCTCTGACGAATCGCAGCTTAAGGCTCTGGAAAAGATGAAAGTAGACGAGCTTATTGATGCCGGCGAAAAGAGCACTGATGACACCAAAATAGCGGAAATGATTTTGAAAAAATCCGGCCGCAAAAACAAAAAAGAAGTTAATAAAATGGTGCAAAAAAGCAAAGAAAGAGCACCGAAAAAGAGCAAGGAAATCAAATCTAAAATTGATGCATCTCCCCGCACCAACCTTTCGGCCAAAGATATTTTTAGAGAATAGAATCAGCAGCCCAATTTGTTTAACAGGCTTTTATAGGCGGTAGAAAGAATTTTGAATTTTTCTTCTGCCTCCTTGTTATCGGGGTTCACATCAGGGTGATATTTTTTCACCATCTTTTTGTATTGTTTTTTTAGATTATCAACCGTGACTTCATTTATATCCAGCTCCATAATCTCTAAACAAGTGCGCTCATCTTTGGTAAAACGCGCCTCATTGATAATGGAATAATCAGGGCTGTAATCATCAAAAAACTCAAAATTACCATTAATGTCAAAACCGAAATTGTATTTTACTTTGGAGCCGAATCTAAAGCGGCGGCGTTGCGCTTTGCGCTCTTCTTCCTCAACATCCTCGCCGTCATAATAATTCCATTTGGCATTATACTCCTGAACATGTTTGAGGCAAAACCAGTAGTATTCTTTAAGTTTGCGGTCTTTGGGAGCGCGATATTCGCCTTTTTCTTGACAGCCGGGGTGATCGCAACAACGGGCGGGATGCTCGTTCTGCGGGGCAAAATATTTGCTGCGGCGTTTGGCGGTTTTGCGTATCACGTTAAGGCTCCATTTAAAGAATCGGCTAAATATAATCCAATTGTCAGCAAAGGGCAACGCAAAAATCGGCAAACTTTTCCGCCGACCTGCTTTTATAAATTGTAATATCTCAAAATTTATTTATAATGTTTGCGCATAAAGAATTTTTAGCCGAGGATGTCATGCCCGAACTACCGGAAGTCGAAACAATAAAAAACGGAATTGCTAAGTCTATTGGCTGTTGCAAAATCCGCAGCGTTTCCGTGCGGCAGAGCAAACTGCGCGAACCGGTGCCGGCAGATATTGCGCAGAAAGCCTCCAGCGCAAAAATTATCGGCTACTTGCGCCGCGCTAAATATATCATTATTAATCTAGATAACGGATTGAGCCTGATTTGGCACATGGGCATGAGTGGAAAAGTAACCATCTGCAACCAATTGCCTGAGCCCTTGGGCAAGCATGACCATATAATTATAGAAACCGATAAAGGATATATGGTTTATAATGATCCGCGGCGTTTTGGGCTTTTTACCTATGCGCCGACTCAGGAGTTGCAAGATTTCCATTTGTTTGCCGATTTGGGAATCGAGCCTTTTGATCCGAATCTAAATTCCGAATACCTGTCGGATAAGCTTAAAAAGAAAAAAATTGCGATTAAACTGGCTTTGCTAGATCAAAGCATTATTGTGGGAATCGGCAATATCTATGCCTCCGAGATACTGTATGACACGGCAATTTCTCCGTTGCGTCCGGCAAACAAAGTCAGCAAAGAGGAATGCCAAAATATCATTGCGGCAACACAAAAAATTTTGATGCGCGCAATAGAGGCCGGCGGTTCCACCCTGCATGATTACAAAAAAACCGACGGAAGTTTGGGGTATTTTCAAAACCAGCATAAAGTTTATGGCAAAGAAGGACAGAAATGTCCGGACTGCACCTGCCAAAGCGGCATTTGCAAAATCGTTCAGGGCGGAAGATCAACTTTTTATTGCCCGCAAAAACAGAAATAGGATAAGGAAAATGAAAATTTTGTTGTTTTTATCAGTACTGTTGTTCAGTTTTAACGCGCAAGCAACCTTTATTGAAGGGTTGGAAGATGTGCCGATTATGGAGGGGCTGCATCAACAGAGCAACGAAAATATCTCTTTCGGCAATGAAGAAAGCCGTTTGGTTGAGGCAACCCTAACCGGCGAATCCGTAAAATTTAGGAAAGTACGGGATTTTTACAAATCAACTCTGCCGCAAATGGGCTGGATATATCAAGGAATGCGGGGCAACACGCTTGTCTTTGAGCGCGAAGGTGAGATTATTGAAATCAGCAAAGAATCCGAAAAACCGCTAAATGTCCGCGTAACCGTAAAAAGCAAAATCTAGGGAATCGACAAATGGAAGAAACCACTAATATTTTAACAGAAGTAAACAATAACACCGGAATTATTACCTTTAACCGTCCGGAAGTTATGAATGCCGTCAATCTGGAAATGCTAAATGATATTTCCTATCAAGTGCAGACATGGGAATACGACGACAACATAAGAGTTATTATCCTGAAAGGAAGCGACAAGTTTTTTGCAGCGGGAATCGATTTGAACGAGCTGGGACAAGAAACCGCCATGCAGAGTTTTGCCCTTAAAGCCTGGCAGGATGAGTTTAAGAAAATTGCTGATTGCGCCAAACCGATGATTGCCGAAGTCTCGGGATACGCCTTGGGAATCGGCTGCGATTTGGCTCTGGCCTGCGATATTATCTTGGCGGCAGACTCCGCGCAGTTTGGCTATCCGGAAGTCAGTATCGGCATAATTCCGGCATTCGGCGGCTGTTCCAAGCTGGCAAAACGCATTGGCAAAGCCAAAACCATGGAGGCCATTTTGACCGGCAAGGCAATTTCTGCCGAAGAGGCTGCTTTGGCCGGTCTTATCAGCCGCACGGTGGCACTGCAAGACCTTGACGCCGAAGCCTTGAGAGTAGCAACAAGAATCGCCACACTGCCATATCAGGCGGTATGTCAGGCCAAAGAAGCCATTAAGCAAGCGGAGAACATGGGACTCCAAAATGCCTTAGAAATGGAGAACAAAAGTTGCCGCCTCAGCATTAATACGGAAGAATTTCGCGAAAACCTGAACAAAATCGCGAAAAAAGCCGGTTAAATGAGCTTTTTGCAAAAAATGTTGTTGACTTGCTAAGCACTTAGAGTTTATAAAGCATTACATTTAAAAATTTGTTTGTAACTTTTTTTGAGAAAATGGAAGAAAAAAATGGCCAATCATAAATCGGCAAAAACCAGAATTATCCGCAACAATAAAAGAAGCATCATCAATGGCGCACGCAGAAGTCGCGTTCGTACTTTTGTTAAAAAAGTTGAAGCTGCTATTTTGAGCGGAAATAAAGAACAGGCTGCTGCAGCTTTTAAGACTGCAGAATCTGAGTTGATGCGCGCTGTACGCAAAGGCGTATACAAATTGAATACTGCTGCTCGCACAACTTCTCGTCTGTCTAAGAAAATTAAAGCTCTCTAAGCTTATTTTTAGAATAAATATTGAGCACAAATTCTCGCCTGATTGCCTGTACAGGTGGCGTGAGTTTGTGCTTTTTTATATGCAAAAAATGGCGAATCTCTGCGACTCTGCAAGGAATCTATGTCAAGGAAATTAATTGCAATGTTCTATGAATGTTCTAGCTTTTTAGGGTTGTAATTTGAGAACAAAGCCTTTAACATCCGAATCACTTTTTAAGAGTTTGTTAAGAAATCGGCTTAGAAAAATACCACGGATTTCCGAATAACCAGTATGGTCAGATTATCTCTTACAAATAAGTAAAAATGGCGAATCTGCCGGCAAAGAGTGTCGGGCTCGCTCTGATTATTTTAGACAGTGGGGATTGTCTAAAATGCACTTAAGGTAAAAGTTCAGAGCAAGCATCATTTCTCTTGGAGAAAAAAACACACGGTGTCGGTTGGGGATTTAATTTTTGATTTAATTGGGGAGTTACGATGGCTGAAGAAGCAATAATAAATGACAGTTCTGTTCAAGATCAGTGGGGGCAGATCTGCGGCCAATTAAAAAACGAGGTTGGCGAAACGGCATATGACAGCTGGTTGAAACCTTTGAGCCTTGGTTCTTTTTCGGATGGCGTTATGAATATATGCGTTCCGACCAGATTTATGAGAAACTGGGTTATCACTCATTACAGCGATCGCATTCACAAAATTTGGGAAAAGAAAAACCCTTTAATTAAAAACATTAATTTTATCGTACAAGCTTCAGCTGAGGAAAACACCGGAACATATATGCCGACTGATCGTTCTTTGCTGAAACGCATTCCGTCCAGTCCGGCACCGCAAAACATTTATCAGTCCGGTATCAGCTCTGTAGTTGCAAACGCTAACGAGAGCGCCATGAACGACTCTTTGTCGGTTCCGCTCAACCCGCAATATACTTTTGACAACTTTGTTGTCGGCAAAACCAATGAATTTGCTTATGCCGCTGCTCGCAAAGTTGCCGAATCCCGCAATATCTCGTTTAACCCATTGTTTTTGTATTCCGGCGTTGGCTTGGGCAAAACCCACCTGATGCACGCAATTGCATGGCATATCAAGCAGCAAGACCCGACCCGCAATATTGTTTATTTGTCTGCAGAAAAATTTATGTATAAATTTGTTCGGGCGTTGCGCTACAAGGACACAACCGCTTTTAAGGAACAGTTCCGCTCGGTAGATGTTTTGATGGTTGACGATGTTCAGTTTATGGGTGGTAAAGACACCACACAAGAGGAATTTTTCTACACCTTTAACTCACTGATTGAAGAAGGGCGTCAGATTATTATTTCGGCCGATAAATCTCCGGCTGACCTGGAGGGAATCGAGAGCCGTCTTAAGTCTCGCCTTGGCTGCGGTCTGGTTGCCGACATTCACCCGACTGACTTTGATTTGCGCATTGGGATTTTGAACAACAAAGCTAAACAACTGGGGGTTGACCTGCCGGTAAAAGTTGCTGAATTTTTGGCTCAAAAAATAACCTCTAACATCCGTGAATTGGAAGGCGCTTTACGCAGAGTTATAGCTCATTCTCAGCTATTGTCAGACAAAGAAATTACGCTGGATATGACTCAAGATGTGCTTAAAGATATGCTCCGCTCTTATGACAAGCGCACCACGATTGACGAGATTCAGAAAAAAGTCGCCGAGCATTTCAACATCTCGGTAAAAGAGATGCAGTCTTCACGTCGTGCCCGCACAGTTGCCCGTCCGCGTCAGATTGCCATGTATTTGGCCAAACAGTTGACCGCTCGTTCTTTGCCGGAAATCGGACGCAAATTTGACCGCGACCACACCACGGTTATGCACGCAGTTCGTAAAGTTGAAGAATTGATTTTGGAAGACGCTTCTTTAGCAGAAAATGTTGAGGCTTTGCGCCGCACATTAGATGCATAAAGAACAACAGATATTCCTTACAAACCCCGTTTTGACAACGGGGTTTTCTTTTGCATAAAAAGGCCTCAAAAAGTTGTTGAAGATTAGCTGATTTGACTTCTGATTTATGGAGTTTGTGCTATCATTGCCAGTAATAATAACTTAAATTTACGGACCGTAAACATGAAATTTACAATTGAACGTGCAAATCTTTTGAAAACTCTCAGCCATGTTCAGAGCATTGTTGAGAAAAGAAACACCATTCCGGTGCTCTCAAACGTGAGAATCGAAGCCCTTGGCGATGGTATCAGCTTTAAGGCTACGGACATGGATACCGAGATTACAGAAATCGCCGATGCCAAAATTGCCGAAACCGGCGCAACAACCGCTCCGGCACATATGTTGTATGACATTGTGCGCAAGCTTTCTGATGGCTCTCAGGTTGAGTTAACTTTTCCTGACGAAAAAGGTCAGCTGACAATTTCTTCCGGTCGTTCCAAGTTCTCGCTTTCCACTATCGGGGTTGAAGATTTTCCGGTTATCTCCGGCGACAAATTGCCAACCAGTTTTGTTATGGCAAAAGATGATCTAAAAGATGTAATTGACCGCACGCAGTTTGCCGTATCTACCGAAGAAACCAGATATTATCTGAACGGCTTATTTGTACACGCTAAAAAAGAGGGCGCCAACAGCGTGTTGCGCGTAGTTGCAACCGACGGACACCGTCTGGCCTGTGTTGAGACTCCGTTGCCGCAAGGAGCGGAGAATCTTAAAGGCGTTATTATTCCTCGCAAAACCGTTACAGAAATTCGCAAATTGCTGGATGATAATTCAGTTGAAAACGTTACGGTAGAAATTTCGGAAAACAAGGTTCGTTTTGTGTTGTCTGATGTTACACTGACATCAAAGTTGATTGACGGAACATACCCAGACTATGAGCGGGTTATTCCCACCGAAAATGATAAGAATCTGGAATTGAGCGTTAAGGATTTGGCCTCGGCAGTTGACCGTGTTTCGGTTGTTGCCGAAAGAACCCGCGCAATTAAGATGTTGACCCATCCGAATAAGGTTACCATCATTACTTCTAGTCCGGATTTGGGCAATGCGTCAGAAGATTTGGATGCTAAATATGAAAGCGAACCGCTGGAAATCGGCTATAATTTCCGTTATCTGCTGGATATATTGGCTGAAGTTAAAGGAGAATCGGTTCGCATTTCTTTTACCGATGGTTCTTCTCCCTCGGTTATTCATGACACCAGCGATACCAGCGCCATTTATGTATTGATGCCAATGCGGGTATAAATGGAGAATCGGGTATATAACATAAACGATTTTAATCAGAAAAAGTCAGGTGTTCTGCGCCTGACTTTAACTGACTTTAGAAACTATCAGTTTTTGCGCATAAACGCTGAGCCGGGGATAATTGTCGTGCACGGAGAAAACGGCTGCGGCAAAACCAATATTCTGGAGGCGATTTCATTTTTGACTCCGGGGAGAGGATTGCGCGGCGCCAGACTGGCTGACATAAAACGAATCGTCATACCAGAAAATGATGAATATCGACCAGAGATACTTTCTCCGCTAAATTGGGCAATTGCCGCAGAAGTACAGCGTGGCGAAGACATATTTAATATCGGCACAGCGGTAGAGCAAAGTTCCAGAGAAACAAACGACGACGAAGATGATGACTTGCGCTCTTTTGAACGGAGAATCGTGAGAATCGAAGGCAACAAAATATCCTCACAGGCAGAACTCGGCAAGTATATTTCAGCAATCTGGCTTACCCCGCAAATGGACAGATTATTTCGGGGAGGAAGTCAACCGCGGCGCAGTTTTTTGGATCGACTGGTTTATGCTTTTGATATGGAGCACGCCAAACGCACTGCAAACTTTGACCATTTGTACAAAGAGTGGTATCGCCTGCTGAAAGAGGGACGGACGGATCCTCATTGGCTATCCGGACTGGAAGAAAGTATGGCGGCTTTCGGGGTAGCTATTGCCGCTGCAAGACGAGAGCAAATAGCAAGGTTAAATACTTTTATTGAACATGAGCCGGATGATGTTTTTCCAAGCGTGCGGTTGGAACTTGACGGAACTGTTGAAAAGATGCTGGACACAATGCCGGCGATAGAAGCAGAAGACAAATATCGGCAGTTGTTGGCGTCTCAGCGCCGCAGAGTTCAATATAATGATTCTGTAGACGGAGTGAACCGCACAGATTTTAAGGTCTTTTACCGCAAAAAAAGAATGCCGGCAGAGCTTTGCTCCACCGGAGAACAAAAATCTTTGCTGGTAAGCATAATATTGGCGCAAGCAAAATGCCAAACTCTGCACAAGGGCTTTGCCCCTGTGTTATTGCTTGATGAAGTAGCCGCACATTTGGATGAGCTTAAAAAAGAGGCTTTGTTGGAAAAACTTAAGTCTTTGGGAACACAAGCTTGGATAACCACAACAGATGCCGATTTGTTTGCCTCTTTGCGCAACGAATCTCTATTTTTCTCCCCTCAAGAGGCATTAAAAAAGGCTGCTTAAAGTATACAAAACATTTTAGAACGCACTTGGGGAACAATGCGGACCGCCGGAAGAATGTATAACAATCTGGCTAATGGTGTTGCTTAGGGAATTGGCGACACGGAACAAAATTCTTTAGGTGAATATGGCAAAAATATTGGTTTGAACGCTATTGGCGCCGCTGCCGGCACTTATACCGGAAACAAATTGTTTGGACGGGGATATACTGAACCGCTAAAACGCGAAGCAACGTCTGCTACTGTTGAAAAAGGTATAAATGCCCTTTACAATGGCGCATCGCCCTATTTTAATAAAGACGAAGAGGAGCAAAAATGGTGGAGCCGATATTTTTAATTATCTGAACCAACTGTAAATCTTGAAAAGAATCGAAAGGAACTAAAATGAGTTTTAAGAGCAGGTTGGCTTGGCTTATAGATAAAATACTAAATGCAATGATTTTCATAATTGCATTAATCTGTATAGCTTCTCTAGTATTTTTCTATACCATTCCAATTAATCTTATCACTTTGGTTCCTTTCGATATTTTTTTTGGAATATACTTTTGTTTGGTGGGGATTGAATTTTGGGCTGTTGTACTCTGTCCCAGGCGATTACAGAGAAATCCAATAATTATTCGTTTACGGTCTTTTGAATTTTATATATGTCTGCCTCTTTTTTTTGCGGCGATAATAGCTGTAATGCATTGGGAAACTTCAAAATATTTATGTTTTGCTTTTTATAGGAAATACATTCCGTTTTTGGACGAGATTTTAGGGTATAAATAATTATTTTACAAAGCCATCGGACTGCATCTTAAAAAGTTTGGCGTATTTTTTGCCGCGTTGCAAAAGCTCATCATGGCTCCCCTCTTCAATAATTTTGCCCTTGTCAAAAACCAGTATTCTATCCATCTCTCGCAGAGTGGAGAGGCGGTGAGCAACGGCAATGACGGTTTTGCCTTTCATCAATTTAGCCAACGAATCCTGAATATGTTTTTCATTCTCACTATCTAAGGCAGACGTTGCCTCATCAAAAACAAGAATTGGAGCGTTTTTTAGCACAGCGCGAGCAATAGCTATACGTTGGCGCTCACCACCGGACAAAATTACGCCGCGATCCCCGACTTTGGTATCATAGCCGTTGGGAAAATGGCGTATAAACTCATCTGCCGAGGCCTTTTTGGCTGCGGAAAGAACCTCTTGCATAGTAGCCGATGTTCGCCCGTATAAAATATTATCGTACAAACTGCGGTTAAAAAGGCAAACGTCTTGCGGAATAGTGGCAATATTTTGGCGTAGCGAATCCTGAGTGATATTACGAATATCTGTACCATTGATAAGAATTGAGCCAGTCGTAACATCAAAATATCGAGAAAGCAGCTTAATAAATGTAGATTTGCCTGCGCCAGAAGCCCCGACCAAACCGATTTTTTCTCCGGCTTTTATTTTAACGTTTAATCCTTTGAAAATCCGCGGACAGCCTTTGTAGGCAAATTCAACATCATTAAAAGCTATACTCGCTTTTTTGACTTTTAGCTTTTTGGCCTTGGGATAATCAGTTACTTCAGGATCAATGGCAATAGTGTTCAATGCTGATGACATACGACCGAGAATGCGGAGAAGCCCATTATAGTTCCATGTAATATTAAAAATTGTGCCACCCATAGTCGTAAACAGCGTATTAACAAAAATGAAATCAGCGGCTGACAAATATCCTTTGGCAAAAAGCCACACGCTATACAGCATAAACAAGGCTGTTGAAACAATTACCGTAGAATACTGAATGATGATAACCATGCCCTGACCAAACTGCTCTTTGGTTTCAGCCTTGCGCAACATCCGCAATGCTTTTAGCAAATTCAGGCGTTCATATTTAAAATTAGAAAAGCTCTTAATCTCTCTATAGTTAGCTAACGAATCAACAATCATACCATTGGCATGACTTTGCTCATCGCTGGTGATTTTTGACAAAGTGCTTAATTTGCGGCCGAGACAGAATCCCAAACAAATTACCAGCACAGCCCAAAGAACAAAAACCGGAGTCAGCCAAATGCTGACTGAGCCCAAAACTATCAAACCAATCAAGACATAAAAATATGACCAACTGGCATCTAAGCTATTCACAACCAAATCACAAACGCCATTTTGAAGTTGCTGCACTTTGTTGGATATGTTTCCGGCCATTTCCTCATCAAAAAAAGCCATTGAGTGACTGTTGACATAATCAAAAGTATCTTTAATAACCAATGTGCGTAACTTGGGCACCACGCGCGAAACCAATAAAAAATGGCTGTTTATAATCAAAGAGCCAAAGAATTGCAACGCAAAAAACATAAAGACACAAAACAGTATAAACCGCCATGGTTGCGGTGCGGAAGCATAAGTTGAAATCGCAGCAAACAAACGAGATAAAAAATATGTAGCAACCTGTCGACTGGTTTGTCCTATAACCAAGCACAAAACCATAGAAATAAAAAACCACTTGAAAATTTTTATATAATGCCAAACAAATTTTAGGGCAGTTTTTTCCATATACGTCTTACTTTCTTAACTCTAAATTGACACTTTGGGTTTATTGTTATAGCATAATGATAAATTTATGCAATAACATAGGCAAACACTAATGGAAACACAATATTACACTCTGATTGAAAAACAGGATTTTTATGAGATTATAGAAAATAAATATGGCGAATTGGCAATATTTATTGATGCCAGAGATGGAACTCCAGATAATCCGGTTTTGGAGTTTGACGGCAAAAAAACCGCTCTGCTAAAGCGTGATTCTCACTTGGCCGTACGTCTTGATAACATTAATGAGGAAACTGTTGAGCCATTGGCAGAATCTGAGTTTGTGATGATTGTGGAACTCAAGGGAAAAATGGTGGAACGTGTCTATGGTGTGCCGGTTGACAATGTTGAAGATATTGTTTTTGAGGGCAAATCTACTCGTGCCGACGAGCTGGTTAAAGCTAAAAGCCGCAATGAGCTGCTTAAGCAGTTTGGAGCGGTAAAAATCTGGACCAACGGAACAAAATAATTAGGATGAACTGTAAGATGATTGGATTAGTACTGGTAACCCACGGCAATCTGGCAGATGAGTTTGTTGCCGCTATGCAGCATGTGGTTGGAAAGCAGGAACAAATTGCCACCGTATGTATCGGACCGGAAGATGATATGGAAATGCGCCGTGATGAAATCCTTAAAAAAGTTGAAGATGTGAACGATGGCAACGGGGTGGTTGTCCTTACGGATATGTTTGGCGGAACCCCGTCTAATCTGGCTATATCAATTATGGATCGCGCCAAAGTAGAGATTTTGGCCGGAGTTAATCTGCCGATGTTGATTAAGATAGCCTCTTTACGCAAAGAGAAAGATTTAAAAAACACTGTTGAAGGCGCTCAAGAGGCAGGCAAGAAATATATTAACGTAGCTTCTCAGTTGTTGGGGCAATAGTTATGAGTGAAACTTTAACTAAGACTTTGGAAATTAAGAATAAAAAAGGGCTTCACGCTCGCGCCGCCGCCGCTTTTGTAAAAACTATAGAACCATTTGAGGCGGTGGTAGAAGTTGAGAGAATAGGGCAAACCGTCAGCGGCTGTTCAATTATGGGACTAATGATGTTGGCGGCATCCAAGGGCACAACCATCAAAGTTACTTGTTCCGGTAAGCAAAGTGTTGAGGCTATGGCGGCGCTGGAAAAACTGCTGGATAACAAATTCGGAGAAGATTAAAGTGGCTCAAAAAAAAGCCAAAGCCCCCAGAAACAGAACAATAGAGCTGTCTCGCATAGAGACAGCTCTCTATATTTCTCAAGCGCTGCAACCTCAAACAAAATTGTGCCTGAAAGAAGCCGAAAATCAGGTGATTTTGGCGGATTGTCTTAAGGCAATGGATTTGTTGCCGGACAATTGCGTTGATTTGATGGTGGTAGACCCGCCTTATAATCTGACACAAAAATTTTCAACTCGACACTTTCGGGAAATGGAAGCTGAAGAATATATAAAATGGCTTGATGAATGGCTGAAAAAAACCGTGCGGTTGCTCAAGGACAACGCCTCGATTTATATTTGCTCTGACTGGAAAACATCATTGTTTATTCCGGAGGTTGCCGCCAAATACTTCATCTTGCAGAATCGTATATCGTGGGAGCGAGAAAAAGGACGCGGCGCATTAAATAACTGGAAAAACTGCTTGGAAGATATTTGGTTCTTTACAAAAAGCAAAGAATATACCTTTAATATTGATGCGGTAAAAATTCAGCGACCGGTTCTGGCTCCGTATAAAGATAAAAAAGGCAACCCTAAGGACTGGCAAGAAGAAGACGGAGAAAAGCTCAGGCTCACATCGCCATCAAATGTTTGGACGGATATTACTGTTCCGTTTTGGTCAATGCCGGAAAACACCAATCATCCAACCCAAAAACCGGAGAAATTAATCGCCAAACTGATATTGGCTTCCAGCAATGCCGGAGATTTGGTTTTTGATCCGTTCTTGGGCTCCGGAACCACCGCAGTCACCGCAAAAAAACTAAATCGAAAATTTATTGGAATAGAACGCGAGAAAGAATATGCCGCCATTGCACTGAAGCGGCTTGATATGGCAGATGACAATCCGGAAATTCAGGGATTTGAGGACGGGGTGTTTAAATCTCGCAATTTTCAGAGATAGCAAAATATATCTTTGGCTAGGTTCTATTGTTTTTGAATTTGCAACACCTAAATCTAAGACGTGACCAACGTTTTAATTTTTTAGGAGTACAAATTTATGTCATGTAAAGATATGAGAGATGATTCCGGCAAAATGTCGGCCTCTTCAAACAGCAACCAGACCTCAAAATCTTCAAACAAAGAGAGCGAATCCGCATCTTCTTCCAAGAGCGGGTGCGGCTGCGGAAACTAGGTTGGAAAAACAATTCGCAGGTATCCCCTGTCGGCTTTTGCTGACAGGGGATATTCTTTGGGTTTACTAATTCAATTATTTGATTATATTAAACAGAGATAATTAATTGAGGAACGGCAAACGATGAAAAAATGGTTGATTGCTTTTTTGGGGGTATTGTTCTCCTTTCCGGCTTGGGCACAAAACGCCGAAAACATTAAAAAGATTGAAACCTACCTTAACAATATTAAAAGCCTTGAAGCAACATTTGTGCAAATGGCCAGCAACGGCGCCACTGCCGAAGGACGCTTGTTTATTAAAAAACCCAACAAAATTCGAATGGAATACGCGGATCCGGTAAATGTGCTGATTGTTGGAGACGGCAATTTTATTGTTTATAATGATACCGAACTCGGTCAAGTTACGCATATTGACTATGATGATATTCCGGCAAGCCTGATTTTGGCAAACGACATTAAAATAGATGGTAAAAAAATAAAAGTGAGCGATTTTTATCAGGATTCAGGCTCAACATCGATAACTTTAGATTATACTTCCGGCGGCGATATCGGCCCGATTACGTTGGTATTTTCTAACAACCCGATGGAACTAAAACAATGGAAAATTGTTGATCCGCAAAGTGTGGAAGTTGCAGTATCGCTTTATGATGCCAAAAAAGATATTCCGCTGGATGACAAGATTTTTAAATTTAAGGAAAAAAAATCTTCCGGCAAAGGCTATAAGAAAAAATAAGTAAAGACCATGCAATCTTTTAAACTGGCGACTTGGAACGCAAATTCCATACGTATAAGAATCGACGAGCTGAAAGCCTTGTGCGATTTGGCGAATCCGGATATTGTGTGCTTGCAGGAGATTAAAGCCAAGCCGGAAGACTTTCCGTATGCAGAAATAAAAGCACTTGGGTTTGAGCATATTGCCGTTTATGGGCAGCCGGCGTACAATGGCGTGGCTATCATTTCAAAAATTTCGCTGACAGAAGAGACAAAGCATGATTGGGTAGGCAAACACGACGCGCGCCACATCTCAGCCAAAATCTTTGATGATATAGAGATTAACAATATTTATATTCCGGCGGGAGGAGATATACCTGATCCGATAGAAAATCTTTCTTTTGCACATAAGCTATGTTTTATGGACGATATATCAGAGTACTACGAGCAGCACAAACCGGAGTTTTTAGCAAAAAAAATGCTATTGTGCGGAGATTTTAACGTAGCCCCGTCAGAAAATGATGTCTGGAATCATAAACAGTTGCTAAAAATCGTATCTCATACTCCGGTAGAAGTCGGACGATTGGAGCGTATGTTTAAATCGCTTGATTTTGTTGACGCGGTGCGCAAATTTTATCCGGAACCACAAAAGATATTTTCTTGGTGGAGCTATCGCAATCCAAACTGGCAAACCAACGACAAAGGGCGCCGGCTTGATCATATATGGGTTACACCCAATTTACAAAACCGGTTGTCGGGAGCGCAAATTCTCAAGGAACTGCGCTCAAGTGACAGACCATCAGATCATGTTCCGGTTGTTGTCGAAATTGCGACAGCCGTAAAATAGACAAAATACTTGCTTTATTGTCAATTCATGCTATTCTCAAAACAGATTTAGAATATTTATGTTTAATTTTTACCTATATTTTTATGAAGTACCGATTAATAAAAGGGGAACTGTATCGCGAAGATGCTGAATCTCTTACTCGCAGGAGAATCTGTGAAGGGCACCATTTTCAGGAGCGTGAACACTACTTCTTGAGCACTGATGCCGGCAAGCAGGTTATTGCGCTAAAAAGCAAAGATTCAATAATCGTTGTCAGAGACATTGAGTTTATAGATTATTCCGGAACGTTCGGATTGATTTATAAATATGGCGACAATTACTATCTTTGGAGCTATGAAGAGAGAGCCGAATCCAATCTCGGCAGCTGGAAAGAAGGCGAGTTTTATCTCCGTAAATCGGGGGACCGCAAGATAGCCGCCTATGTGCACAATAACAGCTGCTTGAAAGAGTTTCAATTCTCATCCGTGAGTATTGACAGCAGTGGTAATTTGTTTTTCACTCAGAGCTTTTCTGATTGTTTTATTTTTGACGCCTTAGGTGATGAAATAACATCAGAATATGCTCTCTTTGAAACAGACGACCATGAGAATCCTTCATTCTACCACAGAGGAGAAGACGGCCTCTATCACAAGCTGCCTAAAATGGATTCATGCCAACTATTGGCGCAAAATGCCTTCTTCACTCCCAAGGGGGATGACAGCTTGGCGCTTATGGCTTATGATGCCGGAGAGCTTAAAGAACTGTTCTGCGCGCCCAGAGAAAACTGGAAAGTGCTCAATGATCCGCTGAATTTTGGTCAGGATTTGGAATTTGTGACCTGCGGTGACAGAATGTGGAAGATAAACAGCGAAGGCGTTTTGGAGTGCACAGAACTGTTTATACCGGAAGGCGCAATTACTGCGGCAGAAAAGCGTTTGAGCTCAGAGGGCAGTGGCGGTTTCTTTGCTTGGTTTAAGCGTTTGTTTAAATAATCAAAAGAGCTTCCTATCCGGAAGCTCTTTTTTTATTCTTTAAGCTGATAGCCGCCGTCTACTGTCATAATAAGCTGAGCCTCAACATCATCATGTTCCACTTTTTGGCGCAGCCGGTAAATATGTGTTTCAATTGTATGCGTAGTAACATCGGGGGCATAGCACCAAACCTCTTGCAACAATTCATTTTTGCTGACAATACGGTCACGGTTTTTGTACAGATATTTGAGAACAGCCACTTCTTTTTCGGTTAGCTTAATAACCTCTTTATTGCGTTGATTGATAATGTCTTTCTTTATCGGACGCACAACATAGCGGTTGAATGAAATGTAGCCGTTGCTGCTGTTTTCAAAAATATTGATGCAGGAATGGAGGTCGTCTAAGAATGAGGCCAAAACTATCGGCTTTAGCATGATGTGGCTGGCGCCGCAATCATCACCAACTTTATCAGTGTCAGAGGAAAGGAAAAACACCGGTGCCTTTATTTTGTCGGCTGTATAATTTTTGAGCTTATCTAAATTTTCATCGATTATTATAATATCCGGAACAACCTGACTATCTGTCGGGAGAACCTCATAACTATCGGAATAATGCCTGATTTGATCTGCCAAATCAGTAGCAAAAACTTCGTCATCAGAAATCAATAAAATATTTGGCATTTTTACCCCTAAAAACTTAGTCCGATTCCGGTCACCAGCGCCCACCCTTGATTGTTATCCGCCAGATTCGGAGAGCTACCGGCAAAATCAACGTGGGCGGCGGCAAGATATATATCGGCATATTTATTAATTTGATATTGGTTGGAAAGCATCCATACTTTATCGCGACAAGAGCCGCTTTCTGCTTTGGATTCAAAATAAGACAGCGCAGATTTAACCGGCCCGAACCGATAGCCGATGCCAGCTTCCCATGCCTGCCCCTCGCGATAGCCGTCAAACAGTTCCGGCAGCCTTATATCTGTGGATTTTTGTTTATCATGCCCATCGATATAAGTTTTGCGCCAGCCACCACCTAAGCTCCAGTTTCCATACTCCAGCAACATAGAGATTGAATACTCTGTATCGTTGTTATGAAATTTTGCCACCGCAGCGGAAGATTTGATATTGAGAGCGCCTAGCTCCTGCTCGGTGGAGAGAGCACCGATATATCCGTCTTTGCGAGCATAAGAAGCGTGTTTGTTAATCAGCCCGCGGCGATTATAGGCGTCCGGTATATAAGAAAAACCCAGTGACGTCCCATAGAACTCCGGCGTAAGATAGCTGACTTTTGGCGCTACTCCGTCGGTATTGATATATGCCGTGTTTAGCGTGGAAAATTTGGCTTGCTTGGAATTACGTTTCCAATTCGGGTTGGCAATAAAATCTACCACATCATTGTTGTTTTTGAGAGCCCCTACCGCCGGCGCCCCTTCATAAAACTGCGCTCCAACATTTAAGGTCTGTCCCAGCATCAAACGTCCATAAGGACTATCGGCAATAGTGTATACTTCCTCACCCCAGCGTCCCTGATTGTAGCTTTGCAGCTCTCTATCCACGCCGATGTAAAAATCAGCGTACAGTCCCAGAGAATAATCCTCATTGTCAAAAGTATATACCGCCGAAGTGTCTACTTCACCATCGCCAGCACCGTGGTGATCTTTATATTCAAAACGGTGGGCAACGTCGCTATAGCCGTACAATCCTTTGCCCCGTCCGGATATATCAAACTCCCATTCTCCGGCCTGAGCCGAAAGAGGCAACAACCCTATCAGTGCAAATAAATAAATCCGTTTCATTAGCTTTTCCGATAATTAAGATATTTTGAGTTTAGCGCCGGTTATATTCGGCGTCAACATAATATATTTGCATTATTAAAGAGTTAAACCGCCATAGTTTTGCCATAAACAAGGACAAACAAAACCCCCGAGGAAAAAATCCGGTGGGGGTCTTGTTTTGAGGTTTAGATATCCAGATTTACAACATTCAGGGCATTTTCCTGAATAAACTCTTTACGAGGCTCAACCACATCACCCATAAGAGTAGCAAAGGTTTCGTCGGCCTCTTCCATGTGGTCAATACGCACCTGCAACAAAGAACGAGCCTCCGGATCCAAAGTTGTTTCCCACAGTTGTTCGGGGTTCATCTCGCCCAACCCTTTGTAGCGCTGAATTGAGATGCCTTTTTTGCCGGCGGCAATTACCGCATCAACAAAGCTTACCGGTCCGTGAATCTTTTTCTCTAATCCTTGTTTGGAAACCAATGTGCTTACCGTGCTGAAGTTTTCACGCAAAACATCTTTCAGGCTGTTCAAAATCGGAGCCTCTTGACTATCCAGAATATTGGCGCCGACAAAGTGTTTTTCGGTAACACCACGCAACGTGCGAGAAAACAGTAAGCTACCATCCGGCTCAACGTTTGCCTTCCAGCCACGATCATATTCTGCTTCCAACCCGTCCAAACGAGCAGACAGTTTATCAAGTTCCGCCTGCAATTTGGCTTTATCATTCAAAATCTCGGCATCAAACAGACCGCAAATAGCCATTTGTTCGATGATTTTTTCAGGCACGTTTTTGCTCAATGTCGCAATCAGTGTGCGAGCCTTACGGTTTTGCTCAACCAGTCCGATTAAATCTTGTCCGGCAATTTGCTCACCGTCGGCCAAGACTAATGAAGCATCATCACAACCACCGCGGATCAGGTAATCATCCATCTCACGCTCGTTTTTGATATAAAGAATCGAGTTGCCTTTTTTTACCTTATACAAAGGCGGTTGGGCAATGTAGATATATCCGCGTTCAATCAATTCCGGCATTTGGCGGTAGAAAAATGTCAACAACAGAGTGCGAATGTGGCTACCATCGACATCGGCATCGGCCATGATAATGATTTTGTGGTAACGGCATTTGTCAGGATTAAAATCGTCGCGTCCGATACCGGTACCCAGTGCGGTGATGATAGTGCCGATTTCTGCGGAATTAAGCATCTTATCAAAGCGAGCGCGCTCCACGTTCAAAATTTTACCACGCAGGGGCATAATTGCCTGATTGCGACGATGACGCCCTTGTTTAGCAGAACCACCAGCCGAATCTCCCTCCACAATGAAGACTTCTGACAAAGCAGGGTCTTTTTCTTGGCAGTCAGCCAATTTGCCAGGGAGCGACGCCACGTCCAGAACACCTTTGCGGCGGGTTAGTTCACGCGCCTTGCGGGCCGCCTCTCGAGCGGTTGCAGCTTCAACAATCTTGCCGACAATGATTTTGGCCTCGTTGGGGTGCTCGTCTAACCATTCTTTGAGCTTATCATTAACCACACTCTCAACCACCGGACGAACCTCTGAAGAAACCAATTTGTCTTTGGTTTGGGAAGAGAATTTGGGATCAGGAACCTTAACGGACAGCACACAACTCAAACCTTCGCGCATATCGTCGCCGGAGAGTTCAACCTTTTCTTTTTTGAGCAGCCCATTTTCATTGATGTAGTTGTTAATGCAACGGGTCAAAGCACCACGAAAACCTGCTAAGTGAGTACCACCGTCTTTTTGCGGAATATTATTGGTGAAGCAAAGCATACTTTCGTTATATGCGTTTGTCCATTGCAAAGCACAATCAACCACAATATCGTTCTTTTCGCCACTGAATGCAATAACCTCTTCATGCAGGGGAGCTTTGGACTTGTTGAGGTGATTTACAAACGCCTGCAAACCACCTTCATAGTGGAAATCCACTTCGCGAGGCTCTGCACCGCGATTGTCTATCAATCGCAAATACACACCGGAGTTCAAAAACGCTTTTTCACGAATAGCGCGCTCCAGAGTTTCAAAACTAAACTCTGTCATTGTAAATGTTTCCGGAGAAGGCAAGAAAGTAACCTCCGTACCGTGTTTGTTAGGAGCATCTCCAACAACTTTCAGGTGCTCGGTAACATTGCCGTGAGCAAATGTAGCAATATGCTCTTTACCCTCACGCCAAATACGCAATTTCAGCCATGTAGACAAGGCATTAACAACCGAAACACCTACGCCATGCAAGCCACCGGAAACCTTATATGAATTATTATCAAATTTACCACCGGAGTGCAGCTCAGTCATAATAACCTCAGCCGCAGATATGCCCTCTTCCTTATGCACACCAACAGGAATACCACGGCCGTTGTCGCGGATAGTTGCAGAGCCATCGGGATTCAGGATTACCTCGGTCTTGTCGCAATAACCAGCCAAAGCCTCGTCAATAGCGTTATCCAAAACCTCATAAATCATGTGGTGCAAACCGGAACCGTCATCGGTGTCACCGATATACATACCAGGGCGTTTGCGCACAGCATCAAGACCTTTCAAAACCTTAATAGAATCTGCGCTGTATTCTTTTTCTTCCTTAGCAATTTCTGCCGCGGTCATTTCTGAACTCATATCTTGTTTTTCCTTACGTTTTCTAAGATTTTTAATATAGAAAACATACAACAAATTATCAGATTAACCAAGCAAAAAAAGCTTATTTTTCCCCAGTTTTGTGCATAAATCAGTGGGCTTCGGTCCAAGTGTTGCCAACTCCGAGTTCAGCATTAAACGGCACCCCAAAATCAACAATCTTTTCCATGGTGTTTTTTATAATTTCAGATACCTCTTCAACCTCTGTTTCCGGCGCCTCAAAAACAAGCTCATCATGAACCTGAAGCAGCATTTTGGTTTGCAGATTATGTGCTTTGAGCTCCAATGCCAGCTTATTCATAGCCAGCTTGATGATATCTGCCGCCCCACCCTGAATTGGCGCGTTTATAGCCACCCGCTCAGCATTGGCTACCAGCCTTTTATTGGTATCATTAATTCCGGCAACAGTGCATTTGCGCCCGAATGGGGTCAGAACATAGCCATGCTTATGAGCAAAAGCTATAGTTTCTTCCATATACTGTTTGATTTCGGGCATCTGGCGAAAATAAGCATCAATATAAGCCTTGGCATCAGCGGCCTCAACCCCGATATTTTTAGCTAATCCATAGGGAGAAATGCCGTATACTATTCCGAAATTGATAGCCTTGGCATGGCGACGTAAATTTGCATCAACTTTCTCAGGCGGAACACCAAAAACGTGCGAAGCCGTAGCAGAATGAACATCTATACCATCAGCAAAAGCCTTTTTGAGAGCCTTCACATCCGCAACCGCCGCCAGCAAGCGCAGCTCTACCTGTGAGTAGTCACAAGAAATCAGCTTGCAACCAGATTTTGCCACAAAGCAAGAACGAATTTTTTTGCCTTCCTCACTGCGTATCGGAATATTTTGCAGATTAGGATTAACCGAAGACAATCTTCCGGTATTGGCAACAGTTTGCAAATATGTTGTATGAATACGCGAGTTTTTGTCGGCCAGCGCAAACAAAGAATCCGTATAAGTGGACTTTAGCTTGCTAAGCTCGCGCCAATCCAGAATTTTTTGCGCCAAAACATTGCCCTCTGCGGCAATTTCCTCCAAAATTTCTGCTCCGGTCTGCCATGCGCCGGTTGCTGTTTTTTTACCCTTCAATCCCTGTTTGGCAAACAGAATGTCACCGACTTGCTTGGGAGAACCTAAATTAAACTCTTCTCCGGCAGCCCTATAAGCCTCTTGTTCAAAGGTTTTTAATCGCTTGTCAAAATAGGTGCTGAGCTCCAGCAGAGCTCCAGCATTTAGCTCCACACCATTTTTTTCCATATGATATAGCGTTGCCAGCAGCGGACGATCAAAATTCTCATAAATGGCGGTTTTTTGCTCCTTTATCAACCGTGGCTTGAGGATTGAGTGCACACGCAAAATATAATCCGCACGCTCCGCCATATATTGCAGGGCAGACTGAACATCAACTTGAGCAAAGCCGATTTTATTTTTACCACTACCCAGCAGTTCATCTATTTTAGACAACTCCGCCGCCAAAAAATATGCCGCCAGTTCCGGCAAAGAATGTCCGTGTTCCGAGCTATCTAAGTCATAAGACAAAACTGAAATATCATCATAAGCAACAATTTCTACATCGGGAATTATTTGCGTCAAAAGGTGCCATGCGTTTTTTAATCCGCAACCGATTTTGAGCACCGCCGGATTTTCCAGCAAGGGCTTAAGATATTTTGCCAACACCACGCCGGAGAGCAAAGCTTGTTTTTGCGGTGCCGCAAACAAATCCAGATTACCGGACTGCGGTTCGGTTTTGCAGATTGGCAAATAGCAGGCATAACCGGGTGCCACGGCCAGAGAGATTCCACAAACATCTCCGCCATCGCTGACAGCGTCCAGAGCGCAAATACGAGCACCTTCCGCCTGTCTTATCATGTCTTGCAAGCCATTTTCATTCTCAATCAAGATATAGTTTTTTTCAACTGATTTAAATACGCTGTTCAACCCTCTATCAGCAATATCTGAACAGCGTTCAGCTATCCATTTTTCAACCCGCGGTTTGAGCGTAGTAAAAGCATAAGAATTTATAAAGTCATTTAGCTTTTGTGCATCCGGCGCGCGGCAAACAAACTCATTTAGAGACTTTACCACCGGAACATCTGCTTTAAGAGTAACCAATTGCAAAGATATACGCGCGTTTTGAGCATTATCCAGCAGAGTCTGACGGCGCTTTGCTTGTTTGATTTCCGGCGCATGAGTCAAAACCCCCTCCAAAGAGCCATATTCATTTATAAGTTGTGCCGCCGTTTTCGGACCAATGCCCGCTACTCCGGGGACATTATCGGTACTGTCGCCGGACAACGCCTGAACATCAACAACCTTATCAGGATACACGCCGAACTTCTCTTTTACATCATCCGGAGTGAAAAATTTGTCTTTCATCGGGTCGTAAAATTCCACACCATCTCTGATGAGCTGCATCAAATCCTTATCGCCGGACACAATCACTACTTCCATATCCATATCTCGCGCCTGCTTGGCATAAGTAGCAATCAAATCATCAGCCTCATACCCCTCCATCTCCAGATGATTAAGATTAAGCGCCTCCACCGCCTTGTGAATAATAGAAAACTGCGGAATTAAATCTTCGGGAATTTCTTTGCGCGTTCCTTTGTAGTCAGGATATATCTCGTTTCTAAAATTTTGCCGTTTAGCATCGAACAAAACCAAGCAATAGTCGCAACCGATTTTGGTGGTAAGGCGCAAAAACATATTAGTAAAGCCATATACGGCATTAACCGGAGTGCCATCCGGAGCGGTTAGAGGCGGCAGACCGTAAAAAGCCCGAAAAATATAACCAGAGCCATCAACCAGACAAACTTTTTTAGACATAGAAAAACTCCCTCAAAACCGCGGGTAATAAAAAGATGTCATTAATATAAATGATAAAAAACTATTCGCCAATAGATAAAAAGAAACTGCGCTCAATATTATCTACCGCGCACAAATCCGTGCGATAAATATCCTCATATTCATCAACATAGGCACGCAAGGCTATTGCCACACATTCATCAAGCGAACGACCGCTCTTTTGGGCAATCTTTTCAATTTTGTATTGCAGTTCGTCATTAACTGAAACAGAAAGCTTGCGCATAAAATTTTCCTTAACTTATTTGTGATATTAACAAATAAAGTTATAGAACTTTTTTAAGAATCTGGCAACATCAAATAGGGCGGGACTCGTGATAAAACCTCAAAAAAAGAAAAAACGCAGCAAAAAAAGAGAGTCAAAACAAAGATTTAAGAATCGGCGGAGAATCCTAAAAATTTTCGCCGTCTTGGTGATAACTTTATTAACCTATATCGGCTATTGCGCATTAACCCTGCCAAACATGAATGAGGCGGTTAATCGCACCAGACAGCCATCTACCACTATTATTGCAGATAACGGCAACGAAGTGCAAACTTTTGGTACGGTTTATTCCGAAGTTATCCGCTCCGAAGAGTTGCCGCAATACGTGGTTGACGCCATTGTTTACACCGAAGACCGCCGGTTTTATCAGCATTTTGGTTTTGATATAATCTCCTTTACCCGCGCGATGGCTGCCAATATATTTGCCGGAAGATACGCACAAGGCGGAAGCACCATAACTCAACAAGTGGCAAAAAACCTGTTTCTAACCTCAGAAAAGAGCTTGCGCCGCAAAGTTCAAGAACTGCTTTTGGCATTTTGGCTGGAGCACAAATTCAGCAAAGAACAGATTTTAACCCTGTATTTAAATCGAGTTTATCTTGGCGCCGGAACCTATGGAATTGAAGCGGCAAGCCAAAAATATTTTCAAAAAACATCTAGAGATTTGAATATTAAAGAAGCCGCCGTAATTGCCGGAATGCTCAAGGCTCCGTCGCGTTATAATCCGATTGCATCTAAAGAGAGAGCGATAGACCGCGCTAAAGTGGTATTAAAAATAATGGAAGAAAACGGACTGATTGATGAGGCAGACAGAAAGAGAATATTGAACATGCCGCTAGGACGGGGCGAAAACGCCCGTGTTACCGGCGCAGCTTATTTTGCCGATTGGGTTTATAATGAAGTTAATTCGTATATCGGCGAGAGAGATGACGACATTTATGTCTCCACAACTCTTAATCAGGAATTACAAGAAAAAGCATATAAGGTTTTGCAAAACGCCATCTCCGCCAATAAGGATAAAAATGTTTCACAAGGCGCGGTGGTAATTATGGACTTTAATGGCGCCGTAAAGGCGATGGTCGGCGGAGTAAACTACAACAAGAGTCAGTTTAACCGAGCGACTTCTGCCTTGCGGCAACCAGGGTCGGCTTTTAAGCCTTTTGTATATATTACCGCACTGCAGCACGGCTGGAATCCTGATGATGAGATTGAAGATAAGCCGATTGTAATTAAAAATTGGCGACCGACCAATGACGATAAAAAATATTATGGCACTGTCAGTCTTAAATATGCGTTGGCAAAATCGCTCAATTTGGCAACTATAAATTTGGCGCAGCAACTTTCCGGAAAGGATATTATCCGCACAGCTCGCAGAATGGGTATCAATACCGAGATGCAAAACACCCCATCTTTGGCTTTGGGCACTTTTGAGGTGACAGTTCTGGATATGGCAACCGCCTATACATCTATCGCCAATGGCGGATATGCGGTGTGGCCATACGCAATTGAGGAAATTTACAGTCGTGACGGATATCAGCTGTATCAACGTAAATCCGAAGAACAGATACGAATTCTAGATAAAAAGGCCGTGCAGGAATTAACCGAAATGCTGGAAAAAGTTATAAAATCAGGCACCGGACATCGGGCAAACATCGGACGGTTTGCCGCCGGAAAAACCGGAACAAGTCAGGATAACCGCGACGCATGGTTTGTCGGGTTTACCGATAATCTGGCGGCAGCGGTTTGGCTGGGCAATGATGATAATTCCCCAATGAAAGGTGTTTACGGCTCGGGACTGCCAGCAACGATTTGGCAAAAAATTATGCGATAAATAACTAAAAAATAGTGCTTTTATAATAACTTTTATTATATATAATATTGGGAAAGAAAAATAGATAAACAAAGAAAGAGAGAAAATTATGAGACAAAGACCTGTATTGCTGATGATTTTGGACGGCTGGGGATTCCGCGAGCCCAAAACTCCCGATAACGCCATTGAGATGGGGCATACTCCAAACTGGCACAGAATGTATGCCGACAATCCGCACAGCCTTATAGAAACCTATGGTTTGGCCGTAGGCCTGCCGGAAGGACAAATGGGCAACTCCGAAGTCGGACATACCAATCTGGGCGCCGGACGCGTGGTTATGCAAGATTTGCCCAAAATTGATCAGGCAGTAAAAGACGGCTCTCTGGCAAAAAATCCGGTTTTGGTAAAAATGATTAATGAGCTGAAGGCTAATGGTAAAACCGCTCATATTATGGGATTGATGTCTCCGGGCGGAGTTCATTCTTCACAAGCACATATTGTTGCTCTTTGCAAAATCATATCCGATGCCGGAGTTAAAGTTGATGTTCACGCATTTTTGGACGGGCGCGACACTCCGCCGTCTTCAGCTGCTGAATATTTGGCTGAGTTTGAAAAATCTGCTGCCGGTCTTAATGTTAAGATTGCCACTATTGAAGGGCGTTTTTATGCCATGGATCGCGACAAACGTTGGGATCGGGTAGAAGCAGCGTACAACAATATGGTTTTGGCCGATGGTAAACGTTTTGCCTCAGCTGATGAAGCTATTAAGGCATCTTATGCGGATAAAGTTACCGATGAATTTGTTATCCCGTGTGTAATCGGCGATTATAACGGAATGGAAGATGGCGATGCAATTTTGATGGCTAACTTCCGCGCCGACCGCGCCCGTGAAATTCTTTATGCGCTGGCCGATGCTGAATTTGCCGGCTTTGCCCGCAAGAAGGTTGTCAAATTTACTGACCATGTCGGCATGACGGAATATTCGGTTGACCACAACCGCTTTATGCACACGATGTTTCCGCCGGAGCAACTCACCAATATTTTGGGTGAAGTTGTCGCTGACCACGGCATGACACAACTGCGTATTGCCGAAACGGAGAAATATGCTCACGTTACCTTCTTCTTTAACGGCGGTGAAGAGCGCGAATTTAAGGGCGAAGAAAGAATCCTGATAGCCAGCCCCAAGGTTGCCACTTATGATTTGAAACCGGAAATGAGCGTTTATGAGGTTACCGAACAGCTGGTTAAAGCAATTGAGGACAAACGTTTTGACATGATTATCTGCAATTATGCCAACGGCGATATGGTCGGGCATACCGGAATTATGGAAGCCGCCCTCAAGGCTGTTGGTGCAGTTGATGAATGTTTGGGCAAAGTTGAAAAAGCCATTAAAGACGTGGGTGGAGTTATGATTGTGACTGCAGATCACGGCAATGCCGAAAAAATGGTTGATGAAAAAACCGGACAGCCTTATACCGCTCACACAGTCGGGAAAGTTGCGGCGATTTTGGTTAATGACGAAAGTGGCGTAAAACGTCTGAAAGATGGCGCTTTATGCGATATAGCTCCAACTATGCTGGAATTGATGGAAATCAAACAGCCGGTGGAAATGACCGGACATTCGTTATTGGTGAAATAAAAGCTCATGGAACTTAGAACCGCCCTGAAATATACTGCTCTGAATGTCTTGGTTTTGCTAATGACATACGGAACGGCACGGGCGGTTTCTAATTCTGAATTGGAGCGAATGGAGCAGAAAGTTCAACAGCAAAGCATTGAACACAAAAAGCTGCAGGCGCAGGCGACTCAAATTAATTTAGAGCTGACAACCGTCAGCCGCGAGATGGTGAAGGCCGCCAAACTTATTCAAAACAACGAAGAAAAGCTCTCGCAAATGGAGCGCCAGCTGGAAAAGCTTAAGACTGATTTGGCGGAGGCGGAGGCTGGCTTCTGTCAGGAAGATGACAATCTTATCAAGACTTTGGCAGCCTTGCAAAATTTGGCCTTAAAGCCAACAGAGGCGCTTTTGGTTCAGCCGCTTACTCCGGTTGAAACAATCCGCAGCGCAATGTTGTTGCGAGAGACAGTGCCTTATTTGGAAGAAAATGCCAGCCGAATCCGCAAAGAATTGGCACAGATAGCACAGAAAAAAAGTTTGGTGGAAAAGCAGTTTGCACAAATTTCCAAGCAAAAAAAACTTTTAGAAAAAGAACATTCGCGCATGAAAGCTCTGGTACAAAAAAAGTCTAAGATGCGAAATGTGGTGGAAATTCAAAGCGAAAAAGCCAAAAAGAACGTTGAGCGTTTGGCTTCTCAGGCCAATGACTTGCGAGATTTGTTAAGCAAACTGGAAAAGCAGCGGCTGGAAAAACAGCGCCGAGCCGAAGAAAAACGCCGCAAGGAAGAAGAAGCTCGACGTTTGGCGGAAAACAAGACCGAAACGATTCAACAGCCACCGGCAATAACCGTTGCCAGCACCGGATTCCGTTTGGCAAAAGGCACCTTGCCAATGCCGGCCAGAGGAAAAATCATTACGGCATACGGCGAGCAAATGGTTAAGGGGGTCTCGGCAAAAGGAATTACCATTCGTACCCGCAATCAGGCGCAGGTTGTTGCTCCGTTTGACGGCGCAGTTATTTTTGCCGGTCCGTTCCGCGGATATGGAAACTTGATTATTATTGAGCACGGCGACGGTTATTTGTCGCTTTTGGCAGGATTGCAAAATATGGATGTGGAAGTCGGGCAGATGTTGCTGGCCGGAGAGCCGGTCGGACAAATGCCGGAGGATGGAGATGCCAAACTCTATGTTGAAATCCGCAAAGACAACCAGCCGATTGATCCCATGGCTTGGATAAGGGTCTAACCTCTATTAAACAGGAAGAATAATATGTCAAAAAAATTATCAGTATTTTCAGTTTTGTGTTTGAGTTTGTTGTTGCTGGCAGGAGGCAACGCTTGTGCAAAAAAAGACTCTAAGCCTGCTCCCAAAGAAGATACTTATGAGCTTTTGAACCTGTTTGGCGAAGTTATGGAGCGCGCCAAAGCATCATACGTGGAAGACGTTGACGACAAGAAATTGATTGAGGCCGCTATTAATGGTATGTTGGTGTCGCTTGATCCGCACTCAAGCTATTTGGATGCGCAGAACTTTAAGTATATGAACGAACAAACCAAAGGCAAGTTCGGCGGACTTGGTATTGAGGTGACGATGGAACAGAGCTTGGTTAAAGTTGTGTCTCCGATTGATGACACTCCGGCTTCCAGAGCAGGGCTTAAACCCGGTGACTATATTACCAACATAGATGGCGAAAACGTGATTGGAATGTCTCTTAATGACGCAGTTGATAAAATGCGCGGCAAGCCGGGAACAAAGGTAAAACTTAGTATTCGTCGTATCAATGAAAAGCCTTTTGATGTTACGCTCAAACGTGAAGAGATTAAGATTCAATCCGTAAAAAGCGACATAAAAGACGATGTTGTTTATGTGCGCATTACATCTTTTAGCGAAGATGTGGACAAGAACGTAGAAAAAGCCATTAAAAAAGCCCTGAAGGACAAAAAAGGTAAAATCAGCGGTGTGGTTCTTGATGTGCGCAATAACCCCGGCGGTCTGCTTGATCAGGCAGTGGGAGTTTCTGATTTGTTCCTTAGTCAGGGAGAAATTGTATCTACCCGCTCTCGCAATCCGGAAGACACGGTGCGCTATTCTGCCAAAGAGGGTGATGTCATCAACGGATTGCCGATTGTGGTTATAATCAATGACGGCTCGGCTTCAGCATCAGAAATTGTAGCCGGCGCTTTGCAAGATCATAAACGAGCTATTTTGCTCGGAGAAAAATCTTTTGGCAAAGGCTCGGTACAAACGGTGGTTCCTCTCGGAAACTATGGCGCCATGCGTCTGACCACAGCCAGATATTACACGCCATCCGGTCGTTCTATTCAGGCAAAAGGAATTGAACCTGATGTGGTTGTGCATCCGGCAAAAGTTGAAGAGATTGATAAAGGCTATAATTTCAGTGAAGCTGAATATGGAAATGCCCTGAAAAATGAAACCGCAGATGCTGAATCCAAAAAACAAACCAGTGATGGCAAAAAAGCAAATGAAGATTGGCGTAAGGATTATCAACTTTCTCGTGCTGTTGATTTGGTAAAAGCATTGGGAATCTACAAATCAGCCCAATAGGAGGACATTCCATTGGTAAACAGAGTAACATCTTATAAAATTTTGAGTGTAGCTGCAATTGCGGCGGTGGTATCTTTGGCGGTAATAGGTTATTGGTTTGCAGAAGAAAAAAGCGATCCGGTGTATTTATCAAAAATCGATAAACTGATGTTTGATAAAAACAACAAAGCTCCAAAGTTTGTGTTAACCCTGCCCAAACCCGACAAACTGAAAGAAGGCAACAAAACTATGATTTCTGCCGATACTTCTCAGTTGCCGACCGAGCCGGTGATAACTAAAACCACTGAAAAAGAGACTCTGAACGATATTATATCTCAGATTCCCAACCTTAATCAATTGCCGGTGCAGAACGCTACGCAGACTTTGCGCTTTATTTATCAGGATCCGGAAATAACAGAGAATGTCGGCTCGCTGGTTCTGCCAAAAATTTCTGCCGATGGACGCAAGCCGTGGAACGAATATGGCAAAAGCGTTGAAACGCAACCCAACTTTAAAAAAGTGGCGCTGATAATCAAAGGACTGGGACTCGATCCGTTGTCTATGGAAAGGATTGTGCAGAGTTTTGATTCTGAAGTGTCGCTCTCGGTTTCGCCATACGCGGCAGGTGCTGGAGCCAAAATCTTGCCAGCGCGGCAGTTTGGGCATGAGACATACGTTGACTTGTTGTTGTCATCTACCGATTTTCTAAAATCTGACAGTGGTCCGATGTCTATGAGTATTACAATTAGTACGGAAGAAGCTCTGCAACGTTT
The DNA here is from genome assembly GCA_934255405.1 of uncultured Alphaproteobacteria bacterium. GTDB lineage: Bacteria > Pseudomonadota > Alphaproteobacteria > RF32 > CAG-239 > CAZU01. The sequence goes on from CAKQNT010000001.1 coordinate 143,345, forward strand.
GCAAAAAAGCCTTTCTACCGGCGCGCCTGTAGGCGGCGTGATTGTCAATGACGGATTGGCCGGAGAAGATAATGCAGAATTGCTCAAAACTCTGTTTGAAGAGCTGCGTAACCGTGGGCTGATGATGGTTGATGCCACCAGCGGCGATTGGATCGAAAAGATGCAGATTAAAGGATTGGCGCGCCGAAAAGCCGATGTGGTAATAGACAAAGATTTTCGTCGCGAATCCATAGAAAAACAGTTAAAAAAAGCCGAGGAGATCGCTTTTAGCAAAGGTCAGGTGGTGGTGGTGATTGATCCTAAACCTATTGCCGTTGTTGAGGCCTATAACTGGATAAAGAGCTTTTCTCCACAAGTATCGTATGAACAGGCAAAAACTTTGGAGCTGACCAAGCCTTTTGCTATTGTACCAATATCTAATCTGGCTATTGAGCAATGAAAAAATATCGTAAAAATGTGGGAATTGTAGTTTTTAACCGCGAAGGCAAAACTCTGATGTGCGCCCGAGCCGACAGTGAGGGTATGCGATGGCAGTATCCACAGGGCGGGATAGATGATGGAGAAAATATTGTTGCCGCGGCAAGAAGAGAGCTCTCGGAAGAAACCGGATTGAAGAATGTTGAGTTGGTGGCACAGCTGCCTCAACCTTTGCGTTATGATTTTCCGGATAAGATTGCCAGAGCCTTTTGTCGCAACGGCTCTTACTATGCCGGACAAGAACAGTACTGGGTTTTGTTTTATTTTGATGGCTCCGACGCCGAAATAAATTTTAAGACACTCCCCGAAGAAATTGAGTTTAAGGCCTATCAATGGATTGATATTCAGGAAGCGCCCAAGTTGATAGTAGACTTTAAGCGCGAAGTATATACAAAAATGGCCAATGCCTTTGCCAAAAACATCTGCCCTAACTGGAAAGGATATGACTGATAAATTTGCCAAAGAAAAAGATTTGGTACTACAAGCCGCAAGCAAGGGGATTAGCGGCAATATTCCGTTGTCGGGAAAACAAAAGAAATATATAAAAAATCTGTTGCTGTTTGCATTGATGAATGCATCAGACAACAGAACAGTCACCAATCGCAATTTTATTAAGTTGGTCAGCAAAATATTTAAGGGCTATTTGATTAAAATTATAAAAGAGTGCCTTGATGACGATGACGACACCGATTTGGACGAGGCCTTAGATGTTGAGCTGAACGAGATTATTGCCAATGGCGAAATGATTAATCTCAGCGAGTTGGAACAGTTGCTGACACCGGAAAATATTGTAAAATTTCTAAAAGGCAAAACCAACGGATTGTCGCAACGGCAGTTGCTGGATAAACTGCTGGCGCTGCGCGATATAAATTCTAATTATCGCGAAACCCCGCAAGAGCAGCGTAAACGCGAACAACGGCGCCGCGAGTATGAACTGCAACGCCAGCGAGAACGCATGATGGATGGACGAATTTTGGCACGTGGCGGAAGAGAAAGATAATTAGTCCATATTCTCAATCAGGCGATCCAGATTATCGCGCTCAGATTCTTTGTAGCCGCCAAAGTTTTCTTTTATTACCTGCTTGTTTTTTTCTTTTACTTCTTTTTTAACTTTAGGCTGGGCAAGCTTCTCAAACAGAGCGTCAACTTCGGATTCCTCATCTTTTTCTTCTTCAGTTTTTTGTTCATCAGAAGTCTTGGTCTTTTCTTTTATGAGCTTAATGGTTTCTTCGGGAATCATCTCCTCAAGCGGCTGGGCAAATTTTCCGGCCAATTGGAAATATTTTGATTTGGTCAGAGTTTCTGATTGCCTATCGGCAGGAATCATCCAACTTACCAATATGTAGAACAAAACAACCAGCAAAAACGCACGGGCAATTCCAAAAAACAACCCCAGCATGCGATCCATTCCATTTAATTTGCTGGTGCGGATTTTACCGACAACCCCTGCGGTAGCGTATATCCAAAGAATAAAAAATAAAATAAGAATAAAAAGGGACGACACCACGCCGGCAACATAGCCGTTAGATATATATTCTTTGGCAAACGGCATTACTACCGGAAGAATATAAATTACTGCCATGGTCGCCAAAATCCAACCGATTATCGACAACACCTCTTTAACCAAACCGCGAGAAAGCGCAATTAAGGCTGAAATAGCGACAACAATCAAAATTATCACATCTAAGTTATTGAGGTTTTGCATTGTTTTTTCCTTTAATTAAACCAATTAATCAGCCGTTGCACATTGCCGATTTCATAGATATTCATATTGACATTAACTTTCTTTTCTTTGGCATGGGTAGGAGGAATAATAGCACTGGCGAATCCAAGCTTTTGAGCTTCTTTAAGACGCAAAGACGGTTGCGAAACAGCACGGATTTCTCCAGAAAGCCCAATCTCGCCAAAGATTACCATATCGGCAGGAAGCGGCTTATTAGTTAGAGAGGAAATCACCGCCATTGCTACAGCCAAATCAGCTGCCGGCTCAGAAATGCGCAAGCCGCCGGCAATATTGAGATATATATCCTGCGAGCTTAAGTTCATACCGCAGCGAGCCTCCAGCACCGCCAATACCATAGAAAGCCTGTTTGCATCCCATCCAACCACCGCGCGACGAGGGCTGGCATATCCGGTAGGACTAACCAATGCTTGAATCTCAACCAACACCGGTCTGGAACCCTCTATGCCGGCAAAAACGCAGGAGCCGGAAATATTGCCTTGCCTTTCTGCCAAAAACAAGGCTGAAGGGTTTTCTACTTCCACTAATCCCTGATCCTGCATTTCAAAAACACCTATTTCATCTGTGGCGCCATAGCGATTTTTTACTGCACGCAAAATACGAAAATGGTGTCCTCTTTCACCCTCAAAATATAGAACGGTATCAACCATGTGTTCCAACACCCGCGGGCCGGCAATAGCTCCTTGTTTGGTAACATGCCCAACCAAAAACAACGTAAAACCTTTGCGTTTGGCAAGTTTGATAAGCTCGTAGCTACAGGCTCTGACTTGAGCCACGCTGCCGGGGGTGGATTCAACCTCATCCAGATACATGGTTTGAATAGAATCGATAACTACAACCGCAGCTTTGGACTTTTCTAACGTGGCAACAATGTCTTTGATCTCTGTGGAACTGGCCAACTTAACCGGAGATTTATCCAGCCCCAATCTTTTGGCGCGCAAACGTACCTGATCTATCGCCTCCTCGCCGGAGATGTAATAAACCTCTCTGCCCTCCGGCTGATCTGCTATTTTGGCACACGCCTGCAATAATAGAGTTGACTTGCCGATACCGGGGTCACCACCGACTAAAATTACCGAACCAGAAACTAATCCGCCGCCAGATACTCGATCAAGCTCTTTTATGCCAGTACTAAGCCGCGCCAAATGTTCGCTGGCGCCGCTCAATGGCACAAATTCAATTAAGCTTCCTTTTGATTTTTTGGGATTGAAGTTGGAAAAACCTTCTCCGCCTATGATTTCCTCAATAATGGTATTCCATTCACCGCAGGCATCACACTTCCCCTGCCATTTGGGATAAACCGAACCGCAGTTTTGGCAAACATATTGTTTATTGTCTTTTTTAGGCAAGCTAGACCTCCACTTTTATCGGTCCTTGAGAGCAACCGTTAATAAACTGAACCACATAGGGATTGTCTGTGCGATCCATCTCTTTAACAGTTCCCTGCCATACAATTTTGCCTTTGTAGAGCATAGCTATACGATCGGCAATTTTGCGGGCAGAGGTCATATCATGGGTAATGGTCAAGGCTGTGGCGCCCAAACCTTTAACCGACTCAATAATCAGGTCGTTAATCACATCAGACATTATCGGATCCAAACCGGTTGTCGGCTCATCAAAAAAGATAATCTCCGGTTTGGAGGCAATTGCCCGCGCCAAACCAACACGCTTTTGCATACCGCCGGAAAGTTCTGATGGAGATAAATCAGCAACATCGGGGGCTAAGCCAACCGAACGCAAGACTCGAATCGCCTCGTTTTTGGCGTTTTTTTTGTTCATTCCGCGGTTTTCTACTAAATCAAAAGCCACATTCTCCCACACACTAAGACTATCAAACAAAGCGCCGCCCTGAAAAAGCATCCCCATTTTGGAATGAAGTTTCTCTTTTTCTTCCTCTTCGATACCGACGACTTCCTGTTCATCAACCAGAATCGAGCCTTCATCGGGTGTTAGCAAACCTTGAATGCACTTAATCAAAACTGATTTTCCGGTACCGGAACCGCCGATAACTACCAAAGATTCTCCCTTGGCAATCTCCAAATCAACGCCGTCAAGCACAACCTTGCGGCCAAATGCTTTATGAAGATTAGTAATTTTTATTTTGGTTTCGCTCATTTTACACTCCACAAAAGCTATTTAGAGAAGAACAGTTCGGTAATTACATAGTTGAATATCAAAATCAAGATGGAGGCTGAAACAACCGCATTGGTGGTTGCTGTTCCAACTCCCTGAGCGCCGCCTTTGGACTTGTAGCCGTTGTAGCAACCCATAATAGAGATTATGAATCCAAACACTGCGGCTTTTACCAAACCGGTGGTGATATCAATTGACTGCAGATTTTGTAATGTGGAGTTAATGTAGTTTGCCGGATTAAATCCCAACTTATAAACACCAACCACATAACCACCGAAAATACCGATAACATCGCCCAACAGAACCAACAACGGCATAACAATAAGACCGGCCAGCACCCGCGGTGTAACCAAATACTTGAATGGGTTGGTAGACAAAGTTACCAAAGCATCTATTTGTTCGGTTACTCTCATGGTGCCGATTTCAGCCGCCATAGCAGCACCGATACGGCCGGCAACCATCAGAGCCGAGAGCACCGGAGCCAGCTCGCGGGTAACAGAAATCAGAACTACCGAAGCTACCGCGCCTTCGGCGCCAAAACGCATAAAGCCAGAATAACTCTGCAACGCAATAACCATACCGGCAAAAATGGTTGTGAGTCCAACTACAGGCAGAGAATAAAAGCCCATATCAACAACCTGCCGCCACAAATTGCGCCAATACAGCGGCGGAGTAAAGCAGTTATAAACTGCCTGCGCCACAAACAAGGAAAATTCACCAAGGCTGGAAAAGAACTTTACTAATGGTTGCCCCTGACGGCGCAAAAAATTTTCAGCAGATCTTACAAACATTTTCTTTCTTTCAGATAGATTAAAATTTTGTTTTATTTTAGAACTTTCGAGGCAAAAATCAACCGCTAAGCGACAAATCCTCACAGCATAGTCAGCGCGGCCAAAACCTTGGCCGGAGTTGAGGCCTCTCGTACGCAAAGGATAATTTGAGGAACACTTACCCCGCCAAATTCAAAAAAAACATCTTCCGGCATACGTTCAATTTGTGAAGCGTCTTCAACCAGCTGAACAGCCAGACAAACTTTGGCAGAGGTGGAGGGTAAATTTATAATACCCAAACCGCGCACCTCCAACTTATCTTTAAGAATCGTCGGCGCAACAGCTTTTATTTTGCCATCTGCAACACTTAAATTAACTCTGTCGTCAGCAACCAGTTTGGCACCATGTTCCATAATCAGGCGCAGGCAAACATCTGACTTGCCACTGCCGGATTGCCCCAAAAAAAGTATTCCCTGATTTTTGTAAGCAACGCATGAAGCGTGTATGTTGGCTTTCATTTAGCCCTCCAATGCCGCAAGTCGAGATTGTTTTTCGGCAGAGTTTATGGTTATTGTCAATTTGCGCCCGTTGCTCTGCGGCACTATCTCCAACTTAAAAATATCCCGCGGCAGATAAGGCGACATTTTGTCTGGCCATTCAATCAGGCTGACACCTGAATAAAGAGCATCTTCCACCCCGATTTCAAATATTTCATCCGGAGATTTCAGGCGATACAAATCAAAATGATAGATATCAAAATCCGGAGCTTCATAGGTCTGCAACAAAGTAAAAGTCGGACTTGGAACTTCTCCGTTACCACACAGTTCCTGCACAAAAGCTCTGGCCAACACGCTTTTGCCCATGCCCAAAGTGCCATACAAGGCAAAAACATCGCCTTTGCGCGCCAGATGAGCCAGTTTTTTTCCAATTGCAATTGTGTCTTGTTCAGTCGGAAGATTAAATTCTAAGGTTTCAGTCATCAGAGATTATCCGAACGGATTAATAAAAGTGCGTTTGCGCTTGGGCTGCCGGTTAATGATTTTAATTTTGGGTTTGCGCATCTGAATTTTGCGCCAATCCCAAGGCATATAAAATTCACCTTGCCACAAACCACGGGCATTGTTTTGTGCCTGAATCTGATATGGCATATAAACATCTGTGTGTTTTTCATAAACAACAGCCCAACCGGCATTAACCAGAGCCGCACCGAGATCATAAGCACCCAAAGAACAAACACCAAGCATATTGCCTTTTGCATCTTCCTGCATTACCCGACATTCAAGTTCATAATCCTGCAGCCAACTTTTGAGCCATGCTGCGGCCTGCTGCCCGCAATGATAGGGGCGCCCGTTTTTGTCGGCGCAAGTCTGATTATTTTCTGGAGCATCAATGCCAAACAGGCGAAAGTATCTTCCGGCAATAATCAGAGTATCAGCACTAATAACCTTAGCAGAAGAGTAAATTGCCGGATAATTGCGCGGATTAAATGACGATTGAGAACTGCTGTTCTGAGAAGAACCGCCAAACAGTTTGCTGAAGAATCCTCCCTCTTCTGACTTGGACTGACCGGCATTTATTTGGGCGCAACTTTTGGGATCGCACGGAGGCTGGCCGCCAGATGCCGACGCCGGTTCTGCCGTAGGAGAAGAAAAACTTTCGGAAATCGGAGTATCAAACTCTTCTTCGTCTAATAAATTAAGTTTGGCAGAGGCCATTGTTGTTTGCGAAGAAGCAGCCCCCTGCCCCAAAAAACTTTTGAGATTGCCGCCAACATTGCCAACTCCGCCGCTAAAAGCGCCGATAGCATAGAGGATAAAGACCACAATTGCCGCAATTAAAAAGATTGAAGGCAGACACCCCATGGCTCGCCACGCCATCTTGGCAAAAATATAAAGCACCACCAGACCGATAATAAGCCCCAGAAAACCACCGCCTTGCAACAAGGTGCTTTGGCTTTGGGTTCCGGCACCACCCAATAGAATCAAAAACAAAGCACCCAAGCCCAGCAAAACTTTTTTCAAGAAAAACATGGTGATATCCTTTGGTAGTTTGATCGCTTTATGCAAATTAAAACATAGATTATTAATTTAATCTAATCCTTTTTTGTTACAATATCTCTTTTTTGTAAATATTCTCTTAATCAGCAAATATGTTGATATACAAAAAAGGCCGCTAAAAAGCGGCCTTTTCAAATCTGCAAACAGATTATTTTTTGAGCTGAGAAGCAACTTCAGCAGCGAAGTCTTCTTCTTTCTTCTGCAAGCCTTCACCAAGTTTGAAACGAACATAACCGGTCAATTTGATGTCAGCGCCAAGCTCTTTGGCAGCATCAGCAATAACCTGTTTAACTTTTTTGTCCGGATCCATAATGTATGCTTGCTCTTCAAGAACAACTTCTTCATAGTATTTGCGAACACGGCCTTCTACCATCTTCTCAATGATATTCTCCGGTTTGCCGGAAGCTTTAGCCTGCTCGGCAAAAATAGATTTCTCATGAGCAACAGCAGCCGGATCAACACTCTCAATATTCAGGAACAAAGGAGCAGAGGCGGCAACGTGCATGGCAATATGCTTGCCCAATTCTTGCAATTTGGCTTTATCAGCAGAGGATTCCAAAGCAACCAACACACCGATTTTGCCAATATTCGGACCAGAAGCGCTGTGAATGTAAGAAGCAACAACACCGTTATCAACCTTCAAAACAGCAGCACGGCGCAAATTCATGTTCTCGCCGATTTTGGCAATCATATCAGTCAGGCGCTCTTCAAAAGTTTTTCCGCATTTCGGGCAGTTAAAAGACTTCATATCGCAAACTTCGCCTTCACTCTTAAGAGCTACTATAGCGGCATCAGCAACGTACTCTTGAAAGATTTCGTTCTTGGCGACGAAGTCGGTTTCGGAGTTTACTTCTACAACCGCACCTTTGTTGCCTTCTACATAAACAGAAACCAAACCTTCAGCAGCTATACGACTAGCCTTTTTGGCGGCAGTAGCCAAACCTTTTTTGCGCAACCAGTCAACAGCATCATCCATATTGCCATTTGCTTCTACCAAAGCTTTTTTGCAGTCCAGCATTCCGGCGCCGGTGGTTTCTCTCAACTCTTTTACCTGAGCGGCAGTAATTTCCGTCATTTTTAATTCCTTCTTTTCTGATTTTAAGACTTTGTGAATGTCTCAAGATTAAAATGCGGCGATATTAAACGCTTTTGCAAGTGTTAATACCGCCGCAGGTTTAGATAATATTTCTAAAATGGTTTAGAACTATTCGGCAGTTGCCTCAGCAGCGGCTTTCTTAGAGGTTCTCTTGCGAGCCGGCTTTTTAGCCTCTTCTTCCTCTTTCTCAACCATTTCTTCAACCTTTACGCCCTGTGCGGCAATCTGAGCAGACATACCGTCCAGAACAGCGGCAGATACCATCTCAGCGTAAAACTGGATAGCGCGAATAGCATCATCGTTACCCGGAACAGGCAAATCTACAGATTCCGGATCAGCATTGGTATCACAAATACCGATTACAGGAATACCGAGTTTTTTGGCTTCTTTGATAGCCAAAGATTCTTTGCAGGTATCGATAACGAACAGCAAGTCCGGCTGGCCGCCCATGTTCATAATACCGCCAAGCTCTTTAGCCAATTTTTCCTGCTCTTTTTTCAGGTTCAACTGCTCTTTCTTGGTGTAGCCTTCATAATCGTTCTTCTCAGCCATTTCGTTCAATTTAACAAGACGAGAGATTGATTTGTGTACGGTTTTCCAGTTGGTGAGCATACCGCCGAGCCAACGCTGGTTTACATAGTATTGTCCGCATCTTTCGGCGTTTTCTTTGATGATGTCTTGAGCCTGACGCTTGGTGGCTACAAACAGAACCTTACCCCCGTTGGCCGCAATCTCGCGAGTAGTAGCCAATGCAGTGTAGAGCATAGGATAAGTCTTCTGCAAGTCAATAATGTGAATATTGTCTTTTTTGCCGTAAATATACGGAGCCATTTTCGGGTTCCAACGACGAGCGTGGTGACCGAAGTGAACGCCGGCCTCAATCATCTGGCGCAATGTAAATGTAGGAAGGGTCATTTATATATCCTTTTCCGGTTAGACCTCCGCAGGTTCTCTTGAGCCCTAAGGCACCGGAGCGAAACAGACCATCTATTCCGTTAAACCTGCGTGTGAAATTATGAATCGGCGGGATTGCCGGTTCGTGTGCATATTTATACTTAAAAGATTATTTTGGCAAGCATTTTTTGTAAAAAAGCTGCTTAAAAAAGCTCTATTAGTCAAACAATAGTCCCTTATTTTGTGAATCGCCACGAAATTGTGCTTGTTTTGAGAGGCAAAATGTTCTATTTTATGCTAAATTTGTGTATTTTGAACAGAGGATAGCAATGGCTGACTTATTTGAAGCAACCACACCGGCAGCAAGCGACTACAGCGCCAACAGCATTGAGGTCTTGGAGGGTTTGGAACCGGTAAGACACCGCCCCGGAATGTATATCGGCGGAACAGATGAAACTGCTCTGCACCATCTGGTGGCAGAAATTTTGGACAACTCCATGGATGAGGCGGTTGCTGGATTTGCCAACAAAATCGAAGTCTCTATGAATGCTGATTATTCGGTTACCATTACCGACAACGGACGCGGAATTCCGGTTGATCCTCACCCCAAATATCCCAATAAATCCGCTCTTGAGGTTATTATGACAATGCTGCATTCAGGCGGAAAATTCGGTGGTAATGCCTATAAAGTTTCCGGTGGTTTGCATGGTGTCGGACTATCTGTTGTTAATGCCTTGTCTGAAAAACTCACGATAGAAATCGCCAGAGATAAAAAACTGTATAAGCAAGAGTATTCCAAAGGGTATCCGATGGGACCTTTGGAACTGATTGGCAACGCCCCAAACCGCAGAGGCACATCAATAACGTTTAAGCCGGATCCGGAAATATTTGGCGCAACAGCTAATTTACAACCAAATCGAATTTACAGAATGGCTCGCTCCAAAGCCTTTTTGTTTAAGGGGATTCATATCAACTGGAAATGTGCGCCGGAAGTTTTGGGAGAAGGAGAGGCCACTCCCACCGAAGCAGAGCTTTGTTTTCCGAACGGCGTGCTTGACTTTTTGAATTATCAGGTTGGAGCACGCGCAACAATCAACCGCAAACCGTTTTTTGGCGAGGCTGAACTTGCAAATGACGAGGGTAAGGTTGAGTGGGCAATAACATGGCCGGAAGATGAGAATGGTTTTTGCAACTCTTATTGCAACACGGTTATCACTCCGCAGGGAGGAACTCACGAAATCGGATTCAAGTCTGCGCTTGTCCGCGGACTAAAAGAATATGGTGAAATGGCCAATATCAAAAAAGCCGCCAATGCTACGGCAGAGGATTTTTTGAGCGATGCCTGCATTATGCTTTCGGTGTTTATCAGAGACCCGCAGTTCCAAGGGCAGACCAAAGACAAACTGACCTCCAACAAAGCCATTCGTTTGGTAGAATCTGCAGTTAAAGATTCTTTTGACCATTGGTTGTCTTCTGATCCGGAAAATGCCACCGCTTTGTTGGAATATGTGATAGAACGCGCTGAGGCGAGAAAAAAGAAAAAAGAAGAAAAAGTTCAAAACAGGAAGACTCCGACCAAACGTTTGCGCCTGCCAGGAAAATTGGCTGACTGCTCTCAAGCAGCCGCAGAAGGTACAGAAATATTTATTGTTGAGGGAGATTCCGCCGGAGGCTCGGCTAAACAAGGGCGGGATCGTTTTACACAAGCAATTTTGCCTTTGCGAGGCAAAATCTTAAACGTTGCCAGCGCCAGTCTGGACAAGATATTGCAAAACCAAGAGATTAAGGATATGTGCGAAGCGTTGGGCTGCGGTGTTAAGGAAAATTACAAAGAAGAAAGCCTGCGCTATGAAAAAATCATTATCATGACCGATGCCGATGTGGACGGCGCGCATATCGCCTCTTTGCTAATGACATTCTTTTATCAGCAAATGCCAAAATTGATTGAAAACGGGCATTTATTTATCGCAACGCCTCCTTTGTATAAAATTGCCGTAGGCGGCAAAAATTACTACGCCTTGGACGACGATGATAAAGATAAGATTTTGAGCAAAGTGGTAAAAGGAAATCAAAAGCCGGACATCAGCAGATTTAAGGGTTTGGGAGAAATGAGTGCCCTGCAACTTAAAGAAACGACTATGGATAAGAAGAACCGCTTGCTTTTGCGCGTGATGATTCCATCAACCAACACCGAAGAAGGCAAAGAAGAGGCTTTTGAAACTCGCCGTATGGTGGATCGTCTGATGGGTAAAAATCCAGAAACCAGATTTAAGTTTATTATTGAGCGCGCAAAATTTGTTGATGATTTGGATATCTGATGATTCGATATTACCGACCATCAGATGCACAAAAAATATCAAATTTGTGGCTTGAAGCCTCGTTGCAGGCGCATAGTTTTGTGCCTGCCGATTATTGGCGCGATATGCAAGACTCAATTGTTCGGTACTATTTGCCAAATACCGAAACTTTTGTGTTTGAGGATAAACGCCAAATAAAAGGGTTTATAAGCATAGTTGACAGCAAGCATATCGGAGCGCTGTTTGTGGCGCCCAAATTTCAAAACCATAAAATCGGCGGCAAGCTGCTTAAATATGTGCAACGTAAATACCCGATGCTGAGTCTTAATGTATTTGTAAAGAATCAACGAGCTTTATGCTTTTATCAGAAAAACGGTTTTAAGATTATTGCCGAAAAAAAAGAACCTTCAACTCAAGAAGCAGAATTGCAAATGTGTTGGGGACTTGGTTGCAAAAGCGGTTTTAGAAAAAAATATTATGGAGATTCATAAAAAATATTGACATTTACAAATAGTTTTCATATATTCTGCTTGTTCTTGGGGTTATAGCTCAGCTGGGAGAGCGCTTGAATGGCATTCAAGAGGTCAGGAGTTCGATCCTCCTTAGCTCCACCAATTTTTAAGCCTGCCCCGCGCGGGCTTTTTTATTATCTATAAACGGGGGTATAGCTCAGTTGGGATGGCTAAGCGAAAAGAACCCCTGTGGGTACTTTTCGTCTGCAACATCTTGGCTGCCTTGCCGAGCAAGGAAAGCGGGAGCAACCGCGGCGAGGACAGGCACCCAAGGCGATTGGAAATCGCTCGACTTATTATTATCTATAAACGGGGGTATAGCTCAGTTGGGAGAGCGATTGGTTCGCAATCAATAGGTCAGGAGTTCGATCCTCCTTACCTCCACCAATTTTACTAGTTTATAAAGCCTGTTTTATTGCAGGCTTTTAGTTTTTTATATAAAGAATCGCTGGTTTTCCCGTTTGACAGTGTCAGCTTTTTATGATAGATTTTTGCTGTTTTTATTCTGAGGCAAAGGAATCATTGATGGAAAAGCCTATCATAAAAAACATCTTTTGGGATGTTGACGGCGTATTAGCCAATTTGAATTTTGCTTACTTTAACTTTTTAACCAAACATCATAAATATAAAGACGAGTACAAAAATCTGAAATGGGAAGACTTGCCGAACGTTTTGCCGATTGATCCCAAATACGGAGCGTTGGAGCTAAAAACCCATCCGACTAAGGGCGTGGAAATGGACAAGGATTTTTGCCATGATCAGGAATTTTTCTGCAATCGCCCGCTTTATGACGGAGTTGTAAGCACACTGCAGGAATTAAACAAAATGGGATATCGTCAATTTACAATGTCTGCAACTTTTGACGTTGAAACCAAGAAAAAACTTCTGAACAAACTACTGGCAGATGTAACCGACTTTTTGACAATAGAATGTGTGCAACACGGAAAGTTTATGCACGATACCGCCAAAGAAGATATGCTTAAGAGCTGTTTTGAAAAATATGGTCTTAAGGCTGAAGAAACAATTTTGGTTGATGATAGAATTTATAATCAGTACGCAGCCATAAATGTCGGCGCCCATCCGTTACGAATGCGTTGTGGGTTTACCACCGATTTGCCAAAGGATTTGGAATGGATACCGGAAGTTAAGTCAGTGCCGGAAGTTAAAGATTGGCTGATTAATAATACTATTTTTGAATAAAACGGAGAATAAGATGAGTAGAGTTATTACCTTGTTGCCAGTGCGTATGGCGGCTACACGCTTGCCTAACAAGCCTTTGCTGGATGTTAATGGCAAAAGCATTATTCAGCGCGTATGCGAAAATGTTAAAGCGGCTATTGATACGGATATTGCGGTTGCTGCCGGAGATCAGGCAATTGTCGATGAGTGCAACAAATTTGGTGTTACAGCTATCTTGACCGACCCTGCTCTACCTTCCGGAACAGACAGGATTGCCGCCGCCTTGAAGCTTCTTGACCCCGATGGAAGCAAGTATGATATTGTCGTCGATTTTCAGGGCGATAACCTTAATGTTGATCCTAAGGTAAATTTGCCATTGATAGAGATGATTGAACGCACTGACTGCGATATTGCAACTTGTGGTATGGTTATAAAAAACGAAGCCGATAAATCTAATCCGGCAGTGGTAAAAATCATAATGGGAATTAAGCCCAATGAGGATGAGGCACGTTGTTTGTATTTTACCCGCGCCACGGCGCCATACACCAGAAATCCGGAAAAGTGCCAAAATCAAGACTTGTATCATCATATAGGTATTTATGTGTTTAAGGCAGCATCTTTGCACAAAATGGTCGCTTTGCCGCAGGGCGTGTTGGAACAGCGTGAATCATTGGAGCAATTGCGAGCTCTGGAAAATGGTATGACTATTCGCGCTAAACTGGTTGGTGATATTCGCCTGAACAAAGATGCTCCGGCAGATATAAACACTCCGGAAGATTATGAAATCTGCAAAAAATACATTAAATAAGATTTCTTTTATAAAAAAGCCGCTGTTTTTTCAGCGGCTTTTTGTTATTCTCCAGATACTTTGCCATATTGGGGAGAAAGCATCTCTTCTTTGCTAAGCGAAAAATCACTTTCAATCCAAGTTTGCTCCAGCTCTTTCATTATTTTTCCGACCATGGTATCTTTGACGCCATGCTCTATCAAATCTTTGCCGCGAATTGGAAATTCGGGGACAACCATAGCATTGACAGCATCATACAAATCCCAAATATTAGGTAAAGGTTCTTTGTTCTCTGCCACAAGCAATAAAAGTTCTTCGAGGCAAAACTCTTTGTCATATTCATAAGCCAACCGCAAGCGTTTTTTCTCATCAAACAGCTCACTTAAGGTGACTTTTGCCGATGCCCAACTGATAAACTTCTGCTTTTCTTTGCGGCTGAAACGCATCCGCTGCGCCAAATTTTCAGCCAGAGCGGTATCCGGACGATACAAAACAAAGAAATAAAGCATTGCTTTATTTTCTAATGCGCGGCCATTAACAATATTTTTGATAAATGCCAAATTATCGGTGTATTCGGCATCAGGCAAGACATAGCTCAAAACGCCATTATCCTGCATTATCTTAATTGTTGCGGCGGCATTTTTGGTGAGCAATAATTTGAAGAATTCTTCGCGAATCCTTTCCATTGGCAGGTTTTTTAAGCCTTCGCTATTGGCGGCACAGGCAGCCAAAGCTTTTTTATCAGGCTCACCGACACCAAACATCGAATAAAAACGGAAAAAACGCAAAATACGCAGGTAATCTTCTTTGATACGCTGATTGGCTGATCCTATAAAGCGGACAACACCCTTCTCAAGATCTTCTATGCCATTGTAGTAATCAAAAACATTACCTTTTTCATCGGCGTAGACAGCGTTGATAGTTAAGTCGCGTCGAGAGGCGTCTTCTTCCCAATTATCGGTAAACTCAACTTCGGCATGGCGCCCGTCTGTTTTTATATCTTTGCGCAAAGAAGTGACTTCCACTAACAGGGAATCGTCCACCATAACGCCTACGGTGCCGTATTTTATGCCGATCGGAACAGTTTTAAGCCCTTCCTCAGCGCAGGCTTCAACCAATTCATCCGGTGATAAATCTGTGGCAAAGTCTAAATCCGAGCCTTCTATACCTTTGAGGGCATCACGCACCGCGCCGCCAACAAAACGAACGACGCCGCCATGGCGTGCAACCACTTTGAACAGACGGAGAACTTTGGGACTTTTCAGCAATTTGCCGATATCAAGATAATTATCGCGTATCATATCCTATCCTTAAAAATTTTCTTGAAGTTAACAGTTTTTATATATTTTTCAATTATTATTATCTTAAATTTAACTAAAATTGTGGGTAGTTTGAAATGAAAAAATTTTTGTTTTCTATGGTATTAGCGTTTTTGTGCAGCTCCGTTTCCGCTTTGGCGGCAACTCCGCAAGTGTTGGGAGAATATGGAGATTGGGTAGCTTATTATTACCGTGACAGCAGTGGTGCCGTATGCTATATGGCATCAACACCCAAAAAAGACGAAGGCAAATATACCAAACGAGGTGAAATTTATGTGTTTGTCACTCGCCGACCGGCAGAAAAATCTGTTGACGAGGTTAGTTTTACTGCCGGATACCCATTCAAAAGCGGCGCAAAATTTGAAGTAAAAATCGGAGCCAAAACCTTTGATAAACTATTTACAAGCGGCGATAAGGCTTGGGCAACCAGCGAAAAAACCGATAAGGAAATTGTTGAAGCCATGAAACGCGGCAGCCGAATGGTGGTGCACGGAGTTTCGGTGAAAGGCACTCACACCAAAGACACATATTCTCTCTCTGGTTTTTCGGGCGCATATCGGGCAATATCCAACAAATGTAAGGCTAAATAATGGAAAAGACAGAGCTTATCGGATTATCTAAGGAAGAATTGGCTGAGCAAATAGAAAGAATCGGTGAAAAACCTTTTCGTGCCAAGCAGTTGTGGCAGTGGATATATTTTCGAGGTGAGACTGATTTTGAAAAAATGACCAATCTTTCTAAGGAATTGCGTCATAAGCTGGCAGAAAACTTTACTATAAGCCGCCCCAAAATCATTACTGAGCAGATATCCAAAGATAAAACTCATAAATGGCTGTTGGAGTTTGCCGATGGACAGAGAATCGAGACAGTTTATATTCCGGAAGAAGATCGCGGCGCAGTCTGTATCTCTACTCAGGTAGGTTGTGCGGTAGGTTGCAAATTTTGCCACACCGGAAGTCAAAAAATCACCAGAAATCTGACCGCCGGCGAGATTGTGTCACAGTTTATGGTGGCAAGAGATGCTTATGGCGAATGGCCGTCGCCGGTTAATGAAACTCGTTTTCTTTCTAATATTGTGGTTATGGGCATGGGCGAACCTTTGCATAATCCGGAAAATGTGTTTAAGGCATTAAAAATCCTCTCTGACGGTGACGGAATTGCAATATCTAAACGCAAAATCACACTCTCATCCTCAGGAATCGCGCCCAAGATTCCGCTGGTGGCAAGCGAGCTTGGGTGCAAATTGGCTATCAGTCTGCACGCTCCGACTAATGAGAAGCGCTCGCAAATTATGCCGATTAATGACCGCTACCCGATAGAAGAAGTTTTGGAGGGATGCGTAGGGTATCAAAAACAAATGAGCCCAGGGCGGTATGTGACATTTGAATATCTGATGCTAAAAGATTTTAACGACTCACCGGAAGACGCAAGGGCTTTGATTGCGCTGATGAAAAAGTTTAAGCTCGGAGCTAAGTTTAATCTGATTCCGTTTAATCCATGGCCAGGGTGCAATTATCAGCCGAGCAGCGGTAACAAAGTGCGCGCATTTTCAAAAATATTGGAAGATGCCGGTTATGAGGCTCCGATACGCGTGGCGCGCGGACAGGATATTTTGGCCGCCTGCGGACAACTCAAATCAAAACACACGGATAATTCGGCGGCAGATAAATAATCAAAAAGCATTTTCAATATGCACGATGCGCAGCGGCAACTTAACCAGAATAGCATCAAATCTGATGTCAAAGTCCGCATATTGCTGATGTAAGGCCAAAAAACTTTCGGCAGCGCGGCGAATCCGCTCTTGTTGCTTTGGGGTGATGGCATAGGCGGCGTTTTCTATGCTGACACGCTTTTTAACCTCAATAAAAACCAAAGTCCGCCTTTTTTGAACAATCAGATCTATTTCTCCGGCACCGGTTCCGCGACCGGTAACATAGTTGACGGCAACCTTGCGCCACCCCTTAATCCGCATATAGTTGAGCGCCACATATTCCGCCAGATGTCCGGAATAATAATTATTCATTTTTAATCCTAAGCGCCAGTTCATAAACTTCATTTTTGCTAAAACCATATTTTTCCACCACCGCTTTAACCGCCGACTTAAGGCTGTTTTGCAACATTTCTTCACGCAGAACCTGCTCCATATCGACAACTGTTTCAATTTGTTTGGGAGGAGCCACCATCAAAACCATTTCTCCCTTAGGCTCATTGGCGGTAAAATATTCTATCAAATCTTTGGCTGTGCCGTTGCGGCATTCTTCGTAAATCTTGGTTATTTCTCTTGCAACGGCGATTTCTCGTTCACCGAATTCCTCTGCGGCAACAGACAAGGTTTTAAGAATCCGATTGGCGGTCTCATAAAACACCAGTGTCGTGTCTATATTTTTTAACCGATTGAACATATCTCGACGCGCCTTGTCTTTGTTGGGAATAAAACCGGCAAACATAAAACTATTGGTTGGCAGCCCCGAAAGTTGCAGAGCGCAAATAAGAGCACAAGCACCGGGAATGGCAAACACCGCCACATCTTCTTCGCGACAGCGATGAATCAGTTTAAAACCGGGGTCAGAAATCAACGGACTGCCGGCATCACTCACTTGGGCAATTATTTTGCCTGATTTTGCAAGCTCTATCAGTTTTTCGGCTTGTTCAGCTTCATTATGGTCTTCAAGCCGGATAAACTCCTTGCGCGTTGAGAGCCCAAGCAAAGTGAAAAGTTTTTTGGTAACTCTGGTATCCTCACAAGCAATTATATCTGCAACCTGCAAAACCTCTTTGGCTCGCTCCGATATATCGCCCAAGTTGCCGATAGGCGTGGCAACAACGTAAATTCCGTTTTTCAAGAATCCCTCTCTTTACATTGGATAATTTTTCTATTACAACTTAGGAAGATTGTTTTATATTTTGGGATAAAATGCAAGTGTTTAAAAAATTTAGTTTATTTGCCTTGAGTCTTTGTCTGGCTGCCTGTTCAACATCGCCCAAAGGACCGGTTCTTGACCGAGGAGGCATTCGGGATTTTAATACCGATGTGAGCGAAATTAACATCTCTGACAACAACAGTTTCAGAGTTGGTATGCTTTTGCCGCTTTCAGGCGCTGCCGCCAGACACGGACAAGGACTTAAAAACGCTTCAATGATTGCCTTGGAAGACATAAACAGTCATAACATAATTTTGCAATATTATGACACTAAAAGCACGCCTGAAGGGGCTCGTATTGCAGCAGAAAACGCTATTCGCCAAAAAGCAAATTTAATTGTCGGGCCTTTGATGAGCACAGAAGTACAAGCTATCGCAGGAGAAACAATCTATCAGGGAGTGCCGGTGATTGCTTTTTCAACCGCGCAAGAGGTGCTGCAGCCTACAGTTTATACACTGGGGCTATTGGTTGAAGAACAAGTTAATCGAATTTTGACATACGCCGCGCAAAAGGACAGGAATCGATTAGCTTTGTTGCTTCCGGATAATTCAACCGGAACCGCAGTTGCCAAAGCAGCGGTTAAATCAGCGCAAAAAAATGGAATTAAGGTTACAACAATCGGCTATTATAAACCGGAGAGCTCGGATTTTTCCGGAATAATTAAAGAAATGACCAATTATAATCGACGTCACGCCGAAGTCGTACGCTTGAGAGCAGAGCTGACTGCCAGAGCAGCGAGCGGAGATAAACAAGCGGCGTACGAACTTAAACAGATGCAGACAAAAGAAGGTATTGGCGATGTAGGGTTTGATATGGTTTTGATTCCGGAAAGCGGTGCCAGATTAACCTCGGCGATTTCTATGTTTGCTTATTATGATGCGTCTTATCCAGATGTTTTGTTCTTGGGAACCTCTATGTGGGAGGGTGGAAAATATAATAACGAATCGGTTATGCACCACGCGCTTTATCCGGCCATATCCCGTGTGCATAGCGCTTATTTTGCCGGTAAATACGGACAAATTTTTGGTGAGCGCCCGAGCAGCCTTTATTCTTTTGCCTATGACGCTATAGCTCTCTCCAACGAGATTGCACGCAAGAGCTCAGACGATATTAATGAGGTAATCACCAATCCGGACGGATACTCCGGCATTAACGGCTCTTTTCGTTTCTTTGCAGACGGAACCAATCAACACAGTTTGGATATTGTAGAAATTCGCCCTCACGGAGATGTGATTGTTGACGCTGCTCCGCGCCGTTTTTCCGGTAGCGAACAAGAATCTAATTTATCGCAAATTGATTTTTCGGAAAGCTATACGGCTCCTAAAATTTATGGTAAGGACAGTTCTACCGCACAAATATCTATTTATGGAAAACTGATACCGCAAACAGTTAGCGAATAAAAACAAATTTAACTTGAAAATAGGCGTCAATCTGCTAAGTATAGCATAGGAGAGCGGCGGGTTGACCATTCGCCAATCCGGTCAGGTTCGGAAGGAAGCAGCCGTAACGAATCAGGTTAAGGTCGTTTAGCTCTCCACGGATTTTGCAACAAACGAGATTTTTTATGGCAGAAGACAACCAAAATCAAGAAAACTATGTCGTGTTGGCACGAAAGTACCGCCCGCAGAATTTTAATGAGCTGTTGGGACAAGATGCTTTGGTGCAAACGCTGACAAACGCTATAAAAAACAATCGGTTGCACCATGCTTATATTTTAACCGGAATTCGCGGAGTGGGCAAAACAACCACCGCGAGAATTATCGCTAAGGCCTTAAACTGCACCGGCAAAGACGGACACGGCGGGCCTACCATCAATCCCTGTGGAATATGTGAAAACTGCCGAGCAATTGCCGAATCGCGGCATATTGACGTCTTGGAGTTGGACGCAGCATCTCGTACCGGTGTTGATGATATGCGCGAAATTTTAGACGGTGTGCGCTACAAACCGACAAACGGACGATATAAAATATACATCATCGATGAAGTGCATATGCTTTCTAAGAGTGCTTTTAATGCTTTGCTGAAAACGCTTGAGGAACCGCCATCACACGTGATTTTTATCTTTGCGACAACTGAAATTCGCAAAGTTCCGATTACAGTGTTATCACGTTGCCAAAGATTTGATCTGCAACGTTTGACTATTGATACTTTAGTCAACCATTTCAAGAATATTATCGCTAAGGAAAATTTAAGTGCTGAAGACGAGGCATTGCACCTGATTGCAAAGGCAGCAGACGGTTCATGCCGCGATGGATTGTCATTGCTTGATCAAGCCATTTCTTTAGGCGGGGGCGCAGTTAAAACCGATATTGTAAAAAATATGATTGGTTTGGCTGATAGAACCCAGACATTTGATTTGTTTGAAAAATTGATAGCCGGAAATGTGAATGAAGTGGTGCAGAAGTTGGCTGAAATGTATAAAAACGGCGCTACTCCGCTTACTGTTTTGCAGGATTTGATTAATATCACTCACTTGGTGGCAAAAGTAAAAATCGTTCCGACTTTTGCCGATGATCCGAGCTTGTCAGAAAGCGAAAAAGACTTTTGCAAGCGATTGGCTCCCAATACCCCGATTGCAATCCTCTCTAAAATCTGGCAAATGATGATAAAGGGATTGTCTGAGTTGTCACTTGCGCCGGTGCAAATAGATGCGCTGGAAATGATTTTAATCCGTGTTGCTTATTCTGCCAGCCTGCCAACGCCGTTTGAGATATTAAACGACGTAAAAAAAAAATCTGAATTAATTCCTCAAAAAAAACAAGCATATCAGCAGGGAGAAGCCTCAACAAGATCTTTCCCCTCAACCACCGCAAAAATTGATGAACAGAGCTCAAGCGGTCTGAAGTTTAACTCTCCGGAAGAATTAGCCGCCTATCTGGAAAACAGCCGACGTGTCTTGTTGGCGTATAGCTTTAAGCATGATATGTCTTTTATAAAATTTGCAAACGGACAAATTGAGGCTACCGCGTCTGACAAAATAAATAACGACTTTTTGCTGGATTTACAAAAAATACTGATGGAAGCCACCGGCATAAAATGGAATATAAACATCGTATCCGGAGCCGTAGGCGAAACAATTGCCGATAAAGAACAAGCTCAAGACAATGCCAACAAAAAGAATGTATCTGATTTGCCGTTAGTAAAAGCAATTTTAGCAGAATTTAAGGGGGCAAAGATTGAAACTCTTACCCGTAAAATCACAGCTGATGAAGACGAGGAATCCGGAGAAATTACCGCAAGCTCGGTTTCTTATGATGACAATGACAACTATTTTGATGAGGATAACTAACTATGATGAATATTCAGGGAATTATGAAACAAGCCCAAATGATGCAAAAGAAAATGGAAGAAGAGCAAGCCAAATTAGCGCAAGAAGAGGTTGAAGGCTCTTCCGGAGGCGGAATGGTAAAAGTTGTGCTTAACGGCAAATTTGATATGAAAAAACTGAATATTGATAAAAGCTTGATTGACGCAGACGAGAGTGAAGTACTGGAAGATTTGATTGTAGCCGCATATAATGACGCAAAAAACAAGGTTGACGCCAAGATGCAAGACAGTATGAGCGCTATGACCGGCGGGATGAATTTAGGTGGTTTGAAGCTCCCTTTCTAGGACTACAAAAATGGCCGGAAATGAAATTGAAAAACTGGTAAAACAGATTGCCAAATTACCGTCTTTAGGCTCGCGCTCAGCAAGAAGAATTGTTTTGCACTTGCTAAAAAAGAAAGAATCGGCATTACTTCCTCTAATTGAATCTTTGCAAGAAGTTGCTGAGCACATTCAAACTTGCGAAATATGCGGCAATTTTGACACATCTTCACCATGCTCAGTTTGTAACTCAACCGCTCGCGACAGCAAGATAATATGCGTGGTGCAAGATGTTGCAGATTTATGGGCTATGGAAAGGGTCTCGCAGTTTAGAGGGAAATATCATGTCTTAGGAGGCGTTTTATCGGCGCTGGAGGGGGTTGTACCGGAGGATCTGAATATTGAGCCATTGATAGCAAGAATCGCTCGTGATGGCGTGCAAGAGGTGATTTTGGCTCTGCCGGCGACTATAGACGGACAAATAACCTCACACTATCTATCGTCTCGCTTAAAAGACTTTGATATTAAGATAACAACTTTGGCTCAAGGAATACCGATGGGGGCAGAGCTGGATTATATGGACGAAGGAACATTGCAGTTGGCATTAAATTCTCGTCGATTGATATAAACAAAAGCCGCTTTGCAGCGGCTTATTTTTTTATTTTTGAGAAGCGTTTTCCAGCGCCGGAATATTAAGTTGAGGCTTTTGGTGCATAAGAATCCCAACTACGCGAATTAGGGTATCTCTCATCTCTCGGCGATGAACAACAATATCAACCATACCATGCTCTTTGAGATATTCAGCTCTTTGGAATCCCTCAGGAAGTTTCTCTCTAATGGTTTGTTCAATTACACGAGCGCCGGCAAAACCTATTACACAGCCTTTTTCGGCAATATGAACATCACCCAGCATCGCAAATGAAGCTGAAACACCACCGGTAGTCGGGTCTGTAAGAATGGAAATAAAGGGCAACCCTTTTTCTTTTACCATATTAACGGCGGCTGTTGTGCGCGCCATTTGCATAAGAGATAAGATACCCTCCTGCATACGAGCGCCGCCGGAAGCAGCGATGGTAATCAGCGGATAGTTGCCACGCATGGCAATCTCTGCCGCCTTCACTATGCCTTCTCCAACCATTGTGCCCATTGATCCGCCCATAAAGCTAAAATCAAATGCGGCAATTATACAGGTGACGCCGCCTACTTCGCCTTGAGCAACACGAATTGCATCTTCTGCTCCGGTTGCTTTGCGATATGAGCGCAAGCGATCTGAATATTTTTTGGAATCTCTGAAATTAAGAGGATCTTCCTTAAGTTTGGGCAAAGTAATAAGTTTGTATTCGCTGTTATCAAACAACAAAGCAAAGCGTTTGAGCAAAGGCAAACGAAGATGGTGGTCACATGAAGAGCAGACATAATCATTTTTTTCAAGCTCTTTAGTATAGAGCATCTGTCCGCATTGCGGGCATTTGGTCCACAAATTGTCAGCAATCTCTTTTGTGGTGATTTTTTTGATTTTCGGACGTACGAAATCGGATAACCAGTTCATTACTATTCACCTTAGCTATTAAAATTATTTGCTTTCCGCCTTAGAAGAGCGGGAGAACAATCCCCTGAATTTGGCAGAGAATGAAGGTTTGGGTTTTTGAGCCTCAAGCTCCTTCAAAGATGCCAAATTCACGTGCAAATCTTCCATTTCTTTGGTCAGTTTTTGCTGTTCTTTATTGAGTTTCTTGTTCTGTTTCTTTTGCAGGCGCAGAGCCGAACGAACCGGAGAATAAGACAACCAGGTAAAGAACCAGCCGATGATAAAACCGACCAAAATAAAAAACACTATAGCCACACTGAGAGAGACGGTGATTTCTATATAAAAAGGCCAAAGGCTGAAGTTTACCAGATCATTGTTCACAAAAGCAAAAACCACGATAACTGCCAGCAGCGGCAAACCTATAAGCATTTTTAAGAAACCCATGGAGTTGTCTCCCTTTGCGGTTTGGATAAGAATTATTTGTTCAGCAGTTCAAAAAGCTGTTTTCCGGTTTTGAAGTGAGGAATATTGCGCTCCTCAACTTTAACCTGCTCACCGGTGCGAGGATTTTTAGCCAAGCGCGGAGAGCGAGTGCGAACTGAAAAAGCTCCAAAACCGCGGAACTCAACTCTATCGCCTTTTGCCAGAGATTCGGTAATTTTTTCAAACACTACCGCAACAATGCGCTCGACGTCTTTGAGCATAAGGTGGGGATTTTTTGCTGCAATTTTTTCAATCAATTCAGATTTAGTCACTTCTTTTTCCTCATTATTAATTTAATTTTGTACAGATTACTTGTTTTTATTTCAAATATCAATATCTCAAATAAAAATTTTTCCAATATTTAAATAGGCACTTATCCCGAATTTTCAGCTACTCATCATTAGCCAAATGTGCTACAGCCAATTGATGCTCGCCGCTTTCACCCAACTCTATATCTTCTATTTTTTGAATACGGCGGCCGATTTTTCCTGATGAGATACGAATATTGTCAACATCTTCATTGGCCTGCTTAAAGTGGCGGGAAAGACTCTCTATACGTCCATCTAAGCGGCTGATATCCTCAACCAATGTTCCGACTTCTTTTTGGATAACTCCAGCTTGCTCGCGCATTTTGGCGTCTTTTAACACGGCTCTTACCGTATTAAGAGTTGCCATGAGTGTGGTCGGCGACACAATCCACACCTTAGAACGATATGAAACCTCCACAACATCGGTAAAATTAGCGTGCAACTCCGCATAGATAGCTTCACTGGGCAAAAACATCAGAGCTGATTCTGCTGTTTCACCGGTGATAATATATTTTTCCGAGATATCTTTAATATGCTTGAGAACAGACGCTCGAAAAAAGCGCTCGGCTTCAACTTTTTCTCGCTCATTTGAGGCTGAACGCAAAGCGTGATAGCTTTCTAAAGGAAATTTGGCATCAATAACTATTGTCCCCGGTGGGTTGGGTAAGCGAAGAACGCAATCTGCCCGTTTGCCATTTGATAAAACAACCTGAAATTCATAAGCATTAGGCGGGAGAATCGAAGTAACCAAATCATTTAACTGAATCTCTCCAAACGCACCTCTGGCCTGCTTATTAGATAACACCTCTTGCAAAGAAACAACCTGCTCTGACAAAGAAGATATTTTTTGTTGAGCAACATCTATTTTAGCCAAACGTTCACGCAAATCTGTCAGGGTTTCGTTGGTTTTGGCAGTGTTTTGCTGCAGTCCCTCTCCCACGCTCTTGGTTACGGCCAAAAGTTTTTCATCCATAATCTTGAGCATAGCCAACTTTTGCTCATTAATAGCAGAAGCTATTTTGCTCTGTTCTTGAGCATTATATTCGCCAAGCTGAGAAAGTCTGCCGGCAAGCTCCGCCTGCCCGCGCAGGAGAATCTCAGACAACTGAGAATCCGCTCTTTTGTTTTTGGAAAACAACCAAAAACAAATATTGCCGACTACCAGCAGCAACAATCCGCAAACCAACTGTAAATTTGCATATTGGCTCAAAATATTATTTAGACTCTGCAAAATGTCTCCCCATGCGCAGGAATTTATCGGTGCGACGTTTTTTGAGCTCATCACGGCTTTGCAACATGAGCTCTTTAAGATGTTTGAGAATACAATCGCCCACTCTCTCAATGGTTTGTTGAGGATTGCGGTGAGCACCGCCCAAAGGCTCGGTAATAATTTCATCAATCACGCCAAGCTTACGCAAATCTTGAGCCGTTAGTTTCAAGGCCTCTGTCGCTTCTTTTACCTTATCTGCCGAACGCCAAAGAATCGAGGCGCATCCCTCGGGAGAAATAACCGAATAGATTGAGTGCTCCAACATCAAAACTCGATTAGCCGTAGCGATAGCGATAGCTCCGCCGGAGCCGCCCTCACCGATAACTATAGAAACTATCGGAGAATGAATTTGTAAACATTTCTGAATAGAGGAAGCTATGGCCTCCGCCTGCCCTCTGGCCTCAGCCTCTACTCCGGGGAACGCTCCAGAGGTATCAACAAAAGCGATTACCGGCATATTAAATTTATCGGCTAAGTCCATCAGTCGTTGAGCTTTGCGATAACCCTCCGGTTTGGCCATGCCAAAATTATATTTGATACGAGATTCAATATCGTGACCTTTTTCTTGTCCGAGAACAACAACAGATATTCCCTTAAAGCGCCCAATACCACCTATCATAGCCTCATCATCAGCAAAAACTCTATCTCCGCACAACGGAGTAAAATCTTCAATAAGCCCGTGAACATAGTCCAAACAATGCGGACGCTGAGGATGACGAGCAACTTGAGATTTTTGCCACGGCGTAAGGCTTGAATAAGTCTGACGCATTTGCTTTTCCAGCTTGGCTTGCAGGCGTGAAACTTCTTGCGAGATATCTACATCTTCGTCTTTTGCCAGATATTTAAGACTTTCTATCTTAGATTCAATTTCAAAAATGGTTTTTTCAAAATCTAAAACCAAGGTATCGGAACTTGTGCTCATTAATTTTCTCTTATATCGTTTATAAACCTTGCTATCTGATAACATATTTTTTTGAAAATTTCGACTCTTATTTTTCTTTTTGTGCAAGAAGAGGCATTTTTTGTTGGAAAAACAGAGATTATCCAATATAGTATTGCTATCTTTGATATTTGAGGAGTTTTTACCTTGCTGGCATTTGCATTTTTCTCACTGATTTTTTCTTCTCTGCTGTGGTTTATATTTGCGGTAAAGTTTATAAACGAGAGTTTGGCCGGAATATCATTTTTTGACGCAGGAATAGCCAATATCCTTTTGTATACAGTTCTGGTCTGTGTGCCGATTTTTTTAATTTGGGCGGTGTTTGGTTATATAAACCAATATCTTAACAACAAAACTGTTAATCTGCAGTTGCGCAAACTTATGAGCCAAATGAAAAAAAATCAGGACTATTCTGATTTGCTGGCCAGAGTTATGATTGAAATGGAACAACATATTAATGATGGTTTTATCCTCAATAAATTTGATTTGTTGATTGCCGATATGAACGAACTTCTATCTGAAATTATAAAAGGTTGCAAATTTGCCTCAAATGAACAAATAGAAAATTTGTGGGCCAAGGTTCAAAATGGCGGCAAATGGTCTTTTGGCAAAGTGATTATTGAGGTTAACAATGCTCAGCCAAACTTTAAGAAGAGAGTTTATGAACACGCAGTCTATAATTCAGTGCTGGGCGGAACAATTATGGAATTTTGTGCGCGCTATCAGGCAGTGGTAAAAATGTTGGAAAACCACGACAAAGATAAATTGTTTTTGGATATTATAGAAACCGGAGTTATGGGGAAGGTATATTCAATATTATCTCCTGTTTCGGCTGAAATTCAGCGTGGAAAAGAAACTTTTGCCGCCATGCCCAGAGACGAAGAAGTCTTTATCGAACCAGATAGCAGAATTAATCCGGTTAGAAATAACAATGAAGAAGAAACAAAACCGGAAGGAAAAAAAGAAAAGGCTTCTATCCTGAAAAAAATTAATTTGTTCGGCCACAAAGACAGTCGTAAAGAATCGGATTATCAGGAGCCGGAAAGAGATCCTTTTTCGATTGCTCTGGAACGCAGTTTCAGCAATGACAGCAACGTGTCGGCAATAGAGCAAGCCGATGCTCCGCGGATATCAATGCCGACCGAAGAAGAAATTGTACAAGAAGCATCTCCGTCAATAAGTATTCCGTCAACAAATGATTATGTTTCAGAGCCTAGATTTGAAATTGGAATGACTGATACTCAAAAGACTATAGACGGCTTAAAAAAAGAATGGGCCGAGGGAGCAAAAACTTCTCAGATATCCGAATCCGGCAGGGCTGTTGATGAAAATTATGTTTATCCTTTCGGCAGCTGGACCGATGAGCAAAATTATCAAAAATAAAACTTTAACTTTCTGCTTAGCGATGGTAATAGGCACATTTTTTTGTGCCGAATTATCAGCCAAAACCGTAAAGAGCCTGTCGATTTACGGACAGCCAAAGTATGCAGATGGTTTTCAAAATTTTGCGTATATCAATGCCAAAGCTCCTAAAGGCGGACGCTTAGTGCTGCCTGCTTATGGCGGATTTGATAATTTTAACCCTTTTATCTTTAAGGGAATTGCGGCGCCGGAAGCAGCCGCTTTAACGCTAGATACTCTGGGAGTGGTTCCGGTTGATGATGAAGCCTCGGTTTATCCGCTGATTGCCAAAGAATTTGAATTGCCCAAAGATAAGTCTTTTGTGGGTTTTGTTATTGATGAACGTGCCAAATTTACCGATGGCTCACCGATTACGGCAGATGATGTGATTTTTAGCTACAAATCTCTGATAGAAAAAGGAGCGCCTTTTTATAAAGCCTATTATGCCGATGTGGAGCGAGTTGAAAAAGTCAGCAGCAGACATGTGCGTTTTTATCTGCGTAATGGCGCAGAAAACAAAGAATTGCCGCTGATTATATCACAAATACGGATATATTCGGCCAAAGACTGGAACGGACGCGACTTTGCCACCCCTACTCTGCTGCCGCCTCTGGGTAGCGGGCCTTATATAATTGAGAAATTTTCGCCCAGCAAATATATGGTGTTTAGGAGAAATCCCAATTATTGGGCCAAAGATTTACCCAGCCGCAAAGGGTTCTTTAATTTTGATGAAATAAGATATGATTATTATCAGGACACAACTGTAACTTTGCAGGCTTTATTCTCCGGAAATATTGATATCAGAGAAGAATACATAGCCAAAATTTGGGTCAGCGGCTACGATAATGCACAAGTAAAAGACGGAAATATCATAAAAGAAGAGATACGTCACAATCAGCCGGCTGCTTTGCAGTTTTTTGGGTTTAATACCAGATTGGAAAAATTTTCTGATGCACGAGTACGTGAAGCTATCGGACTGGCTTTTAATTTTGATTGGGCGAACGAAAAACTTTTTTATAACCAATATCGGCGAATCGACAGCTATTTTGCCAATACCGAGATGGCAGCCAAAGGCCTCCCTAATAAAGATGAATTGAAATTAATCAGCAGATTAAAGAATTATCTGCCGGCGGATATTGCTCAATACGAATACAAACTACCGCAACATGGAGATTATGTCGAAACACGGCAAAATCTGCGACGAGCGGTAAATTTACTGCGAGCAGCGGGGTATGATTTTGTAAACGGAAAAATGACTAACCTAAAAACTGGTGAATCGCTGGAAATTGAGGTGTTGGGCAACTCGGCGAACGGCTCATCTTTTACCAGAGTTTTGCTGCCTTTTATGGAGAATCTTAAAAAAATCGGTATCAAAATGACTTTTAGAAATCTGGAAACAAATATCTTTAAGAATCGGCTTGATACTTTTGATTTTGAAATGGCTATTCTGGGCTTGCGCCTAAGTAATCTTCCGGGAAATGAACTAAAAGAACTGTTCGGCAGCACCGCAGCTGATGTTCATGGTTCTTATAATCTTGCGGGAATTAAAAACAAAGCTGTTGATGAGCTGATTGAAATTATAATTTCCGCCAAAAATAAAGATGAATATATTGCCGCTACAAAGATGCTGGACAGAGTTCTGCTGCATGAGCATTATATCATTCCACAGTGGTATTCACCGCATAATCGAGTTGCTTATAAAAAAGGCTTAAAACACCCGCTAACAGCTATTCCGGCGGGATTTAATCCTTTTACATGGTGGATGGAGAAATAGATGCGCAATTATATTTTAAAACGACTTCTGCTTATTCCGCTGACATTATTCGGCATTTTGGCAATAAACTTTGCAATTATCCAATTTGCTCCCGGTGGACCGATAGAGCATGTGCTGGCACAATATCGTGGACTAAATACCGATGCAAAAGGTTCAATCAGCGGAGCAACTACAATGATGCAGGAATCTTCTGCCGGCAAATATCAGGGCGCGGTTGGCGTACCAGAATATATGATTAAAGAATTGGAAAAGCAGTTTGGTTTTGATAAACCGGCGCATATCAGATTTTGGAAAATGATTAAAAGCTATGCGATGTTTGATTTTGGGAAAAGCTTTTATCAGGATAAAACAGTGTGGCAGCTGATTAAGGAGAGAATGCCGGTGTCAGTTTCATTGGGGCTGTGGTCAACCTTGATTATCTATATGATAGCTATTCCGCTGGGAGTAAAAAAGGCTGTGTGCGATGGTTCAAAATTTGATATTATAACATCGTTTGCGGTATTTTTGGGCTCGGCTATTCCGGTATTTTTGCTGGCAGTATTTTTAATTGTTTTCTTTGCCGGAGGAACATATTTGCAATGGTTTCCTTTGCACGGGTTGACTTCTGACAACTGGGAGAATCTTTCTCTTATGGGTAAGGTTGCCGATTATTTTTGGCATATTGCTCTACCGGTAACCGCAATGGTGGTCGGTGGATTTGCAAGCCTGACAATGCTGACAAAAAATTCATTTTTAGACGAGCTTGGAAAGCAGTATGTTTTGACGGCAAAGGCCAAAGGATTAAGCAAGAATCGTATATTATACGGTCATATATTTCGTAACGCGATGTTGATTGTTATAGCCGGTTTTCCAAGCCTTTTGATAAAAATGCTGTTTACCGGCTCTTTGTTGATTGAGGTGATTTTTTCTCTCAATGGATTGGGGCTATTGGGTTATGAAGCAATTATGACAAGAGATTATCCTGTTGTGTTCGGCACAATGTATATTTTTGCTCTGCTCGGACTGGTTTTGAAACTGGTTTCTGATATAATTTATTCGGTGATTGACCCGCGGATAAACTTTGATAAGATATAGAAAATGCTCCTCATAAGAGGAGCATTTTCTATTAAGTTGCATTAGGCAATATCTTTTTTGCAATAACAATGACAGTGGCATTCGCCATCGCGCTCTATATCTGCGCGGCAGGTTTCAGAAATGCAGTAACGAGCCGGATTGTTGCCGTCACAAGGGCAACGCTGCCATTCGCTTTCACCAAACATCATTTGTTTGGCATTGGCAATTTTCTGAACGTTTTTAGTAGTTGCGTAACCTGCTTTTTCGCAGTTTTCAAGCATTTTATCCAAAATAGTCATAGTTTTGTTCCTTTGTTAATCTACAATTTTAATCGAAAACTTTTCGTTTGTGGCAGCTGGTTCTGCCGGTTTAAATACAGCGTTCTGTCCAGCTTCATTGCGGCGCTTTTGCTCAAGAGTTTCTATAATCATATCCAACTCAGCAACTGAAGAATACTGCAAAACAACTTTTCCTCCGCCCTGCTTGTTGGGGGTTATTTTAATACGAAGCCCAAGGCTTTTGACTAAATCACGCTCAATATCTGCTAAATCAGTGTTTTTCTCGGCCTTTGGCTTAGGTGATTTTGGCTCCTTCTGTTTGGCAACCATATCTTCAGTTTGGCGAACATTAAGGTCTTTGTCAATAATCTGTTTGGCTAATGCCAGAGGATTTTCGGTTCCTACCAAAGCACGAGCGTGTCCGGCTGAAATTTTTCCGTCTTTGACAAGTTCCTGAACTTCTGCCGGCAGAGTTAATAAACGCAAAATATTAGCAATATGACTGCGAGATTTACCGATAATCTGTGACAAAGCCTCTTGAGTGTGAGAAAATTCGTCAATAAGTCGCTGATAACCTTCTGCCTCTTCTATGGCAGACAAGTTTTCGCGCAGAATATTTTCTACCAGTGCGGCTTCTAAAACCTCACTGTCCGACAAATCTTTTACAACAATCGGAACTTCGGTGAGACCGGCAAGTTGTGCAGCACGCCACCGGCGCTCACCGGCAATAAGTTCAAATTTATCGCCCTGATGGCGCACTAGCAACGGCTGCAAAACGCCTTTTTCTTTGATGGAATCGGCCAAGGCCTGCAAGGCCTCTGAATCAAACTCAGTACGCGGCTGATATTTGCCTGCAACAATATCTTTTACATTTGCAGTTTCTGAAGCTTTTACCGGAGCGGAGGTTTCTTCAAAATCATCGCCAAGCAAAGCATTCAAGCCACGCCCCAAACTTTTGCGTTTGTGATTCTGGTGAGCCTCGTTCGCCGGTGTATCATTCAACAATTCGTCCAACTCATTATCTAACATGCTATCAATTCCTTTTCTCTTTTCAAAACTTCTCCGGTGAGATTTATGTATGCTTGAGAGCCGGAGCACTTAAAGTCATACAATAAAACCGGTTTGCCGTGTGAGGGAGCCTCTGAAATACGAACATTGCGCGGGATTACGGTATCATAAACCTTTTTGCCGAAAAAGTTTCTTACATCGTCTTCAACCATTTGGCTCAAGTTGTTGCGTTTGTCATACATGGTGAGAACAACACCGTGCAATGCCAGAGTGGGATTAAATTTCTTTTTAATCTGATTAATATTGCGAATCAAGTCTGTTACACCCTCCAGAGCCAAAAATTCGCACTGCAGCGGCACAATAACAGCATCAGCAGCCACCAGAGCGTTAATTGTCACCAGACTCAAAGACGGCGGACAATCTATTAAAATGTAGTCATAATTTATGGCATCGCGACGGAGGGCTTGTTTGAGGGCGAATTCACGGTTTTCCATATCAACCAATTCAACCTCTGCACCCGCCAAATCCGGTGAAGACGGCACTAAAGAAAAATTAGGAATTTCAGTCCATACAACAGCATCGGTAAGGCGTTTTTCGCCCAGCAAAACATCATAGCTTGAAGCCATGCGCCCCTTTTTGTTGACACCCATAGACGTTGAAGCGTTGCCTTGTGGATCAAGATCAATTACCAAAACTTTTTTACCGGCGGCAGCCATTGCCGTAGCTACATTAACCGTTGTGGTAGTCTTGCCGACTCCGCCTTTGCGGTTTGCAACAGCTAAAATTCTTGGCATTTATTTTACTCCTTTTGACTTGGTTAAATCGGTTACAATTAAAATTTTTCCTTCTTCGCTCTGCTCACTTGGAAGAATTTGACACTTAAATTTCCAATGCTTGTGTGCCTCGGCAAGCTCTTCGGCGTAACGTTTGCCTTTGGGAAAAATACATATTGTTTTTTTTGAACAAAAACGAATCGCATACCCCAAGAGTTCATTTAGAGAGGCCATTGCCCGAGAGGTTATAACATCGGCTTTTATAAGAGGAAGTTTTTCTATTCTATTATTCAAGATATTAACTTTGGCGTTGGTTTGTTCTTTAACAGCATTTAAATACAGTGTTTTTTTAGCCGTACTTTCAACCAAATTAACCTCAAGATTAGGCATTTTTTCATTAGCCATAATCGCAAGCACCATACCTGGGAAGCCAGCCCCAGAGCCAAAATCATACATAATTTTAGCATCTTTCGGCAGCAGTTTGAACAACTGCACTGAATCTAAAAAATGACGATTCCAAGCATCTTCCAAAGTTGAGGAACTTACCAAATTAAACTTCTGCTGCCATTCAATAAGCATTGATTGGTAGGTTTTTAATTTGTCAAATGTTTCACGTGAAACATCGTATATGTCGCAAAAATTTTTCATAGATTATTTTTATAATTTTTATGAAAATTTTAAAACATAAAAAGAGAAGTTATAAACACCTTATTAGACGATTTTTAAATAGACTCTAATTTCAATAAGTTATACAGCGTATATTGAATCAAAATATTAAAATTTAAAACGTTTTACATTAGGAATTTTGGCAAGTTCGGCCTCAACATCGGCAAAGTACGCTCCCAGCATATCAACACTATGTGCATCGTCGCTGATTAGGGTTGGTACACCGGCTGCAATCAAATCTTTTATCATTGGCCAATCTGGACAGGGACGACCACAGCGATATATACCCTTGGTATTAATTTCAAAGGGTATTTTTTGAGATTTTAGCGCCTCAGCAACTTTAGCAAGCCATTCACTCCACTCAGCTCCTTTACACAAACCGAGATTAGTTGCTATATCACAGTGAGCAATAAAAGTGAAATATCCGCTATTGATACAGTCTATGGTATTTTGCCAATAGTTAGCCAGATATTCTTTCATTTGCACATCAAGCGGAGTAGGAATATTCCAGAGATTAATCAGGTGTTTTTTATCTTTGCTCATGGCATTGTGAGTTGAGCCAATCAAATAATCAGGTTTTGTTTCTTTGATTATGTTTTCAAAGGCTTTATGCCACTCTGCTGAGGGATAATAATCAACCTCGAATCCAGCGTAAACTTTTATTTTATGACGAGATGCAGTTTCACGAATTTCATCAATATTTTTCTTTGCATAGTCCAGCGCTTTAGCAAAATCATTGAAATCCTGCGGATGAATGAGTGGGAGATTGGGATTATATATAAGGTGATTGCTGACACCTATTTCTGAAAAACCAATTTCTTCAGCGCGGGTTATCATCTCTTCACAGCTGTTTTTGCCGTCGCCGATTCCCTGTGTGTTGTTATGTGTATGATAAGAAAAATCTTGCATCACATCATTCCTACGATTTTATATATATCCTGTTCACATAAATTATCAAAATAAGCTTTTAAATTTAAGGCTTGTTGTTTTTTCTTAGCAATTATGTCGGCAGAAACATTGTATTTAGCAGCCACATAATCAAGCCTCTGCAGAATATCCGTATTTTTATCCACCATAACCATCAGATCACTGATTTGGATAAGTCTATCATAGTCATCAAGCGGATTAAGTTTGATGTATTTCGCGGCTCTTTTTATTTCCGCAGCAGGGTAACCGGCATATTCTTCAGGCAAAATATCTCCACCAAAAAAGCTATGACTAAGACAGACTTTAGCCACCTCATCAAAACCCAGTTTTATCATTTCATCATAGCCGGCAGTGCCATGAAACATATCAACCTGATGATGAGTAAGATACTCGCCATAATCATGAAGTAAACCTAATATATAAGCCTTTTCAGGGTTTAAATACACTGTTTCTGAAGCTATTAGTTTTGCATTTTCTGCAACACGCAAATAATGTCTTCGTGATGTTCCTTTTGGCAGACAATCTTGCAAATTATATTCATCGGTAATTTTGCAGGCTTTTTCAAAAAGTATTTTTGCTTCTTTAAGAGTTGGCATAGTCATTGTAAAATTCCTTACCAGAAGCTGTTATACAGTTTTTATATCTAACAGCTCATAAATATTACAACCGGTTTTTTGCTCAAAATATTCCTTATTGCGGTTGGTATCTGCGCGCAAAACTTCAACAACTTTTGGGTCAAGGTGATATCGGTTTATAATACAAGAAAAACGAGTTTCAACATCTACCTTTGTCATACCTTCAAAAAACATATCACAAAGCTGAATCAGGCGATCATAATCATCATAACTAACTTTGGCTAGTTCAGCATGAGCCCATGTCCGCCACTCTGGACGATAAGAACTATAATCGGCGTCTACAAAATTTTGCCGCGGAAATGAATGGGTAAGGCATATCTTGGCAACAGCAGGATAGCCCTTAGCATTCATTTCTTCAAAACCTGCTTGCCCATGAAATTTGCCGCAGATACGCTCATCATATTTTTTGCCATAATCATGGAGCAACCCAAGAATATAGGCTTTCTCAGAATCCATGTCAGAAGTATGAGCTGCAATTATTTTTGCCGATTCTGCAACTCCTCTGGTATGAAAAATATATTCATTTCGACAAACAAAGTCTGTAGTGGCGGAGCGATAATCCATACCTTCCTGCCACAATTTTTGTGCAATTTCTAACGAAGGATAACCTTTACTCATTTCTTTATATACCCCAATATTGCAGTTATGGCTGCCGGCGTAACGCCGGATATTCTTGAAGCCTCGCCGATGGTAGATGGTCTTACTTTAGACAGTTTTGCAACCATCTCTCGAGAGAGACCGCCGATTTTTGAATAATCAATATCATCTTTAAGATGTAGATTTTCATCTTTTTTGAAAACTTCTATATCAGCCAGCTGGCGTTTTATATAGCCGGCATAACGAGCCTCTATTTCTACCTGTTCGTATACATCAGCCGATACTTCGGAAGTTTCTGGCCAGATAGAAGATATAGTTTCACGTGAAACATCGTGATAAGACATCAGGTTAAAAGCTGAGCGACGAACACCGTCTTGTTTTACGGTTATGCCTGCTTTTTCCATATCTATCGGCAAAATTGACTTTTCTTCCATTTCTGCTCTAAACTTGTCTATTGCTGTTTTTTTAGCTTTAAATACACTGTATCTGTATTCACTTACACAGCCGATATTCCAGCCTTTTTCAGTAAGACGCATATCAGCATTATCAGCGCGCAAAAACAAACGATATTCGGAACGAGATGTAAACATCCGGTATGGCTCGTCGACACCTTTAGTAATCAAATCGTCTACCATAACGCCGATATATCCTTCAGAACGGTCGATAGTAAATTTGCGTCCTTTTCCTTCAGCGTGCAATGCTGCATTAACACCGGCCAAAAGTCCCTGAGCAGCGGCTTCTTCATAACCGGTGGTACCGTTTATTTGTCCGGCTAAATAAAGCCCTGACACTTTTTTAACACCCAGAGTGTTGTCCAGTTCCTGAGGGTCAACAAAGTCATATTCGATAGCATAAGCCGGACGCAGAATTTCCACTTTTTCCAGCCCTTGCATGGTGTGAATAAATTGTTCTTGTATGTCAGCAGGCAAAGAGGTTGAAATACCATTAGGATAAACAACATCGGTATCTAAGCCCTCAGGCTCCAAAAAAATCTGGTGACTGGTGCGATCTGCAAATTTTACCAGTTTGTCTTCAATGCTGGGGCAATAGCGGGGGCCGACTCCGGTAATTAATCCAGAGAAAAGCGCGCATTTGGAAAAATTGTCACGAATAATCTTGTGCGTACGTTCATTGGTATGAGTTATATAGCACTTAATTTGAGGATTAGTCAAAGTTTTGGTTAGAAAAGAAAATGGTATTGGGTTAGCATCACCTTCTTGCGGCTCAAGAACCGACAAATCAATAGTTTTTCCATTCAGTCGGGCAGGGGTTCCGGTTTTAAGACGCCCAACTTTTAACCCTTTGGACTTTAAATACGGTGTTATACCGGTGCAGCTAATGTCATTTACACGCCCGCCGACAGAAGTTTCATGTCCGATGAACATTATACCATTAAGAAATGTTCCGGAAGTAAGCACAACTGACTTAGCGCTAAGCTCTACACCATCAGCTAATTTGACTCCGATAATCTTGTCGTCATCAAAAATAAAACCCTCGGCGGCAGCCTCAATCAAAGATAAATTAGGCTGGTTTTGCAAGGCTTCCTGCATATACTTTTTATAAAGCTCTCGATCTGCTTGAGCTCTGGGACCACGCACCGCCGGACCTTTGGAGGCATTTAGCATACGGAACTGAATTCCTGCTTTGTCAATAACTCTGCCCATAAGCCCGTCAAGAGCATCTATTTCTCGCACCAAATGCCCCTTACCTAATCCGCCGATAGCCGGATTGCAAGACATTTCGCCAATAGTAGAAATTTTGTGGGTTACTAATGCGGTTTTGGCACCAATGCGCGCGGCGGCGGCACAAGCCTCACAACCGGCATGACCACCACCAATAACAATCACGTCAAATTTAAGATTATTCATTGTTTTGCCTAATTATTTAAGTTGCTTGGGTTATAATATAACTCAAGCCGAAATGCAAGTATTTTGCTATGATTATTTGCCGATGCAAAAAGAACCAAATATTTTATCTAATATCTCATCAACTTCTACTCTGCCGGTAATTTTGCCAAGTTCTCTCACTGCCAGACGGATATCTTCAGCTGTGAGTTCTATTTCTTTGTCAAAGCTAAATGATGCCAAATACTCAAGCACATTATGCAGAGCCTCGCGATAGCGGCTACGGGTTATTAGTAAATTTGATCCGGAAGTAAACTTGGATTTTATTTCAGATTCAACAAGTTGCAAAAGTTTCTTAACGCTTTCAGGCTGATGAGCAGAAATAACCACACTGCCTTGCTTTTGTAAATCAGAACACTGTTCAGATGTTAATTTATCACTTTTATTAGCAACCAACAACGTTTTGTTTTTAAATCTTTTTATTGTATCTTCAAAGCGTTGAACAGAGTCCGTTAAAGCATCAAATAAGCAAATAACCATATCAGCTTCTTTGATTTTGCTTTGGGCTATTTCTATACCTTTTTGTTCAATAGTTTCCTCAGTTTCTCGCAAACCTGCGGTATCTGTAAATATAACAGGGTAACCGCCTAAATTAAGATGAATATCTATGGCGTCGCGAGTTGTGCCGGCAATATCAGAAACAATTACAGCTTCCCTTTGGGCAATGGCATTAAGCAGACTTGATTTTCCGGCATTGGGCGGACCAACCAAAACAACCCTAAATCCCTCGCGCAGACGCTCTCCAGATTGATTGTCATTAAGATGTTTTTTTATATCTTCAATCAGTTTAAATACAGTGTTTTGCATCCCTGAGGTAATGTCTTGAGGAATATCCTCATCAGGAAAATCTATGTATGCTTCAAGGTGAGCCAGAACATTAACCAATGTCTGGCGCCAGCCGTCATAAAGATTTTTGAGTCCCCCTTCCATTTGCCGAACAGCGTATTTTTGCTGCTCAGAGGTTTCAGCATCAATAAGGTCGGCCAATCCTTCAGCCTCAGTTAAATCCATTTTTTGATTATAAAAAGCTCGTTTAGAGAACTCCCCTGCTTCCGCAAGGCGAAAGTCAGGTATTTGTGACAAACTGTCTATAACTGATTCTATCACCGCGCGGGAACCATGAACCTGAAGTTCAACAATATCTTCGCCGGTAAAAGAATTTGGCGCCTTGAAATAAAGTAAAAGACATTTATCTAGTGTCTGATTATTAACAGAATGGTGCAGGGTGGCAAAATAAGCGTAACGCGGCTTTATGTTTCTGACATCTAAGTCAGTCATATACTTAATTACATTTTGTGCAGAGTTGCCAGAAATTCTAATTATAGCGACACCGGATTTACCAAAAACTGTCGATAAAGCATATATAGTTTTGTTATCCATATTAAACCTCTCTTAAAACTTTTATAAAATTAATCAAATTTGGTTGCAAGCACAAAAAGGGCATTTTTTTGACTCTGGAGAGCTTTTTTATTTTTTCTTAATAAGTTTATTATAAAAATTCATTATAGTTATTGTACGGCCATTTGGCGAGGTCGATTTTTAACACACCGAAAGTTGTATAATGAATAATAATTCTAAAAAACTGCTGATTTGGGACTTTGACGGAGTAATTGCCGACACAGAGGAGATGTGGTTGCAAACCAGAATGGATTTACTTAATAGCAAGTATAATCTAAATTGGGATATAGAAAAAAACAATTATCATCTCGGCGGCATGAGTGATAAGACTAAAATCGAAGTTCTAAAAAAATTAGGAATCAGCACAGATTGCGACTTTTGGAAAAGAGCTATCGAGCTGGATATGAAAAAAATAGTAAATGGACTACCATTGACTAAAGATATTGAAAAAGTGTTTAAATTAACTGATTTTTCACAATGTATCGCAACCGGAGGCGATAAATTAAAAACCGCAAAAAAAATAGAAATGGTGGGGATCCGCAAATATTTTCCGGCAGAAAAGGTCTTTACTGCCGATATGGTAAAATATGGCAAACCGGAGCCGGATTTGTTTTTGCTTGCGGCAAAATCTATGGGATATAATCCCAAAGACTGCATAGTTATTGAAGATTCTCTGGCCGGTATAACAGCAGCGGTAAGAGCCGGTATGACAACAATTGCTTTTACGGAATATCTTAAATATGGCAAGGCTTATTTTTTAGAACAAATTAATAAGCTGGGTGTTAAAAATTCTTTTGCCAATATGAATGACTTAAAAACCTTTCTGCAAAAGGAATATCTATAAAA
Source organism: uncultured Alphaproteobacteria bacterium (assembly GCA_934255405.1). Classification (GTDB taxonomy): domain Bacteria; phylum Pseudomonadota; class Alphaproteobacteria; order RF32; family CAG-239; genus CAZU01. Next base: position 182,905 of record CAKQNT010000001.1, read on the forward strand.
AAAGCTCTCCGTTGGGAGAGCTTAAATTTTAGGAATTCATGTTGGCAAAGAAGTCGTTATTATCTTTACTAACTCTTAGCTTATCAAGCAAAAATTCCATACCATCGGTCATACCCATTTGCATCAGCACGCGCCGCAAAACCCACATTTTGGTCAAACGCTCCCTATCAACCAGCAGTTCTTCTTTTCTGGTTCCGGAACGAGTAATATCAATAGTTGGGAACAGGCGCTTATCAGTGAGCTTGCGATCAAGGATTATCTCTGAGTTACCGGTACCCTTAAACTCTTCAAAAATAACCTCGTCCATACGAGAGCCTGTATCTATCAGAGCAGTGGCGATAATGGTCAAAGATCCACCTTCTTCAACATTTCTGGCAGCACCAAGCAAGCGTTTGGGACGTTGCAAAGCATTGGCATCTACACCACCGGTCAAAACCTTGCCAGAGGAAGGAATAACCGTATTATAAGCACGGCCAAGACGAGTAATGGAATCGAGTAAAATAACCACATCTTTTTTGGTTTCTACTAATCTCTTGGCTTTTTCAATAACCATTTCTGCAACTTGAACATGACGGCTGGCAGGTTCATCAAAAGTTGAAGATATAACTTCGCCTTTGACAGAGCGAGTCATATCAGTAACTTCTTCAGGCCGCTCGTCAATCAGCAAAACCATTAAGTAACATTCCGGATGATTGGTAGCTATCGCATGAGCAATATTTTGCAACATAACGGTTTTTCCGGTGCGGGGAGGGGCAACAATAAGTCCGCGCTGCCCTTTGCCTTGAGGAGAAATTAAATCAATAACACGGGTTGTATAGTCTTTTTCGCCGCAAATAATATCAAAATTCAATTTTTCGGTAGGATAAAGCGGGGTAAGGTTATCAAAATTAACCCGCAATTTAGATTTCTCGGGGTCTTCAAAGTTAATTCTGTTGACCTTGGTGAGAGCAAAATAGCGCTCGTTGTCTTTGGGAGCGCGGATTTCACCTTCTACGGTATCACCGGTACGAAGCCCAAACTTTTTAACCTGAGCGGGAGACACATATATATCATCAGGTCCGGCAAGATAGTTAGATTGAGCAGAACGCAGAAAACCAAATCCGTCTTGCATAACTTCAATTGTACCATCGCCATATATGGTTTGGTCATCGCCGGCAACTTTTTTGAGAATAGCGAACATCAAATCTTGAACACGCATGGAAGATGCGTCTTCAATTCCTAAATCTTCTGCCTGAGTTAACAATTCAGTAGGAGATTTCTGTTTTAAATCTTTTAAATTCATGTAAACCTTATGGGAAATAGATTAAAAGGAAGGAATGTTGTGATTTTTTTATAGGCGTAAATTTGAAAACTGTCAATTGATTATTATATTGCACTTTTATGAACAGCCTCGCAGAGCAAATAAATATATTTAAAATGTTTTAGTTGTTAGTGAATCCCAGTGAGTCCTGTTAATTAGTATTTTATACTGTGGTTATCCTGTTTTTAATAATTTGTTAATAAAGCTGTTATTAATAGTTAATGATTTATTAATACTTTCGGTTTTTCAGATATATAATCTTGTAAAGAAGAATCTTACCATGTTGTTAGTAAGATTGGTTATGCACATGGTGTTGATTAAATTTGAGCCTGTGCGTAAGTCGGGAGATTAAAATTTACATTACGTGGATTAAAAGTTATAACTGTTGATTAGTAGCGGTTTTATGCACAGATAAATGTCAAAATGTGGATAAGACTCACAACCTTTTGAATAAAGGAAATATTTATGATTTTAGCCGCTATAACCGGTTCTATTGGATGCGGAAAAACCACCCTTGCCAAACAGGCTAAGAGTTTGGGCTACACGGTTTTTGATGTGGACGGATGGGTGCGCAGGCTCTATTTTGATAAAGAGTTTTTGGTTACTCTGGATAAAAATTTTTCCGGTATTGTCAAAGACGGAGTTGCTGATAAAAGAGCTTTGCGAAATATTGTTTTTTCGGATAATCGGAAACTGAAAAAACTTGAAGAATTGATTCATCCATTTTTGCGACAAACGCTCAAAAAGACAATCCGCCGTAATGCGCGGTGCGATGATGTATTTTTTTTGGATGTGGCGCTGTTGTTTGAAATGGGTTGGGATAAATATTGCGATATAATCATTGTGGCAGATGTTAATCCGGAAATCCAAAAACAAAGGGTTATGTTGAGAGATAATGTTTCTGCCGATGATTTTGAAAAAATAAATAATGTGCAGATGAATAATGAGCATAAAAAACTGTTGGCTGATATTGTGATTGATACCGATAAGCCTAAAAATCAGCTTAGAGCCGAGCTTATTAATATAATAGAAGGATTGGAAGCCTAAAATGACCAGAGAAATTGTATTTGATACCGAAACAACAGGTTTTGAATATGCCAAAGGTGATAGATTGGTAGAAATAGGGGCGGTGGAATTAATAAACCATATGCCGACCGGAGTTACCTATCATCAGTATATCAATCCGGAAAGAGATGTGCCAGAAGAAGTTGTTAAGGTTCATGGATTGACCTATGATTATTTGAAGGACTTTCCAACCTTTGATAAGATTGCTCAAGAATGGATAGATTTTGTTGGTGATGCAACATTGGTTGCGCACAATGCGTCATTCGATATTAACTTTGTTAACTACGAATTGAAGCAAATCGGACTGCCGGAGTATGAATGGAGCAGGGTGATTGATACTCTGGAAATTGCCCGCGCACTTTTCCCCGGTGCCCGTTGCAGTTTGGATGCTTTGTGCAAACGTTTTGAAGTTGATAACAGCAGCCGTACTTTTCATGGGGCATTGCTTGATGCGCAGTTGTTGTCTGAAGTGTATTTGGAACTTTTGGGCGGAAAAGAGCCAAGTTTTTTATTGGATTCAAAAAAACAGAAAAAAGAAACGATGGTAATAGAAACCGCAACTGCCAAAACAGTGCGTCCTGCCAGAGTTTTTGCTTTGAGCGAAGAAGAGATAAATAATCACAATGAATTTTTGGCTAATAAAATAAAAGGGGCTATTTGGAACAGCTAATAAACTGTTTTATATAAATATCAAATAAATAATAAGTTGACAAAAATTTTTTGAGTCATAATAATACAGCTGTGTTTTTTTAATTATTGTTTATTTAAATTTTATTTTTATTGTACTAAATTTCTTTAAATGGCTATGGGCGTGGGTGATAAAAATTTTTATTTTAATCAAAACACGTTTGGAAATTAATGATTATTATCTTGTGTTGAATGGTAATCATGAACACATCTTAAAGCGTTTGGCAAAGGGTAATAAAAATGATTTTTCCGAAAAAGCTCAATTAGCTTTATTGGAAAGGGGAAATCATAATGAAATTATTGCATTGCTTCATAATAAAGATACCAGTTTAAAGGTTAATAAAAAAATTGTGGAGCGAGCTGATTCTACTGAGCTTACTGTCTTATGCAGAGGTGAAAGAATAACTTCTACAAATGTTTTGCTAACAATTATTGATTATGGTTATATAGAACCAATTAGAGAAATGATATTAGCAAAACCTGTTGAGATACTTTATTCTGATGTTCAAGAAAAAATTATCAATCTCAATAATATTGATTTGACAAGGCTTTTGGTGAACAAAGTTCGTATAAGCGACTCAAATATAGTTAAATTGATTGAGGCCGGATTCAGTAACATTTCTAAGCTTATACCGAGTTATGGTTGTTATGTGTATTCTGATAAGGTTTTTGAGGCTGTAGTCAAAAATTGCTATGTTGATGATGTTGAATACATTGTTGAAAATTGTGATTTGCCGGAAAGCGCAGCTTTACTTTTGTTGGAACGCTATGCCCATAATGTTGACGTTATGGATGAATTCTTAGAAAGAGAGATTTGTTCTGATAAAGTGCAATTGGAAGTTATTAAGAAACTTTCTCATGAATATGTGATGAAATTAATACTTAATAATAGACTTTCTGATAAAGCTTGCCTTGCTATTATCCAAAACGGCAATATGGAAGAGATTGATCAGCTTATTACTTGTCAAGATTCTTTATCACAAGAGATGATAGATGCTCTGCTTGCTCGTAATGTCCATTCCGAGATGGTTAATTTGATGAAAAATCAGTTTGTTAGCAATTCGGTATTGGAAGAATTAGTCAAACGCTGTCGGTTTGATTATATCAGGCTTTATCTTAGCTGCCATGAAACAGATCCTCAATTTACGCAACTTTTGTTGATAGAGATTTTGGAACGTACAGTTAAGTGCTGAAAACTACGTAAATGACACCGCCTTAAAACGGTGTCATTTTTTTTGTTTTATTTGGTGCAACATAAACTATTTGATTGACGAAATTGCCGAATTGAGTAATATTAGGAAGGTTGTGATTTTTTTATTTAGGAGCTTAAATTGGTTTTTGGCAAAAATGTTATAATCTATGATTTGGACGACACCCTTTATAATAAAACAGAAGAGTTTGCCGATTTGCTTGATTCTACAATGGCAAAGGCTTTGATTGAAGATTTGGGGTTGAAGATGGATTTTGCCAAAGCTAAAGCTCTGGTTACTGAATCTTTTAGGGTTTATCGAGATGGCGGAGAAATATTTTTTCGCGATTACGGGGTAAAGCCGAGAGATTTGTTTATTGCTTATCATAAGCGTAAACCGGTGGAAAAAATTGTGCCCTATGAAAATCTGATTGAGAGAATAAAAAAAGTTCCGGCGGAGCAATATATTTTTACGGCAAGTGACAGATATGCCTCGGAAAAAATCCTTAAACATTTGGGATTGTGGGAGTTCTTTAAGGATAGATATTATTCGGTAGAGGATTTTGGCGTATATAAAAAGAACGAAAGCGCTGATGTATATCTTAAATATTGCGAAAAAATCGGCGTAAGGCCGCAAGATTGCGTTTTTGTTGACGATAGTTATTCGAATTTGGAATATGCCAAAGAAGCCGGAATGACCACAGTGCGGATTTATTACGGAAATAATTCTGCCAAAGATAAAACCTATATAGATTATGCGTATAAAGGTTTTATGAGCTTTTTGGATTTTGTTTTGGGAGAGGAAAAATTATCGGCATAAAGAGTTTTCGTGCTGATAATTGACGCTATTATCCAGTTTTAGTTGTTCTTTCAGAAGTTGCTGCTTAAAGAATGTAAGCAGCGGGCGTAGCTTTTGATTGTATTTTTCGGTCAGTTCGTTAGATGCGGCGTCTATTTCTGAAATATTTGAAACATTTATGGGCTTAATAGAGGCGGCAATTTTAGATGCGGCAGAGTTAAAAAGCGGTAGAAAATAGTCTAAGGCCGCTTTGTTTATTTGTTGGTGAGTTTGTTCGTGGCGTAAAACGACGTTATATTCGCAGCTTTTGGGTGAGAGCTGGTTGGAAATATAAATGGTAGGGTCGGCAAAATAGATGGACAGTTCCACCGTTGTGGGATAAACACAAATGTCATATTCGGCTACAGAATCGCCTATTGCTTTGAGGCTGACATCCATGTGAATTTGGACGGTTGATAATCCATAAGCAAAAATTCCTTGTTCTATGATACCGTGAGTGGCGGCCAAATCAGTTATCTGTTGATTGTTTTTATCTGATATATATTGTAGTTTTCCATAGGAAGAAAAAAGCTTTATTTTAGGCAAAGGAACAATTTCCGGACATGCGGCCAAAGCTGAACCGGAAATATAAAAAAACGATATTAATATAAAAAAAAGTTTTTTCATGTAAATTAGTATAAAATTGATTGGTTAAATTATGGTTACGGAGGTTTTATGCAAAAAAAACTTATTTTATCGGTAGTTATAGCGCTGATTGCCGCCGGAGGATTGGTAATATCCGCACAGGGAAAATATGTTAGAAAACAATTGCAGCCAGACTTTTTTATTCCGGTAAAAGACCAGTTTAATCAGCCGGAAAAACTTCCTCCTCTGCCGGAAAATAAGGTTATAAAAGAAAGCCAATCCAAGACCATAAGTACAGAAACTGAAGTATCTGAGGCAGAGGTTGAACAGCCTGATTATCAGAATAAGTTTGATGAATATAACGAAGATATGGAATATTTGAGCACAAACGGGGAATTGCCGGAAAATGACAGTCTTAAAAAAGATTTGGCAGTAATGAACAGCAATGAAATCAAAACGGTTCAACCTAAAAAGGCTGAACCGTCGGAAGTAAGCAAAGAATTTGAACAAACAGTAGATGATGTGGTTGCCGGAGATTAAGATTCTACAGCATATAAATCTTTGACAACCCAATGTCCGTTCTGATTATCCATCACATAGATGATATTACCGTTGCACAGTCCAAACCAGTTGCCGTTGCAGGTGCTCTGAGTATAAACCTCAACCGTTCCATCAGACAAAGGTTTGATTTTGGTTATTTTATAAGATTGTGAAGTTGGGCGCTGCAAGCTTTCATCCTGCATAAAAATAAAGTTTGGCATATAGGCTTTTTGTTCGGCACATTCAGAAAACTCGGGATTAATGGTGCACTTGATGCTGGCATTGATGGCACATACCATTTGGCTGCTGTTATCGCATCCGGCAGTAAGAGTGTTGATATCAAAAGAAAATACGGTTTCATTATCAATTGTAGCATCAGGCTGTGGTGTGGCGGCAGTTTGTTCATCTGCTTTGGAGCAGGCGCTGATTGCTAAAAATGCGGTGAATAACAAGATGATTTTTTTCATGAATTTTTCCTTATAAAACAAAATATGTTTTAATATAAACAACCGCGGAAAATTTGCAATAAAAAAGGAAGGGCAAATAACCCTTCCTGATTTATTATAAATAAACGAACGAACTCTGATTAGAAGTTGTATTTAAGACCCAAAGAGTATTCGTTAATGTGGTCAAGACCGTCCAATTTGTCGGTGAAAGTATAACGATACAAAGCTCTTACAGCCATGTTGCTGTTGAGTTTGTATTCAACACCGGCACCCAAACGGTAACCAAAACCATGATCTGTAGAGCGGCTCTCTTCAGGAAGTTTGTAAATTACATCTTCTAAAGCTACACCGGCAGTGCCAACCAGAGAGAATACCTGATCGCAACCCAAAGGCAGATAACCATAAGCATCCAAACCAAATGCACGAGCAGAAAATTCATTGGTTTGACCCTGAGAATGAACACGGTCAGAACCGGTACGCTGATAGAAAACTTCAGTGCCAAAGTATTTGTTGTATTCGGTACCCAAAGCGATTTTGCCGCCGTTAACTTCAAAAGCATTCTGAGCATCGGTGTAGGTGTAATCAGCAGCTACATACGGAGTGAAGTCATAAGCGTTGGCATTGGCAGTGAAAGCAAAAGCTGATACAGCAGCCATCAAAGCAAGTGTATTTTTCATTATTAGTCGTTCCTTTATAAAGTTAAACTATATATGGATATGTTAATATCCACGACGAAGATACTATAGTAGATAAAAATCTAAAAATAAAGTAAATTTATATTACAAAAATGTTGTTTAGAAAAACTTTTAATGATATTCTGAATATCAGGAGAAAAAATGATTAAAAGTAATCAAAATGGCACTACAATGATGGAGGCTATCGCGGCAATTTCGGTTGTGACGGTGATGGCTGTCGGTGTGATTAAATTAATCGGCGGTATGTTTGAGTCCTTTAAGCAAAATATGATTGAAAACGAGATTCAGGAAGTGCAGAAAAGAATTGTTTCCCGCTATCGTTTGGAGGGCAACTATGCAAACATTCCGACAACTGTGGAAAAAATAAAAGAGGAGCAATTGGTTCCGGCACAGATGTATGCCAACAACAAATTGATACACCGCCAAAATGGTGAAGTTACGATTGCAACATCAACTTTGGGCAGTGATTATTTTGATGTAACTTTTAAGGGGCTGTCGGTAAGAAGCTGTGTAAATCTTAGTCAAATTAATTGGAACAACGGGCAAAACAGCGATTTGCTTCGGTTGAAAATCAATACTAAAACCTTTGTTTTGCCGGTTGGCAACGTTAGTGCCGGAGATGATAATGCTTTGCCGATGACTATGCAAAAAGCAGTAGATAGTTGTAAGTCAGGTGATGATAATGTGATTATTTGGACTTTTCAGTAGGAGAAGCATGGTGATTAAGGTTAATGACATAAATAAAACCAGTGAACTGAACAGCCCTAAAGGTGTTCATAAGGCGGGCAGCGGCGAAAGTTTTTCGGCTTATCTTAATGAGACAATGGCTAACAAACCACAGCAAATTGGCGGAACATCAGGAATATCTGTGGCAGACGCAATATTTGCCGCGCAAACCGTCGGTAGCGAAGAAGAACGGGAAATCCGCAAAAAACTGATTAAACGGGGGTATTCTTTGCTTGAAAAACTGGAAGATATCAGAGACGCGTTGCTGCTTGGGTATATGTCGAAAGACAAACTGATAGAAACTGCGCGGCTGGTAAAAGATCATCAGGCTAAATCTTCTGATCCGAAACTGCAGGAAATTATGGCAGAAATAGAGCTGAGAGTGGAAGTTGAATTGGCCAAACTCACATCATGAGTCCGGCAGGTGATAAAACGTGAAAATAGCTTGATTTTTATGCTGAATTTTATATGTTACCTGCTATATATAAAACAAACAGATGTTAAGGAGTAAAAAATATGGAAAACATCATTCTCCCGCCTGACTATAGACCTTCTGCCGATGAAGAATATATGAACGATATGCAACTGGAATATTTCCGCCAGAAGCTTCTTAACTGGAAAAAATCTTTAATCGGGCAAGCTACTGATACACTGAATGAACTTAAAGAGGGCGGCTTGAACCAGCCGGATCAGATTGACCGCGCATCTTTGGAGGCTGATAAGGCTTTGGAACTGCGTACTCGTGATCGTGCCCGTAAGCTGATTTCTAAAATCAATGACGCATTGAAGAGAATTGAAGACGGGGTTTATGGATATTGTGAAGAAACCGGAGACCCGATAGGAATTGAACGCTTGGAAGTTCGTCCGGTTGCCACTCTTTCGGTTGAGGCTCAGGAGCGTCACGAGAGAATGGAAAAAACTTATGATGACGATGTTTTAGTAAAATAATCAGTCTGTTTATAGGGCAATTTTAGTCGAAATGCGGACGCTATGAGCCGTTGTCTTCGGGTGAAATTGCCTTTTTTGATTTTGGGAGTGTCGGGTGATAAAAGATTTTATATTGGCTTCGGCTTCACCGCAAAGAAAATTGCTGCTGGAACAGATTGATATGGTTCCGGCGCTGATAGAACCTGCAGATATTGATGAAACTCCACATAAAGGAGAAAAAGTTTCTGCCTATGTTAAGCGTATGGCGTTGGAAAAAGCTCGTCATGTGGCAGAAAAACATCCGCATAAAGTGGTGCTGGCTTGTGATACCGTAATTGCCTGTGGTCCCAAAATAATTCAAAAATCTCATAGCGATGAAGAACAAATACAGGTAATGCGGTTGCTGTCAGGCAAGGCTCATCGGGTGTTGAGTGCGGTATGTGTGATTAATGCAGAAGGAAAATCAAGCCTGCGGCTCAATACAACCAAAATAATGATGAAAAAAATGTCGGAACAGGAAATTTTGGACTATGTGGCTTCGCACGAATGGGTAGGATGTGCCGGATATAAGATTGAAGGGCGATTGGCGGCATTGGTACGCAAAATGGTCGGATCTTATTCCGGAGTTGTGGGTCTGCCATTGTTTGAGACCAAAAATTTGTTAAGCGGCGCGGGTATTAAATAGGAGGAAAAAATGACTGCTGTTGATACGATTGTTTATGAAAAGAAAAATCAGTTGGTGCGTGTGGCCGGTTTGGCGTCTGGTAAACTGCAAACTTTAGAGATTGCTGATTTGGGCAGAGCTGCTGAAGGTAGTGTATATTTGGGTAGAATTACCAAGAAAATTGAATTGGCCAACGGAAAGATTGGTTATTTTGTAAATATAGGTGACAGCAAAGAAGCATTTTTAAATGCTGAAGAATATGACAGAGATGAGCTTAATGCCAATGAAGGACAGGAAGTGATTGTTCAGGTTGCTCAGGAGCAAAGAGCAGAAAAAGGTGCCAAATTGGTTCGCGCTTTGCAGTTTGTGGGGCAAAATTTGGTATATTGCCCATATCGTATGAATATTGAGGTATCGGCTAAAATTGCAGATAAACTCCGCGCTGATGAACTCAAAAAACATGTTTGGGAAAATACTACCGGTCAAGAAGGCTGGATTGTTCGCACATCGGCGGTTAATGTTAATTTAAATGATATTGATGCCGAAATGGAACTGTTGCGCGGTCAATTTGACGGCGTGCGTCAAAAAGCCAAAACCGCCAGAGCACCGATGCTGCTTTTGGAGCGCAACGGCATAATAAGCGATAATATTAACCGCAATAAAGCGGCATTGACTAAAATAGTTGTGAACGACCATAATTTGGAAAAAGCTTTGGCAGATGATTTTGCGGTTGAATTTAGTGCCGAGCCGTTTGAAAAATATGGTTTGGAAGATGCTATTTTGGAGGCTTTGCAGAAAGAAGTAAGACTCAAAAACGGCGGAAGAATAATTATTGAAGAAACCAGAGCCTGCACAGCAATAGACGTTGACAGCGGCGATGATGACGGATTGGGAAGTTTGGGACGGTTGAATATGGAAGCTGCCGAGGAAATTGCCCGCCAGATAATTTTGCGCAATTTGTCGGGTAAAATAGTAATTGATTTTGCCGGATCTTCAGAATACCGCTATCTTAAGAACGCGATTGAAATATTGGAAGAAGGTTTGCACCGCGATTATGTTCGCAGCAGTGTTTATGGCTTGAGCCGCGCCGGTTTGGTAGAAATTAGCAGAGTTCGCCGTCGTCCGAGTTTGCAAGATGTTTTGAGCGTTGAATGTCCAACTTGTCAGGGCAGCGGAAGAGTAGAAAAATGAAGTGTCCGATTTGCAAAAAAGAATTTATCGATACCAAATATCGTCCGTTTTGCAGCAAAAGATGTGCGGATATAGATTTGGGAAACTGGTTTAATGAAAAATACCGGTTTGAGGCTATTGAAACCGATGAGGAAGATTTGCAACAGCTGGAAGAACTGAACGATAAAATTGAAGAAGATTAGGTTTTATCAATCTTCGCAAAACTGCAAAATTGTAGATATAAGCCCGTCAAAATCTGAAGATTCAACCATGGAACAAAGGTTGACTCTATCTAAAACGGCGTAAATTTTGTTTTGTCCGTCATAAACAAGCAGATGTTCGGACATGCGTCCGATAATCAATTTGCCAATGAAAAATGTGTAATCGCAAAAATCGCGATTTTCTTCGGACAGGTTTCTGAAGGTATATTGTTTTTTGTGGCGGGGATGTGGTTTGGTGCCGAACATTTCCAGTCCATCATAATAGCAGCCGTCACAATAGCTTAAAAAGTCCAAAAAATCGTCCGGTAGAGAGGCAAAATTCATTTCTTTGAGCTGAGCCTGCGCTCTGGCAATATCGGCTTTGGCGGCCGGCGAAAACGCAATACAGCCTGATTTGGCAAAAAGTTTTTCTACCAGCTCTTTATTCATGATAAAAACTCCCGTCAAACCATGGGATATATATTATCTTGTGTTTTTTTAGAAAATTACAGCCAATTTGCATTTCTATCAGGTGGTGAATTTGGTCGTGGACAGGGTGAGTTTTCAGCAGACACAAATTATCAAGGCTTATGGTGCCGCCAAAATCAAAAGGAATTTTGATATGAGTGTTGTAGTTCTCAGGAGATTGTTGATTTTTGAGTAGTTTTAAGTCTTCTTCATCCAGTCCGTAGCGCAGACATTCTTCACTACGCGAATATCCTAAAAACTTAAGAAATGTTTTTCTGAGCCGCTTGTATTCAATATAATTTTTGGACATATCAGCCCAAGTTTTGGGGTGATAAGCGCAAGCTCTGAGCTCAAAATGGTGCAGGCCGAAATTAACCAAAGCTCTGTGTATGAGCTCTTCCATTTGTTGGGGAGCCGGCGTTTCTTCCGGATATTCTATAGAAGAAACGGTTTGCGGAGGCAAAGGTTGCGCGGGCTGTGGCAGAAGATCAGCATACTGATGGAACAGGGAGCTGTTTTCTGCTTGTGGAGTGGTTGTCGGTTTTGACCATTCCCACATAGGTAAATCTCCGGCTATTAGGATTTATTGTCGGAATCTTCGGTTTCGACAAAATCTTCGTCGCCAAATTCGGAATCGTCAAAATCTTCATTCGGATCATAGTCAATGCCGAGTTTGGAGAGCATATCGTCATTGATATCTTCTCGCTGGGCAACAATCCAATCCGGAACATTTGGCGCGGTGGGAATATTGCGCAGAGCTTTCATCTTTTTATCTAGATACCAACGGGGAGAATCCGCCATAATCGGACGGTCGATATAGCTTTGCATAAGCACAACCTGTTTGAGCATTGGCAAGCTCAAGAGCTGGGTAGTGGAAATAACCGAAACTCCTTGCAGTTGGTAGCTGACGTTTTTGGCGAAAGGATTGGTACCCTTGCTAAAACCGCCTTCATTTTTAGAAAAAGAGGTGGTTTGCACGGTTTTGTTGCCAATCATTTTGGAAAAACGTTGAGCCGTCTGCTCGTTGTTTTGTGACAAAATAACTTTGCAGGCGGTGGTGGAGATAACTGTTTCCAAGTCGTCTTTACCATATTTGCCGGAGATTTGTCCTAAATCTTGTCCGATTAGCAGATAAGATACTTTTTGACCACGTCCGACGGCCGGTCCGTCAATAACGGCTTTGAGCTTGGGCATGGTTGGAAACTCGTCCAGCACAAATAAGCAGGAGTATGGTCCCATAACACCATCAGTCGGGTTGTTGAACTTGGGCGGGTTGGCAATCAGGTAAGATGACATCAGGTCAATAAAGGTGCCGGAAATTACGCTCAAAGCGCGGGCATCTACCTGATTAACCGAAAGATATACAGAAATGGGTTTAAATTCACCGGTAATCGGGTCTTTTAATCCGCGCAAATCTTTGAATGACAAGTCACTGAAACTGGTGCGGGAAACTACAGCAGAGTTTTTGAAGATTCCAATACCGGCAAAAGCGGTGGACATTACGGAACCGCGCTCTTTGTCCGGCATGGCGCTAAGCTGGCTCAACTCAACGATACAACGTTGGGCATAGCCAAATTTGCGGGCTTCTTCAATGGCTTCTTCCAAGAGGTCGCGCATCGGGTCGGCCATGGCAGCCATCTGGTCGCCCTCGTCCATGCGGCGCTTGATGTCTTGAGATTGTTTAATTTGAGCCTCGGTAATCCATTCCAGAATCATGGCAATGCAGGCCTCACGACCAATCCATTTTTCAGGCAATAGAGCCCAAGTACCAATGGGTAGGTAGTTGTCTATATTCAGTGTGCCCTGACGCAGGTTTTGCAAGGCGCGGGAGGCGGCAGGGTCATTCATTTCCAAATAATATCCCTCTAAAACCTTTCGGTCTTCAGTATCGAGCTTGCCTTCATAGACGCGGCCGATAAAATAATCATTGGCGCGGGCTTTTTCGCATTTGGAAACAATAAAATGGATAAAACCGGTGAGGGCAGCACGACCGGTGGTTGACCAGTGAGGATCGGCACCGCCTTTGGGGTCTTCTACCAAAACTTTGCACATAGAATCGACATACATATCGCGTGCCGGTCCGGGAGCCGGTACAGCTCCGGGGGACAGCGGGTTCCAGCTCGGATAATAAATACCCTCAGCCGGATTATCTTCCATACCCCAGTTAATGATAAACACCGGTCCAACTTTTGCACGCGCGCCGGAAGTTTGAAAACACAATTCCGGTTTTGGGTCATTGACGATGATACTCATGGTCGGCGAGTGAAAAATGGTGGGAATAACCACACCGGCAGTTTTACCGGTACCCGGAGGTGCGCAGCACAAGGTGGAGAGTGTTTCTTTAAGAAGCAGGAGTTTGTTGTTGAACTTGCCAACTACCTGACAAAAACCATCAAAACCCAGTAAGGCCATTTTTTTGATGTCTTTTTCAGTGGCAAGGCGGGCAGAACCATGAATGTTGGACTGAAAACGATATGGATTGGTAACAATACCAATAATTAAACCGGTGGGAAAACTGATAAATGGTAATATGGGAATCCATAAACTGAAAGAAAAATCACCATGGTAGTTTAATAACTGCTTAAACCAGCTCCAATAGCGCGAGTATAGGTATCCTGGTTTGTTAAATACATAATCGAAGAACAAAGATACATCAGAAATGCTGTCCTTGGATATGCCGGTGCCGATAAGGTAGCCCAAAGGCATGGCTACCAACGCCAAAAATATGGTTATTATGGTTGAAATTATAACCGTGATTACCATCCAGCGGACGGCACTGTTATATTCTTCCCATTCTTCTCCTTTTTTTTCTACAGCCATTTATTCCTCTTTAGTCTTATGCAATGCTACGTATCAGTTTTTTTATCTTTTCAAAATCCGATTTATCGACTTTGCCTTCGGCCTGATCTATGGTTTTGGCAAAAAGTTTAATCTCTTTTGGTGTGCCGCGGTCTATGCGGGTTACGTTGATGTTCATACCGTCCCAGATATCAAACATATCTTCGGCATTGATAATATTGCCGATTTGTTCAATTACAAAGGCCTCTACTTTGTAGGGCAAATTTGCTTCGGTCAGTTTATCGGTCAGGATAGTGCGGGCAAGGTCTATTTTGCGCACCGGAGAAATGCGGTGGGAGCTTTCTGAAAACCACAAAGGTTCTTCATCATTAAAACGCTCTTCATCGGCCAGCCAATCTCCGGGCTCTTTGTCATTGAGGCAGAGGCAGATTGCGGAGCCGGAAATTCCGATAAAGTCAATAAGAGTATTTTTGATGGTGGCGCCGGTGATAATCTCGTAACCTTTTTGTTTGAGAATATCAAAGGTGGAGTTGCTGCTGCCGCGTTGAACCGGAGTATTGTCGCGCTGGTTTTGTCCGCGGTCATTGCGGGGTTTGCCACGGTTGTCGTTTCTTTGCTGCGGTTTGGGAGCCGGTTCTTCAGCCGCAGGTTTGGGTTCTGGTTTATCCTCTTCTTTGGGTTTGTCTTCAAACAAATCAAAGTCAAAATCAGTGTTATCGTCATCATCAAATTTGAACAGCGAATGATCGAATTCAACCGGACCGGAGGTTGCTTGCTTGGTGGTTGGCTGCGCAGGTTTGGCTTTGGGTTTGGTCGATATGCCGGAGAGGGCAGATTTTTTGTCAGCAGGCAAAGAATAGGCGCTTTCTTCCAGCGGCGGACGAATACTGCGGGGGCGTATTTCTTTGTAAGAACGTTTCTTTTTGACAACTTTTACACTGGCCTTATCAGCAATTTTTTTAACCTGACTGCCAAAGAGTTTTTTGAAAATTGACAGCGGAAGCTTCATAATATCGGCAATGATTTTGCCCCAGCGAATCATACTGAGAGCTGTCCAGCCGGTGAGCCAAACCGGAATAAATGTAAGGATAATCAGAATAAACGCCCATTCTTTGGGGTCATCAATAACCCAACCGGAGAGCCACAAGTGCCAGGCATAAAGCCAATGATCAAGGCGCAAAATGTCAAAATGCCAGTTAGTGAGCATAATAACACGTATGCCTTCCAGAAACAAAATGCTCCAGAAGAGCCCAACAAAGGCAATGCGCATTAATATCAGCAATGGTTTCAAAAGGTGTTATCTCCAAATATCCGGTATTTTGGTGTATTGTATCATAAAATTAGTTAACAACTGTTTAGCCTTTTTTGTTGATTTCTCCAATCTTTTTTAAGACTTCAGAGCGAATGTTGCCGACTTCTTGAGCCTGAGCCGGCTTGATTGATTCAAGTTGTTCTTTTATCTCTTCAATCATTTTTTGGCTGGACTTAAGATTGCGCAACACAACACGCGAGGAATCATGACCATATTTGTTGATAATATGGCGATTATAGGCAATAATCGGATAAATCAACAGCTCAAAATAATTTACTCTGAGCAACAATAACCAGCCGACAATCCATACAATCGGTATGAAAAACAGCATAAGCAAAAACAGGTAGTCTTGCTTGGAGTTGATTATGCCGCCGGCATTCCAAAAGTTGGAGATTGTATTCCAGCTGTGCGCAGACAAGAAATTGAAACTCCACAATTCATACATTGCATAGTTGGCGGCAAACAAAAACACATAAGTCCATACAAAGCCAATTATGGCAAAACGAATTATTTTGAATATTTTTTTCATTATCTGCCACCGTTATTATTTGTTGGTAGCCTGTTAGACTGGTGGTGGTTGTTGGGTGTTATTTCTGCTGTTGCTCCGCTATTGTTGTTTTGGACTCGTTCTTTGGTTTTTTCAAAGTCTTCTCTTCTTTTACCATTTCTTTCTTTTTCAGATAGGAGATATTGCTCGTATTGCTCGGATAATCTAAGCGTTTCATTGAGACGTGAGCTGTTTTCATTGCATAGATATGCCTCTTCTTGCAGGGTTCTTACATCACTGCTGTTGACTTCCTGCTGGTTGAGATTGTTTAGGGTATCAAGATATTTATTTTTAGGTGTTTTGTCTTTTTCGGCGTATTTGCCTTTGTCAATGTTGGTTTTTGATTGTTCGGCGGCCTCAAAACTGTAATCCAGAAATTCTTTTACGCTAGAGAACTTATTACTGGTTCCTCGTTGAATTTTGATGTATTCGGCAAGAAAAACTTTTCTGGCGTTTAGGCGCGCAAGAACCTTATCTTCTTCTGACGGATTCTGACCTTGAGCTTTTAGGTGAAGCAGCGAGGCTGTGGTCATATTGGTGATGAAAGCTCTTTCCGGAGCATCAAGAAGAAAACTCTCTTGAGCGGTTTTAGCAAAACCACTTTTGGCTTTTTGCAGTTGTTCTTGGTGTTGTTCTTGAGTGATTCTGCCTTCATTCAGCGCGGTATCCAAGAGTGTTTTGTATTTTGCGGTGCGCAAAATATAATTTTGCATCAGATTTGAACCGATAGGAACATAGGTTTTTGTTTCCTGATCATACCAAAACCGTTCTTCGGTGCCATCTTTGGTGCCCAATGCAACAGATTTATTAACATAAACATTGTTGGTGTCATTAGGATCTGTGGTGAGCTCTTTGTTGAGTACTTTGTCAGCTAAACGCTCAAATCTTGTCAAATCCGGTTTGCTATTGGGATCACCGATAAGATCCATAAGCTCTTTCATTTCTTTGTTGTGGCTGCCCAAGACAACATTGCCATATTTAGTGGTTTCGTCTGTGGCATCAAAGTCATACTTAAATTGATATTGTCCGGCATCACGGAGAGCTTCTTTTACATTGTTTACGGCTTTGTTCCAGTTTTCTTTGAGGTCATCATATGCAGGAACGACAATATCATCCTTAGCATGGTGATATGCCCAGCTGGAGGCTTTGTATAGACTCATGCCGATGAATCCGGAGACTTTTTTTCCGGCATAAGCGGCAGAGGCCAAAACAACATCTTTCATCAAAAAGTCAATAAAATCACCTTGCTGAATATCAAATTTGTCATCCTCGTCCTCAGGGTCATCGTAATCACCATCTTGACGCTTAATTTCTGGCACATCTTTATTATTATCGTTATTCTTCTTAAGGCTTGTCGAGGGGGCGGTAGGTTTATTATTAACTAAGAGATCTTTGTTTCCGGTTTCTTCGGCAAGTTTATTGAGCTCATCAACTTCTAGGGAAGAGGCATCACCCTCTTGAACTTTTTTGACAAGCTCATCAGCTCTAACAGGACTGATAGATGTTTGTTGAGTTGTTTGCTGAGGTTGGGTTTTTGTTTCCGCAGTGTGTGAAGCAGGAGTGGCGGCAGACTGATTGCTGTGCGAAGTATTAGTATTAGGGGTGTTTCCGCCAGTTGGGACGCTGTTGCCGCTTTTAGAGGCTCTGACGTTTTTGCTTTCTTTAATAGCCGCTGCTACACCCGTACGAATCTGCGCGCTTGCTGTTGTTGATGTTTCTGCCATTGTTCTGCTCCATTAAATAAGGCGATATTACTTGTATTATAACATATTTTTAAGTTTTGTCTATATTTTTGTATAGGCAAAAACCGCTTAAACTTTAAGATTTTTTAGAAAAATACCAATCTCTTTGTTGACGCGGATTCCGTCTTCGGGTTTGGCCTTTATCATGCCAAAAAAGCGTGGAGGAATTTTATCTACCTGAATGGGGGCATAAGTTGCGGGATTGGATTCCAAAATTTTTTGCGCACCATCGGGGTCTTTGCGAGCGGTTTTGAAAAAGTTGTTTACCAATCTTTCGGCATCAATGGGAAAATGCTGAATCTTAATTGCTTCAATGTATTTTTGGATTCTTTCTTTGCGGCGTAAATGGTCTTCATAAATTTTCTTTTCAATTCGACGCTTTTGAGCCTTGGCTTTTCGCATATTGTAGGCTATTTCACAGCCATCAACTTCAATTAATATCTCTACATAAGAAATTATGGCGTTTTGCAGGTCCTCGTCGGAAGTCTTTTCTGCAAAATTGAGTAGTTGTTCATCGCTGGGATTTTCGGGCAAAGATGATAAACGCACCGGTTGCGCCTGAACCAAAACGTTCCAAGAATCAAAAATATCCTGATTTAGATCCTGCGTGCGATTGGGGCGGTAACGCGGGTATATGTGCATGGCCGTAAATTTGAACTCGGGAAGAGGCACATTTGCGGTATTGGCAATGTTGATTACGGCAAATTTAAAACGATGATAAGCGTCATATAAACGGCGCTCTTCAGGGTAGAGGTTAGATATTGTTTCTGCCTCGTCTCCGGGGTAGACGGGGAGAGGTTTGCTATTGGATTGCAGCTCTTTTATATCTTCAATGTTGTCATCAGTATCCGCCAGCTGCTTGGCAATAAAGTCATCTAAGAGGGAGTCAAAGTTATCTTGATCTTCAGCCATATTGTTGCTCCTTATTGCAGAGTGATTGTTGCCGGTTTGTTTTGAGGTTCTGCTTGATTGATAATGATAATTCGGTCAGGACGTCCGCCGTATTTGACCAGCAAATAAAGTTTTTCGTCTTTGATTATAAATTTTTCTATACTGCTGCCTTCCGGTTGGCGCAGAGATAAATCAGTCGGCTGCGGTGCCGGTGCTGAAATTTTTTTGTAAATGCTGCCAAGCGCTGCCAAAGTGCCAAAAACCAGCAGAAAAGTAAGTATGGCGACAATAGTTTTGATTAATTTGAGTTTATCCACGGTTAATCTTCCTTGCAAGTTTTAATTTTGCCTTTATTATAACCTCTATTCTGTTGTTTATTCAAGGTTATAAAATGTCTGATATCATGATTTATAGCACACCAATGGTTAATAAAGAATATAAAGGCAAACGGATCGACAAGTTTTTGAGCGAGTGTTTTCCTGATATTTCTCGCGCACAAGCGCAGCGCTTGATTGCTATGGGCAATGTGACATCAGACGACGCAACAATCGGCGATAATTCTTTTAAGATAAGAGAAGGAGATGTGTATCAGGTGGAGATTCCACCGGCTGCGGAGGCGGAACCTCAACCGCAAGATATTCCGCTGGATGTGGTTTATGAAGATGAGGATATTATTGTTGTAAACAAACCTGCCGGTATGACAGTTCATCCGGCTCCGGGGGCGCCGGACAAAACATTGGTGAATGCTCTGTTGTTTCATTGTAAAGATTTATCCGGAATCGGCGGCGTTAAAAGACCGGGGATTGTGCATCGCATTGATAAAGACACATCGGGGCTTTTGGTGGTGGCAAAAAACGATGCGGCACATCAGCATTTGTGTGAGCAGTTTGCCGAACACTCGATTGAAAGAACTTATTATGCGGTAGTGTTTGGCCTGCCTACGCCGCCGCAAGGGGTTGTTGATGCTGATATCGGACGGAGTCCTTATGACCGCAAAAAAATGGCGGTGGTGCAAAAGAATGGCAAACACGCGGTAACGCACTATCAAACTATTGAAACATATAAAGCTTTGGCGTCGTTGGTAAAATGTAATTTGGAAACCGGACGCACCCATCAGATAAGAGTGCATATGGCAAAGTTAGGCTGTAATTTGGTTGGCGACCAGCTATATGTAAAGTCTAAAAAAATAACAGACAAAACCATATCTGCAACTCATAAAGACTACATCAACAATTTTCCAAGGCAGGCGCTGCACGCTAAAAGTTTGGGGTTTGTGCATCCGAGAAGCGGTAAATTTATGGCTTTTGATAGCGAATTTCCGCGAGATTTCAAAGAGTTGCTTTTGGTGCTGCAAGAGATATAAAACTAAAGTATAGGTTGCGCTTTTGCTTTTTTTGAGTAGCGTTGACTCACTCATTTTTTTAGATTCGAACTTGGACTCGGACGTTGAACTGCCGGTGTAATTGTTTATGCAGGAGTGAAACGAAATGGATAATGTTCAGGCTTTGAACGGAATAGACTTTTCTCCAGAAATTAATATGATCAGATATCTGCAAAAAATCAGGCAGTATCCGATTTTGGAACAAGATGAAGAATATAGACTTGCAGTAAAATATCAGCAAACCAAAGACCCGCAAATAGCTCAAATATTGGTAACTTCACATCTGCGCTTAGTGGTAAAAGTTGTATCAAAATACCGTGGCTATAGATTATCTGCCGCCGAGATGATATCAGAAGGAAATATCGGGTTGCTTTATGCGGTAGAGAAATTTGAACCGGATAAAGGTTTTAGGTTTTCAACCTACGCTTTGTGGTGGATAAAAGCTTCGGTTCAAAAATATATTCTAAATTCATGGTCACTAGTAAAAATAGGCACAACCGCCGCACAAAAAAAGTTGTTTTTTAATTTGCGAAAAATCAAAAATAAGTTGAATGTTACTGATGATAGGGAACTTTCTCCTCAAATTATTAATGGCATAGCCAAATCTCTTGATGTAACAGCTCAAGATGTTACCGATATGAATATGCGGATGAAAGCGCATGACGGTTCTCTCAATACCCAAATAGACTCTTCATCAGACAGCGGCAGTGAGTGGCTTGACTTTATAGCCGATAACAAGCCCAGCCAAGAAGAATCTTTAGCCTATTCCGAAACCCTAAAATATCGGCGCAATCTCTTCAATAAAGCTCTCATCTGTCTAAATCAACGCGAAAAAGATATCCTCTTCAAGCGCCGCCTCTACGACAAAGCCATAACTCTTGACGATTTAAGCAAAACCTATCGTATATCCAAAGAACGAGTCCGCCAAATTGAACTGAATTGTATTAAGAAAATATCCAAATACATTTCAAATATCGTATAATAGGCTATCTAAAGCGATTTGCTCAGGTCGAAAGTGTCCTCACGTACTTCTATGTACGCTGCGGTACTTTCGCCTTTCAAATCACTTTATCTAACCTATTCTCCGATATTTGAAGAAAAGTTTGAGTTAATAGGCTATCTAAAGCGATTTGCACGAGGAGAAAAGTGTCCTCACGTACTTCTATGTACGCTGCGGTACTTTCGCCTTTCAAATCACTTTATCTAACCTATTCTCCGATATTTGAAGAAAAGTTTGAGTTAATAGGCTATCTAAAGCGATTTGCACGAGGAGAAAAGTGTCCTCACGTACTTCTATGTACGCTGCGGTACTTTTGCCTTTCAAATCACTTTATCTAAAACTATTTATTAAGCTCATTAATGATATCGCGACCCCAATCTTCGGCGATTTTATCTAATTTGTTGTCGATGCTGCGCAGGCGGCGGTGTGCAGAATTTTTGAAAATGACACTGAATATATTGGGCAATTCAAAATAAAGAATCATACCAAATGCAGCCGCGCCAAGCATGATTACAATATTAAAAATGTTGCTTAAGATATAAATCTGTTGATTTAAGTTGTATTGGTTTAAGATGCTGGTCAGGCAAATGAACATTCCGGCGATATTACAGCAGCCGACAATAATAAGTTTGTTGGTGTTTTTGGAATCAACCAGCATAATTGTCAAAGACGGCAACAGTCCGATAAGCAAAATAACAACCATCGGCAGAGAAGTAAACATTAGGATTATCAAACCCAGCACCAGCAAAATTTTTTGCAGCAGGCTGAGCTTAAAAGGTGGTTTTTCCGCTTGTTTTCTGGTAATTGGTTTTATCATTTGAGCACCCAATAAATTATGCTGAAAATAAATGAACTGAGCATGGTCAGAACAGACAAGACTGCGCCGAATTTTAAGGCGACCTCGCGTGCTTCTTCGTCAATTTTGCTGTTGCCGGAGAGCAGGTGTTTGCGGTCTGCAATCAGTGTATTTGCTCTCTTTAAGGCTTCTGAATATTCTGTCCGGTCTTTCTTTTTGGCGTCTTCATTATCCAGCAGGTCATAGAGATTTATAATTTTGCCGTTTTTAGAAATTTTGATTAATTCTCTTTCTAAAAATTTACGATATTTCAAGTTGTGATAGCTCTGAACAATCGGTTGAGCTGTTTTCATCAGCCATTTGGTAAGATTAAATAATTGTACGGGGCCACTCTTATTCTGAATATTGGCATATATGCGGATGATGGCTCCGGCTTGTAATAAATCCTGATTAGCATTTAGATCGGTTAAGATACCATCAATCTTTTTGCCCATTTTGCAACGCAGATAGGCAATGATGTTTTTGTCATAGGGTTTGGCGTCTTTGTTGGCGGAATAATTATTATCCAAAGCTCTCAGCAGTCGCGATGGAGAATTTACAAACTCTTTGCCAATCAGCGGACTGGTGCAGGGTAAGTCTTCGTCAAAATCATACATAATACGGTCAATGCCGTAGCCATAATCGGTGCGCGCCAAATAAATCCGAAATTCGTTACTATTGGCCGGAGCATGAATAAACGGCTGTTCCTGATACCATGTTTTGATGATGTCGCCGGATAGAACCTGATAAAAGCACTCTAAAGACTGTTTGGTTTTGAGATAGTAAAAAATAGCCTTGGATAAACCTCCGGGGAAAACATAAATATCTCCACATTTGACGGGCAGGCTGTAATCTAATAAAATGCAAATTTGCGCAACCAAAAAACGGCTGAGGTTGGGGTTTTCTTTTTCCTGCTGCAAAAGTTTTTCAATCTTATTATAGAGCTTTTCGTTCTCCAAACCATTTTTTATCCATTCCAGCAGTTTGCCATTGTGAATTACGGTCAGACCATCTTCTTGATTTTCTAATAAGGTAAGAGCAGCTGATTTGGCGGTATAATATTTTTCACCGCCGATTGTAAGTGCTCGCATGGATTTGTCATTGGCCTCGTTGGAGAAGCTGGAAGTTTTGCCGTCCAGATAATTATAAATCTGGGTGCTGTTCCAACGATTCTCCGCGGAATCATCAAGCATACCTTTGATTACCTGAACAAATTGGCTCAGCAATTTGTCATTTATGGTGAGAGTGGCAATAGAGCCTTTTTTGAGTTTAAGACGCAACAATTCCGGAGTTGACATGTCCGAAACGATATCGTGTTGCAAAACTATTCCCAGCAAAGCGGCACCGGAGGCATAGATATCATCGGCACTGCTGCCATGTCCGCGACCTTGCGGAATGCAAAGCATACTTTCGATGGTTTCATATGCTGATGGTTGATAAAGAGCAGGGAATGTTGCAGCGCAGTCGCCCAAAACCAATTCTGAACATTCGGCGTCTTTATAAAAAAGGTTGTCCAAACGGATGGCGCGATGGGTTAAGTTATAACTTTTAAGCGCTTCGCAACCGGAAATC
Source organism: uncultured Alphaproteobacteria bacterium (assembly GCA_934255405.1). Taxonomy (GTDB): domain Bacteria; phylum Pseudomonadota; class Alphaproteobacteria; order RF32; family CAG-239; genus CAZU01. Next base: position 206,484 of record CAKQNT010000001.1, read on the forward strand.
AGCGATAATACCAGTGATTTGAATTTTTCTGACGATATTCTTTCTCCAGAAAATTTGGTTGAAGCTTTAGGGCCGGTCGGACGGTTGTATATCAACGCCATATTCATGGTCTTCTGCGGGAGGTAGTTTACAACGCTGTATTCTACCAGTTTAAGCAGATTGGGGTGATCGATGGCCTTGAGGTATGGCAACATAGACATACGCGGTGGAAAGTTGTTGTCGCACAAAAGGGCAAATAGTTCGCGTTCCGGCTTGATCTTGTCTTTTACGGCATAGGCTTTGGCGCCGTTGGCATCTAAATCCGGCAACGGCGAATTATAATCAATCTCAAAACGCTCTTTAACCAAAAAAGTGTTTTCGGATTCGTTGGTTAAAACCGCATTTTCGGTTACCGGCGTTTCGGTTGCATCAGAGAGAGCCACGTCTTCTACGGCTTTGATTTGTCCGGTCTGGTCTTCTGTCGGCTCCGGAGCGGTATTTTCTTCTTCTGCCATGTTGAATTCTTTCACATTTTTTATAAATAATGTTAACTATAATCTAATATTGTTAAAAAAATACAAAGATTTTGGCATTGTTTTTTTGCAAAATAGATTCTAAAATCAAGGAAATTGTGATAGCAGGCTGATAATGGAAAGCGAAATTACTACGAATGTTGAAGATTTGGACGGAGCAGAAGGTTTATCTGCCGCCGCCAATGTTGATTTGTCGCTTTTGAAACAGGCTGCCGATTATAATGTTGATTTGGACAGTCTGGAAAGTCCAATTAATCAAAATGTGCAAGTGGAGATTCCGCAACAGCAGCAGACCAGAGTTAAAGAACATTTCTTTTGGCAAGACATGGATGTTAATCTGAGTGATATTGTTAATTTGGTGATGAATACCTCAGAGCGCCCAATAATAATGGTTAGTGATGATAAGGCGGTGTATTTTAATTATACCGCAATGCAAATGCTGGATATTAAAAATATGCGGGCGGTAATTGATGAGCCATTTTTGAGTTTTGTAGACAAAGAAGACTGGAATGTTTTGACCTCTAATATCGGCGAGATGCTCACCGCGGCAAAAAAACAGCCGATAAAACTGCGGTCGCTGAAAGGCAAAGTTGTGCCGGTAGAATTTCAGGCTATATATTTGCCGGATTCTAAGCGCTTTTCTTTTATTTTGGTGGGCGGGCATGCCAACAAAGCAAGCAAACCTTTCTTTAATAATTTGTATGATGATTTAACCGGTTTGCCAAACTTCTTTTTGTTTGAAGATAGGGTACAGATGGCGGTTAATAACGAAAATTATAAAGATTCTCGCCTGCCCAAAGATCTAATTGCGGTCGCAACGGTTAGTATTGATAATATTGAGATGTTTAGAAAACTTCGTTTGGAAGAATTTGCTCTGAAAAAAATCGCAAATACTTTAGTATTGAGTTTGAGGAAAAATTATACCGTTGCTAAAGGACTGAAATATCACTTTTGGATATTGATGCCGGATATTGCCAATAACTACGATTTAGATACGGAGTTGAAAAAATTGATGGCGGTGTTTAAGGAAGGTGTGAGCGATAATTTTACTACTCATGAACTGTCGGTCAGCGTGGGGGTGAGTGTTTTTCCAGCGCCGGCGCGGTCAGCAAAAAAACTTATTGAACAGGCGATTGACGCGGTAAAAGAAGCGCAAAATACTTCTGAAAGTTCAATGGTTTTGGCAAAAAGATAAAAAAATCCCGCCTGCAAAAGGCGGGATTTTTGGATTGCGATGTGTTTTTAGCGGCGATCGCCCATAAAACGCATCAGATAAATAAAGAGGTTGATAAAATCAAGATACAATCCAAGCGCACCAACCAAAGCTTTTTTGGCGATGGTTTCTTCGCTATCTGCGCTGAAATACATGCTGCGAATACGTTGGGTATCATAAGCAGTCAGACCGACAAAAATACCAACCGCCAAAATTGATACGGCATAATCAACACCGGCGCTTTTCATAAAGACGTTTACAACCATGGCAATGATAATGCCCCATAGTCCCATATATAGAAAAGAACCCATGGCAGTAAGATCACGTTTAGTGGTGTATCCATATAAGCTCATGGCGCCAAAAGTGCCGGCGGTAATCAAAAAGACACGGGCAATACTGGCTCCGGTATAGGCCAACATAATCGGGGTTAAGGACATGCCCATAACTGCGGCATAAGACCAGAACAACAACTGAACCTGAGACGCAGTGCCGCGGCTGACAACCCACTGAAACGCAAATACCATAATCAATGGCGCAATCAACATAAGCCAACCGAAGCCAGACATACCGGTGACTTGTCCGGCGGCATTAATGTTGAAAAACAATCCCAGCAAAGAAGTATTGGCAATGATATAGGCGCTTAGAGCGGTTAGGCATAGTCCGGCAGCCATAAAGTTGTACACTTTTATCATGTAAGAGCGCAAGCCCTCATCGACCGAAACAGTTGAACGAGCTTGTGAATATGCTTTGTTTTCCATAAATTTTCCTTTTAAGTTTATGTTTATCCTCTATCTAATATAGGAAACAATATTGAGAAAATCAATCTTAAAGCAACTATAACCAGCGGTAAAGTTCTTTGCCGCGTACTTTAAGCCATTGGCGACCATTTTGGTAATCAGGACATAATTGAGCCACGCAATTCCAAAAATCAGCAGAATGATTTTGGTGGGCAAGGTGAGCAACCTCATGGCTGACCAGATAGTCGATGACGTGAAGCGGAGCCAAAACAATCCGCCAATTATAATTTATGTTGCGCTTGCTGGAACAACTGCCCCAGCGTGATTTGGTATCTTTGAGAGTTACGTTGTGGATGGTACAATTGATAATCTTGGCTTTGGCAACGGAGAGTTTGTATAGTTCTTTGGCGGCGTGTTTTTTTAAGAAATCACATACTCGGCGGTGCAAAAACTCCGGCGCGCCCCCGACTGATAAAATACCGTCTTTGAGTGTTGTTCCGCGCTGATTGGAATTGTGGCTGATAATAATTTTTTGTCCCATAACCGAGATACTTTCACCATTTTCAAAATATCCGGCAGTCGGAATTTTGGCTAGCATATTTTGAATCCAGTCGCGATGAGAATTGACAAATTCCAAAGCTTTGCGCGAGGAGCAATAGCGAGGCAAAGTCAGAACCGGCAAGCGGTTTTTTTCATCAATTCGCAAGGTTAGCCTTTTGGCTAAAGGCGACTTGATAACTTTTATATCCATGCCGAGTTCCGCCGCAAAATTAAAGGTCCGGCCAGTCAACAATGTAATTTTCATAATCATTTACCTCGGATTCATTAACAGTTTGGCGATTTTGCAAGGACATTTTGGCCTGATGTACGGAATCGGCTTTGCCGGTAATTAACGGGTGCCAGTCTGGAAGTTCCTGCCCGTTGTCCAATAGCCAATAAGCGCAGGTTTTGGGTAGCCAGCGGGGTTTTTCCCGAATTGCCGCAAGCGTGATATCTCGGCAATCAGGCACTTTTTCAAAACGATGGTCATAAATCTTGCAAAGACAATTGTGGCAGTCCAAAAATCGGCACACGGTATTGGTGAATTTTATTTTGCCGCGGATTTCTAATTTGTTGAGGCAACATTTGCCGCAGCCATCACAGAGAAGTTCCCACTCTCTTTTATTCATTTCTGAAAGCTTTTTCTTTTTCCAGAATTCGGGCTCAATATCTTGGATGTTATTGAAGCGAGATTGAGGATTATAAGGGGTATCAACCCAATCTTTATTCATAATCTTCATCCTCAATAATATGGTCTTCCAGCTCATCTTCAGGTACCAAAAGCTCGCTTACAACATCAGCAGGAATCTTAAATTCATCGGGCAGAGGTTTGCCGCTTACCAACGGGTGCCAAGCCGGCAGAGTTCCGGTGCGAGCCAAAATATAGTAGGCGCAAGTATCAGGAATCCATTCCAGATTGCCGATATTTTGAGGGTTTAGAATAAGGCAGGATGGGACTAGCTCATGGCGCCGGGAATATTGGGTGCAAAGGTGGTTTTGGCAATTATGATAGCGGCAAACGACATTGGTTTCATAAATCTCGCCGCTATCTTCGTCTTGTAGTTTTATCTGACAGCAACGTCCGCAATGCATACACACGGATTCCCATTCTTCTTGGGTGTATTCTTCGGGCTTTTTGTTTTGCCAAAATTTTTTAGAAGTCATGAAGTTTGTCCGCAGAATTAGAATTTATTGTTATCAAAATATTCAATGCGTCCTTGTTTGGAAAGTCTGTATTTGAGCCATAGCCAGCGCAGAGCAGCCAGAATCAGCAATGGAATAAACACATAGGCAAACACAACCGCAAAAATGGTGGCGCCCAAAGCGATAAGCGTAATTAGCGCCGCAATGCCGATTGAGGCGGCTAAAACGTAAATAAGCATATTTAAAAAGTTGTTTTGCATCTTAATCACCAATCCTTTCAGGCAGATATTCTTCTTTGGCCAGATTGCCGAATTGGGCATAATCGCCGTTCCAAAATAATTGTACGGTGCCGGTAGGACCGTGACGCTGTTTGCCGATAATAACCTCGGCAACATTTTGGGTGGCGCGTTTGCGGGCTTCCCATTCTTCCATACGTTTCTGTAGATGCTCCGGCGTTTCTGATGGTTTTTGCTGCGGTTCTTCGTTTTGCAGATAGTAATTTTCTCGGTACACAAACATTACAATATCGGCATCTTGTTCAATTGATCCGGATTCACGCAAATCTGACATTACCGGACGTTTATCGTCACGCTGTTCTACGCCGCGGTTCAACTGTGACAAGGCAATTACCGGAAGATTTAGTTCTTTGGCCAAAATTTTCAAGCCGCGGGAGATTTCAGACAGCTCTTGAACGCGGTTGCCTTCAGAGCGCTTTGAACCGGTGCCGTTAATAAGTTGGATATAGTCAATTACAATACAGCCCAAACCTTTGTTGCGCTTGAGACGGCGGGCACGGGTGCGGATTGAGTTGATGTTTAATCCGGGGGTGTCATCAATATAAAACGGAACTTTTTCCAGCTCGCGGACGGCGGCGGCAATGCGGGTGAATTCAGCGCTATCAAGTTCACCGGTGCGCATCTTGTGGCCGTTGGTTTGTGTAACGGTGGAAAGAATACGCGAGGCCAGCTGGTCGGCGGACATCTCGAGTGAGAAGAAAGCCACGCCGCGGGATTTTTCATCTAGGTCTTTGGCGTGCATCATGTATTCGGCAACATTATATGCAATATTGGTAGCTAACGCGGTTTTGCCCATAGCCGGACGTCCGGCTATGATGATAAGGTCGGAGTTATTAAGACCGCCGGTTTTGTTATCAAGAGCATCTAAAGAGGTTGGGAGGCCGGAGATTTTGCCGTCTTTTTGGTAGGCCTGCTCAATGTGAGACAGAGAAGAAGTGAGCGCCTGAGAAAAATCTACAAAACCGCCGTTGATATCGCCCTGATTGGAGAGTTCAAAAAGCTTTTTTTCTGCCTGCTCAATTTGTTCGGTGGCATCAGAGTCAATATCTTCTTTAGTGGCGTTGTTTACAATATCAAAACCGGTGGCAATCAGCTCGCGGCGCAGATATTTGTCATAGATGAATTGGGCATAATATTCGGCGTTGGTGAGCGGAGTTGCAGAATCGGCCAGTTTTATCAGATATTTGATGCCGCCGACGTCATTAAGAGTGCCGTCTTGCTCAAAATAGTTTTTCAGGGTAATAACATCCGCAACATGACCGCGGGTGATTAGCTTGGAAATTACCTCAAAAATTTTGGCATGCATAGAATCGGCAAAATGTTGAGGTTTGAGAAATTCAGAAACTTTTTCAAATGCTTTGTTGTTGGCTAAAATGGCGCCAAGCAGGGCTTGTTCGGCTTCAATGTTTTGGGGGAGAGAGGTTATTTCCGGAGTTTCCATTGCAATATGTCAATCTTTATAGCGGTTAAAGTTAACTCGTTTATAACAACAAAAAATCAAAAGACCAAGTAAATAGATTTTTTAAGTTTTCAGGCCTGTGAATTGTGGGGATAACGGGGATAACTTTGAAGAGTGTAAAATAAAACCCCGTCGGAAGACGGGGTTAAATGCTCTTAACCTTTAGTGGTTAATTGTTATTATTTGGAAGCTTTTTTCTTAGCAATAGATTTTTTAATCTTTTTAGCTTCTTCGGTTAATTTGGTGTTGGAAGTAGATTCCAAATAAGCATCCAAACCACCGTTGTGCTCTATTGAACGCAAAGTCTTAGAGCAAACTTTAAGCTTAAAGATTTTACCAAGGGTGTCGCTCAACAGAGAAACAACCTGCAAATTGGGCAGAAAACGGCGACGAGATCTGTTGTTAGCGTGGCTTACGTTGTTGCCGCTCTGAACGCCGGTGCCGGAAATATCACATTTTTTAGCCATTTTTGTAATCCTTTTTATCAAAACTTGTTGCCTCTTAATACATACAAAATATATGAAAGTCAAGGCTTTTTTTTGAAAAACAGCTGGTTTGGCGTTGTAAAGAAAGTTTTTGTTCTTGTTTTTTGGATTGTTTTGTTGTAGTAAATAAAAACACTTGATGTACCCGTAGCTCAGTTGGATAGAGTATCAGCCTCCGACGCTGAGGGTCGTGGGTTCGAATCCCTCCGGGTACGCCATAAAAAAACACCGCAGTAACGCGGTGTTTTTTTATGGCGTACCTGCCGCTCAAACATCGCCCTTTGGACAGGTGATTAGAAAATTATCGTGTTCTGATGGGCTGCCGCGGAAGTTCATTGAACCGCGAGGCTAATTTAATTGTTTTTTGAGTTGTGGAATTTGGTTCTTTAGTTGTGGCAATTCCTCTGAGCCCATTCCTTTGTTCTGTGGAAAGGCGTTGAGTCGGGACGTTAGCTTCTGTGCCGTTAGTGTTGACGTTAGCTTGGGAGCCTTTAGTCTTGGTATCTCCAGTCTTGGTATCAAATAAGTCTTTTTGTAGCGCAGAATAACAGGCAAGGGCAGAAGTAGAAGAGGTCTTTATATGATCATATAGTAAGAAACTTCCTCCAATAACAAGTGTCGGTATCGTAGCGTATGTCAAGCCGGCTGTAATGGCTGCTACTCTATAGGCAATTAAACCTGCAGATTTGGTTAATTGTTTTATTCGGCTATCTTTTTTTTGGGGTGTCAGAAAATTAGGAGTCCAAAATTTATTGACAAATTTTCCTATTTTGGTCATGGCGTTTTTTTGGTGAAATTTATCAGATGTCTTATTGGCCATATTAATTCTCCTTACCTAATTAAATCGACTTATACTAGGATAGTATCATATCTAATCGTTGGTGACAAGCTAATTGATAGATGACGCCTTGCGGTGGTAAGGATAATGTTTAAAAATATGATATAAATCAGCTGTTTTTGCAGCTTTTGTCCATGGCTCTATCACTGTCGGGTAAATCTTCTGCGTCGCCGAAGTTGTACATATCTCGTTCAAAAGCACACTGGTTGTCGCGTTCCGGCAAAGAATCTATCAGCTGGTCTTCCAGTTTGGTGCGGACTATAAAATCTTTTTCATCATCGTCGTGGTGATGCTGATTGCCGTATTCAATGATTTTTTTGCTCATTTGCAGCTCCTTTCTTTGCTATGATATAGTCGGTTGATTTTAAGTTTAAATGGCGGTTGATAGAAAATACTTGCTTATTAGGCTGGTTTGTTTATAAGCTATAGTGTCGTAACAAATAATGAGATGTTGCAATGCTTAAGTTTAATCGAGATATGAAATGGCGGGCGCGGCTGAATGCGTTGCGCAATTATCGAATAAATGTTGATATGCTGGGCGGTTTGCATATTGATAAATCTTTGAAAAAAGAGTTTTATCGCAAAGCAATTCATCTTAGTTCGTTGTGGATACCGCTGGTTATATATTTTAGCACGACATCTTTTGCAAAGACGTTGTTTGCGGTATTGCTGCTGATGGATTTTGTGGTGGAGTATGCCAATTATCGGCGGCAATCTTGGGCCAGATGGCTGTTTGCAAAATTGTTTGCCCGCACCTTGCGAGAAAAAGAAACCATAAGGGCTAGTTTTCAGGCTACCGGATCTATGTATGTGTTGGCGGCAGCCTTGATGTGCACGGTTTTGTTCTCTAAGCCGATTGCGATAATATCTTTGACGGTAATGCTTATTTCAGATACGGCAGCGGCTTTGTTTGGCAAAGCTTGCGGAACTCGCAAACTTTATAAAAATAAATCTTTGGAAGGTACAGCCGCATTTTTTATGAGCGCGTTGTTTGTAAATATGGTTTGCTGCTCAATATATCCGTTTGGGGTTATGAGCGTGATTGCTTGTTTGCTTGCAACATTTGCCGAGATGTATGAAGACAAGATTGGTATAGATGATAATTTTTCGATTCCGTTGAGTGTGGGAGGAGTGTTGACACTTTCTGAACTCGCCGGTAAGTATGCTATTTTATAAAACCTCGTCAATAATTCCGCCACCCAGAACGATGTCGTCGTTGTATAGCACAATGGATTGTCCGGGGGTGAGGGCTTTTTGCAAATCTACAAACTCTACTTTAATGCCTTTTTCGGTTTTGTGGACGGTTACCGGTGTAGGGGTTTGGGAAGAGCGCACTTTGGCGGTGGCGTTGAAAGGTTTATTGGGGAGCTCAAAGTCCATCCATGTACAGTTGCCGGCAGTTAAGGCTTTTTTGAGGCTTTCTTCTTCGTGTCCGAGGATAACTTCATTTTTTTCTTTGTTGAAGCCAATGACATAAAGCGGACGCTCGGAAGAAACACCTAATCCGCGGCGTTGACCGATGGTGTAGTTCCAAATACCGGTGTGACGACCGAGAATTTTGCCGTCTTGAGTTACAAAGTTTCCGGGGTTTTCTTTAACTTCCAGCAAGTCGCTGTAATCTCCGGAATAAAAATCCTGACTGTCCGGTTTGTCATAAACTGATAATCCGGCTTGTTGGGCAAGCTCGCGAATTTGTGGCTTGCTGTATTCTCCCAGCGGTAACAAAATTTTTTGGAGTTGCTCCTGTTGCAGGCGATATATAAAGTATGATTGGTCTTTGCGATGATCTTTAGCAGTGCGCAAAAAATATTTGCCGCTTTGGTGGTTAAAATCTAATCGGGCATAGTGTCCGGTGGCAAATTTGTCAAACTCCAAGCCATTTTCTTTGGCAGTGCGGGGCAAAGCCTCAAATTTGATGGTGGCATTGCACCAAATGCACGGATTGGGAGTGCGTCCATTGAGATATTCTTGTTTGAAATTGCTCAAAACCAGTTTTTTGTATTGCTCGCGGCAATCAAACACATAATAAGGAATATCTAATTTTTGGCAGATTGCGCGCGCGGATTCAATATCTTGTTTTTCTTTGGGACCAAAACAAGCATCGCGACCGTTTGGCGCAAGTTGGCGGATTTTTTCGTCCCAGATTGTCATGGTGGCGCCGATAACCTCGTGTCCGGCTTGCTTTAGCAAAAGTGCGGCAACAGAAGAATCTACACCTCCGCTCATTCCGACCAAAATTTTCATAGTTCAAGTTCCTTATTTGTTAAAATTTGTTAGCGGGTATGCCATTTTTCCAGTTCTTTTCGATTTTTTCCAGAGAGATACCTTTGGTTTCCGGCACAAATTTGTATACAAATAAAATCGAAAAAGCGGTGATACCGGCAAATGTCCAAAAAGTGGCGGCGTTTCCAATGAGATTGAGCATCGGCAAAAAGCTGAGTACGACAATGAAGTTGAAGCCAAAGTTTGATACCGTGGCAGCGCTCATGGCCAGTCCGCGAATCTGCAACGGCATAATCTCTGAAATCATAATCCAAGCCACGGGGCCAAGACTCATGGCAAAGGAGGCAATGTAGACGACAACCGCGGCTACGGCAATCCATTTGCGCGAATCGCCAAGTTCAGCTGCCCATGCAAAAGATCCGCCCAAAGCCAGCAGGCTTAGGAACATTCCGCTAAGCCCAATGTATAGAAGAGGTTTTCTGCCCAGTCTGTCAATGGTGACAATGGCGACAATAGTCATAATGAAATTTACAAAACCTATGCCGATGGTGGCGTATAATGCTCCGATATGAGAATCGAAACCGGCAATTTGGAAAATGGTGGGAGTGTAATAAATGATGGTGTTAATACCGGTGCAAATTTGCACAAACATAATACCAACGCCGACAAAAATCGGCATAAGCATCCATTTTTGCCAGTTGGTTTTGGTTTTTTTCTTTGGAGCGGCAAGAGTTTCTTTAATTTCTTTGACATGTCTTTCAATATCGCCAGTCGGCTCAATCCGGCGGAAAATGTCTTTTGCCTCTTCCTCGCGGTTTTTGCTTATCAGCCAGCGCGGAGTGTCACTCAGAAAGCTGATGCCGATGAGCAAAATTGCGGCTGGAACAACGCCAGAACCCAGCATCCAGCGCCAATTAAATTCGTGTGTGGCAAAAAGGCGATTAATCAGATAAGAGAGCAAAATGCCGGCGGTGATGGCAAGCTGGAACAAAGAAATCAGCATACCGCGGATTTTTTGCGGAGAAAGCTCCGATAAGTAGAGAGGAGCGGCAAAACTAACCATACCAACGGCAATGCCGATAATTATACGGGCGGCAATAAGTTGAGATGCAGTTTGTGCATAGGCGCAAAATAGTGAGCCGATTACAAAGATAAGAGCGGTGGCGATAATAATCTTTTTGCGTCCGTAGATATCTGCAAGATAGCCATTGGCAGCGGCCCCGATTACCGAACCGGCGATGGCGGAACTGACCAGCCATCCTTGTTCCAGTGGTGTCATGCTCCATGTTTGATTGATAAACAACAGGGCGCCGGAAATTACTCCCATATCAAATCCGGAGAGCAAACCGCCCAAAGAGGCAACAACGGCTATCAGATATAAGACAGGGCTGTATTGATTTTGAGGTGTGTTTTTCATTTCCGGCTCCTTTGGGCTCTAATATAACATTCGATTAAAAGATTTTAAAGTCGTTTATAGTTCAAAAATATCGGGTGGCGGCCTTCGCGCAGGGCTTTGCGTTGATATTTGGTTTCTACCCAGTCGACCGGCGGGTTCTTCCAGTCGGCGCCACAGGTTGCAGTCCAAACAAAATCGTGGCAGGCGTGCATTTGGCGCAGAGCCCAGCTTTTGTATATCGGGTGATCTGTGGCAATGCGGAATAGTCCGCCGGATTTTAGGACACGGGCAATTTCTTTGAGGTTTTCTGGGTTAACGAATCGGCGAGAGGCGTGGCGCTTTTTGGGCCAAGGATCGGGAAACAACAGAAAAACCTTGTCTAGGAAATTATCCGGAAGTTTGGCAAACAGCAAACGGATGTCATCATCGTAAACGCGAATGTTGTCGGTTCTTCCGGCTGTGAGGGTTATATGTTCTGGCAGTTCATCGGCTTTTTTGATGCCGGTAATAAGGCTTAGAAGATTAGCCACGCCGTTCTTGAAAACCTCTGCGCCGATAAATCCGGTATCCGGATTGGCAAGGGCTTGTCCGGCAAGATGTTCTCCATTGCCGAATCCAATCTCCAGACAAATTGACTTTACAGGAGTGCCAAATAATGATTCTTTTTTAAATACAGTGTTTTGGTTTATTTGCACTTGAGGCAAAAATGTTTCTAACAAAGAAGTTTTGGCTTTGCGGATGCGGCGTCCGGTGCGGCGCCCAAAAAATTTGGGTTCGTCAGACGATGGTATATGATTTGTATTGATTGCAGACATATAATCCTCGGAATTAAAGTTTTTTATATAATAAAAAAAAGCCGGCAAAAAGCCAGCTTTTTCTGCAAAATAAGATAAATTTATTTGTTATTGTCGTCTTCTGAAGAATTGTTATATGTGGTTTTGGACATGGCAATAATCAAATCATAGAGATGACGAGCCGCTTTGCGGTTAGGAATCTTGTAATAAGCTTTTACCAGCTCAATGGTTTCTTGCCGCTGCATTGGGTCGGCATTGAAAATCTCAGCGTCTTCTTCCAGAAATTCCGGATGATTGGCGGCATCTGGAATGCTAAACATACGAGGAGACTGGTTGGCTACGGATTTATCCATATCTTCGTAGAAGAAGTTTATAGGGGCTTCCAAAACTTTGCTGATATCCCACAGACGGCTGGCGCCAACGCGGTTCATACCACGCTCGTATTTTTGAACCTGTTGAAAAGTGAGTCCGAGCATGGAGGCTAATTTTTCTTGGCTAAGTCCCAGCAATGTTCTTCTAAGGCGGATGCGATTGCCAACGTGCACGTCAATCGGATTGGGCTCGCCTTGAGGAGTGCGACCACGGCTGGATCTTTTGTTTGTTTCGTGAATCATTTTTAATTTCTCCATATTTAGTTGCTTATTATATTCATACGGTTTTGTTGCATAATCGTCAATAGATTTTTTGCTAGATGGTTTTATGTTAGCGTTTTGTATTTATTAGATATTGTTACTAAGAATCTGAAAAAGAGCGGGAACAGCTCAAAGCGGCGACAATCAGAAACAAACATATTCCTAAAGGTATAATATTGCCATATCTACCATAAATTGTGGAAAAATCAGTTTGCTGAGGCAGTTTAACATCAATAATTCCGCTTTTTTGTAGCGGAATTTGCGCAACAATCTCGCCGATGGGAGAAATTAAGGCTGATATACCGCTGCCGGCGGCACGAACAATGGTAATTCCTTCTTCTATGGCGCGTAATCTTGCTGATGCCAAATGCTGCCAAGGGCCGGCGGAGTTGCCATACCAGCCGTCGTTAGTGATGTTTACAATCCAATTTGGTTTGTTTGCAGGGTTGAGAATTTGGTGGGGAAAGATTACTTCATAGCAAATTAGTCCGCCTAGCGAAGGTGCAGAATCGGATTTTATAACTTTTGCCCCACTGCCGACAGAAAAAGTGCCGATGGTATTGGCAATCGGTTTTATCCATTCCGGCAGGTAGCGCCGTAGCGGGATGTATTCGCCGAATGGTACCAGGTGAGTCTTATCGTAAAAAGATGTAATCTCGTTTTGATGATTGAGTACAAACATGGAGTTGTATACATTGTAGTTATCGGTACCGGTCGGCTCATAACGCAATGCTCCGGTAATCAGGTTGCCATGCGGCGGAATCGCATATTGTAGTTGTCCGCGGTGATAGGTATCAAGTTCTAAGGCATAGGGAAACGCGGTTTCGCTCCAGACAACAAAATCTATATTTTCGAATCCGGAAAGCTGCGACATTTTGATGTGGCGGTCAAGGTTGTCTTGCAAAACTGCCGGATTCCATTTGAGAGTTTGCGGAATTGAGGGTTGAACAATTCGAATGGTTGTGGCAGAGGATTTGTAGGGGTGAGCATTAATTTGATAAGCGCCGAATCCACAAAGAGCCGAGGTAATGACGGTAAAAACAATCGGTGCTGCGAGACGGTATCCTCGCAGCCACAAAAAAGGTGTGCTGCAAGCGAGGACAACAGATAGAGAAAGCAAATACACTCCCCCAAGAGAAGCCGCTTGAATAAGTGTGTTGCTGAAAGTGAGGGTGGTGCCAAACAGGTTCCACGGGAAACCGGTCAGGAAGAATGAGCGTATCCATTCAAAAATGGTTATCAGCGCGGCAAAGGCCAGCCAGCGGGCAAGAGATGTTTTGAAAAAACGGCATAAGTAAGCCGGCAAAGCAATAAAAAGTCCAAAAAACAATCCAGATGCAAAAAATACTATCGGTATCAGCCACCAAAAAGCGGCAATATCCAGAAGCAGGGCGTGGATTATCCAGCTTAGTCCAAAAGCAAAATAGGCGAACCCGAAAAAATAGCCATGTTTAAATGCTCGAGCCGGAGAATCTGAATTATCAATGAGCAGCAGCAAAAGTGAAAAGCTGATAAATAATGCCGAAAAAATGTTAAACGGCGGCAGAGCTGAGACAGCCAACCACCCGCTTAAAAAAGCGATTAAACGTGAGTGGGGCAAAAGTTTATTGGCAATTGCTTTGAACATATCTACCTATTCTTCATAGGGGTTTTTGATGCCCAGTGTTTGTAAAATCTGTACCTCAAAACCCTCCATATGCTCAGCCTCATCATCTTCTTGGTGATCATAACCGAGCAGATGCAACAGTCCGTGAATTAGGAGGTGGCAAAAATGGTCATCAAGCAAAATATGTTTTTCTTCCGCTTCACGTTTCAGGGTTTCCAGCGCAATAATGATATCGCCGATTTCCAGATGTTCGGTGCCATCGGGGGCATAATCAAATTCGGGATCATCAACATTGGCAAAAGACAATACGTTAGTGGGTTTGTCTATGCCGCGAAATTCTTTGTTGAGCAGGTGGACAGTCTCATCATTGCTCAAAGATAAGTTAACCGATATCGGAAGTTTGGCGCGCGTGAGGTCTGACGGTTCGGTGCAACCGACAAAATCAATTGTTGCATCAAACGCTTTGTTGGCCAAATCTTCGGCGATTGGGAGCTCTTGCTCCCAACGCGAATCGTCTAAGACAATAGTTAAGAGCGGTTTATTCATCACCATATTCTTTTTTGCTTCTTTCTTCATAAGCTTTTACGATTTTGGCAACCAATCCGTGGCGGACAACATCAGCGGCGCTGAAACGTACAGAACTGATGTTGGGTGTGCCATTAAGAATCTCAAGCGCATCACGCAGACCAGAAACAGTGCCGCGAGGCAAGTCAACCTGACTAAGGTCACCATTGACAACCATGCGGGAGTTTTCACCCAAGCGGGTCAAAAACATTTTCATTTGCATCGGAGTGGTGTTTTGCGCCTCGTCCAAAATTACAAAAGCATTGGATAGTGTGCGTCCACGCATAAATGCCAGTGGAGCAATTTCAATTTCACCAAGGGCAATTTTCTTGTCAACTTGTTCGGCCGGCAACATCTCATATAGAGCGTCGTACAGCGGGCGAAGATAGGGGTCTACTTTTTCTTTTAGGTCACCGGGGAGAAAACCTAAGTTTTCGCCAGCTTCTACTGCCGGACGAGAAAGGATAATCTTGTCAATGCGACCTTCTAACATCATTGAGACGGCTAAAGCAACCGCCAAATAAGTTTTACCGGTACCGGCAGGCCCCAAGCCGAATACAAGTTCATTCTTCATCATCTCTTGAATGTACTGTGCCTGAGTAGCAGAACGCGGATAAATATGGCGTTTTTTGGTTTTGAGCACAATGTTGCTCAAATCTTGCGCAGAGGCGGAATCAGTTTCGCCTCCGGAAATGCGGATAGCGGCTTTTACTTCTTCTTCGTTGATGGTGATGCCCTTGCTTACTTTGTTGTACAGTACATCAATAGCGGTTTTGGCTTGTTCGATTGCCTCGGCAGAACCTTTGATATTCATTTGATTGCCAAAAGAACCGATTTCTACACCAAGAATCTTTTCAATCAAACGCAGATTGTTGTCTTGCGGACCAACCAGCTGCTGAACAAGATTGTTATTGAACAATTCAAAATTAATTTCTGCCATGTTTATTTTCCTTCAATAATGCCGGATAACGAATTTACCGTAGCGCCGGTTACTCTGATGTTGACAATGCGGTTTTGGTATTCTTTGCCAAGTTCGGCATGAAGGTTCTGCATCCACGGAGTACGGCCGATAAGCTCACCCTTGTGACGCCCCTTAATATCGAACAAAACCGGCATCAGTTTATCAACACTTTCTTTATTAAACTTTAACTGATATGAAAATAAAAGTTGCTGGAGTGCTTCCAGACGCTCTTTTTTGACTTTTTCTTCTACCTGATTGGGCATTAGCGCGGCCGGAGTGCCGGCACGACGAGAATATTTGAATGAAAAAGCCTGAACAAAGCCAACCTGACGGACAATATCCATGGTCTGCTCAAAATCTTCATCAGTTTCTCCGGGGAAGCCGACAATAAAATCTGAGGATAGCCCAAGCTCGGGGTTGGCATCTTTGAGCTTGCTGATAATTTCCAAATATTGACCGCGAGTGTGGCGGCGGTTCATGGCTTTGAGAATTTTGTCAGAGCCTGACTGTACCGGCAGATGCAGATAAGGCATGAGCTTTTTGAGATCGCGGTGGCAGGCAATCAAATCGTCATCAACATCGGCAGGATAAGAAGTGGTATAGCGAATCCGCTCCAAGCCATCAATTTCGTTCAGGCGGCGGAGCAGATATGCCAGATTGCGTTCTTTGCCGTTTTTATCAAGTCCGTGAAAAGAGTTTACGTTTTGTCCTAAAAGGTTGATTTCTACAGAGCCGCCGGCAACTAAGGTCTTGGCTTCGGAGATGATATCTTCTATATTGCGAGAGGTTTCTATTCCGCGGGTATATGGTACTACGCAATAGGTGCAGAAATTGTTGCAGCCTTCCTGAATGGCCAAAAAAGAGCATCCGCCCATAGAGGTGTTGGGGGGTAAAAAGTCAAATTTTGATTCCACCGGAAATTCGGTGTCAATCAGCGTGATACCGCGTTTGCGGGAAACTTGCTCCAAAATCTGCGGCAAGCGGTGATAGGTGAGGGGACCGGTGGCAAAATCTACAAACGGAGCCCGTTTGGCAATTTGCTCGTCTTCGGCCTGAACAACGCAGCCGACAACTCCAATTACGGTATCTTTGCCCTCAGCCGCGCGTTCTTCTTTGATAAGGTTCAGACGTCCTAAATCGGAAAAAACTTTTTCAGCGGCTTTTTCGCGGATATGGCAGGTGTTAAAAATAACCAAATCGGCGTTTTTTATGGAAGATGTGGAGCCGAAGCCCAAGTTTTCTAAAATTGCGGCAATGCGGTGAGAATCGTAAACATTCATTTGGCAGCCGAAAGTTTTTATGTAGTATTTTTTCACTATGGTTCTTTTCTTTGGTTTGGTTGAATATTTGCTCTCCAGCATACGTTATCGGCGCTGTAATTTCAACAATTTTTATTGCCGCGGACGCAAAATGCTTTTTGATTGAAATTTCTGAAATTTTTGCTAATATATAGCTAGAATTTAACCAGCAGAAAGGATTGGGTATGTCCGTAAATATGGAGAACGAGATGAGCTGTTTATCGGAAATGAATGAAGAAGACAGAGTTGTGTTTATCAAAATTTTGCTGAGTTTGGCTCGAGCAGACGGAATCGTCGACGACGGCGAAAAGGACTTTATTATGTCTTTGGCAAAAATATTTGAAATTTCGACCGACCGTGCTGAAGAAATCAAGAGCTTTAGGAGTGATGAAGAGATTGTTGAAGAAAGTAAGAAAATTAAGAATCGTCGCGTAGCAATGGAGCTGGTTAAGGAAATGTGCATGTTGGCAAATTCCGATGGTGATTTGAACAATCGGGAGGTTTTGCTTATCGGACGGGTTGGTCAGGCGATGGGATTGAGCCTTGATAAGATTGAACAAATCAGCCAGTGGGTGATTGATAGAATTGTCTGGCTTGAAGAAGGCAAAGTTATTTTTGAAGAAGTTTAACGTATATCCGCACAAGGAGGCTTAAATGCCGACAAGACAAGAGTATGATGAATATTATAAATCGCTTATCGGGCGGGAGCTTGATGCCTATGAGCGCAAATCTGAAGAGATGAACGATTATGAAAAAACACGAAATCGTAATTATCGCCCTTTGGCGGAGGCATCTCTGGAAGAGCGCTCAAAAATGGAAAATATGATTAGCGATATGCGCCGCCGGAATCCGGAAGAAACCAGACAATATGCTCGCAAACTTATGGTTGCTGAGGCAAGTGGTCAGCCGGTGAAACTGCCGACTTATGACAATAAAGAAGTTCCAGTGTCGGATATCAGCTATGTGTTGGCGGAATCTTTGCAGCATCTGTACTCGTCTGAAGATCCTAAGGCGGAGTATTATGACTGGGTACAAACTCAACGGCAGATTGAAGTTGATATCTACAGCAACGGGACTACCGATGATGAAATTAAGGCGCGCAATGATTTTATCGGGTTTTTGAATGATCGGGAAACCGAGCTTAAGCTGATTATTATGCTTTATGCACTAGCCGAAAGAAATGGCACCGGATATTATAAAGAATTGGCGCAAAACAAGCTCAGCTTTTTGCAGTTTAAGCTCTCGGAGCTGCGGCGTTTGCGCGATCGTACGCAGGCAACCAAAAGCAAGTCTGATGAGGAGGAAAAACGCGAACAGCAGAGAGTGGAAATTGTTCGGCAAGCCACCCGCGATGCCGCAATGCTGGCGGCGGTTGAGGGGCTTGAGCAAGCTCGACAAAGCTATCTGGAAAATCAGAAAAGCGCCAAAGAGTTTGATACGGCCATTGATGGTGTGCTGACGCACTATCTGCCGGTTACCGGCAACGTGGAAGAAGTTATGCGCAAAAAAGAGCGGCTGAGCAGAAATCGTGAAGAAATGTTGGATTTGTTTAAGTCTTTGCGGATGGGAGTTTCTAAAGAAGAGAAGGAAAGAAGAGAGCGAGGATCCGGTTGGCCGATGGTTAGACGCGTTAACGGCTTTGATCGCTATAGGTATAATCGTTTGGAAAATGAGCAAACCGCATAACATAATTGTTTTTGTTGACAGATTCTGAGGTCTGGGGTATCTAAATCATTAGATTTTGTTTTAAGGAGATTTTTAATGGGTGCTATTTTTGAACCTTTTTTGTATGTTATCGGATTGATTGTCGATATATATTTTAAGATTGTGGTTGTTCAGGTTGTTTTGTATTGGCTGCTCCATTTTAAGGTTTTGGAAGCTTCTAACAAATATGCCAAGAAGACGGTTGAATTGTTGGATACTCTGACAGTTCCGGTATATAAAAAAATCGGTGAGAAAATTCCGCCGGTTTCGGGTTTTGATTTTTCCCCGTTTATTCTGCTGTTGGCATTGATCTTTGTCAGCCGCTTGATTTTGCGGCTTAGCGCTTTGATGGTGTAAGGCGAAAATTGGTTTATGAGAAAACTCAACAAGGTATGATATTAAGAGTTAGGTTAACGCCTAACTCTTCTTGTTGTAAAATAAACGGAGTTTTTGTTGGAACTGACGGAGCCGAATGGTTGAAGATAAATGTGGTGAGCGTTCCGGAAAAAGGCAAGGCTAATCAAGAGCTGCTTAAGTTTTTGTCCGGCGAGTTGAAAATTGCTAAATCGGCCATGACAATTGTCAGCGGTGAGCTTGACAGATATAAAAAGATTTTAATCGAAAATGCAGATGCCAAAACAGAGGTATGGGTACAAGGAGTTTTGAAATGACGGCACAGATAATCGACGGAAAAAAAATAAGCGCCGAAATCCGCGCAGAACTGGCACAAAAAGTGCAAGCGATGTCCGGTGAAAATATGCCGGTTTTGGCTGTGGTGTTGGTAGGTGAAGACGAGGCCAGCAAGATATATGTGCGTAATAAGAAAAAGGCTGCCGCCGAGGTTGGAATCGGGTGCGAGGTTTTGGAAATGAGCGACACAATCGGCGAGCACGCCTTGTTGGAAGTTATTAATGAGCTCAATGAAAATCATCATATTAACGGGATTATTGTTCAATTGCCGTTGCCAGATCATATAAATCCTTTAAAAATTCTTTCGGCCATTAAACCGGAAAAAGATGTTGATGGTTTTAATCCGTATAATGCCGGATTGTTGGCGTGCAAAGAACCTGACGGAATTGTCTCTGCAACGCCAAAAGGTATTTTGAATCTGTTGCAAAGCACGGGTATTGAATTATCCGGTAAACATGCAGTGATTATCGGGCGCTCGAATATTGTTGGTCGTCCGGCAGCGATGTTGTTGTTGAATAATGACTGCACAGTCACTGTAGCTCATCGTAGAACGGTGAATCTTCAGAAGTTGGTGCAACAGGCAGATATTGTGGTGGCGGCGTGTGGATGCCCGAAGATGATTAAGGCGGATTGGCTCAAAGAAGGAGCAGTGGTTATAGATGTCGGAATCAATAGGGTGGACGGCAAGCTTTGCGGCGATGTTGATTTTGAGGAAGCTAAAGAAAAGGCTTCTTATATCACTCCGGTTCCGGGGGGCGTGGGACCGATGACAGTGGCAATGTTGCTGTCTAATGTGTTGGAGGCGGCTCAAAAGCAGATGGAGCACCCGCACGAATGCCATTGTGGACATTGTCATCATAACTAAAGGACTTAAAATGCCGATTATAAGATATGTATATGACAAAATGTTAATCCTTTCTGCCAGTCCGAAAGCAATGTGGTTTTTGGCGCTGGTAGCGTTTGCGGAGAGTTCGTTTTTTCCGATACCTCCGGATATTATGCTGATACCGATGGTGTTGGCAATGCCGCAAAAAGCTTGGAAAATTGCCGGATTGGCCACTGTTTCGAGCGTAGTCGGCGGATATTTCGGTTATGGAATAGGTGTTTTTTTCTTTGACGTTATTGCAAAACCGATTTTGGCTTTTTATGGATATATGCAGCAATTTGATGTATTTAAGGAATATTATCATCAATGGGGCGCGTGGATTGTGTTTGGTGCGGGAATAACTCCGTTTCCGTATAAAATTATTACTATCGCCAGCGGAGTGGTCGGTCTGGACTTGTTTACTTTTACGGTGGCATCTATCATTGCCAGAGGTATGAGATTTTATCTGGTTGCATGGTTGCTGAAAAAGTACGGCGCACCGATGAAATTGTTTATTGAAAAAAATCTGGGGATTTTGTCAGTGTTGTTTTTGGCACTGCTTATCGGCGGTTTTGCGGTTATCAAATATCTTTAGATTCTTTTGTCGGAGCTGTGGCAAAATTCTGATACCGGACAATTAGGACAGTCGGGTTTTTGTGCTTTGCAAATATAGCGGCCAAACAATACCAGCCAGTGGTTTAGATATAATTTATATTTATCAGGCAATTTGTTTAAGTCTGCCTCTACGGCAAGCGGAGATGTTCCGTCGCTGAACTCCAATCTTTTGGCTAAGCGCAAGACGTGTGTGTCAACAGCAACAGTTGGCTGGTGCCACCAGACATTGAGTAAAACATTGGCGGTTTTGCGCCCGACACCGGGGAGGTTTTCTAAGAATTCGCGCTCCGGCGGAACAATTCCATTTTTTTCGGTTACCAGCTTTTGGCTAAGCGCCATAATGTTTTTGGCTTTGTTGTTATAAAGCCCGATAGTCTTGATATGTTCTTTTAGAGCATCTATGCCGAGCGCAAGCATTTTTTGCGGAGTGTCCGCCAATTTAAATAGCTCTGCAGTGGCTTTGTTTACGCCTTTGTCAGTACTTTGCGCGGATAAAACAATCGCTACCAGCAGAGTATAGGCGTTATGATATTTCAACTCGCTCTGCGGAGCCGGATCTTGAGATTTGAAAATATCTAAGATTTGGCAGATTTCGCTAATCGGTCTCATGCCTTAACACCTCCGGCGCCGGCAGCTTTGGGAGCATCTGCGTCCAGTGGCCAGCGTGGGCGCGGCTTGAAATCAAGCGGGCTATAAAGACCTTTGAGAGCGCGTTCCATCCCTGCCCATGCTATCATAACGCCGTTATCAGTGCAAAAGCGAATCGGCGGAGCTGAAAAGATTAGTCCTTCGGTATCTGCTAATTTTTGCAGTCTGCTCCGTAGGTAGGTATTGGCGGCAACACCTCCGGATACAACCAAATCTTTCCCTTGGGGATATTTGGTTTTGAAGGTAACAATGGCTTTTTGCAATTTGTATACCAAACTTTCGGTGGCGGCTTTTTGGAAAGAAGCGCAAATGTCGGCAGTATCTTTTTTATTGATAATGGCATGCTCGATATTGTCATCAGGTGAATAAGATTCAATGATTTTGCGCACAGCGGTTTTTAATCCGGAAAAAGACAAGTTGCAGTCACCGGAATTGTGTAGCGGATGAGGCAGAACAAAGCGGTTTTCATCACCAAGAACCGCCATTTTTTCAATCATTGGACCGCCGGGGTATCCAAGACCAAGCATTTTGGAAACCTTGTCAAAGGCTTCGCCGGCGGCGTCATCAATTGTGGTGCCCAAGCGCTCAAATTCGCCCACGCCTTTAACAATCAGAATTTGGCAGTGCCCGCCGGAGACCAGTAATAAAAGATATGGGTACTCGACATCGGAGGTGAGGCGGGCAGCCAAAGCGTGCCCTTCCAGATGGTTAACGGCTATAAAAGGCTTGTCTAAAGCCAGCGCCAGAGCTTTGGCGGCCATAACGCCAACAACAACGCCGCCAATCAGTCCGGGGCCTGATGATGCTGCAACCGCATCTATGTCAGAGGGTTTGAGGTTGGCGCGCTTAAACGTTTCTTGTAGAATCTCGTCAATATGCTCCAAATGACAACGGGCAGCAATTTCAGGTACAACACCGCCATAAACTTTGTGCTCTAATTGAGTAAGCACGGTTTCACCTAAAATTTCTCGTTTGTCATTTACAATTGCCGCGGCGGTTTCATCGCAGCTGCTTTCTATACCCAAAACAATCATTTTTTTACCTTTGTGCCGCCAATGTTTATTATCAGCAAGAATATATTGCAGTTTTTTTTATATTATATACACTATGTAAATACAAATGCCAAGAATTTATACATAAGGAAACATTAAAATGGTCAAAAAGTCAGCTCCCGAGAATCTTGAGCAGCCGGTTGTCAAAAAAAGCAGATTTAAGCGTTTGGTGATTGAGTTGGTTGTGGTGGCGGCAGTAGCCGGCGCTGGTTACGCAATGTGGAAGAATCCTTTGATTTGGCAGCAGATAAAAAGTATGTTCGGGCAGGAAGATGCCTATCAGCGGCAGATAGATGCTCTTAACGGACAGATTGTCGGTTTGCAACAGCAGCTGGCTAATGTTTCAATGCAAATTAAAGAGCCTGATTTATCTGAGTTTGAGCGGCGGGTGCGTCAGGCTGAAGATAAGGTTGCGGCTATGGAAGTTGTGAATCTTAATGTTATAAATTCTAAGGCCGATGTCGCTTCAGTGTTGGGCGTGGTTACCCGTATGGATAAGGCGGAGCAGAAACTGGATAAAATTACGGCGGTTGATGATGAAAGCGCTCTGATTTTGACAGCGGCGATGTTGGTGAAAGACAGTGCCGAAAGAGGCGGAAGTTTTGAATATGAGGCAGAAGTGCTTAGTAGTATTGCGGCTAACCAGCCCAAATTTAAAAGACAAGTTGAGCAGCTCCAGTCGTTTGCTAAAAACGGAATCAAAACCGAATTGCAATTGGTAGGCGAGTTTGACAGAATTTATAATAGAATCATTAAAGAGCAAGAAAAAGATTTTGCTAAGACGTGGAAAGAGCGCTTGAATAGTAAGCTTGGCGAAATTGTCCAAATCAAAAAAACTAATGAAGAAGCTCCGAAATTTGAAGCGGATAAAAGTTTGGCAGCGGTGCAGAAAAAGGTTGAGGAAGGGTTCTTGCGGCAGGCGGTTTTGCTGTTGGAAGAACCGGAAAATGCGGAGTGGATGGAGAAATCTGATTTGCAGGAGTGGGTTAAAAATGTTAAAAATCGTAGCGAGTTTTATGAGGTGATTCGCCAGATTTCAGCGTCGTCTTTGGCAGTAATGAAGGTGAATTTCCTAAAGAAAAAAGGTTTTTAATTGCGATTGAGAAAGTCGTTTATGGCGTTGATAACGCGGTTGACGGTGATGTCAACCTGCTCTTCTTTGGTTTCAACCACAATATCAGCCTCTGAATAATAGGGATATTCCTCGTTGATATAAGTCGCTAACTTGTTTTTGAGCTCAGTGTCGTTGCCTCTTAAAAAAGGACGGTGCTGGCGGCCGGCGGTGCGGTGGTATAAAACGTCAATATCAGCTTTCAGCCATACAGTGATGGCATTTTTTTTGGCAAATTCGCGAGTCTGAGGAGCAACAAAAGAGCCGCCGCCAGAGGCAAGCACACAAGGTGAGCCTTGCAGCAGGCGTTTCATAACCCGAGCTTCGCCGGCGCGGTATTCTTCTTGTCCAAAGCATTTGAGAATATCTATCAGCGATAATCCGGCAGCTTTTTCAACTTCTTGGTCGCCGTCGACAAATGGGAGATTAAGCTTTTTGGACAAGCGTTTGCCGACACTGGTTTTACCACTGCCCATCAGCCCGACCAAAAGGATTATTTTGTTGTCATTTGTTGTCATAATTTTAATTTATCTTTCAGACTTGTTGTGGTAACTATATAAATAAAGGTATTTTTTAGCAATGTTTTTTTTGGGAGAATTTATTATGCGTCAGAAAAAATCAAATTGGCCGTTTTATATTGTCGGAGCTTTGTTGTTGGCAGCGGTTTGTTTTGTGGTTTTGCACGAAGTTCCGTTGGAAACTCAGCATGTTGAGGAAGAAATCAGTATTTCTGAAAAATAGTGCGTATGATGGCTGACTATATTGAAGAATTTTTGGATATGATGTCAGCTGAGGTTGGTGCCTCGGTTAATACAATTGCGGCATATCGGCAAGATTTACAGCAATTTGCTGAGGTTTGCCGAACGCCGCCGGAAGGTGCGCAGACAAAAGATATATCAGAATACATTTCTTTTCTGCATAAAAATCAATATGCGGTTAAATCGGTGGCACGCAAAATTTCAGTGTTGCGAGATTTTTTTAAGTTTCTTTACACTGAAAAAGTGGTGAGCACTAATCCAATGGCAAAAATTATGGCGCCCAAGGCGGAAAAACCTCTGCCAAAATTTTTGACTCAGCAAGATGTATCAAAATTGATTACAGCCTCTAAAGAGAAGTATGGTGCCCGCGGAAAACGTTTAAGCGCAATGCTTGAGTTGATGTATGCTTGCGGTTTGCGTGTTTCAGAGCTGGCAGGGCTTCCGGAAGGGTGTATTAATTTTGATAAAAGACAAATTTTGGTGCGTGGCAAGGGCAGCAAAGAGCGTTTAATTCCGGTGGCAGATGCCGCTTTGCGGGCAGTGTCGGAATATTTGCAATACCGTGATGAGTTTATTAAAAACGGGCGAAAATCTATCTGGCTGTTTCCTTCAAAACTTTCTAAACTCGGACATATAACTCGTGACGGATTTTTCAAAGATCTCAAAGAATTAGCAATAATCTGCGGAATTTCTCCGCAAAAAATATCACCCCATGTTTTGCGCCATTCCTTTGCCACTCATCTTCTACATGGCGGCGCAGATCTTCGTTCCGTGCAAAAAATGCTTGGGCATGAAGATATTGCCACCACCGAAATATACACCCATATAGTGCCGGAAGATTTGTTAAGGGTTGTTGTTGCCGCACATCCTCTCGGGAAAAAGCCCGTATAACAGCCAATTCAGAGCCATTTGATACAGTCTCACAAAATCCACGTACTTCTGTGTACGCTAGGATTTTGTTCGCTTTTCAAATAACTCTGACTTAACTGTTCTAC
>CAKQNT010000002.1 GCA_934255405.1 uncultured Alphaproteobacteria bacterium
ATAATAAAGCTGTGCTTATTAGGAGTGATTTGGTGGGGTTTGTTGTCGGCTTTTGGTTGGCAGTTGGCTGATTGTTGCGGGCTGTGGTTGGTGTGTCTGCGGTTGGTGTTGAGGTGTTTTAGGCGTGGAAAGAAGGAGAACTTATGGTAACGAGCTTCTTGAAACGATGCTCTTGAATTCTGATTGTACATGAGTTGGACAAAAAAGCAGAGTCGACTCAAACAGAGTCTGACAAAGACTTTGAAAGAAATCAGCTTGGCGATTTTTTTGAAATTTTTTCATTTTTTCGCTTGCAATGTGGAGCGTGATGTGTTACAAAGTGCGCACGACGAGTGAATTGCAGGGGAGACTCTGTGTTTTTGCTTGGATATAAAACATAATGCGTTCCTTGCAGAGCAAGGATCTGCCAAGTTTAACATTTAGATGGCAAATCTGAATAGCGAGATTTTGCCGTCTAGTTATAGGAAAAGTATTTTAATATGATGGATACACAAAATATCAGAATTCGCCTCAAGGCTTTTGATCATCGTTTGCTTGATCTTTCTACTAAAGAGATTGTGCACACAGCCAAAAGAACAGGGGCAAATGTCAGAGGGCCTATTCCTCTGCCGACCAGAATCGAAAAGTTTACGGTAAACCGTTCTCCGCACGTAGATAAAAAATCTCGTGAGCAGTTCGAAATCCGCACTCACAAAAGACTTCTGGATATTGTAGATCCTACACCGCAAACCGTAGATGCTTTGATGAAACTTGATCTGGCAGCCGGTGTTAATGTAGAGATCAAATTGTAATAATGTTAATGTTGGCTTTTTGAGTATAGGGAAAGTCAACCAATTAAGAAAAGGAAAAACTAATAATGCGTACGGGTCTAATCGCAAAAAAGCTTGGAATGTCACGCGTGTTTGAAATGGACGGGACACATGTTCCGGTTACTGTTTTGCATGTTGACGGGCTTGAAGTTGTTGATGTCAGAACCAAAGAGAAAGACGGTTATACCGCCGTTCAGCTGGGCTGTGGCAGCGTCAAGGCCAAGAACCTTTCTAAACCGTTGAAAGGTCATTTCGCCAAAGCTAATGTTGAGCCGAAGAAAAAATTGGCAGAATTCAGAGTATCTGATGATTGCTTGCTTTCTGTCGGTGATAAATTATCTGTAGAGCACTTTGTTCCTGGTCAATTCGTTGACGTATGCGGAACATCAATCGGTAAAGGTTTTGCCGGTGTTATGAAACGCCACAACTTTGCCGGTTTGGAAGCAAGCCACGGTGTTTCTATTTCTCACCGTTCTCATGGTTCTACAGGACAAAGACAAGATCCCGGTAAAGTATTCAAAGGCAAGAAAATGGCCGGCCATTTGGGTGATGAGCGTGTAACCGTTCAGAATCTGAAGGTTGTGTCTGTTGATGCTGACAAAGGTTTGATTATGGTTAAGGGTGGCGTTCCCGGTGCTGAAAACGGCTGGGTATATGTTACCGATGCTGTTAAGAAACCTGCGTCTGTTAAATTGCCGATGCCTGCCGGTTTGAAAAAAGTTGATGAACCTGTTGCAGTTAAAGCCGAAGCTGAGGCCCCGGCTGATAATGCATAGAAATTAAAGGATTGAAATTATGAAACAGGACATCTTAAATTTAGAAAACAAAAATGTCGGATCTATCGAACTTGATGAATCTATTTTTGGATTGGAAGTTCGTCCGGACATTTTGCACCGCGTTGTAGTTTGGCAGTTGGCCAGATTGCAGTCGGGCAATCACAAAACCAAAGGCCGTTCTGAAGTTGCTTTGACTCCGGCAAAACCTTTCAAACAAAAAGGTGGTGGTCGTGCTCGTCAGGGTTCTCGCAAGGGTACTCAGTTCAGAAAAGGTGGTATTGTATTTGGACCGGTTGTTCGTGATCACTCTCACGATTTGACCAAAAAGTTCAGAAAACTTGGTCTGAAGACAGCTCTTTCTGCTAAGGCTAAAGAAGGTAATTTGGTTATCATCGACGAAGCTAAAATGTCAGCTCCGAAAACCAAAGAGCTCCAGAATAAACTGGCTGCTTGCGGTTTGTCCAACAGTTTGATTATTGACGGCAAGGAAGTTGATATGAACTTTGCTTTGGCTACCAGAAATATTCTGGGTGTTGATGTATTGCCGACAATTGGTGCCAACGTATATGACATCTTGAGAAAAGACAAATTGGTTTTGACTAAAGATGCAGTTGTTTGCTTAGGAGAGAGATTGAAATGAGTAAGTCTGACAAAACAAACAATGTAACTGCAAAAATGTACGATACACTCGTTCGTCCGGTTATTACCGAGAAATCTATGATTTCTTCAGAAGCCGGCAAGGTTACTTTTTTGGTTCCTTTGTCTGCCAGCAAAGATGAAGTTAAAGCCGCTGTTGAAGCTATCTTTAACGTTAAGGTAAACAAAGTAAATACAATTCGTCAATTCGGCAAAGAAAAACGTTTCAAGGGCTATCTTGGTCGTCGTTCTGACTTTAAGAAAGCTGTTGTTACTTTGGCCGAAGGTCAAAACATTGATGTTACTACAGGGATATAAAAAATGGCATTAAAAAATTATAAGCCCACATCTCCTGGACTTCGTCAGCTCGTTATCGTTGATAGAAGCGAGCTCTACAAAGGCAAACCCGAAAAAACTCTGACTGTTGGTCTGACAAAAACCGGTGGTCGTGATAACTTCGGTCATGTTACCAGTCGCAGGATTGGTGGCGGTCATAAACGCAAATTGCGCGTAATTGACTTCAAACGTAATAAATTTGATTCTGAGGCTACTGTTGAGAGAATCGAATATGATCCGAATCGTTCTGCATTCATTGCTTTGATTAGCTATGAAGACGGCGAAAAGGCTTATATTTTGGCTCCGCAGAGACTGAAAGCCGGTGACAAAGTTGTATCTTCCGCTAAGGCTGATATTAAACCGGGTAACGCAATGCCTCTGAAAAATATGCCGGTTGGTACAATTATTCACAACGTTGAGCTTAAAGTCGGTAAAGGCGGGCAGTTGGTTCGTTCTGCCGGTTGCTATGCTCAGTTGGTTGGTAAAGACGCCGGTTATGCTCAGTTGAAATTGAGCAGCGGTGAACTCCGTATTGTTCGTGAAGAGTGCTTGGCTACTGTCGGCGCCGTTTCCAATCCGGATAACCAGAATAAGTCACTTGGTAAAGCAGGCCGTAGTCGTTGGCTGGGCAATCGTCCGGTTTCTCGCGGTGTTGCTATGAACCCTGTTGATCACCCGCATGGTGGTGGTGAAGGTCGCACTTCGGGCGGTCGTCATCCGGTTACTCCTTGGGGTAAACCGACTAAGGGTTACAAGACTCGTACTAATAAAAAGACGGATAAGTTCATTATGAGAAGCCGTCATGATAACAAGAAGAAATAAGGAGATTTGCATATGACACGTTCCGTATGGAAAGGGCCGTTTGTTGATGGCTATCTTCTGAAAAAAGCTGAAGCTGCTAAGTCTTCAAGCCGTAATGAAGTGATTAAAATCTGGTCTCGCCGTTCTACAATGTTGCCGCAGTTTGTTGGTTTGACATTCGGTGTCCACAATGGTCACAAGTTTATTCCGGTATTGGTTACCGAGGATATGATTGGTCACAAATTTGGTGAGTTTGCTCCTACCCGTACTTTTTACGGTCACGCAGCAGACAAAAAAGCTAAGAGAGGTGCATAATGAGCAAGTCTAAAGACGCAAGAAGAGTTGCCGCAAATGAAGCTTTGGCTATTTGCCACTCTATCCGCACTTCTCCGCGCAAGCTGAATTTGGTTGCCGAATCGATCCGTGGCTTGGCCGTTTCTAAGGCTGTAGCTGAGCTGAGCTTTTCGAAGAAGAGAATTGCAAAAGTTGCTTTGGCAGTTTTGCACTCTGCAATCGCAAACGCTGAGAATAACCACCAGTTGAACATTGATAAGCTTTTTGTTAAAGAGGCTTTCGTGGGCAAAGGTTTAGTAATGAAACGTATGCACGCCAGAGGCCGTGGACGTGGAGCAAGAGTTTTGAAACCTTTCTCCAACATGACCATTGTCGTTGCCGAGCGTGGGGAGTAAACTAATGGGACAAAAAGTAAATCCTACCAGTCTTCGTCTCGGAGTTAACCGTACATGGGATTCTCGTTGGTATGCAGACGATAAGTATGCAGATTACCTCCACGAAGATGTTAAAATTAAAGAATTTCTGAAAGACAAATTGGCTCAGGCCGGTGTCAGCAAGATTGTTATCGAACGTCCGGCTAAAAAAGCTCGCGTTACTATTCATTCCGCTCGTCCGGGTGTGGTAATCGGCAAAAAAGGTCAGGATATCGAAGCTTTGCGTAAAGAAATTCAGAAAATGACCGATTCCGAAGTTCAGTTGAACATTCTGGAAGTTAGAAAACCTGAGTTAGATGCTCAGTTGGTTGCTGACAGCGTTGCTCAGCAGTTGGAGCGCCGTGTGGCTTTCCGTCGTGCTATGAAACGCGTTATGCAGTCTGCTTTGCGTTTGGGTGCCGAAGGCATTAAGGTTTGCTGCTCCGGACGTTTGGGCGGTGCTGAAATTGCCAGAACAGAGTATTATCGTGATGGTCGCGTGCCGTTGCACACTCTGCGTGCTGACATTGATTATGCAACATCGACAGCTCACACCACTTATGGTGCCTGCGGCGTAAAAGTTTGGATCTATAAGGGTGAGATTATGGCTCATGATCCGATGGCGCAGGATAAAAAGCTGGCTGAGCAAAAGTAAGGATAAGAAGAAATGTTAAGTCCTAAAAGATTAAAGTTCCGCAAACAGCATAAGGGTCGTATCCACGGTCTGGCCAAAGGCGGATCAAACTTAGATTTCGGTTCATTCGGTTTGAAGGCTCTGACTCCGGATCGCATCACAGCTCGCCAGATTGAGGCTGCTCGTCGTGCTATTACCCGTGAGATGAAGAGAGTCGGAAGACTTTGGATCCGAATTTTCCCTGATGTTCCGGTGTCGGATAAACCGGCTGAGGTTCGTATGGGTAAAGGTAAGGGCTCTGTTGAATTCTGGGTTGCCAGAGTTAAACCCGGTCGTATTCTGTTTGAAGCAGAAGGAATCGATGAAGAGACTGCACGCGCTGCTTTTGCTTTGGGTGCTGCCAAATTGCCGATTAAGACCAAGTTTGTTAAGAAACTTAATTCAGAGCAAGGAGCCTAAAAATGGTAAAAACTAAAGATCTTCGTGCTATGAGTATTGATGAACTTGAGGCAAAGCTGGTCGAATGCAAAAAAGAACAGTTTAACCTTCGGGTGCAACAATCTACTGGACAATTACAAAATACTGCTGTATTAAAGAGTGTCCGCAAAGAAGTAGCCAAAATCAACACGCTCATTGCTGAGCGCAAGAAGAATAGTTAGGAGAAAAAATATGCCTAAAAGAATTCTTCAGGGTGTTGTTGTAAGCGACAAGCAGGATAAGACCGTTATCGTTCGCGTTGAACGTCAGGTTATGCATCCTGTTTATAAGAAGTTCATCAAGAAAAGCAAAAAATATGCGGCTCATGATGAAAACAACCAATGCAAAGTCGGCGATACTGTACGAATCGTAGAATCCGTACCTTATTCTAAGACGAAGTGCTGGACTGTTATTAACAGCAATGATGCTGTTGAAGCTTAAATAAAGTCAACAAACACCTAGAGGGGTTAGCTTTTTTAAGCGTCGATAAATAGGTTTTTGCGGTCGGTGAAAATTTGCGCCGGAAGGCAATAGAATTTTCCCTGCCGCGGAAAACCGATTTTTGAAGAGCTGATAAAGCTAAACAATTTAGAAAAAGGAATTAAAAAATGATTCAAATGCAAACCAACCTTGATGTAGCCGATAACTCGGGTGCGCGTCAGGTGCAGTGCATTAAGGTGCTTGGCGGGTCCAAGAGAATGCACGCTACCGTGGGCGACGTTATTGTCGTTGCCATTAAGGATGCTATTCCTAAGGGTCGTGTTAAGAAAGGTGATGTTATGAAGGCAGTTATTGTTCGTACTGCATCTGACATCAGACGCAAAGACGGATCTGTTATCCGCTTTGACAAGAATGCCGCCGTTTTGATTAATAAAGACGGTGAGCCAATCGGCACTCGTATCTTTGGTCCTGTTACCAGAGAATTGCGTGCCAAGAAATTTATGAAAATTATTTCATTAGCACCGGAGGTATTATAATGCCTAAGTTGAAAATTAAAAAGGGTGACCAAGTTGTCGTTTTGTCAGGTGATGACAAAGGCAAAACTGGTGAAGTAGTAAAAGCTATGCCTAAAGAGAATAAGGTTGTGGTTCAGGGTGTTAACTTGGTTAAACGCCACACAAAGCCCAGCCAGACAACTCCGGGCGGAATTGTTACTAAAGAAGCGCCGATCCATGTTTCTAACGTGGCTCTGGCCAAAGACGGTAAGGCAACTAAAGTTGGCTATAAGACCGTTGACGGCAAAAAAGTGCGCGTTGCTCGTAAAACCGGTGAAGTAATCGATTAATGGGAGAAAAATTTATGGCAAATTTTGAGACATTGTACAATGACGTCATAAAAAAATCTCTTGTGGAGAAATTCGGTTACACCAACCCACATGAGATTCCGAAGCTGACTAAAATTGTGCTGAATATGGGTGTCGGCGATGCCGTTACCGATAAGAAAAAGCTCAACAATGCAGTTGAAGAGCTTGCTTTGATCGCCGGTCAGAAACCGGTTGTTACCAAGGCTCGTAAATCTATCGCTACCTTTAAATTGAGAGAAGGTATGCCGATTGGTTGCAAGGTAACTCTGCGTTCTACCAGAATGTATGAGTTTCTGGAAAGATTGATTAACATGGCTTTGCCCCGCGTTAGAGATTTTCACGGTATTTCCGGTAAAAACTTTGACGGAAAAGGCAACTTTGCTTTTGGTATCAAAGAGCAGATAATCTTCCCCGAGATCAACTATGATAAGGTTGAAAATGTTCGCGGTATGGATGTATGCATTTGCACCAGCGCAAAGACTGATGAAGAAGCTAAGGCTCTTATCACTGGCTTTAACTTTCCTTACAAGAAATAAGGGGAATAAACCATGGCAAAAACAAGTTCTGTTTTCAGAAACCTGAAAAGAGCCAAAATGGCTGAGAAGTTTGCTTCTCGTCGTTCTAAGCTCAAAAAGATAGTTATGGATAAAACTCTTTCTCCTGAAGAAAGATTCCAAGCTACTTTGAAATTGGCTGAGATGCCGCGTAACTCTGCAAAGATTCGTTATCGTAATCGTTGCAAACTTACCGGTCGTTCTCGTGGTGTGTACCGGAAATTCGGTTTGTCTCGTAATGAATTGCGCGACATGGCCAGCTTTGGCGAAATTCCGGGTTTGGTTAAATCCAGCTGGTAGGAGGTAAGAGATATGTCTATGTCTGATCCTTTGGGCGATATGCTCACACGCATTAGAAACGCACAAAGAGCGAAGAAGAGTGAAGTTGTATCACCTGCTTCCCGCTTGCGTGAAAATGTTTTGGAAGTTCTCAAAAAAGAGGGTTACATTCAAGGTTACGAGAGAACCAATGTTCGCCCCGGTGTTGATGAGCTTCGCATTAAGTTGAAGTATCATGAAGGTACTTCTGTTATTACTGAAATTTATCGTGTATCTACTCCGGGACGCAGAGTTTATTCCAGCGTTAAAGATCTTCCGAGAGTTTATAACGGTCTTGGTATTTCAATCATTTCTACACCGTCCGGTGTTATGAGCGATAACGAAGCTCGTAAGGCTAATGTTGGTGGCGAAATCTTGTGCCAGGTATTTTAAGGGAGAAAATGGATGTCTAGAATTGGTAAATATCCGGTTATCGTCCCTGAAGGCGTTAAAGTTGTTGTTGAAGGAAATATGGTTAAAGCCAGCGGTAAGCTGGGCGAATTGAGCCATTCTTTCGATGCTGAACATATTGCCGTTGAAGTTGCAGATAATAAAATCGTTGTTACTCCGAAACTCGAGACCAAACATTCTCGCGCTTTGTGGGGTACTACCAGAGCCAACATCAACACCATCGTTAAGGGTGTTCATGACGGTTTCACTAAAAATCTGGAACTGGTTGGCGTTGGTTATAAAGCTCGTGTAGAAGGCAGCAATAAATTGGTGTTGTCATTGGGTTTCTCTCATGATGTACCGGTTGAGGCTCCTAAGGGCATCAAAGTAGCTTGCCCGTCTGCTACTCAGATAACCATCTCCGGCGCTGATAAACAACTTGTCGGTCAATTTGCTGCGGAAATTCGCAAATTTAGAAAACCCGAGCCTTATAAAGGCAAAGGCGTTAAGTATGAAGGCGAATACATCCGTCG
Source organism: uncultured Alphaproteobacteria bacterium (assembly GCA_934255405.1). Classification (GTDB taxonomy): domain Bacteria; phylum Pseudomonadota; class Alphaproteobacteria; order RF32; family CAG-239; genus CAZU01. Next base: position 8,275 of record CAKQNT010000002.1, read on the forward strand.
TAAAGAAGGCAAGAAGAAATAAGGATTAAATTAATGAATACGCCAAGAGAATTGTTTCAAAAGAGAAAAGGCCGTGTTCGGTCTGCTCTGAAAAAGGCTGCGAATGGAAAGATGAGATTGTCTGTATTTCGCAGTAATATGCATGTATATGCTCAGATTATTGACGATGCTAAAGGTGCAACAATTGCTTCTGCTTCTACTTTGGAAAAAGAAGTTCGCGATCAGATTAAAAAATCTTCTAACATCGAAGCTGCAAGCTTTATTGGTAAATTGGTTGCTGAAAGAGCTATTAAGGCCGGTGTTAGCGAGGTTATCTTTGACCGCGGCGGTTACATCTATCATGGTCGGGTTAAAGCCTTGGCCGATGCAGCTCGTGAAGCTGGCTTGAAATTCTAGGAGTTTGAAAAATGGCACAACAAGCTGTAGATCGTCATAATAAGATGGAAAAGAAAGATGAATTGGTTGAGAAACTGGTTCACATTAATCGTGTAGCTAAAACCGTTAAAGGCGGCCGCACAATGTCTTTTGCTGCTATCGTTGTCGTTGGTGACCAAAAGGGTCGCGTCGGCTTCGGTTCCGGTAAGGCTAGTGAGGTTCCTGAGGCTATTACCAAAGCTACCAACGAAGCTAAAAAGAACATGGTTCGTATTCCGCTGCGTGAGGGCAGAACTCTGCATCACGATGTGGCAGGCCGTTTTGGCGCCGGTAAAGTTTACTTGCGCACAGCTCCTGCCGGTACCGGTGTTATTGCCGGCGGCCCGATGCGTGCTATCTTCGAAGTTCTCGGAATTCAGGACGTAGTTGCTAAATCTTTGGGTTCTAACAACCCTTACAATATGATTAAAGCGACTTTCAACGCTCTGGAAGCTATCAATTCACCGCGCATGGTTGCTGCAAAACGCGGCAAAAAAGTTGGTGATATTGTAAGCCGCCGTGAGAACACAGCTAATGCAAAACTTAGCGTAGAGGAGGCTTAAACCATGGCTAGCAAAAAAATGATTAAAGTTACCCAAATCAAGAGCCCGATCGGTCGTCCGGCCGTTCAGAGAGCTACCTTAATCGGTCTTGGTCTGAACAAGATGTACAAGACTTCCGAGTTGGAGGATACTCCTGCTGTTCGCGGTATGATTAAGAAGGTTGCTCACTTGGTTAAAGTCGAAGAGTAGAAAAGCTTGCAAAGCGGGCTTCAAATCGAGGGATTTGAGTGCTTATGTACTAATTGGGTACACCGCGCCTCAAATCCCGCGATAGCAAGCCGGCTTATTAAGTTTTTTATAAAATTGTTTAAGGTGAAGAAAAATGAAACTTAACGAAATTAAAGATAACCAGGGCGCTCGCAAAGATCGTAAACGCGTTGCTCGCGGTATCGGTTCCGGTTCCGGCAAAACAGCCGGCCGTGGTCAGAAAGGCCAGAAGTCTCGTTCCGGTGTTGCAGTTAATGGTTTCGAAGGCGGTCAGATGCCTTTGTACCGCCGCTTGCCGAAACGCGGTTTCAAAAATCCGTTTGCCAAGGTATTTGCAGTTGTTAATCTGGATAGTATCCAGAAGGCTGTTGATGCCGGTAAATTGAATGCCGAAGATGTTTCTGTTGCTTCTTTGCAAGCAGCAGGTCTTATCAGCAAGACTCTTGATGGTGTTCGTTTGTTGGCTCGCGGTGCAATTACCTCTAAAGTTAACGTAAGTGTTAACTCTGCTTCTAAGGCTGCGGTTGCGGCTGTTGAAAAAGCAGGCGGTAGCGTAAAGCTCGTTTAATAAACGGTTGAGATGAAATAAGGGCGGAAGTATTTGTGCTTCTGCCCTTATTTTTTTGATTTGCGTTTGGATAACAATAAAGTAGTTGCATAAAATTAAATTTCGTGTATTACATTATGAACAAAAGGGATATATTTATCCCTGTGTAGCTTTTTTAAATAACAGATAAGGATATAACAATGGTTTCACTGGCAGAGAAAATGGCCGCCAATATAGATATGTCGGCTTTTGGCAAAGCTGAAGAACTCAAAAAAAGATTGTGGTTTACGGTTTTGGCTCTGATCGTTTTTCGTCTGGGTACATTTATTCCGTTGCCCGGCATTGATCCGAACATTTTGTCGGAGATTTTTGAGCGCAATTCCGGCGGAATCTTGGGTATGTTTAATATGTTTGCCGGCGGTGCCTTGGAGCGTATGACAGTTTTTGCGCTGAACATTATGCCTTATATTTCGGCATCAATCATTATTCAGCTCGGGCAGTCTGTGGTTCCGTCTTTGCAGGCTCTGAAAAAGGAGGGCGAGGCTGGTCATCGCAAGGTTACCCAATATACCCGTTATCTGACAGTTTTGATTACCATTATTCAGGGCTATGGAATTGCTGTCGGTTTGGAGAGTATGACCGGATCTGCCGGATTGTCAGCAGTTGTGATGCCGGGGTTTGTGTTCCGCTTTACTACAATTGTATCATTGGTTGGCGGCACAATGTTTATTGTATGGCTGGGTGAACAAATTACAGCTCGCGGTGTTGGTAACGGCTCTTCTTTGATTATTACGGTTGGTATTATTGCCAACATTCCCAGCGCTTTGGCCAAGACCTTTGAACTCGGCCGCGTTGGCTCGATGTCTGCTCCGGTTATTTTGCTGCTGTTGGCGATGGTTTTGGGGTTGATTTATTTGATCGTGTTTGTTGAACGGGCTCAGCGCAAAATCATTATTCAATACCCGAAGCGTCAGGCAATGGGACGTATGGGCTCTGAGAGCTCACATCTGCCGCTGAAGATTAATCCGACAGGCGTTATTCCGCCGATTTTTGCCAGCTCTTTGTTGCTGTTGCCGATTACGATTGCAAACTTGAGCGCAGAAAATGGTCCGTCTTGGGTTCAGGAATTGAGCTCTATGTTGGGACATGGACAACCTCTGTATTTGGCACTGTATGCGTTTCTAATTGCGTTCTTTGCATTCTTCTATACAGCAATTGTGTTTAATCCGGAAGAAACTGCGGAGAATCTGAAAAAACATGGCGGTTTTGTTGCCGGTATTCGTCCGGGTAAAAACACCGCTGAGTATTTGGATTATGTAATTACACGTCTGACTGTTTTGGGCGCGGTTTATCTGGTCGGTCTGTGCATTTTGCCGGAAGTTCTTATCAGTAAGCTTTCTGTTCCATTTGTGTTGGGCGGTACAACATTGCTCATTGTGGTGCAGGTTACAATGGACTTTGTAACTCAGCTGCAGTCACATTTGATTGCGTATCAGTATGAGTCTTTGATTAAAAAAGCTTCTTTGGCTAATAGAAAGAGACGCTAAGATGAGCAAAAACGGTGCGGGACTGCATGTGGTTTTGACCGGTGCGCCAGGGTGTGGTAAGGGCACTCAGGCGCGCTTGCTCAAAGAAAAGGCGCATATTTGTCATCTTTCAACCGGTGAAATGCTGCGTGCCGAAGCAGCAAAGAAAACTCCCGAAGGCTTGGCTCTGAAGGAAGTGCTGGATAAGGGCGGGTTTGCCACAGATGAGATGATTATTAATATGGTCTCTAAACGAATCGACGAAGATGACTGCAAAAACGGCTTTATTTTGGACGGCTTTCCGCGCACTCTGCCGCAAGCGGAGGTGTTGGAGAAAATGCTCGCTGAAAAGGGTATTAAGCTGAACGCGGTGATTGAGATTCAAGTTCCGGATGAAATTATCATGGAGCGCATTTTGGGGCGCTATGCCTGTATGAAGTGCGGACAGGGCTATCATGATAAATTTCAAAAGCCAAAAGTTTATGGTGTTTGCGATGTTTGCGGAGGAACAGAATTTTATCGGCGAATCGATGATAACAGGGCAACGGTACAAAACCGACTCGTCAATTATCGCGCATTGACATATCCGACAATTCCGTTTTTTGAGAAAAAAGGACTCCTGCGGACGGTTGACGGCACTGGATCAATAATGGCTGTTGCGGCAAAAATTGATGATGTCTTGGGACTCAAATAATTAAGTAAGGTGATTTTGCGAAAAAAACAGTTTTTTTCAAAGAATCGGTAAATCTTTGTTGACACATACAAAATTTAGCCTATAATCCGGCTTAATTTTGAAAAGTGGTGATCAACTTTTTAAATGTAATAACAATATCTAGATAATGGAGAGTTAATTTGGCTCGTATAGCTGGTGTAAATATCCCGACTGCCAAGAAGATTGAAGTCGCTTTGACTTATATCTATGGCATCGGAAGAAAAACTGCTCAAGACATTTGCGCAAAATCCGGTGTTTCTGCTGACCGCCGCGTTCATGAACTGAGCGATGAGGAAGTTGCCAAAATCCGTGATGTCATTGACCATGATGTTGTGGTTGAAGGTGAACTGCGTCGTGAAATCGGTGTTAATATTAAAAGACTGATGGATTTGGGCTGCTATCGCGGTCTGCGTCATCGTAAAGGTCTGCCGGTTCGTGGTCAGAGTACCAAACAAAATGCCCGTACCCGTAAAGGTAAGCGCAAGACTGTGGCTAATAAGAAGAAATAAGGTAGGTTGTTAAATGGCAAAAGCAGTAACACAACGTGTTAAAAAGAAAGAAAAGAAAAATATTACGGCTGGTGTCGCACATATTAATTCTACTTTCAACAATACAAGAGTAACCATTACTGACGCCCAGGGTAACACCGTTGCTTGGTCTACATCCGGCGCTCAGGGTTTTAAGGGTTCTCGTAAATCCACTCCTTATGCCGCTCAGGTTGCCGCTGAAGAAGCCGGCAAAAAGGCTCAGGAGCATGGTATGAAAACTTTAGAGGTTGAAGTTAAGGGCCCAGGTTCTGGCAGAGAGTCTGCTATCAGAGCTTTGCAAGTTGTAGGATTCACTATCACCACCATTCGTGATGTTACTCCTATTCCTCATAATGGCTGTCGCTTGAGAAAAAGACGTCGCGTCTAATTTTTGGTTTTCAGAGTGATGAGGCTGGCAAAGGCCTCATCACTGTCTGATTTTTTCTGAACTTTGCATATGCAGTAATAAAGAGGACACCCCAGTGATTCAAAAGAATTGGCAAGAACTTATTAAACCGACTAATTTGGAAGTTACTCCCCTGGAGGGACAGAATAAGGCCAAGATAGTCGTTGAGCCTTTGGAAAGAGGCTTTGGCTTAACCTTGGGTAATGCTTTGAGAAGAGTTTTGCTCTCCTCTTTGCAAGGCGGTGCCGTCACCAGTATTAAAATTGATGGCGTTTTGCACGAATTTTCAGTTGTCCCCGGTGTTAGAGAAGATGTTACCGACATCGTTCTGAATGTTAAATGTTTGGCCGTTGCTCTTCATAGCGATGGCCAGAAAATCATGACTTTGAAAGCAGAAGGTCCTTGCGAGGTTACCGCCGCTATGATTGATCATGGTCATGATATTGAAATTATGAATCCGGATTTGGTTATCTGCACTCTGGATGCCGGTGCCAAAATCAATATGGAAATGACTGTCGGAACCGGCAAAGGTTATGTTCCGGCGGCTATGAATAAACCGGCTGATGCTCCGATCGGTTTGATTGCGGTTGATGCTATTTATTCTCCGGTACGCAAAGTATCTTACAAGGTTGAAAATACTCGTGTAGGACAGGCTACCGACTATGATAAATTGACTATGATTGTTGAAACTAACGGAGTTGTTACTCCGGAAGATGCGGTTGCATTTGCGGCTCGTATCCTGCAGGATCAGCTTAAGCCGTTCATTAATTTTGATGAACCAGAGGCTGAAGTTGAGGCTGAGAAAGAGGAATTGCCGTTTAATCGCAATCTGCTTAAGAAGGTTGAAGAACTTGAGCTCTCTGTTCGTTCTGCCAACTGCCTTAAGAATGACAATATTGTTTATATCGGCGATTTGGTTCAGAAGACAGAGGCTGAAATGTTGCGGACTCCGAACTTTGGTCGTAAGTCTTTGAATGAAATCAAAGAAGTTTTGGCCAAGATGGGTATTCATTTGGGTATGGATACTCCGGGTTGGCCGCCTGAGAATATTGAAGAGCTGATTCGTCGTTGCGATGAACACTTCTAGTAGTTAAGGCTCAATTAGAAAAACCGGATGTTTCTTTTGGGGAATGTCCGGTTTTTTGTATGAAAATAAAAGACAGAGAGGCGGAGCTTTGGCGAATCGGCTTTTTTTTTGCTTGCAATTATAAGTTTCTTGTGTTAGAAACGCAGGCGAATGAGGAGTCTTTATGTATGTCGGCTTAGCCGAACCCGTAGTAAAGGCTTGTGATTGATCCGGTCTGCCCTTGCAGGCCACAGAGAAAATGAAAGGAAAATGTCATGAGACATGGAATGAAACACAGTAAATTTAACATGGATACCAATGCTCGCAAGGCTTTGTTCTCTAACTTGACAGCTGCTGTTTTGACTCATGAACAGATTAAAGTTACTGTTCAGAGAGCTAAAGAACTGAGAACTTTTGTAGACAATATGATTACTCTTGGCAAAAAGGGTGGTTTGGCGAATCGTCGTCAGGCTTTGTCATTCCTGCGTGACAATGAAGTTGTTTCTAAGCTTTTCTCCACTTTGGCAGAGCGTTATAAAGATCGTAACGGCGGTTACAGCCGCGTGCTGAAAGCCGGTTTTCGTTATGGCGATGCTGCTGATATGGCAATCATTGAATTGGTTGATCGTGATGTTAATGCCAAAGGTGCTAAAGATTTGGCTCGCGTAGCTGCTGAGAAAGCTGCCGCTGCTGCCGCTGCTGAGGCTGCTAAGGCTGAGACTAACAGCGAAGCTAAATAAGCTTACAACCTGATTGTGAAAAGCCGCTCTGATTATGGAGCGGCTTTTTTTGTGGACGGAAGTCATAAAAAATGCCCTGATTATCAGGGCATAAATTTAAGGTTGGATTATTTAGTCGTTAATATCTGCCTCATAGGCATAGACAATGTTGGTGTCTTTTTCGTCTTCCTCTACGCTGAGTTCGCAAATCAGCAGTTTGTCAGCGTCTTTAAGGCTGTCCAAGACTTCATCGGAAATTCCTTCAAGGTCAATTCTGTCGTCGGGGCGGCGGTGCAAAATGGCCGATTTATTGTCGTAGTCTATTTCAATTGCGGCGTCTTGCGGCTCTCCATTGCGGGCGTATAACAAGAGCATAGCCTCATCTTCATCATTGATAAGAAAATCATAAGTGTTCAAATTTTCATCGGTCATAATATAAATCCTTTGCTATGGCGGTATTTGCCATACTATAATATTTATCGCTTTTTGCAATCTTAAACGGTCGTCTGAAGAGTTTTTTTTGGGGAAGCTGCGTCAGACGACCGATAAACTTAAGAATTGCTCAAGCTTATGTAAAAAGAATAGAGGAGAATTGTTGAAGAAATGTTAATATTGTTACGATTTGGACTGCAAAAAAATTTTTAGCGCGCTATAGTAGAACAAATAATTAATTTGTTGAGGTGAAAACTTTGATTGATAAACTGATTAATATGTTAAAATGGCCGGTAGCAGTGTATATGCTGTTTTCTTTGCCGGCATATGTTCAGTCATTTTCTTATTTTCAGTTCTCTAAACTGCCATATTTGGCAATGTTTGCCGGATTTTTTATGTTCTTTATTGCGCGGACAATGATGGATTCTTCGGTTAAGTCTAATATGGAAATTATTGCGCATGAACTTACACACGCGTTTTTTGCCTTAATAACTTTTCATAAGGTAAAAGAAATTCATATTGCCGGTGATAATTCCGGCGGAGAGATGTCGTTTGAAGGCGAGGGCAATTGGCTTATTATTATTGCTCCGTACTTTTTTCCGTTGTTTGGGCTGATGTATATGATTGCGGTGACAATTTATACCTCTTTTGCGCCCAATAATTTATTTATTAACGGGTTTATGGGCTATTTTATAGGCTATCATTTGGATACAGTCGGTTCGCAAATTCATGAAAAGCAAACAGATTTGCCAAAGGTTTCTTATAAATTCTGCGCAATGTTTCTGCCCTCGGCCAATCTCTGGGCAGTGGGGGCGATGCTGGCCTTTAATACCCGCGGCTGGGACGGCATAATCATGTATCAGAAGCTGATAAGCTATCTGAACGGAAAAAATATTGATTATGTGCTTAGCCTTTTGTAGCTAAATTTCATTCAGAAGTTCACGGCTGAAATCGGCCAATGAGTTGTCGTGCGCGCCCATAATTACAATGCGGTCACCGGTTTTGGCGTTTTCGCGAATAAATTTGCGGGTGTCATCTTTGTGAGGCAAAAACAGCGCGTTGTTATGGCCGTTTTGCTTAATGCGGTTGATGATATTGGCAGAAGAAACTCCGACATCTTGCGGGGTGAGCTCATAAATCTCTTGCATAAGCATAATGTCTTCCGGCGCTAAAACTTTGGCAACGGCGTCGGCAACCTCGTCTCCGGTGTTGACGGCAGAAAACGGAGTATGGGGTTGATACATGGCAATAATTCGGCCGGGGTGGTCTTTGAGCGCGGCTAAAGAAGCCTCTATTTTGCTGGGATTGTGAGCAAAGTCGTTGTAAATGGTAATGCCGTTTTTGCTGCCGATTTTTTCTAAGCGCACTTTTACGCCGTTGAATCCCTCAAGAGCTTGAGCGGCGGCAAATTTATCCAATCCTAACATCATGCAGGCAGATATGGCGGCTAAGGCATTAGAGACATTGAACTTGCCGATAAGGTTTAGGCGGAATTGGCGGCCCTCAATTGAGTATTCAATTCCGTCTTCTACCGCTTTGATGTTATTGGCATACAAATCAGCCTGCGAATCGAGAATGGAGTAGGTGAATATGCGTGCCGGAGATTGCAGTTTACGCGCCCGCGGGCAATCATAGTTAACAACCAGCGCATGAGTTACATGAGAGGCAAAAACTGAGAAATATTCTACCAATTTTTCAATGCTGGTGTGGTCATGAGAAATATTGTTAACCAAGCCGATGTAGGGGTGATATTTGCGAATCGAGCCATCACTTTCATCAGCCTCAATTACGCAGACCTCGCCGTTATTGTACAGATAGTTGGCTAATCCGGAGTTGTCGGTATAGTTGCAGAGCATTCCTCCGTTTATCATGGTCGGTTTTTGTCCCAGCACATCTAAGATATAGCCAATCATGGCTGTGGTAGTGGTTTTGCCGGCAGTGCCGCCAACAGCAATTCCTTTGGCATAGGTATGAAAAATTTCTTCCAGCAAGTCGGAACGACTCTTGACCGGAATATTGAATTTGCGGGCAGCTTTAATATCGGGATTTTCCTCATTTAGGGCAGCGGAGGCGTAGACGCATTCTATGTCCGGAGTGATGCCGCTTCCGTCTTGCGGGATAATCTTAAGTCCGACAGATTCCAAAGCCTGACGGCGGTCGGCATCTTTGCCCTCATCAAAACCGCGGTCAGAACCATAAACGGTATATCCTTTTTTCAGCATTATTTGTTCAAGGGGGCTGATTCCGTTTCCGGCGGCACCGCAAAAGGCGATTTTCTTCATATCAAAGTGTCCTTAGTTCAGTATGGTTAAAGCGCATCAAGGGTTTGTTTTTCTCGCGCTTGCAGAATTTGCAAATTTTTATAGTCGACTACTATATAACTTTTTCCGTCACCGTCAACATTTACGGCTAAAGTAGCCCCCACTTCCTGATTATAATAAGTGGAATATAGAGTGGCGGCGCCGCTCTGCAGCTGGCTGAGAAAGTTTGGGTTGCCAAGCGGGGCGGTCTGCTGCACGGTAATATCTTTGCCATAGGCATCTTTTTGGGTAACGTCAATTTGAGCAGGGATAAAAAATTCTTGTTTGTTGCCGTATTTTTGCGCCAGCAAACCGGAATAGGTATTGTACATCTGCAGTGCTTTGGACGCTTTGGCATCATCATCAAGCAGCTTGCCATAGGCAATAATCCGCCATAGTTCGTTTTCATCGCCAAAAGTAACATCTACAGCGGTAAAATCTTTGACGGCTTTGGGGAGCTTTTGCGCCCGAAAGCTGTTGGCATAGTCTTTTTCTTCTATAGGCGAAAGGATAACTCCCTGATTTTGGGTCTCGACAATGCTGGAGCCCCATACCAACCCAAACGGAGCGCTTTGTGCGCGGCCGGTAACTTTGGGGGTGGTGGCTATTTGGCGGCTGCGCAGTTGAGGAAAGTTTTGTTTGCGCAAGGTTTGCGGCTGACGGTTGAGTAATCGGCGGGCGCTTTCTTCGGCTTCGGCAATAGATGTCTTGTCTGCTTTAACAATCGGAGCGGTATCGGTACCAAGCAGCATATCGTGAGATATTTGCGCTTGAGACGCATGGCTAAATGCCATCAGAAAAAGCAGAATCGGCAAAATTTTTTTCATCGGAATTATCCTTTGGGCAGAAATTTTGAATTGAACAGTGTTCAAGTTTTGTTTATTATATAAACGCAATTGCAAATATTTTGTTAAATATATAAGTTTTTTCAGGTTGAAAACAATGAGTGACGATGCGGCAAAGAGCCAGCGTTTGAAAAAGTTTGTGCGGGAGCAGGTCAAGTCGGCTTTGCTTAAGTGTGGCCGACAAATGGTAATCAGCAAAGGAGCCGAGTTTTTAACGGCGCGTAAATTGTCTGAGGCTTCTAATACCTCGGTGGGGACAATCTATAATACTTTTGCCACTATGGAAGATTTTGTTGCCGAAGAAAATATGCAGACGCTGGATGAGTTGTATGCGGCTTTGAAAATTATTGTGCCGGAGGCGAATCCATATATAAATATTAATCGCTACGCAGATGTTTTTAGCTCGTTTGTTTGCGCTAATCGTAATTTGTGGATGTTGCTGTATAGGGAGCGTCTGCAGTCGGAGAATCTGACTTATAAAAAACAGTATGAACGCAAAATTGGCCGAATTGAAGTATTGCTGGCAAGACAGGTTGAGGCAATGTTCGGCTCGCTGAATAAGGCAGAGCGCCGGACTTCTTTGCAGGTCTTGGAGATGGCGCTGTTTGCCGTTAGCGGATTTTTGGCGGCAGATCCGTCCGGAAGTTTTCGCGGGGTTAATAAAAATAATGTTTGCAAATTGTTGCTCAATACTTATTTGGCCGGATTGGCAAGCCTGAAGAGGTGATTTATGCTGTATGATGTTTATTATAAATTTTTGAGTCTGATTAATAGTCCGGCGTTTTTACGCGGTTTTTTTGATAATCGCTTCTATTTGATATTGCTGGTGATTGTATTGATGCGCGTAAAATATACCACTTATAGCTCAATGTGGCTGTCTTCTTTGGTGAATATCCCCGGAACGATTTTGCATGAATTTATGCATTTTTTTGTGGGAATGTTGCTCAATGCCAGACCTTGTAATTTTACGATTTTCCCTCGTCGCGGTGAAGATGGCAGCTATGTTATGGGGAGTGTGGGTTTTAGAAATGTCACGTTTTATAATGCGGTTCCCTCGGCAATGGCGCCTCTGTTGCTGCTGCCGATAGGGTTTTATCTAAATCGCTATTATTTGCCGACGATGCACCCGACTTTTGTGAATTATGTGCTCTATGTGTTGTTGCAGACGATAATTATAGAAAATGCGATGCCGTCCGGAGCGGACTTTAGGGTGGCAAGGATGTATATCAGCGGAATTTTGCTGTATGGGTTTGTGGCGCTGTCACTGTTCTTGATGTTGTGATTAAAACAACTTCATCACCGCCTGTGCCGCTTGTGATGCGAGGGATAGGGAATTTATCGCCAGCTGTTGCCGTGTCTGTAGCGCCAGCATATTGGCGGATTCTTCGTTCATATCCGCTAAGGTAAGCTTATCCGCACCCTCGGTGATGATATTTATCAGATTCTCGGTGAAGTCCTGCCTTGAGCTGACGATACTATAGTTATTCCCCAACTCTGAGGTCATATTGCGGATTTTATTCATTGCTGTTGCCAGCTCTTTTATCGACGCCGCCACATCATCCAAGCTCTGCCATTCCGCCTTATTTAGTCCCAAACCGGCGGCAGAGGCGTCTTTGCCGATAACATTCAAATCCGAGCTGCCGCTCTCATTAAAGCGCACATTCAAATTCTGGCTCCGAAGCAGATTTACCCCTTTGTAAGAGGCGTCCTTAATCAGCATATCATACTGACCTAAAACCTCGTTAAAACGCACCTGAAACGAAGAATCAACTCCGGTTTGGGCTCCGCCGCCTTCTGTTCCGCCGCCTTCTGTGCCGCCGCCGGAAAACGGAATGTTGTTGATTGTTAGTGTTCCGCCGCTTTTAGCTGCGGCGAGGAGAGCATTACCATTATAATTAGGAATATCAACAACATCCTCGTCATATTTGGCATTAGTCGCCCACTTCGTCCATTTCTCGGTTCCGCCATAGGGATCATCAGGATCAAAGTTGCCGACACTGCCTTCGGAGCTGAAAGTTAAATCTTTGAGGCTGATAATTTTTACTGAGCCGTCGTTGCCGACGGCGCTGACAATACCGACCGCCTGCTTGCTCCCGTCGTAATCATTGGCGGAACCCCATATTTTATCGGCATACATCACATCGCCGATTTTGGGCGCGGCTACGCCGCCGCTACCGCCTTCGGCGGAAAGGGTTAAAGGGTTAAAGCAATTTTCTAAAAGCTGACAAGACCTAACGTTAACGTAATCGGTCCTACCCTTAACGTAGTAACCACGATAGCCACTACTTGGATTGAGTACCCAAGAATTGGTATCGTTATACTCAGAAGACGACCAATAGTAGTCATTGGTTAATGCCTTAGCATCAGCTCCTTTGTCTTGCAAAGTTGTGAGCGCGGCATTGATTTTGGCTTTATTGTCGCCAACAGCCCCGCTGCTGCTGTAACTACCAGAGGTCATTTTCGACACATCAGTGCCATAAAAATCCATCCATTCGCCAATGGCGGGCAAATACCATTGACCTTGTCCAAACGCGCCGTTCTTGTCGCCGACATAAAAATTATCCGCCGCCCACGCCGCCAGAGCCTCTTTGCCCAGCTGGTTTACCGCCGCCTTGGTGTTGCTTTTGCCGTCATAAATATCGGCATTGCCGTTAACTACTTTTTGCGCGCCGACACCGTTGACCTTAATTCCCATTATATTGTCAATAGTCAGGCTGCCGCCGTTGGTTACGCGAATACCATAAACTCGATTGCCGGAAGCCTCAATATTCAAATTCTTTATATCGACATTTGCTCCGCCCCCATCAACAGCTATTGCTGCCTCTCTGGCGTTTGGCGCCGTATATTTAAGTGTGTGTCCGTTGCCGTCTATGCTGACATTGGAGGCAGTGATCCTTAATCCGGAATCCAGAGTTATATCTCCGCCAAGTGCGATTTTTGCTCCATCCGCCAGAGCCGCCTTAAGTTCATCAGCGCTATTAACCACTTGATAACCTTCAGCTTCTAGTCCTGCCGCACTTTTTCCACCCTCTGCCGCGCCGGCTTGAATCGGATGCTCCAACGCCGAGGTAGCCACCGCCGCGGCTTGCTCTAGGAATGCGGCGCCGGTTTCTAAGGCGGTGGTCGCCGTTTTGATGGTCTGAACCGCCTGCCCCATTGAGTCAAGGAGTGAATCTAAGTCATTGGCGCGGTTGGTTAGACTTCTGGCAGTGTAATAAGAGGACGGATTGTCGATTGCAGAATTTACTTTATTGCCGGTGGCAAGTTTATTTTGGGTAGAACTGACCTGCCTGCTGATATTCTGCAGGCTCAATAAGTTACTGCGCATACTCGCAGTTAAACTTATCTTTCCGGTCATACTCTCTTTACTCCTTTTGTCGCACTTTCTCAAATTATAAATATAGCCTAAGCGCAAACTTTTCCAGTGCTAACGCTTAGTTTTCAACAACTATTGACAGGTTATTTTTTGCCTTGAGATAAAGATGGATTGCTTCTATTTCACCCCCATCTAAATCTTCCCCCGTCAAGGGGGAAGACTTATAAGGCACTCTACCTATCCTCGCGCCCCGTTGATGGGGAAAGGGCTTGATTGTGCTATTTTGAAATTTGGGTAGTGTTGATATTTTGCATTATTTAAGAGATTTTTTAGAATCTTGGGAGTACGCTGTTGCCATAACAAGAATCTGCCGTCGGCTAAAAACGGCGGCAGTGTTATAATTTTACTTGGTTTAATATTTTAGGGAATCTAATATGATAAACTTAAAAAAAATTGGCAGTTTTGCTTTGGCAATGCTGTTGACTGTGGCAGTTTCTTCCAGCGCCATGGCATCTGAGATAGACCTGAAAGTTCCGTCCTTGGATGTTGCATACAACATCTTCGGGTGGTCGGTAACAGGTGCTCAGTTGTTGCTCTATGGTATGGGAATCTGCGTTTTGGGTATGATTTTTGGTTTGGCAGAATTTTTGATGATTAAAAAATTGCCTGCTCACCAGTTGATGCTCAATGTTTCTAATACTATTTATGAAACCTGCAAAACTTATATGAAACAGCAGGCTAAATTGTTGGTGGTTTTGGAATTGTTTATTGCCGCCTGCATCTTTTATTATTTCTACTATCTGAACGCAACCCCAATGTCTAAGGTTTTGACTATTTTGATGTGGTCAATCTTTGGTATTTTGGGTTCGTTTATGGTAGCATGGTTTGGTATGCGTATTAACACCTATGCCAACTCTCGTACCGCTTTTTTGTCTCTTAAAGGACAGCCGTATCCGGTTATGAGCCTGCCGCTGCGTTCGGGTATGTCTATCGGTGTTTTGCTGATTTGCGTAGAATTGGTTATGATGATTACCATTTTGCTCTTTGTGGCTCGCGAAAACGCAGGCGCTTGCTTTGTTGGTTTTGCTATAGGCGAATCGTTGGGTGCGGCTGCTTTGCGTATTTGCGGTGGTATCTTTACCAAGATTGCCGATATTGGCGCCGACTTGATGAAAATTATTTTCAAAATTGATGAAGATGATGCTCGTAACCCGGGGGTGATTGCCGACTGTACCGGTGATAATGCCGGCGACTCTGTCGGACCAACTGCCGATGGTTTTGAAACCTATGGCGTAACCGGTGTTGCTCTTATCAGCTTTATTGTTCTTGGTGCAGGCATGATGTATGCCCCCGACGGCAATCTGGTTTTGATGAATAATGGCGTTGATTTTCAGGCTCGTCTGATTGTTTGGATTTTTGTAATGCGCGTGTTGATGATTTTGACTTCAATCATTTCTTATTGGTTGAACAGCAAAGTTTCCGGCGCAATTTTTGGCGAAAGAAAGTCATTTAACTTTGAAACTCCGTTGACATCTTTGATTTGGTTGACTTCAATCGTTTCAATTATGGTTACTTTCGGCGTCTCTTACGTTATGCTAGACGGCTTTGGTGATTTGTGGTGGAAACTTTCGGTTATCATTTCTTGCGGTACTTTGGCCGCGGCTTTGATTCCGGAATTTACCAAAATCTTTACGTCTTCTAAATCTAAGCACGTAGAAGAAGTTGTTAATGCAAGCCGTGAGGCTGGTGCTTCGCTGAACATTATCTCCGGTATTATTGCCGGTAACTTCTCGGCTTTTTGGCAGGGATTGGTAATGGTTGGCTTGATGGCTGTTGCTTTCTTTACCGCTCGTAATGGCTTGGATGCCTATATGGTGTATCCGTCTGTGTTTGCATTTGGTCTGGTTGCCTTTGGTATGCTCGGCATGGGACCGGTTACAATCGCAGTTGACTCATATGGTCCGGTTACTGATAATGCGCAGTCTGTATTTGAACTTTCTCAGATTGAAAGCCAAAAAGGTATTTCTAAAGAGATTGAAAAAGAATACGGGTTTAAGCCTGATTTTGAAAACGGCAAGCACTATCTGGAAGAGAATGACAGTGCCGGCAATACCTTTAAGGCTACTGCTAAGCCGGTTCTGATCGGTACCGCCGTTATTGGCGCAACAACCATGATTTTTTCTATCATCTTGTTGCTGAATCTGCAGCTTAACCTCTTGGCTCCGGAAGTTCTGTTTGGAATTATCTTGGGCGGAGCGGTTATCTTCTGGTTCTCCGGCGCATCTATGCAGGCGGTTTCTACCGGTGCGTATCGTGCGGTTAACTACATCAAGAAGCATATTAAACTTGATACTGCAAAAGCTGCTTCGATTGAAGATTCTAAAAAGGTTGTTCAGATTTGCACTCTCTATGCGCAAAAAGGTATGTTCAATATCTTTATCGTAATCTTCTCGTTTACGATGGCGTTCGCATGCTTTGATGCAAACCTGTTTGCAAGCTATCTGATTTCAATCGCAGTATTTGGTCTGTTCCAAGCTCTCTATATGGCAAATGCCGGTGGTGCTTGGGATAATGCCAAAAAAGTTGTAGAAGTAGATTTGAATGAGAAAGGTACTCCTTTGCATGCCGCCGCTGTTGTCGGCGACACCGTAGGCGATCCCTATAAAGATACTTCTTCAGTAGCTCTAAACCCCATCATCAAGTTCACAACTCTGTTCGGACTTTTGGCTGTAGAAATGGCTGTCTCCGCACCGCGTTGCATATCCTTGGGCTTGGGTATTGCTTTCTTTATCCTTGGTCTGATCTTTGTATGGAGATCGTTCTATCGGATGCGTATTGAAAAGCTCTAAAAAGTTCGTATAACGACACATCTAGAGGCGCTTAGTACGGTCTCGAAAAATTCATGTACTTCTTTGTACACTAAAATTTTTCTCGCCTTCTAAGCGCCTCTATCTGTATCATTCTCCGAACTTTTTTTGTGCTATGTGGGGTTGTAGTTCGTTTGTGTACCTATTTTTGTACACGTCCCTCACCTTAATCTGCGTAGCGCAAGCCTTTATCAGTTTTGCTGTATAACGACACATCTAGAGGTGCTTAGTACGGTCTCGAAAAATTCATGTACTTCTTTGTACACTAAAATTTTTCTCGCCTTCTAAGCGTCTCTATCTGTATCATTCTCCGAACTTTTTTTGTGCTATGTGGGGTTGTGGTTCGTTTGTGTACCTATTTTTTGTACACGTCACTCACCTTAATCTGCGTAGCGCAAGCCTTTATCAGTTTTGCTGTATCATTCTTCGAACGTGTTGTATAAAAATAAAAAAAACAAAAGCTCTGCGGCGAGGCAGAGCTTTTGTTTTTTAGTACTTTCTGTAATCATAGTAGAAAGTGTAGAACGGCAGATTTGTGGCTTTGTCTTTTTTTGATTTGGCTTTGTGCAAAAGCGCTTGGTTCATTTTTGTGACATTGCCGCGGTTATCATAGGCTGTCCAAACATCGCCTTTGCGGGCAAAAGCCTGATTTTTGGTGAAATTACCGGCGATTACTTCGATAATCTCATCATATTCGCAAGGCACTGTTTGTTTGAAGTATGGGTCATTTTTTATGTCCGTTCGACCATAAACATATCCCCACTTGCCGCCTTCCTTGATGCTGTAGCCAAAATATCCGACATTGATGTCTTCATAGGGACCGGTAACTGTAGAATAGACGCCGGCAGGAGTATAAAATTTATATTCCCAATAATTGCTGAAACACAATCCTTTTCCACTGCCGATAAATTCAACTTTGGTTACCGGATGATTATCGGCAAAAGCCTCGCAGTTTTCATTATAGTAAAACAGCTGTCCGCCTTTGTGCCCGATAAACATGTAACAACCGCCGCCAATCTTCTTAAAGTCAATCTTGTCGTATTGGCATTTGATTCCGCGCTGCTGCCACTCCTCTTTGTAAGTCTTGAGCTTACCGTAGTGGTATTGTCCAAATCTGAAAATCAGCTTGGCGTCGTCTTCATAGGCAACGCCCCATAATTCTTTGCCATCGATTTTTTTGATGACATACTGTCTGCCGTATTCGGAACCTGTGTCCTGAAATTTGGTGCAAGCACCGAAACTGAGGGCAACTATTGCCATCAGTAAAGTAGAAATAAACGTTTTCATAATAAATAGTTTTTTAAATAAATAATCGGTTAGCAAATGAAGTCTATAAACATTTTGGACAAAATGCAAGTTTTTTTGTACTGATGGCCGATAAAAAATCAAAAAACTGTAACACTTTATAAGTAATTTGTGTGATATGATAAATTTATAGTGAATCTATACCGAAGAGAAAGACGGCAATGACATTCAGAAAACGTAACATATTGAGCTTAGGCGGTTTGATTTTGGCGGCACTGTTTTTGTTGGCGCCGGATTCAAATGTGGCTGCTGCAAAATATGATCCTAGTGATGTTACAGCAATGTCGGCGCTCAATTTTTGGAATAAAGCTACCGGAAAATCTATAGGTAAGGAAGATAATGAGTATATAGTCTGCGGTACTGCAGTGTGCAATCCGGTTGGTACAAAAGCAGATAAATCTGATGCCCAGCGTTGTGTTCAGCGAGTTACAAGCCGCACGGATTTGGTTACCATTATGTCTAACGCCTCAATGTTTTCTCCCTCTGTTGCACATATGGTGATTGGTGCTACAATCAGACTGGTTCGAGGTGATGGTACGGTTACTGACTATGAATATAAATGCGTATCAGCGACAGCAAAACTTGATTCCGGTTGGTCAGAAGCTCCGGAGGGTGGTTTTGTAGTTCGTAGAGAAGTTACCAACGGCGGGTGGTTCCCCAAAGTAGAGGAGCAGGGAATTTGTGCCGGCGGCAGTGATAGCGGAACCTATTGTCTGGCAACGAAGGGCGGCGGCAGAGCAACGGTTGCATATAATATGGCAGATACAGCGTTCAAAGGTTGTGAGGTTTTGCCGGTAAAACTGTATAATTCCCGCAAGTGTTTCTTCTGCCCGTTGTTTGCCGTGATGTATAAGGTGGCGGGAGAGATTACGGACATATCTTTTCATAGTTTGGCGGCTGCTTTTGCGGCGGTGCTGATTTTGGGCTGGGCAATTTGGGTGGCGGTGCAAACCCTTACTCATGTAAGCTCTTTGACCAAACAAGATGCTCCTAAGTTTTTAACTAATCTGATTAAGCAGAGCTACAAGGTATTGATAGCATTTTTGCTGTTGCAGTATTCAGGTCAAATATTTAAATATGCGGTTACGCCGATTTTGGAAGGTGGATTGGCGTTTGGCGATGCTATGTTGGAAGACCGCTTTAAGGCTATAGAGGTATCTGAAGACCTTGATGCTATGGCGGCAATGGAAGAAAAGAATCCGGGAATAACAAAAAGGGTAAGTATGTTGACAAATACTGCCTATTATGGAGCCTCACTTTATATCAAGCTGGATAATTTTGTTGTTAATCTGCAACGCAATATTGCGTTTATGCAGAGTGTTGGGTCTTCGCTGATTTGCATCGGCGGGCATGGTATGGTGAAGACGGATACGAGTATAAAATTTTGGGAAGGTTTTGTAATAGTTATTCAGGGCGTGATGCTGGCCGCATTTTCCTTTTTGATGGCGCTGGCGTTTGCCTTCTATCTGCTGGATGCTGTGGTGCAATTGGGGCTGGTTGGAGCGTTAATGCCGTTTTTGATTGCAAGCTGGCCGTTTAAGATTAGCAGTAAATATACCAAAATCGGTTGGAATATGCTGCTGAACAGCGCGTTTATCTTTATGTTTGCCGGTATGGTAGTGGCGGTTGATTTGGGTTTAATTAATGCTGCAGTTGATTTTACGGCCAGCGCGCAGGAAAATGTTGCTAATGATGACGGCAGCTGCAAAGACGGTGATGATTGCGAGGTAAATATGGGCAGCCTGTATGCTTTGGCTCAGGCGATAAACACTCAAAATGAAGAAGATTTGAAAAAACTGACCGATATTTCAGGAATCGGCTTTTTAATCTTGCTGTTTTGTTGCATATTTGCATTGCAGTTTATGAATAGGACGCAAGAAATGGCCGGTAAGTTTGCCGGTGGCGCGCTTAAGCCGATTGCGCCGAGTATTGCTACTATCGGGGCTTCTGCCGCCAAAAGCTTTGCGCTGAAGTCTACTAAGGCTACGCGTGAGGCAGTCGGAAGGAAATGGGATCAGGCCGTTGGATTTATCGGATCTCTGCCGGGGAGGGCAATTAGCGCGGCAAGGAATAGACAAAGCGGTAAGAGCGAAGCTGCCGTTAGTAGCGGTGCGCACAATAATTTCGGCAATAATAATGCCTCAAATTCCGGTAATGGGAATTTTGAGACTCCAAACGAGGAGCCGGAGGATATTGGCGGTGAGGGGAATGAAAATTCAGGATTAACCGACAATGAGGGACCGTCAACGTCTGCTCAAAGCGAGCAGAGAACAAGCTCTCCAGAGCCGCGTAAACTTAATGAGGGCAGCGGTGCTGCAAGTGCTCCGTCTGCAGTACCGGCAGGCAACTTTAATCAAGCTAACAATACTGCAGAGCGGCAAGATGCCCCAAATTTGTCTACCGGAAAAGCTGTGGTTGAGCAGGCACGAAAAGCCGGTATCAGAAAAAATAAAAATGTCAAATCAAAACATAATTCTCGCAATGGGCGTAAAAAGCGCTACGGAAGAAGAAAGCTTTAAGAATGCTTTAGTAGGGTATAATCAAGTCTGTTTTCGTGCAGTCCGGCGGGGTCTTGGTGGATAATGATTTGGGCTTGAGGATAGACCTTTTGCAATTCAGCCTCAACCTGATCAGTGTATTGATGAGCTTCTGACAGGCTTAGATCTCCGTCCAGTTCTAAGTGTATCTCTATCATATAACGATTGCCGAGGTCGTGGGTGCGCATATCGTGCAAGCCAAGAATGTGATCACAGGAAAGGGCTATTTTGGCAATGTTTTCCCGAATGGAATTGTCCAATTCTTTATCCATCAACATGGCAACGGCATCATAAGCCAAATGATATGAGTTGTGCAACAAGTAGGCCGAGATAATCAGCGCAGTGAGGCTGTCAAACCATTCAATCTGAAAAACAGAGACAATAACTAGAGTGAGAATAATAGAAATATTGGTCAGGACATCAACGCTGTAATGAGCGGCATCTGCGCTGATGGCTTTTGATTTGGTGCGGAAGGACACATATTTTTGGAATGCAATCAGAATAATTGTTAAAAACAGGCTGGCAGACATGACGATTATACCGGAGCCGATATCGGGCAGCGGATGTGGGTTCAGAAGGCGGTCAATGCCATCATACATGATAAACAAACCAGAGCCGGTGATAAAGGCAGCTTGCACCAGCGCGCTGAGTGCCTCGGCTTTGCCGTGCCCATAGCGGTGGCGTTCGTCGGCTGGCTGAGATGATACCCTGACAGCCCAAAAGGTTATGCACGAAGCGAATAAGTCAGCCATGCTGTCTATCATTGAAGACAGAACCGACAGCGAACCACTCATAAAAACACCAATAGTCTTTATGATAATCAGAGTGATGGCCAACAATATGCTGGCGGCTGCTGCTTGTTTCTTAAGACGGTTGCTTTGTTGTTCGCTGAGGTTCGGCATGAATTATCTTCTCCATATCTGCGGCAGAAATTTTATATGCTATACCTTTGGCATAAGCAGCAAAATTTTGCAACAGCGATGATGAAGATATATTCATAAATTGGTAAACGGCAAGGTAATTTTCTTTGTCGCGATAAAAGTGGATAGTTAGCTTGGCATCGTGCTCGGCGTTGATTTCTAAAGTGTGGAAAGGCTCGGTTGTGAGGTTAGTAGCGGGGAGAGCGCCGATAAAGTGAATGTTCAGCAGCTCTTTGGTTAGATTGGCAATGTAATCGACATCAGAATTTTGATTGATGTCGGCAATTCGTCCGAACTGGAGATTCCAAAGGGTGCTGTAGGTCCAGTTTTGCGGAGCGAGCGAGAGGTCTATGAGGTCGGCGGCGGCCAGCCAAACTTGAAAACTGTCGGCGAATCTGATATATGCGCCGCGGGTGCCGCGTCCGAGGTCGAGGTCATAACTACCGATGTTGAGGTTGGCAAATACTTTATTTTTGCTGCCGGATAAAATCACGTTTACGGCGGACGAATCCGGATTTTCT
Organism: uncultured Alphaproteobacteria bacterium; assembly: GCA_934255405.1. Classification (GTDB taxonomy): domain Bacteria; phylum Pseudomonadota; class Alphaproteobacteria; order RF32; family CAG-239; genus CAZU01. The sequence continues at coordinate 30,005 of CAKQNT010000002.1, forward strand.
ACTGGAGTGAGGCCGAATGAGGCAAGGTTTTCTATGCCGGAGGCTTTTTTTTCATAGTAGGTTGCTTCCAGCAAGGCACTCAAAAAACTGCGGATGCGGTTCTGATAAACTAAATAGTGCGGATATCCCTCCAATTCCCAATTTTCTGCGTTTTTGTGAAAAATTAGGGTGCGATTGTGACTTTGTAGGCGGATAGTGCTGACATTGTTTATCTGTTTGGCTAAATCTGGCAGCAGGCTTTTGTTTTCGTATTCGCTGTCAAATGACGCGGATTCAAACTTGACTGATAGTATTCCAGCCGCCAATACGGCCAGTGATATCAGTCCGATGTATATGGTGCGGCGTTTGAGTTTGCTCAAGCCGGAAAAACTTGCCGCAGATGAGCCAATAATGGGTAAAATCAATCCGGCCAGCAAAATCAGCGGAATTAGATAAATCGTGAAAAATTTGATTTCTGATTTGATAGTATCTATGTGTTGATTGATGCCGCTGCGAATGGCAAACAGCTCTTTTCTTTGCGCATCTATTTGTTTGCGGATGCCGGCAATTACGGCTAGTTCATCGGGAGTAAAAGTTTGGCGGTTTTCAAAGTTGCGTTTGCCGATGATTTCCTGCATTCCGGTTTTGGCGCGGTTGATGTTGTCAAATATTTCTTTCTCGCGGATTTTGAAGTCGCGAGCGGCTTTTATGCGGGCTTTTTCAATCGGAGAAAACGGGCGCGGCAGATAGCTTTTGCCCCGCAGGCTGATAAGAGTTTCATCTCTGCGCAGGTAGTCAAGCGCATTGAGGACAAAATTAGCGTTGTCCAAAATCGGTATGATGTAATTGCGTTCCAAAATAGTTTGGTGGGTTGCCCAAAAATTATCGTATAATAAATCACTATCACCCACCACAATTAGCTCAAAAGGTTGAGCCGGATTGGTGCCGGATATGTGAGCCGCGATTGGTTTGAATTTGTTGTCGGGTTGAAAATGTTGCAAAATTTTGGCTGGATGAATGCGTTGATAAACTACCTCGGCTGAGAGCATTTCGGAATTGTTTTCAACATAAAGCAGGGGTTCAAAAATAATGTCGGCATTTTTCAGCGGAACAACAGCTGAGGCCGAGGTCAACAAGATTTGGTGCAGTTTGGCGGTGATAGGGGAAGAGGGCGATAAATTTTTATCACGCAGATAGAACTGAATCAAATCGCGGGTGAATTCCGGATTGTTGCGATAGTCTTCGGTGGCATCGACAAAAGTGGAATTTTCGAGATCAGCGATTACTCCGCGGCTGAGAAATTTGAAACCCCATTTTTGCGGCAGGGTTCCATAGTCAGAGGCTTTGAGCAGCTCTTGCATAGGGGCAACTAATTGTACTGCCTCTGTGGCGACATCAAAAAAGGCCAGAATTTTTCCGCCGTTGACGCTGTAGTTAAAAATCTTGTCTTGTTGCTCGGCAGACATTTTTTGCGGGTGTGCAATCAGCAGAATATCAAAATCATCAAGCGAATCGGTTGCCGAGGGATAAAATACATCATAAAAGCGTTCTAATTGGTTTATAATCTCCCATTTGGGAGTAACGACATTGGCAATAATGTCATCGTGCATGGGCAGAGACGATATAATACCAAGTTTGGGTTTGGAGTGCCCCAGCAGATAAAGAGCCTCGGTTAAATCCTGCTCAACAAAATTGCGGCGAGCCTCGGGAAAAAAGGGAATAATCTGTTGGTGGTTTTGCTCATCACTTATGGTTAAGCCAAAGTAAGCGCTGATGTTTTCATCTATAATCGGCAACGGCTGCAGTCCGGCGGCAATTGCACGGTCTTCTTCATTGCTGAGCGGTTTGGGATCATAGACGCGGATTTTCAGCTTGCCGTCGGCGAGAGTTGAGTATTGTTGCAGTATCAGCCTGATGTTATCAAACATCTGACGAGCGGCGGGGGCTTTGCGGCTGAGCACAGATGAATAATATAATCTGACGGTGACGGGGCTTTGGAGTTTGGATATTACTTTTTTGGTGGAATCAGTCAAGGTATACATTTTTTCGGCGGTAAAGTCGATGTAATGATTGCGGAAAAAGGTGTTGCCAATCAGATTTATGCCGCAAAAGATTAGCAGCATAAAGCAAAAGGCAAAAGCATAATCTGCGGTGGCGGCGGATTTGAGCCAGCGGGTGGTTCCGGCAGTGCGGAAGCTGACAAGCAAGATGGTGGTGAGGTTAAACAAAGTTATGATTGCAGCAAAAAATATCAGGTCGCGGAGCTCAAACAAGCCATGGGCGATGGTATCAAAATGGGTGAGAAAACTGAAAGAAGCCACCATGTCAACAATTGTCGGTGACGCAATATTGCGAATCGGTTCCAGCACATATTCTAATCCGCTTAAAAAGAATAGGAGGTTGGCAATTACTGACAATACCAGCGCAATAACCTGATTTTTGGTTAGGGCAGACATGGTTTGCGAGATTGCCAGCATGCAGCCGGCCAGCAGCCAGGAGCCGAGATATCCGGCAAAAATTACGGCGTTATCCGGTGCGCCGAGCCAGTTGACAACAAGCCAAAACGGAAATGTGAGCGCCAGAGCAACGGTGCAAAACAGCCACGAGGCAATGAATTTTCCCCATACCAAGGAGGAAACGGAGATTGGCAAGGTTGCAATTTGCAGTATGGTGCCGGAACGAAATTCCTCGGCCCATAGGCGCATGGATATGCCAGTGACAAACAAGAGATAAATCCAAGGTTGAAAAGAGAACATGGGCAGCAAATCGGCTTGTCCGCGCTCAAAAAAATGTCCAAAATAAAAGGCAAAAGAGCCGTTTAGAAGCAAAAAGCCGATAAGATAGACATAGGCTAACGGAGAGATGAAGTAGCGATAAAATTCGTTTTTGGCGACAATTGCCGTGGTGCGCATGATAAATCCTCCTTGGTTTAGTGCCCTGATTGTAGCGGAAAAAGGTTAAAATTTGGTGTTTTGGCAATTCGGTTTAGGCTTTTGTTAAAACTATTATGCTAGAGCTAAAAGCAGAGAGGTTACGGATAATGATTTTTTCAAAATGGGTAAAAGCCGGCAAAGTTTATTTTGATCGCCGAATGATAGCAATGTTGCTGCTCGGGTTCTCCAGCGGTTTTCCCTATTTATTGGTATTTGGCACGTTTAGCCTGTGGCTTAAGGACGCCGGAGTTTCTTTGGCGGCAATCGGTTTGTTCTCTTTGGCCAAGGCGCCATATAGCCTGAAATGGATGTGGTCGCCGATTGTGGACAGAGTACGATTGCCATTGTTTTGTCGGTTGGGGAGACGCCGCGGCTGGGCGCTGTTTGCTCAAATAGGGTTAATGCTGGCATTGCTTGGAATGTCGGCGACGAATCCGGCTTTGCATCCGTGGCACATGGCAATATTTGCTTTTTTGACAGTGGTGGCTTCGGCAACGCAGGATATTGTTTTGGACGCATATAGAATCGAGAGCTTTAGTAATCGGGAACAAGGTGCCGGAGTGGCGGTGTTTGTGTTGGGGTATCGGTTTGGTACTATATTTTCCGGCGCCGGGGCTTTGTTTATGGCAGCGGTGATGAGCTGGGAAAACGTATATAAAATTATGGCTCTGGGCGCGTTGGTGGGAATTATAACTATTTTGTGCTCAAAAGAGCATGAAGAAGATTGCGTAGAAACGTCGAGAGAAAAGAAAAAATTTGTTGCCCGTGTGGCGGATTTTATGAAAAAATCGGTTTATAATCCATTGGCTGATTTTGCCAAACGCCCTCACTGGATGATGATTTTGGCATTTGTTTTTCTATATCGGATGAGCGATGCCTATATGGCGCCGATGGCTTATCCGTTTTATGACGATATGGGTTTCAGCAAAATGGAAATAGCAACCATAATCAAAGTATATGGGGTGATTGCGACTATTGGCGGGACGTTGCTGGGCGGATTGCTGGTGAGCCGATTTGGCATTGTTAAATCACTTTTGTGGTGCGGTATTTTGCAAGGGTTGACCAATCTGGCGTTTGTATGGCAAGCGTGTGCCGGACACAACATTTATGTTTTGATGGTTTCAATTTCGTTGGATAATATTTCCGGCGGAATGGGAACCGCGGCTTTTGTGGCGTATTTGTCTTCTTTGTGCAGCGTGGCGTATACGGCAACTCAATATGCGCTGTTGAGCTCATTTATGAGTTTGGCTCGCGACGTGTTTGCCGCAACCTCCGGATTTGTGGCGGCGGTGGTCTCTTGGCCGGTGTTTTTTGTTTTGACGGCCTTGATGGTGATTCCATCGTTGCTGATATTGCTGTATCTGGTGCGCAAACGTTCGTTTAAGGAAGCTTAAACCTTATAGGGCAGGCGTCCGTAAATATATTCACTCAGGCAGTTGGGCAAGATTGAGCCAAGCCATGAAACCAGTCTCATTTGCCACGGAAAAGCAATTAGTCCGGTGTTGCGTTCCAGACCCTTAGCAATGATTTCAGCGGCTTGGGGAGCTTCCATAAAATATGGCATCGGGCAGGTGTTTTTTTCGGTTATGCGCGAGCGGACGAATCCGGGGCAAATTACGCTAACGTTAATTCCTTGATTTTTTAGAGACATTCGCAATGCTTCACCCCATGCTTTGACGCAAGCCTTGCTGGCGCTGTATGAGGGGCAGGGCATCAAACCATGGTAGCCGGCAATAGAACTGGTGATGGCAATGGTGCGATTGTAGCGTTCGCGGTGGTTGCCAAAAATTTCTATAGCCGGTAAAACAGTGTTAACCACTCCCATGACGTTTGTTTCAAAAGTGTTGTATATGTTTTCTGCGGTTTCGGCGCCGGTAGAAACGCCGGCATTGGCAAAAATTAAGTTAAGCGGTGCCGTCTTTTCGCAGGATTTGATCCAATCGGCAACAGCGTTGCGGTCAGTCACATCCAAAATATGTGTGTGAGTTTTGACTTTAAGCTTGCGGCAGTTGGCGGCAACCTCTTTGAGGCGTTGTTCATTGCGTCCGCAGATGAAAATGTTTTCTGCTCCGTGGGCGGCATAGTGCAGAGCCAGGGCTTCGCCAATGCCGCTGGAGGCGCCGGTGATGAGGATGTTTTTGAATTGTGTCATATTAAATTTCCCTCTGGTAAAAACTTTTTAAATATTTATGCTTACAATAGTGCTAAAGCTAAAAAGGAGTGTTGTTTTGACTATAGCAAGCATGACCGGATTTGCAAGGCTTTCCGGCAAATTACAGACAGAAATAAGCGATATAGACTGGGTCTTTGAAATCAAAAGTGTTAACGGCAAGTCTTTGGATATCAAGATTAAATTGCCGTCGGCCTATGAAGATATGAGCTTTGAACTCAAAAAAATTGCGGCGCAGTATCTGCAGCGAGGAAGCGTAAGCGTTAGTCTGGAGCTGACCCGTTCCGGCTCAGGCTGCGGAGTGCAAATAAATGAAGCTTTGTTGAAGGCGTTGTTGAATAAGGCATTGGAAATATATGCCGCGTATCCGGAGCAGATTGCCAAACCGAGTGCCGGAGAAATCTTGAGGTTTTCCGGTGTGGTGGAACCGGCGGCAATATCTCCGGCTGATGATGAATTGTTGCGGCAGAATATGCGGGAAGGATTTGCAATACTGTGTCAAAATTTGCAAGCTGATCGGCAGGCAGAAGGTGCTAAAATCAGGCAGGCATTGCAGAATATTTTGCAAAAAATTGACAATGCGACACGTCAGGTGGAACTTGTTGCCAACGAGTTGCCGTCTAAGGTTAAAGAAAAGCTGGAAAATCAAATAAAACAATGGGTTGTTTTGGCAGATATGAGTGAAGAGCGTTTGGCGCAGGAAGTGGTGTTCTATGTTACAAAGGCCGATATCAGAGAAGAGGTTGATCGCTTGAAAGCTCATATCAAGACCGCGTCTCAATTATTAAATAGTTCCGAGGCGGTGGGGCGGCGTTTGGATTTTTTGTGTCAGGAGCTTAATCGTGAGGCTAACACTACCTGTTCCAAGTCTACTGACGCGGCATTGACCAATTTGGGTATGGAACTAAAAGCTTTGATTGAGCAGTTCCGTGAACAGGTACAAAACATAGAATAAAGGATAATCAATATGAATGAAATTATCAATCGTTTAAAGAAAGTGCGCAAAGGTGCAATGTTTATTATCGAGGCTCCTTCGGGAACCGGCAAAGGCACGGTTATTAAGGAGCTTATGAAAAGTGATCCTAATATCAAGTTTTCGGTTTCTGTAACCACTCGTCAGCCGCGAGTTGGCGAGGTTGACGGGGTTGATTACTATTTTGTGACCGATGAACAATATAATGAATTTTTGGCGCAAGATGCTTTTTATGAATATGTTGATTCACAATATGGTTCTCGTTATGGGACGTTGCGCTCTGAAGTAGACAGCTTTATTAACGTCGGTCAAGATGTGATGTTTGATATGGATTGGGCCGGAGCCCGCCAGATGAAGAAAAAAGCCGGCAGCGATGTGGTAACAATTTATTTGTTGCCGCCTTCAATCAAAGAATTGCGACACCGTTTGGAAAACCGTGGAACCGACTCTCAAGAAGTAATAGAAAAGCGTATGAGTATCATTCTTGATAAAGTCAGCCACTGGGATGAATTTGACTATGTAATCGTAAATGTAGATCTTCAGGAAACCGTAACCAAAATTCAAAAAATCATTTCCGGCGAGCGTATGAAACGCGTCCGTCAGGTTGGTTTGAAGAAATTTGTTAGTGAGTTGGTTAAAGAAGCTAAATCTAAATAGGCAAAGGCGTATAACAAGCACATCTGGAGCGATTTGTCTGGTTGATAAAATCTATTCTTTGATTTGGGAGCGTTGTTCTGCGTTCATGGCCTGATAAACTTTGGCAGCGTTTTCTTTGGCGCCGGGGACGTTTAATCTTTCGGCTTGTCTGTATAATCTGAAAGCAGAAACTAAATTAGAGCTTACACCAACTCCCTTGGTGTACATCCATGCCAAAACTTCTATCGCTTTGGGATCGCTCAAACTTACTCGATAAGTGATTTCATCTAAATCCAGAGGAGTGACGCGGTTTTCTTGAACGGCTTGCAGAGTTTGCTCCCATTTGAGTTGTTTGGCTCTTTTGGCAGCATCAATAGCTTGAAAATTGTTGGTGAGATTAATAGTTTCAGCAGGACCTTTAAGCTCTGAATGGGGCTGAGAAGAGGCTTTTTTGAGCACTTCTTCTTCAACCAGAACATCTGGCATAGAGCGGTTCTTGACAAACATCGGCAAATATCCGTCATTGTCAGAACGAATAACATCGCGATACAAATCATCCAGACTTGATGCTTGTGTCAAGCCGGAATATGATAACCCGATAAGCAGGCTGAGAATGATTTGTGTCGTGTGTTTCATTTCTTTATTGCAACTTTTTAAAACAATGTAATAATACCAACAGCTTATTTTTGATGCCAGCATATTTTGCGGCTTATGAACAATTGAAGGAGCCAAAATGAAGAAAATTTATAATTCTGTCACAGAAATGGTTGGGCATACCCCTTTGCTGCGTTTGCGCCGCTGGGAACATAAACATCATCTCAAGGCGCAGATTTTGGCCAAATGTGAGTTTTATAATCCGTTATTTTCAGTGAAAGATCGCGCGGCGTTGAAAATGATTGAAAAAGCTGAAGCTGATGGTTTGGTTAATAAAGATACCATCTTTGTTGAGGCTACCAGCGGAAATACAGGAATAGCTTTGGCTGCCATGTGCGCCGCAAAGGGATATAAGCTGGTAATTACTATGCCGGAAAATATGACTAAAGAACGGATTGTTCTGATGCGCTATTTTGGCGCCGAAGTTATCCTTACGCCTAAAGAAGACGGAATGCGCGGAGCTTTGGCCAAAGCTGATATGCTGAAAGAAAAAAATTCTAACGTGATTATGTTTGAGCAATTTTGCAATCAGGCCAATGTGGATGCTCATCGCTTTGGCACCAGCATGGAAATTATGGAAGATACTCAAGGTGATGTTGATGTGTTGGTTGCGGCAGTCGGAACCTCCGGTACTCTGACCGGTATTGCGGCAACCCTCAAAACCAATAATCCGGATTTGTATGTTGTTGCAGTTGAGCCGAAATCTTCGTCGGTTCTTTCCGGCGGCAAAGCCGGATTGCACAAAATTCCGGGTATCGGCGCCGGTTTTGTTCCGCCACTTTATGATAAATCATTGGTGAACGAAGTAGTCGATATTGCTGATGAAGAGGCATGGCAAACCGCTGCCGCCGTGGCTGTGGACGAGGGGTTGCCAATAGGTATTTCTGCCGGTGCAGCTCTGGCCGCCGCAACCAAACTGGCCTCGCGAGAAGACTTTGTTGGTAAAAAAATCGTAGCGATTTTGCCGGATTCGATTAATAACTATTTGTCGAACTTGCCGGAGGTAGTGCAGGGGCTAATATAGATTTGTCGGCAATCAATTTAATTGTTGCCAATAGCGAATTTTGCGACTAATTTAGGCCTATGTTTTAATTTTTTGAAGAGTGATCATGAAACCGACTTCAATTCTCGGGCGCTATCTTTCCAAACAGATATTGTTCAATTTTTTGGCGGTATTGCTGATGATTATCAGCGTGATTATGCTGTTTGAAGTGGTTGAACTTTTGCGCCGTACTTCCGGACGCTATGACGTCAGCTTTTGGTTTGTGTTGGAGCTGGCGGTTACCAAAATGCCCAAAACTATTGAAATGGTTTTTCCGTTTGTGATGATGATTGCGGCAATGATTACTTTTTGGAAGCTCAGCAAGACTAACGAATTTGTGATTATGCGCGCGGCCGGAGTTTCTATTTGGGGATTTTTGTGGCCGGTGTTGGCGACAACTTTCTCTATCGGGGTGCTGAATGTTACTTTGGTAAATCCAGTGGCGGCGAATATGTATGATTTGTATGAAACGCTGGAATATCGCCTTGAAACCCGTAATCCCAAAGCGGTGTTGTTTTCTGATCAGGGGCTTTGGATACGTGAAGCTATAGATAATGATAATGTGATGGTTTTGCAGGCGGAATCTTTGCGACAGGAAAAAGATGATTTGCTGCTGCGCGGAGTAACAATTTTGGAGATGGATAGGCGCTCTCAGCCAAGCCGGCGTTTGGAGGCTTTTGCCGGAACCTTGAAGAATGGTTATTTTGATCTTAAGGATGTGCACATATTTAAGGCCGGCGAGCCCACGGCAGTAGTAAACAGTCTGCGTTATAAAACCGTGCTTGATGTTGAGCGGATTAAAGAAAATTTTGCCGCACCGGAAGCAATATCTTTCTGGGATTTGCCGGACACTATCCGTTTTTATGAGATGTCGGGGTTTTCGGCGCTGCGGCACCGCCTGCGCTATTATTCGCTTTTGGTGTCACCGTTTTTGCTGTGCGCTATGGTGTTGGTGGCGGCGGTTTTTGCTCTGCGACCGAACAATCGTCGCGGTGGCGTAATGTTTTTGATTGTCGGCGGTATAACTACAGGTTTTGTGGTATATTTTTTAACACAGCTGGTGTATGCGTTCGGGCTTAATGGTTATATACCGGCAATTTTGGCGGTTGCTACTCCGATGTTGATTGCCGCGCTTATTGCAGTATCGGCTTTGCTGCATTTGGAAGACGGCTGATATACAAAAATAATGCTGGATTTTTAAAAAGTTTTCTGTTATACAGGTTGCATAATAAAGATAATATTAGATGAGCGAGGCAAAAGCCTCGCTCTTTTATTAGGAGAATCCGTAAATGGCAGCAATACAGACTGTGGAAAATCTGTTGACACCGGTGGTGGAAAATCTTGGCTTTGAGATTGTCAGAGTTAAGCTTATCGGTGTTCAGAACCCGACCTTGCAAATTATGATTGAACGAAAAGACCGTAAAAATCTGGTGGTGGAAGATTGCGCTACCGTAAGTCGGGCGGTTTCTGCCGTTTTGGATGAGGTTGACCCGATAGAAGGGGAGTATTCGTTGGAAGTTAGTTCTCCGGGGCTGGATCGGCCGTTGACCAAATTGGAGCATTTTGAACGTTTTGCCGGATATGAGGCGCGAATCGAGACTAATGTCGAAGTTGAAAAGCGCAAACGTTTTAAGGGCAAAATATTGTCTGTTGATGCTGAGCAAAACATTCATTTTGACATGGAGGGGATGGAATATGCTATTCCGTATGCCGCCATTGCCAAAGCAAAACTTATTTTAACCGATGAGCTTTTGGCTGAAGCCGAGGCTGCTGAAGTTGATGCAGAATTGTAACTTAAATAAAAAACCGAGGAAAAAATGGAAAACATTGAAAATATGCCAAGACCCGAAATTATTTTGGTTGCCGATACGGTGGCTCGGGAGAAAAATATTGAGCGTGATGATGTTTTGGAAGCAATGGAAATTGCTATTCAAAAAGCAGCTCGTTCAAAATATGGTTTTGAACATGATATTCGGGCTCATATTGACCGCAAAACCGGCGCAATCAGCTTGGCTCGCTATCGTGAGGTTGTTGCGGACGGAACCGAGATTGAAAATGAAGCCGCACAGCTTTATTTGGATGATGCCAGAGATTATGATCCGAATATTAAAGTTGGCGAGTTTTTGATTGATCCGTTGCCGCCGATTGATTTTGGCCGTATTGCCGCTCAGACAGCCAAACAGGTGATTGTGCAGAAGGTTCGCGATGCGGAGCGCAATAAGCAATTTGAGGAATATAAAGAAAAAATCGGCACTATTATCAATGGTACGGTAAAACGCGTTGAATTTGGCAATGTGGTTTTGGATATTGGTAAGACTGAGGCGGTTTTGCGTCGTGATGAGATTATTCCCAGAGAGCAGTTTAAGAACGGTGATCGGGTTCGGGCTTATGTTTTGGATGTTCGCCGTGAGTCCAGAGGGCCGCAAATCTTTTTGTCTCGCACTTGTCCGGAGTTTTTGTCAAAGTTATTTACCTCGGAAGTTCCGGAAATCTATGATGGTATTGTAAAAATTATGGGGGTTGCCCGTGATCCGGGGTCAAAGGCAAAAATCGCTGTCCGTTCCGAAGATGTTACGGTTGATCCGGTTGGCGCTTGCGTTGGCTTGCGCGGTATTCGCGTTCAGGCGGTGGTTACCGAATTGCAGGGTGAAAAAGTAGATATTGTTCCTTATTCTGAAGACCGCGCTCAGTATATTGTCAGCGCTTTGGCTCCGGCAGAGGTTACCAAAGTGGTTATTGATGAAGAAAATAACCGGATTGAAGTTGTGGTACCGCAAGAGCAGTTTTCTATTGCAATCGGACGCCGCGGACAAAATGTTAAGCTGGCTTCTCAGTTATTGGGCTGTGACATTGATGTTCTGACTGAAGAGCAAGAACAAGAGCGCCGCAAAAACGAGAATAAGGTTCGCTCTCAGCGCTTTATGGAGGCTTTGGATGTTGATGAGATGATTGCTCATCTGTTGATTGCCGAAGGTTTCTCTACGGTCGACGAAATCGCAATGGTTGATTTGAAAGAGCTTTCGGATATTGAAGGCTTTGATGAAGACGTTGCCAAAGAATTGCAGTCTCGTGCTCAGGAATATGTTGAAAAACGCAACAAAGAATTTGCCGAAAAGAGCAAAAGTCTGGGTATTGACGATAAATTGCAATCAGTTGAAGGACTTGATCGCGATATGTTGCTGACATTGGCTAACAACAACATCAAAACTATTGATGATTTGGCAGATTTGGCAGCTGATGAGCTGATTGATATCTTGGGTGAGAATACTGTTTCCGTTCAGGAGGCAAACAAGATTATCATGAATGCGCGTGAACATTGGTTCACTGAAGATAAATAATTGCGAATCGAAAAAGTGGTTGTGTCGGGGATTAAGCCCGACCGACCGCTTTAGCGATAGACAATAACGCTTTGTATTGCAGAAAAGTTGGAAAACAAATGAAACAGGAAGACACGCAAAGAAAATGTATTGTTACCGGCGAGGTGCTTGATAAAGACAAGCTGCTGCGTTTTGTGGTCGGACCGGACATGATGGTGATTCCTGATTTTAAGAAACGCTTGCCGGGGAGAGGTGTTTATGTTACAAATTCTCGTGGTTTGCTGCAAAAAGCAATCGGCAGCAATTTGTTTGCCAAAGCTTTGAAACAAAAGGTTAAGCCGGCCGAAGGTTTGGAAAAAATGGTTGAACATTTGCTCCGGCAATCAGCTTTGCAGGCGGTTTCGTTGGCGCGCAAGGCGGGAGATTTTGTTTCTGGCATGGATAAAGTTGCAGAAGCGGTGCAAAAAGGTAAGGTTGCGTTTTTGCTGGAGGCTAAAGATGCCGGTGCTGATGGGCGAGAAAAAATTGCTCGTATGGCAAAGGGATTGAAGATATTTGAATTATTTACAACCGAGGAGTTAGATCTGGCGCTGGATAAAGTAAATACGGTTCATGCCGCTTTCTTGAAAAGCGAAATGTCCAAAAAGGTCAGTCATGAGTTTGGAAAACTGGCTGATTTTCTAAATTCATAAAGTTTTGACAGAATACATGGAGAATATTTGATAATGACAGAAGAAAACACCAAAGGAAGATTAACATTGTCGGGCAAATCAACCCTGACGCTCAGAGGTGTAGGTGATGCCGCGCGCTCCTCTAATCGCGATGGAAAAAAAGTTGTGCAAGTTGAGGTGCGCAAAAAACGTGTTATAAACTCGGGAGCGGCGAAGCCTGAGCCTAAGGTTGAAATTGATGCGGATACAGCAGCTAAGCTACGTTTGATTGCCGAGGCAAAAGAATTTGACAATAAACGCCGTCAGGAGGAAGAAGAACGCAACGTTTTGCGGCAGAAACAGCGTGAGGAAGAAGAGCAGGAGCGTAAAAAGCGCGAAGAAGAAGCTGCTGTTGCCGCCGCTGAAAAAGCCAAAAAAGAAGCCCAAGCGGCGGAAAAAGCCGCTGCGGAAAAGGCTAAAAAAGAAGCTGAAGCTGCTGAAGCTGATGCCCGCCAAAAGAACAAGGATAAAAAATCGCGTGATTTTGACGAGGACGATGAGGAAGATGCCGGTTCTTCTAAGAAGAATGCTCATCAATCAAGCAAAGAAGAGGTTTTTGAACGTGAGCGCAAAAAGATTATGAAAAGCAGTTTTGAACCGCAACGCCGCGGTGGCAAAATCAATATTCACAGCATCAGCTCCGGTGATGATGACGATGATGATTATGGTTTTGGCGGACCGCGTCGCCGCTTTAAGAAAAAACAGCCGAAGCCGGTTCAACAGGCGGTTCAGCCACAAGAAAAAGTTATTAAAGAAGTGATTATTCCTGAGGTGATTACGGTGCAGGAGCTGGCTAACCGTATGGCAGAAAAAAGCGCTGATGTTATTAAAAAATTGATGGGCTTGGGTGTTATGGCTACTATTAACCAGCCGATTGACGCCGACACTGCACAAATTGTGGTGGAAGATTTCGGACATAAATTTAAGCGGGTGGCAGACAGTGATGTTGAGCAGGCCCTGCAGAAAGACGAAGATACTCCGGATAAACTTTTGCCGCGTGCTCCGGTTGTTACGGTTATGGGACACGTTGACCATGGTAAGACATCTTTGCTAGATGCTCTGCGTGAAACTAATATCGCAGCTAAAGAGGCCGGTGGTATTACTCAACATATCGGTGCTTACCAGATTACCGTGCCGACCGGTGATAAAATTACATTTATTGATACTCCGGGGCATGAGGCGTTTTCTGAAATGCGCGCTCGCGGCGCCAAAGTGACCGATATTGTGGTTTTGGTGGTTGCTGCCAATGATGGTATTATGCCACAGACTGTTGAGGCTATTCGCCATGCTCAAGCGGCAGAGGTTCCAATTGTAGTGGCAATTAATAAAATTGATTTGCCAGGGGCAGATCCAATGAAAGTAAAAACCACTTTGCTACAACACGGAATCGGCGTTGAAGAAATGGGTGGCGAATGTTTGTGCGCGGAAGTTTCTGCTAAAAAGCGTATTAATATCGATAAGTTGGTTGATGCTATTTTATTGCAGGCAGAAATGCTGGATTTGAAGGCTAATCCGAATCGCAAAGCCGAAGGCGCGGTTATTGAGGCCAAAATGGAAAAAGGCCGCGGTACGGTTGTGACTGCTTTGGTTCAAAAAGGTACACTGCATATCGGCGATATCTGCATTGCCGGCAAAGAATGGGGGCGTGTCCGCGCTATGTTTAACGAACATGGTCAAAAAATGCAAGATGCCGGTCCGGCTACTCCGGTTGAGGTTTTGGGCTTGCAGGGAACGCCATCTGCCGGTGATGATTTTGTGGTGGTTGCCGATGAAAACCAAGCCAAGGAAATTACCGGATATAGAATCCGCAAAGAACGCGAGGCAAAGTTGGTTAAATCTGCTAAGTCAGCAATGGAACTTATGTTGGATAAGATTAAATCCGGTGAAGTTAAACACTTGCCGGTTATTATCAAGGCCGATGTTCAGGGCTCCATTGAGGCAATTGAGGGCACAATCAACAAGCTTTCTAATGAAGAAGTAAGTGTTCAGGTTTTGCACTCGGCAGTAGGTCCAATTTCTGAATCTGATATTTCTTTGGCAAAAGCTTCTCATGCTTTGGTTATCGGTTTTAATGTCCGAGCTAATCCGTTGGCTAGAGATATGGCTCGCCGTGATGGGGTGGAAATCAAATACTACTCCATTATTTATGACGTGCTTGATGATATCAAGAAAGGCTTGGAGGGAATGCTCTCACCCGAACTCAAAGAAAAACTTTTGGGTTATGCTGAAATTCGTGAAGTCTACAACATTACCGGTGTCGGAAAAGTTGGCGGTTGCATGGTTACCGAAGGTATGGTTAAACGCGGCGCCAAGATTCGTTTGTTGCGTGACAACGTGGTAATTCATGACGGTTCAATCGGTCAGCTCAAGCGCTTCAAAGAAGATGTAAAAGAAGTTAAAGAGGGCTACGAGTGCGGTATCTCCTTTGAAAACTACAATGACATTCAGAAAGGCGACTTTATTGAATGTTATGAGATTGAGGAAATCGCCGCCAAATTATAGTTGAGGTCGTATAACGGCACATCTAGAGGCATTTGGTTCGGTCTTGGAAAATTCATGTACTTCTTTGTACACTAAAATTTTCCGCGCCTTCCAAATGCCTCTATCTGTACTGTTCTCCAACCTCTCTGGAAATTGTGCTTGAATTCAAAAAAAATCCCCTTTCTCGGTGAGAGAAAAGGGATTTTTGTTTGTCTTAAGCCGAAGCTTAAATCATTGCCATACCACCGTTGATATTGATGGTTTGTCCGGTGATGTATTGAGCTTCATCACTGGCCAAAAAGGCAACAACGTTGGCGATATCTTGAGCTTCGCCAAGTTTGCCTTCTGGAATTTTGTTCAGCAAAGCATCTTTAACATCTTGCGGCAAAACATCTGTCATCGGGGTGCGGATAAAACCGGGGGCGATGGAGTTTACGGTAATGCCGCGGGAACCGACTTCTTGCGCCAGACATTTGTTCATAGCAATCATGCCGGCTTTAGAAGCGGAGTAGTTTGCTTGTCCGGCGTTGCCGGTAACTCCGACAACCGAAGCAATGCCGATAATGCGACCATAACGGCGTTTCATCATACCGCGAACAGCGGCTTTGGCCAATTTGAAACCGGCAGAAAGATTTACGTCCAAAACCAGTTGCCAATCTTCATCACTCATACGAATGAAAAGGTTGTCTCTGGTCAGGCCGGCGTTGTTTACCAAAATGTCGATGCGTCCGAGTTTGGCTTCAACGTTAGCAACCAAATTTTTAACATCTTCGGGGTTGGTAAGGTTGGCGGTGAATACTTCAACTCTGTCGCCGAGTTCGGCTTTGAGCTTGAGCATCGGTTCTTCTCTCATGTCGGTTAGAGCCAGTGTTGCGCCCTGAGCGTGCAGAGTGCGGGCAATTTTGTCGCCCAAACCGCCGGCAGCGCCGGTAATGAGAGCTACTTTGTCGTGTAATTCAAACATATTTTATCTCCTTTTTGTGTGCTTTGATAGTTTTTGCAAAACACTATTTGGTGAGGCTTGCAGCCAGTTCTTCAATCTCGGCAACAGTACCGGCCGAGGCGGTGTTTATCTCTTTGTGGCTTCTTTTGACAATGCCGGAAAGGACTTTGCCGGCGCCGAGCTCAATTACACTGTCAATGCCCTGATTAACCATTAGGTTAACGCTTTCTCTCCAGCGTACCGAACCTGTAACCTGACAGATGAGATTGTTGATAACATCTTCCGCAGAGGTTACTGGTTGAGCAGTAACGTTGGATATCAGGGGAATTTGCGGCGCATTGGCTTGAGTTTGAGCCAGAGCTTTGGCCATAACTTCTGCCGCCGGTTCCATCAGCGGACTGTGGAAAGGGGCGCTCACCGGTAATTTAACGCAACGCTTGGCGCCAAATTCCGAGGCTAACTCTACAGCTTTGTCAATAGCCTCCATGTGTCCGGACAAAACAACTTGTCCGTCAGCATTGTCATTGGCGGCGACACAGACATATTTACCGTTGTCAGAGCAGGCTTTCGCCAATGCCGCAACTTTGGCATATTCTGCGCCGATAACCGCCGCCATGCCTCCGACCCCAACGGGAACGGCCTTTTGCATGGCATCGCCGCGGGTGCGGAGTAATTTGGCCGTATCAGTCAATGAGAAGACTCCGGCTGCACAGGCAGCGGAATATTCACCCAAAGAGTGTCCGGCTACAAAACTAGCATAATCTTTTAATTTGATGCCGAAGTCGTGTTCAAGAACTCTGACAACAGCTATGGAGTGAGCCATAAGAGCCGGTTGGGTATTGGCAGTAAGCGTTAATTCATCTGCCGGACCTTCCGTCATGAGTTTGAACAAATCTTGATGAAGAGAATCGTTAACTTCGGTAAAAACTTCTCGTGCCGATGAGAAATTATCGGCAAGTTCTTTTCCCATGCCGACAAATTGAGATCCTTGGCCGGGGAAAACAAAAGCTTTAGTCATAAAACATATCCTTGTTATTAAACAACCTTTAAACCTTTAGTCCGGAATCTGAAAAAGTCAAGTTTTAATCGGTTTTTGTTAAGAGAATCTTGAGGATTTGGTGGTATAAAATGACCATCTTTTAATGGGTTTATAACAATGGCAAAACGAAAAAATAAAGCGCAATCCTGGTGGAAAAAACTTTGTCGGCGCATATTTGGCGCGGCTCTGGTTTTGTGGGTGCTGAGCCTGCTGATAAGCTGTTTGGGATATCATGTTTTTGATGCCGGATATAACACTGCGTCATCGCGACCGGTGGAAAATTGGTTGGGGGTATATGGAGCAAAGAGTGCGGATCTTATCCTTACATGGTGGGGTGTTGTCTTGCCGATGTTTTTGGTTGCTCCGTTAATTTGGGGTTGTGGATTTGTGCGCTTGAGAGAAATGGTGCATCCTTATTGGCGATTGTTTGCGTTTGCGGTTGGCAATGTTTTGGGCGCGGCTTCTGCGGCTTTGGCACTGGGTACCTTTAATGGTTTTAATGTCGGGGGTAATGTCGGGCGCTTTTTGTCTGAACAGATTATGACGCTCGGGCGCCGCATATATGAATTTCCGTTTGATCGTCAATGCTACGCGCTATTGCTGGCATTGGTGGCGCTGGTATCTTTTAATTTGGCCTGCGGTATTACTTTTGCCGGTTGGTATAAAACATTCAAAGCCATATTTGGCGCTGTTGCCGCTATGGTAGTATGGCTTGGAAAAGCTTGCAGCAGTTTGTTTGGAGTAATAAAAAAATCTTCTGCCGGTGCGCCTCGCAAAGCCAAAGAGCCGAAAGTGCGCCGCGAGCCCAAAGTGCAGGAAGAAAAAACAGTGCCGGAAAAAGTCAAAGAGACTATTAAAATTGCCAAATCAAAGGCTATCGATGACGGCTATCAGTTTCCGAGTATTAACCTGCTTTCAATGAACAAAGAAAAAGGGACAGCGGTTAATCCTAAGGAGTTGGAGCGAATCGCCGGAGAACTTGAAGGCGTGTTGCAGGAATTTGGTGTTAACGGAAAGATTGTAAAAGTACGTCCGGGGCCGGTTGTGACCTTGTATGAGCTGGAGCCGGCGCCGGGGACAAAAACTGCCCGCGTTATCGGTTTGGCAGATGATATTGCTCGATCTATGAGCGCTGTTTCGGTGCGCATTGCCGTGGTTCCGGGGTCAAATACCATAGGTATAGAGCTGCCTAATCAAAAAAGAGAAATCGTGTATTTGCGTGAGCTGTTAGAAAGCGCTGATTTTAAGGATTCAAAGTCAGCATTGACCGTTACCTTGGGCAAAGATATCGGAGGCAAAAATGTTTATGCTGATTTGGCCAAGATGCCGCACTTGTTGGTTGCCGGTACTACCGGTTCTGGTAAATCGGTCGGTGTGAACTCTATGCTTATTTCTCTGCTCTATAAGATGCGTCCGGAGGAATGTAAACTTATTTTGATTGACCCAAAGATGCTGGAATTTACCATGTATAATGGTATCCCGCATTTGCTGACTCCGGTTATTACAGACCCCTCTAAGGCAGTAATTGGGTTGAAATGGGCGGTTAAAGAAATGGAAGACCGCTATCGGGCAATGGCTCAGCTTAATGTTCGCAATATTACCGGCTATAACAAGCGTTTGGAAGAACTGCGCGCCAGCGGTGGTAAAATAAGCCGCACTGTGCAAACCGGCTTTGATATGGAGACCGGCAAGCCTATTTATGAAGAGCAGGAGCTTGATTTGACCCCATTGCCATATATTGTGATTGTAGTTGATGAGATGGCAGATTTGATGCTGGTGGCCGGCAAAGATGTTGAAGCGGCAATCCAGCGTTTGGCGCAAATGGCTCGTGCCGCAGGTATTCATTTGATTATGTCTACTCAGCGTCCGTCGGTAGATGTTATTACCGGTACCATTAAAGCTAATTTCCCAACTCGTATAAGCTTTCAGGTGACTTCAAAAATTGACAGCCGTACTATTTTGGGTGAGCAAGGAGCCGAGCAACTTCTGGGTATGGGCGATATGCTTTATATGCCGGCTGGTCAACGTCCGAATCGAATCCATGCTCCGTTTGTTAAAGACAGCGAGGTTGAGCAGATTGTCGAGTTTTTGAAGACACAGCGTGAGCCGGAATATGTAGAATCCGTAACCGAAGGCGAACTTTCGGATAAATCCGGCGGTTCGGCGGTTTTTGATAATTCAAGTTTTGGCTCCGGCAGTGATGACGATCTATATCGTCAAGCAGTGCAAATTGTGCAAAATGATAAAAAAGTATCAACCAGCTATGTTCAACGTCGTTTGCGAATCGGCTACAATCGTGCCGCGACCATCGTTGAGCGCATGGAGCAAGAAGGGATTATTACGGCGCCGGATCATACGGGGCGCAGAGAGGTCGTATAACGGCACATCTAGAGGAATTTGGTTCGGTCTTGGAAAATTCATGTACTTCTTTGTACACTAAAATTTTCCGCGCCTTCCAAATGCCTCTATCTGCACCATTCTCCAACCTCTGAGTGGGTAAGCTCGTCTAGTAAGCGAAGGCGTATAACAGCCCATCTAGAGCGATTTGTTCAGGTCGGAAGTGTCCTCACGTACTATTTTGTACGCTCCGGTACTTCCGCCTTTCAAATCACTCTATCTGGACTGTTCTCCGCCGTCGCTTGGCGCAAGCTCGCAAGAGCGCTGCCTAATCGTAAAAATAAGAAAAAGCTGAAAATTCATGTACTATTGTGTATACTAAAATTTTCCTCGCCTTCTAAATGTCTCTATCTGTACCACTATCCGACCTTGCTGGAGATAGTGCAATCTCTACGATTACTGCTTTGTTTTAGTGTTCTTGCTTGACGGCGGGAAATCTCCTGCTAATATGTTTCTAAGCTTTTATCGGGAGAATAAATATGATTGAAAATAAAGAGCCGTCTCAGCGTCAATTGCGGGTTGCGCAAGAAATCCGCAAAATCATTGTGAATTTTATAGATCGCGGAGAAGTGCATAATCTGGAAAATATCAATGCGTTGGTTACCATTACTAAGGTTACGGTTTCGCCGGATTTGAAATATTGCACGGTTTGGTTCATAACTACTAATGGCAATTTTCTGCAAGAAGTTTTGGGTGGTTTGCAGCTGGCTTCAAATTTTTTCCGCAAGCAAGTGGCAGCTAAAACATCTTTGCGCTATGTGCCGGAAATTAATTTTCGGGTAGACAAGAGTTTTGAAGAAGTTGATAAAATTGAAAAGCTTTTGCGCGATCCTAAAGTTGCTCAAGATTTGAAGTGATATGAAACACATCAGAGGTGATAAAATCAGCGGGTGGCTGGTGGTGGATAAACCTGCCGGCATGGGCTCAACCCAAGTTGTGGGACAAGTTCGCCACCTGTTGAATGCTGCTAAGGCCGGACATTGCGGTACTTTGGATCCGTTTGCTACCGGCGTGCTGCCTATTGCTGTCGGCGAGGCAACGAAACTTGTGCCTTATGTGACCGATGGTGAAAAAGAGTATCAATTTGTGCTCAAGTTTGGCGCTACTACAGACACTTTGGACTGTGACGGAAAAATTATACAGGAGGGAGAAAAAATCCCCTCTGCGGCAGAAGTAGAAACCGTGTTGCCGCAGTTTATCGGGGAAATAAGCCAAATTCCGCCGGCATATTCGGCAATCAAAATCGCCGGTGAGAGAGCTTATGATTTGGTTCGCAAGGGACAAGATGTGCAAATTCCAGAGCGTCAAATACAAATCTATGAACTGGAAATGCTGGATATGCCAACCGGCGACTCGGTTCGTTGCCGTGTGAGGTGTTCTAAGGGCACCTATGTGCGCACTTTGGGGGCAGATATTGCCAAAAGACTCGGCACTATCGGATATTTAAGCGAGTTGCGCCGTACCAAATGTGGCAATTTTGACCTTAGACAAAAGATTTTGCTGGAAAATTTAAAAAATATAGAGTATGTTAGCAATCGCCAAAAAGTTTTGCTTCCGATAATAACGTGTCTGCGCGACATCGCGGTCATCGCCGTAACCGAAGCAGATGCAACCAAACTAAAATGCGGGCAGTCGCTTTCGCCAAAGTCTTATGAGGTAACAAATTTTATGGGACAAGAGGTGGCGGCGGTTTACAATAATCAATTGGTTGCCATGGTGCGAATCGAAGAAAGACGACTTTTGCCGGTTCGGGTTTTTAATTTTGAATAACAGGAGAATATGATGTCGATTTCTAATGAAGAAAAACAAGCTTTGGTTAAAGCTTATGCTATTAACGCTAATGATACCGGTTCGCCGGAAGTTCAGATTGCTATCTGGACAGCTGAAATCAATAAGCTGATTGAACACTTCAAAACTCACGCCAAGGATACTCATTCTCGCTTGGGTTTGATGAAAAAAGTCAGCCGCCGTCGTCACCTTTTGGACTATCTGAAGGGCAAGAGCGAAGAGCGTTATCAGACTTTGATTAAGAAACTTGATCTTAGAAAATAATTTTATGCGGCACGTGGAGCGAAAAATACAGGGCAACAAAGGTTTACGCAGGCTTATGTGCGTTGAGTTTTTGGGCGCTTGTTTTTTCGTCTTGCGTGCTGATATGCATTTGTTTTCTTTGAGCTGTTATCCGAAAGGATAGTGATTTTGAACTGCGGAGGAATGAGCCTCCGCGGTTCTTTTATAAAAATCCTGCATGGGGCAGGTAGATGATTGTATGAGAAGGAAAGGTAAAGAAATATGATCGATTTTAAGGTGTGCCGCAAAGAAATGGAATGGGGCGGCCGCAAGTTAGTATTAGAGACAGGCAAAATGGCCAGACAGGCGCAAGGTGCTGTAGTTGTTACTTATGGTGAGACTCAGGTAATTGCAACTGTTTGTGCCGCAAAAGAGGTAAAGGCAGATCAGGATTTCTTTCCTTTGACTGTTAATTATCAGGAAAAATATTATGCAACCGGTAAGGTTCCCGGCGGCTTTATGAAACGCGAAGGCAAGCCTTCTGAGCGCGAAGTTTTGCTTTCTCGTCTGATTGACCGCCCAATACGTCCGTTGTTTCCGGATGCTTTCAAAAACGAAGTGCAAATCGTTTGCACAGTTTTAGCTCATGACCAGAACACCGACTCTGATATTCCGGCAATGATTGCCGCCTCTGCCGCATTGGCGGTATCAGGTATTCCGTTTATGGGTCCGATTGGCGGTGCAAAAGTCGGTTATAAAAACGGTGAGTTTATTCTGAACCCGACTTTGGAGCAGCTCAAAGATACCGATTTGGAATTGGTTGTTGCCGGTACTAAAGAGGGCGTGTTGATGGTTGAATCTGAGGCGCAGGAGCTCTCGGAAGAAACCATGTTAAATGCAGTTATGTTTGGTTTTGATAGCTTCCAACCGGTTATTAAGATGATTGAAGAATTGGAAGCCGAGGCCGGTAAGGAAAAATGGGAAGCTCCGAGTTTTCCGCCGGAATTTGATGAACTGTATACTAAATTGGCCAATGGCTTTACCGCTGATTTTGAGGTTGCTTTCAAAGAGACTGATAAGCTCAAACGCGGTGAGTTGATTGCGGCGGCGGCAGAGAAGTTTAAGGCTACTCTTGATCCGGAAAATGAGTTTGAACAACGCTATGCGCAAGATGCGGTTGAAAAGTTGATGCATAAAGTTATGCGTGAGGCAGTTTTGAACACCGGTCATCGTATTGATGGTCGTGATACCAAGACTGTTCGTCCGATTTCTTGTCAGGTTGATGTGTTGCCAACCGCTCATGGTTCTGCATTGTTTACCCGCGGCGAGACACAGGCTCTGGTTGTTACCACTTTGGGCACCGGCGAAGATGCTCAAATTGTTGATGGTCTGTTGGATGAATACAAAGAAGACTTTATGCTGAATTATAACTTCCCTCCGTTCTCGGTTGGTGAGTGTGGTCGCATTGGCAGCCCAGGACGTCGTGAAATCGGACACGGAAAATTGGCATGGCGCGCAATTCATCCGATGATGCCGAAAGATAAAGATTCTTTCCCGTATACTGTTCGCGTGGTTTCTGAAATTATGGAATCTAATGGTTCATCTTCTATGGCTACGGTTTGTGGCACAACTATGTCTTTGATGGCGGCCGGTGTGCCGATGACTAAGCCGGTTGCCGGTATTGCCATGGGCTTGATTAAAGAAGACGATGGTCGTGTTGCGGTGTTGACCGATATCTTGGGTGATGAAGATCATCTTGGTGATATGGACTTTAAGGTTGCCGGAACTAAAGACGGAGTTACCGCTTTGCAGATGGATATTAAGATTACTTCCATTACCAAAGAGATTATGAAAACTGCTTTGGCTCAGGCTCATGAAGGCCGTATCCATATCTTGGGTGAAATGGCTAAGGCAATTGCTGAACCGCGTCCGCACGTTTCTGATCGTGCTCCGCGTATTGTGGCGATTAAAATTCCGGTTGATAAAATCCGTGAAGTGATAGGCACCGGCGGTAAGGTTATTCGTGAAATTGTTGAAAAAACTCACACCAAAATTGATATTTCTGATGATGGTATAGTGAAGATTGCCTCGATGAAAAAAGAAGAAGGCGATGCTGCTCTGGAATGGGTTATGGGCATTGTTGCCGAGCCGGAAGA
Source organism: uncultured Alphaproteobacteria bacterium (assembly GCA_934255405.1). GTDB lineage: Bacteria > Pseudomonadota > Alphaproteobacteria > RF32 > CAG-239 > CAZU01. The sequence goes on from CAKQNT010000002.1 coordinate 53,445, forward strand.
GGGCAAAATCTATCATGGTACTATTACCAAAATTATGGATTTTGGTGCATTTGTTCGTTTCCTTGGTACAACCGAGGGTTTGGTTCACATCTCAGAAGTTAAGAACGAGCGTATAGCCTCGGTTTCTGACTTCTACAAAGAAGGTGATCAAATCTGGGTTAAATGTCTTGGCTGTGATAATCGCGGCAAGATTAAACTTTCTGCTAAGAGAGTTAATCAGGAGACGGGTGAGGATCTGGAAAAATAAAAACTCCGTATAACGGCACATCTAGAGGCATTTGGTGCGAGCTCAGAAAATTCATGTACTTCTTTGTACACTAAAATTTTCCTCGTCTTCCAAATGCCTCTATTTGTACTGTTCTCCGAAATTTTGTAGGCAAGCTCGTCTAGCGGCACATCTAGAGCGATTTGTTCATGACGGAAGTGTCCTCACGTACTATTTTGTACGCTCCGGTACTTCCGCCTTTCAAATCACTTTATCTGCACCGCTATCCGAGCTTGCTGGAGATAGTGCGTGAAAAAAGGCTGAAAATTCAGGTAATGAATTTTCAGCTTTTTTGTTGCTGTATTTTGCGCGATAAAATGGCTGTATGGGGTTGACTTTATCTCTATTTTTGTCTAATCTGGTTGGTGACAATTTAATTATTTATATTAAAACTTTTTGCGTATGATTTGGATAGTATTGTTATGTGTAGGAGTGCTGATTTTTTTTAATATCAGCGTCTGTCGGAGAAAAATGTTCATTGTAGATGAGGTCTATCGAGATGAGGATGACGACACCTCTTATTTTTGTGTTTTTGTGTATGAAGGAAAGAAACGGGAAGGGCACTTCTTCTATGAAGGGCAATTGCCTAGTGTCTTTGTGGTCAAAATCATTGGAATGGACTGTTTTTTAAATGAATATGAAGTGGAACTTATACAATAAGTAGAGTATGAAATTAAAATATTTTTGTTTATCAATAGCCGCTCTGATGCTGGTTTTCGGATTTGTGATGTTTCTATCTCCAAGAAAAATGAACTTATGTAACATTTATAAGTTGGAAAGACTTGGAGAACTGGCGGAGTTTGTGCTCCTTATAAGTATTGTGGTGTACATTATTAAATATCACAATAATGGCGATGCTGTAAGTATATTTGGAGCGGCGGTGGCAGCTCATATTGAGTGGCATTTGGGAATTATGAAAAAATATGAGCGTTTTGTGGCTTATATGGTTTCTTGCAAGTATGGGGCTTTTATCCCTGTCAACGAGAAGGATGAATATGGCCGTCAAAGAGGGATCCTGAAAATAGGAACCTTTGAGGTGATGGCAAGCTCGGAGGATAATTGCTTTTGCGCAAATTGCTGGACTTGGGTCCTACCGTTTGTAATCTATGATGATAAGTTACGACCGCAAAAAATTGTGGTTAAGCAACTATCAAAGGAGGATTTTGAGGAACTTGGAGTAACCTCTGTGTAGGAGGTTGAAGAATAAAAAGAAAGACTGCTCTCTAAAGGGCGGTCTTTCTTTTTTAAAAAATCCTTGAAAAATATGAAAAAAGGTTGTATTAGTGGAGATAGCTGCAAAACACCCCTGGAGGTTTTGCAGAATTTAACTTTATAAGGATTAATAAAATGGTAGATATTACATTTAATGCTGAAAAGCGTGAGAAAGCAGGTAAGGGGGCAGCTCGTGCATGTCGTCGTGAGGGACGCATCCCTGCCGTTATTTATGGTGGTAAGCAGGAATCAATCATGATTTCTTTGCACCCTGTTGAGCTTGAGAAGGCTTTGGACACTGTCGGTTTCTATGATGCCGATATTGAAGTTGTTTTGGACGGTAAAAAACACAAAGTAAAGTGTCAGGATGTTCAGTTCCATCCGGTCAGCGACAAGCCTATTCATGTAGACTTCCTCAGAAAATAGTCTTATGTAGTATGCAGAGCGATTTTTAATTTTTGAAAATCGCTCTGCTTGTTTTATTTTATTGAGACCTGATTTATCAGGATTTATTTTTGAGAGCTTTTGATGTTTTTGATTGTCGGATTAGGTAATATTGGCGCTGAATATGTCGGAACACGGCATAATGTCGGTTTTATGGCGGCGGATTTTTTGCATCGAAAATTTGGTTTTGCTTCTTTTCGGGATAAATTTGACGGAGAGATTGCCGAGGGAAAAATAGGCGCTGAAAAAGTTTATTTGCTTAAGCCCCATACCTATATGAATCTTTCCGGCAACTCAGTGGTGAAAGCGGCAAATTTTTATAAAATTTTGCCGGAAAATGTTGTGGTAATCCATGATGATATGGATTTGCCAGTTGGCAAACTGAAAGCCAAAATCGGCGGCGGCTCCGGCGGTCACAACGGAATCAAATCTATCGATGCGGCAATTACTCCAAATTATAACCGTGTCAGAATCGGGGTCGGGCACCCTCAAGGCGGCGAGGCGGTTGTCAATCACGTGTTATCGCGCTTTTCTAAGGCCGATGAAGAAATTATCTATGACGAGATTCAAACCATGGCGGAAAATCTGGAGATTTTGCTGCGCAAGGGAATGGCGGCGTTTAGCACCAAAATTGGCGAAACCAAACGCGCCTGATGACAAGTTTTTACGTATTATTATAATATCCAATTTTTATGTTAAATTTAAAATTAAAAAGAAGAGCAAAAGACACAATTGCCTTATTTTGCAACAAGCCGGAGTTGTTTTCGGAAGATTATGTTTTGAATGTGCTGAAGCATATGGATAAATCTAATCCGCAGTGCCGATACCCCAATAAATGGGACACGCTGTTTCGAGATATTATCCCGGTGTTGCATAAGTATGATTCCGCGCTCGCATATTTGGAAAGATATGGATATCTGGCTGAAACCTATTTTTCCAAGCTCAAATTTCCCGAGCACAATGTGGCTTTGCAAAGTGCAATCTGCTCCGTTCAGAAGTCGATATTCAACGGCGAATATGTTGCCAAATATCCGGGGCTTCTGTGCCGATATCTGAGCCGGTGGAATTTGGCTTCAGATGTCTATGATCAGGTGTTTAATGATGATAAATACGGCTCAGCCAGACGGATTTATGCATTAATAAAACAACTCTGATTCCTAAACCGCTGTCAAAAACAAAATGACGGCGGTTTTGTTGTTGAAAAGCAAAATTTTATCGGCTATAACAAAGGCAAATTTTATTAATAAGGAGTTTGAATAATGGGATTTAATTGCGGAATTGTCGGTTTGCCAAATGTTGGAAAATCAACCCTTTTTAATGCGTTGACACAGACGATTGCGGCGCAGGCGGCAAATTTTCCGTTTTGCACGATTGAGCCAAATACCGGAAGAGTGGCGGTGCCGGATAAACGTTTGGATAAATTGGTTGAAATGGTGCAACCCAAAAATGTGGTGCCAACTCAGTTGGAATTTGTGGATATTGCCGGTTTGGTGAAAGGCGCGTCTAAAGGCGAGGGGTTGGGCAACCAATTTTTGGCAAATATTCGCGAGGTTGATGCTATTATCCATGTGTTGCGCTGTTTTGAAAACGAAAATATTACTCACGTTGAGGGGAGTGTTGATCCGATACGCGATGCGGAAATTGTTGAAACAGAATTGATGATTGCAGATTTGGAATCTTTGGAAAAGCGTTTTGATCAGGCTAACAAGAAAGCAAAAGGCGGCGACAAAGAGGCGATTGTTAATGTTAAGGTTATGGGGCCAATTATAGAGGCGCTGAAATCCGGTAAGCCGGCAAGAGTCGCGGCTCCGGAGGCTTCGGATAAAGATGGGGTTAAGGCGTATAAATGTCTGCAACTTTTGACTTCTAAACCAGTCTTATATGTATGTAATGTAGATGAAGAATCTGCTGCTACCGGCAATAAGTTTTCTGAACGTGTGTTTGAAAAAGCCAAAGCCGAAAATGCGCAGGCGGTGATAATATCGGCGGAAATAGAATCGGAAGTAGCACAGTTGGAAACCGAAGAGGAAAAGAAAGAATTTTTGGAAACCTTAGGTTTGCAGGAAACCGGTTTGACCAAAATTATTCGTGCCGGATATGAGCTGTTGGGGCTGCAAACATATTTTACCGCCGGACCTAAAGAGGTTCGGGCTTGGACTTTTATGAAAGGTTCAAAGGCTCCGCAGTGCGCCGGAATAATCCATTCTGATTTTGAGCGAGGATTTATTCGCGCGGAAACGATTTCTTATGATGATTATATAAAATTTGGCGGAGAACAGGGGTGTAAAGAAGCCGGCAGAATGCGCTCTGAAGGAAAAGATTATGTGGTGCAGGACGGAGATTTGTTGAATTTCTTGTTCAATGTATAGGTGTTGTTTTTCTTTCTTTGAAATAGGGGAATGATAAATGCGTTTAGCTTTGTTTCAGCCGGATATTCCGCAAAATACCGGAACAATGATGCGTTTGTGTGCTTGTTTGGATTTGCCGATAGATATTATTGAGCCGTGCGGTTTTATTTTTAATGATAAAGCAATGCGGCGCGCAGGTATGGATTATTTGGATTTTGTAAAATTTCGACGTCATGATTCATGGGAAGATTTTTTGCAATATCGTTCTGAACATCCGCAGGAATATGGGCGCATTGTGCTTATGTCTACTCATGCCAGCGTTCCTTATACAGATTTTGAGTTCCAGCCTAATGATATAATTTTGATGGGGCGTGAATCTGCCGGAGTGCCGGAAGAAGTGCATCATTTTGCCGATGCCAGACTTTTGATTCCGATGAATGAAAACGCTCGTTCCATTAATGTGGCGGTTTCGGCCGCAATGGTGGTGGGAGAGGCCTTGCGCCAAACCAGATGGAGCTCAAAGTAAACAGAATATCAGCGAGAGCCGGCGCGATTTCTAAGGGCTTCTCGAAGAATCTCTTGTTTTATCTTGCGGTTGCGGATAGAAGTGTTTTTTCTGTTTGCAAATTGGGTGTCTTCTTCGGTATTGTTTTTTTCGTATTTAACTCCCCGACTATTGGTGACTCTTTCGATGGCGTCTTTTGACATTAATCCGTTGTCCATAGCCTCTTGAAACAGTTGGGACTTTTGCTCCATAAGCTGGTTAAGCTGCTGTCCTTGCGGAGTACTTTTGATTTGGTCTCTAATTTCTTTGGCACGGTCTTTATCTCGGTTTTTTTGAGCGGTTTTTAGTTGACTAATCAGTGCCTGACAAGACGGGTCTTGAAATAATTGCTCAGAGGCGGTGTGAATTTCGCCATCTATTTGTCTAAAGCGTGTGCGCATTTCTGCAATTTTTTCCGGAGATTTTTGGGGCGATTGATTGCCTTCGCTGTTGTTTTCGCTATTGCTTCTACCGGAAGACAGGTTTGCAATCTCGGCATATTCGGGAAAACCCTTGAGGCTTTCAAGCTCGGGGGCGTTTTTCATTTTCATGCCATATTTAAGGCAGGCCAGATATAGTTTGGCACGATATTCCGGATGTTCCTCAAATTTGCCGAAAGTAATGGTGTCTTTGCCCATTTTTTGAGCGGCAACAACCAACTCATCAAAGGCATTTTGTTCCCCTTCAACATAGGCGTTGTCTTTGCTGGCAAAGGCGATAATATTCCTATTGTTGTTTTTGTCGCGGAAGAAGATGTGATCCGGATGTTCTTCATCTGTGTATTCTTCGAATTCTTGAGAAAGCTGATTATTGGCATGGGCAATGGCTTGTCTGATTTCTTTTTTCCATTCCGGATCGTTGATTCTTTCTTCTTCCGGTAGATTTTCGTGAACTTCAATTGTTCCGCCATTGTTGAAAGTTTGCAACAGAGCAATTTTGTCTTCCTTGCTGATGGTGCTTGGGTCAACGCCTTTACCCTCAAGGTATTTTTTGAAAACCGGATTCTGAGAATACAGTTCCCAATAAGCTTCAAAAGTCCATTTTTTGTATTCTTGGTTACGAGCATCAACTTCAGCGGCTTTTTCTGCTTGTTCTTTGTTGGAAAAAGCATCAATGTAAGACTGAATACCATCGGTGCCGAGCTCTGCAACTTTTTCGTTTATCATAGCGGCAAAAATTGCGCAGTCACAACGATTTTCCATAATTGTATTTTCAGGTTCATAAGATATGGTATATGAACTGTCAGCCAGCAATTGTTTTATTTGGTCTTTGGATGCTTTGCAGACGTCTTTTCCGCCTTGATCAATTAAAATAGCTTCGTGTTTGTTGGGAGAAAGAATCAGGCTAACTGAATGGTTGCCATTGACATCAGGGTTATAAAGAGAAAGGCTCATTATAACGGATTGATATTTTTTGACTTCATCAGACGCCAAAATTGTCTTTATGGTTTCAGGGTCGAAGCTATTGTCAGCAGGTTTAGAAGTGTCTACCTGACCAAGGAAGAGGGTGTCTTTTTTAGCGGTAATTTTAGCTAAACGTTGGTTTAATAAAGCGGTTTTATCTGGTTCATGAGCGTATGTAATATGAGAAATATCTGAAAAATCTGCATTATGTTCACGAGCGGATTTATATGCTATGAGGTTGGTAACAGATTGAACCGTTCCGGAGCCGTAGTTGTCTGCGGCAAGATTGCAATAATCCATAGCGCTGTCGTGCAGACCGGCATAATTCAAAAAAACATCCGGAATGAAGTTATTCATATCAGCAATGAGTTGGTTTTTGGCGGCATCGTCGGTTAAGGTGCTTCTGACGATATTCTTTATATCGTCGCTAAAACCTCTTAAAAGTACTTCAATCTCATCATCAACAGCCATATTGCTTCTCCAAAATTCTATATTTGTTTGTATGTTAGCATATTTTATTGGTTTTGTCTAATGTTTTGTCATTTTAAAAGGGAGATAAATTCTGTTGGGGTTTGTGCGGCCAGATAGGGGTTGCACTTTTTTTCTTCCGCCAAAGTATATGGTCCGGCCGGTAGTCCTTGCTGCAGGTGTTTTTGGGCTTTTTCCAGATAGTTTCTGATATCCTGATTGCCGCCAAAATAGTGCCATGCCGCGTCAGCGCCACCGGAGGTATATTCGTGCCCAGGGTAGAATATGGTGTCATCAGGCAATGTACGAATTTTTTGCAGGGCAGCAAACATCTGCTCTGGCGAGCCTTCAAATAATCCGCCAATGCAAAGGTTAAATAAGGTGTCGCCGGTGAACAGTGCTTTGGCAAGCGGAAAATAGTATAAAACGTGTCCTTGAGTGTGGGCAGAAGCGTCAATAACCTTAAATGTAAAATCAGAATCCGCAAGAGAGCCGGAAACAAGCCCTGCAGAAGGTGATAAAGTGTAAGTTTTCTGCGGTTCTATTCCAATATCAAATTCAGGAATGCGGTTTTTGTCGTTAATGTTTGCAACAACTTGAGCCCGATACAAATTTTTTAGCTCCAGATTGCCGTCGGTATGGTCAAAGTGGTGGTGAGTGTTAAGAATATATTGTGGTTTGAGGCTAAGCGCTGAAAGCTTGGTAATAATCGGTGCCGGTTCTGACGGGTCTATCACGGCGGTAATACCGCTTTTGTCATCGTGCAAAATATAGGAGTAGTTATCCATTTTTCCGGCACGGCAAAGCACGCTATATGTTTGCAACATTAGAGATACTCCTCGGGATTGATTTCATCAATTTGTTCTTTTTCAATATATTGTTCGGCGTAATCCAGATAAACTTTGTGTGTGATAAACACGCGGTATAAGTCAGGATCCAAATGACCGATGTTTTTCATTTCTTGCATAATGCGCAAAACTTCGGAAAGCTTTTTGGGCTCTTTGTATGGGCGGTCGCGGGCGGTAAGCGCTTCAAAGACATCGGCAATCGCCATAATTTTGGCCGGCACAGACATTTGGCTGCCAGTCAGATGGTTGGGGTAGCCTTTGCCGTTGACCCATTCATGGTGGCAGCTGGCGTATTCCACCACATTAGACAGTTCTTTGGGGAACGGCAGCGCTTTGAGCATATCTATGGTGACATTAATGTGATCATTGATTTTGGCGCGCTCCTCTTTGGTAATGGTTCCGTGGTGAGTTTTGAGATTATGGAGTTCGCCGCGGTTAAATCCGTCAATCAGGTGGTCGGGTAAATCCTGCAGTACCGGTTCTTGAGCGGGGTGACTGTATAGCTCCGGCGTGGTAACCGTGTTGCGCTCTGCCCAAGAAAGGCCAATCATGCGGTTGAAATGGCGGGTGTAGGTTTGTTTGGCGATTTTTTCCAGACGAGAGATATCAGCTTCGCTAATCTCATTATCACCGGTATTGCACCAGGCAATAAAACTGAAATCATCTTCCAATTGTTTGACTTTGGCGACAAACTCTGCCTGCAAGTTTTCTTTGCTGTCAAGGTTGGCCAGACGTTTTTGCAAGTAAGCAATATGAGCATCGCGGCGCATAATTTCAAAGCGGTTGCGAATTTCATGAATGCGGTTGTTAACGGTTTCAAGCTTGGTGGCTTTGTCAACAATGTATTCCGGTGTGGTAACTTTGCCGCAGTCATGCAGCCAGGAGGCTATGTGCAAGGTATACCAATCATCGGCGCTCATCTCAAAGTTTTTGAGCGGACCTTGGTCTTCTTCTACAGCAGCGGTGGCTAACAGGCGGGTAATAATCGGAACCTTTTGGCAATGACTGCCGGTGTATGGAGATTTGGCATCAATGGCGCGAGCCAAAACTTCAATAAAGGATTCCAAAAGTTGAGAATAGGCCTCTCTTAGCGATTTGTTCTCCAGCACCAAAGACAAGAGGCTGCAGAAAGACGTGAGGATATTAACAATATCTTTGGTGAAGTTTATAACTTTGCCATTGTTGTCAGCTGCATTGGTAAATTGAGCAACTCCAATCAGGTTGCCTTTGCTGTTTGTCAACGGCAGAGCCAGCACAGAGACAGTGGCATAATTATATTGTTCATCAAAGGAGGCAAAGCGAGAATTATCAATGGTAGGGTCAGCATATATGTTTTCGACAATTACAACTTCGTTGTTAAGGGCGCATATCTCTGCCGGTTGGCGTTTTTCTTTGGCACGGATGTTGTTTAAGGATTCCGGCTCAAAAAGCACAAAGTTATCAAATCCGGTAGATTCTTCTCGCAATGATTTAATGCTGCTGTAGGTTAGCGACATATATTTTTCTGAAGAAATTTCAAAGAAAAATCCACCATCGGCCGAAGCCACGCGTGCTGCAGCAGTCATCACTTTTTCTATCACAGATTGGCGGTCTGGGTGGGCGGCAATAGTAGTGTTGAGTTCCAGCAGGCTGGCTAATATGATATCATTTTCCGACGGCAAAATTAAATCCCTTTCGGCTAGCTGATTTTTGATACCAGATAATTAATGTCTTCTTCGCTCAATTCTTCATTGTTGGGAGAGAGGGAGAGTATACGCTCAATCACCTTGTGGGCAAAGTTCTTGCGATTGCTTTTGCGGCAGTCAAAACGAATTTCTTTAATAACCTTAAGCGCTGAAAATACGGCAGGAAACATTGATTTGGGAATAAAGGCTTTGCGCAGAAGGTTACGTACCATAAAGTCTGCAGAGGGATTAAACAGTGTTTTGCGAACCTCCAGAATCGGCGTGCCGGAGAGGTAGACAACCGCATATTCAAAAAACTTGAGGTCGCCCATGCAAATAGAGCGCACCACCAATCCGGGGGTAAGGCGGTTGGAGGTATAGAGCTGATGAACAAGCTCTTCTATCTGTTTGTCGGAACTGTATTCTTCCGAGATGCGCAAGGTGGTTTTTTCTTTGACTTCTTCAATAATGTCGGTGGCCAAATCAGCCGGCAGGTTATGCGTCAAAATCAGATGCTTTTTGAGCTCTTCGGAGAGAGAGTTGGCAATCTTTTCAATTACCGAGGTTGGAAGCTCCGAGCGGTAGACTAAGCGTTTTTTGATGTCATCGCTTTGTTGGTATTTTTCAATAATGGTATCAAAGGTTTTTTCGCGGATTTCGGCGGTTTCGTTAGAAATCAGAACCCCAACGACTTCTTCGGGACATCTCTCTACAATGTATTGAGAAATCTCATGCGGAAGATTAAGCCGTTCAGCCACGGCTTTTTGTTTGTTGATACTGGTAATGCCGGTGATGCTTAAAATTCGGATTAAGTCATCATTACTGAGGCTGGAATAGTATTTGATAAACGGAACGGCAATGCTGTCTGAATCTTTGATTACGGAGGCAACAATGTCGTTGGGCAGGTTGTGGCAGTTCTTTAGGCTTTCGGCCAATACCTGTCGGACTTTGATTTCTACGTCTTTAACCATGATACGAAAGATGTCTTCGGCCAGTTTCATCCCCTTGGGGGTAACAATGCTGCCGTTGTAATAGGCGCTAACCTTTTGGGCGATAACAGCCTTGGTTTCCGCTTTGGGGTGAGCGGAAAGATTTTCAACATCCTGACGGTTTAACTGCGTTTTGTTCATGGTCGTGACTTCAGTAAAACGGTTGCGCCTATTCTTTATAATACCTCAACAAATGCCGCTCTTACAGTGACATTTTTGTTACATTGTTTTATCTTTCAGATTTTTTGGCAAATCTTTGCTTATTATCTTACTATCCAGTATGGATTTGTCAATTATATTGAGTTCGTAATACGCAAGTGTATAGTCAAAAAGTCCGGCATAGTTTTTGAGCGGCGAGTTCCATACCAAATAGGGAGCTAAATTTGAACCCAGAAGCGGCGTGCGACGACCTAAAATTTGATGGCGAAATCCGCGGAAATTTGCGTATTTGAGCTCTGAATTGAGTTTTAGGGCAAACTCCTGCATGGAAGATAAAATATCAGGATAAGTTTTTATGCGGTATGTGTCGTCTTCTTTTTCACCCAGCGGTTTAAGCCCTTCGTCAGAATACCAATTGAGAATTTTGTAGAGGGAATTGCCTTCTTTGACAATGCGCGATGTGCCCCAGTTGGTTTCAAGTGCGGCGGCGGTAATCAATATTGAAGGCGGAATTACGTGAATCTTGCGCTGCAACTCGTCCAGCATGTAGAGGTAGCGCAAATGCCCTTTGTGGTGGGTGAAAACATCGTATTTAGCAGCTTTTTTTTCGATAAAAGCCATTTGTTTGGGTGTGAGCTTTTTTCCATTTTCAGAGCTATCTGCCAAAGCTAAAATATTCAGCCGTTCGTCTAAAATTTCATCATTAACCCGAATGGCCAGCGGAGCAAGAATCTTGATAAATAGAGCGTTGCGTTCGGTCTCATTGCTGAGAGAATTGAAGTCAGTCGGAAAATGGCGCAGAAAAATCGGCGGATAGCGGTATGAGGGGATCATCAAATAGCTTTTTTCGCCATTGTAGTCGTAAAAATCATATATGCTTTGCAAGTCTTTTACAGAAATGCGGTCAATTTCAATCTTTTCGGCGGCGTTAAGCGAGCCGGCAATCAGCAGCAAAAAGCAGATAATGCCGAACAGCCGCCGCATGATTATTCTCCGTCTTGATTGATATTGCGGACTTCTCGCACCTCGGGGATATAGGTTTTGAGGATTTTTTCCACGCCATCTTTGAGAGTGCGCATGGCGTATGGGCAGCCTTTGCAGGAACCTTGCATTTCTACAAAAACAATTCCATCTTTAAAGTCGCAAAAAACGATGTCGCCGCCATCTTGTTTGACTGCCGGACGGATGCGGGCATTCAACAGTCCTTTGATTTGTCCGATGACATCGGTTTCAGTTGCGGCGGGGGCTGTGATTGCTTCTTCTCCGGTGGCAAAATGATCCATAATTTCGGCCAAAATTTGCGGTTTTAGCTCGTTCCATGAGGCATCTGGTTCTTTGGTTACGGAAATCATATCGGTGGTGATAAATAGCGATGCTATTCCACCAATATCAAAAATGTGCTCTGCTAAAGGGGATTTGCGCAATGATTTAATGTCAACAAACTCTGCTTGTCCGGATTTTAGCAGTGGTTGCGGCGGAAAAAAGTTTAGAATGTTGGCATCCGGAGTGGGTTGGGTTTCGATAATCATTTTGTGCTATCCTTTAGGGTGTTGAGCATACTTTGAATGGCCAGCATAGCTTTGCGGTTATAGTAGCCGATAATGGCCAAATGGTTGGGACTGAAAGAGGCGTCGAGTTCGGCATTGCGAATAATCAGCGGTGAAAGATGGGCCGCATCTTCCAGCGATTTGAGCAAAGATGTCCAGCTCTGATAAATGCCGTTATCTACAATGGTGCTCTTAAAGTCGTGGCTAAGTGCTTTGAGCAACAGAAAATAGGAGTACATCTGACCTTGTTGGTAATAAAACACATTATCGGCTTTGCCATCATAAAAAGAAGAGCTATATTCGCGAATTTGCGTTTCAAGCCGACGATCTGATTTGGCCATATCTTTTTTGATACCGGACAAAATATAGGCCAAATTTTGCGGTGAGGTCTCAAACAAAGCCTGACCGTTGGCAAGCATATTGTTGTATTTATCCAGCTGTTTGCGGGCACGGCGATATTGACTGTTTGATGATGGTGCCGGCACCAATTTGTTGTCAGCGGAGAACATCCAAATTGTTCCGGGGTATCGGAGCAACTCAGCGGCTGCATGCAACGGGGATTTATCCGCTTCGGCAGTGCTCTTGTCCATTTTGGCGGACAGCAGCTGGGTGGTGCGGCTTATTGGTCTCATCAGTCCGAGTTGAAAGGCTGGCATATTGTCTAAAATTGCTGCCGGAAAAAAGAACGGCAGCGCCGGAGTCCAGCTTTTGGTGTAGAGCTCTCGCCGGATTAAAAATGACATAGTGTCAATGGTGGCAGAGGCATTGCCGCGTTTGACAATTTCATATTCTGTATTGGTATCGATGTTTTCGCTGATAAGTGCGCCCAGCGGATAATACAATAAAACAAAAGCCAGCGCCAGAGAGCCGATTAATTTGGGCCAGGTATTGATAAAACGGCGGAAACGCGGCCAGGGGCGCAATAGCAACTTGAGCCTTCTGAACACAAAAATCAACAGTTCTTTAAGCTTGTTTTTCAGCATTTGGCGGCTCTCCGTTTGCGAATCATATTAATTACTTCTCTGATATCCAATACACCGGATAGTTTAGCCGTTATTACAAAAGTTGCAACACCCAAAATGCACAATAGTCCAAACCACCCTAGTTTGGGGAGTACGGAAAGATAAAGCCAGTTTTGGTAGCGTAGGTTCAGCAAAAACTCGCCGCCCAGAATAGCAATGCCCATAACTACAGAACAGGCAAATATTTTGGCGGTTTGAATTGCCAAACTACGGGGAAACTGCCAAAAACCGCGTTTTTTGAGCCCGCGCAAGTATTGCCACAAAGAAACAAATGCGGCAATGGTGGTGGCAGAGGCAATGCCAACATGCCCAAACGGTTTCATTAACATAATGGCAAAACTTAAGTTTGTAAGCAATACCACAATACTATATTTGACAGGTGTCTTGGTGTCGCCGCGGGCAAAAAAGTTTGGAGCGAGCGCCTTGACCAAAACATAAGCCGGCAGTCCGATGGCATAAGCAATGACGGCGCGAGCAGTCATCGAGGTTTGCAAAGCGCCAAATTTTCCGTGTTGAAACAGAATGTTGATTATCGGTTCTGCCAGCACAATCAGCGCCACGGCAGCGGGAATTGCCAACAATGCTCCGTATTCCATGGCCTTGGTTTGAATGTGGTCGGCTTCTTCGTCATCGCCGCACTTAAGATGGTGAGAAAGAATTGGCAAAACAGCAACGCCGATGGCCGCGCCAACTACTCCGAGCGGCAGTTGTTGTAAGCGGTTGGCGTAGTAAAGCCAAGAAATCGCGCCGGTGCCGACCAATGATACCAAAATAGTGTCGACAACCATATTTATCTGGTATACTCCGGCGCCCAGCACTCCGGGGGCAATGCGCTTAAAGAGAGTGCGAATACAGTTGTCTTTGAGCAATGGCAAAATGTGAAAATCTGGTTTGAGGTGCACTTGCTGGCGGTGAAGAAAAAACATCAGCCACAGAATCTCTATAAATCCGGCAAAGGTTACTCCGACGGCAATGCCGTGAGCGGGGGTGGCGCCAAAAGGCACAAAAATAAATACAGAAGCAATCATCATCAGATTGAGGATTACCGGAGCGGCTGCAGGAGCGGCAAATTTGCCTAGAGAATTTAGGATTCCTGACTGAAAAGATACTATGGATATAAACAATAAAAACGGAAAAGTGATGCGAGAAAGCTGGACGGCAAGCTCGATTTTGCCGCTGTCAGATACAAATCCGGGGGCCAAAATATGCACTACCAGCGGCATAAAAATTTCCATTAGCAATACAAAGATAGCAAGAAAAAAAGCTAAAACAGAAATAGCTCTGGCGGCAAAGTCAATCGCATCTTGTTTGGAATCGGTGACTAGTTTTTGCGAGAGCATGGGGACAAAAGCTGAGGTGAAGGCGCCTTCGGCAAATAGTGAGCGAAAGAGATTGGGCAGTTTAAATGCGACAAAAAAAGCATCAGATACCAGACCGGCGCCAAGAAAGTTTGCCAATACCATGTCGCGGAAGAATCCGGTGATTCGAGAGAGTAATGTAAAGCTGCCAAAAGTGGCAATAGATTTGAATAAACTCATTATATTTTGTGACCTAGTCGGTTTGTTAAGTTGATATTAAGAGATTATAGGTTATTATTCGGGATAATAAAACAGCAAATATGCAGTTTTGCCAATGTTTTTGCAGGTTTGCCGCCTTTTGTGGTTGACAAAACACGATTAACTTGCGATAATGGACAAAATGACGCTTTTATTTATGGAGAAAAACGATGAGTGTAAGAGATATAGTTCAAAGGTTTGAGGGAGATAATATCAAATCTCAATATAGCGGTAGCGGTAAAGAGTTTTCTTCTATTGCAGGGTTTGCTTATGGTAAAGAAAAAAGCTATTCTAATGTTTTGGTGAAAGGTGGCAAAACCAGAGATGTTGATGGTATGGTAGCCGCTAAAATAAGCGAAAATTTTGTAAAAATGGAGAATGCTTCAAAAGTACAGGCAGCGACCAGAGGAGTATCTGCAGGTCGCTAAGATTTTTATTTCTCCATAAACAAAATTTTAAAACTCCGGATATTTCCGGAGTTTTTTGTTATTAAAGTTAAAGCCCCAAACAGTGTGCTTGGGGCTTTGTTTGTTTTAGAAATCACCGGGTTTTTGGCGTTTGCGGGCAATCGGATCGAGAATCCGTTTGCGCAGGCGCAAGGTTTTGGGGGTGACTTCCAATAATTCATCTTCCTGAATATAGGACAGGCCTTGTTCCAAACTCAGCTTACGCGGCGGTACCAAATCAATAGCATCATCTTTACCGGCGGCGCGAATATTGGTCAGCTGTTTGGACTTGCAGGGGTTAACCTCAATGTCATTGGGTTTGGTGTGTTCCCCGATAATCATACCGGTGTATACCGGAACCCCCGGATCAATAAACATCGGTCCGCGATCTTGCAATTTCCACAATGAATAAGCAATGGCGGTTCCGGTTTCGGAAGAAATTAAAACTCCGTTGCGACGGCTGTCAATTTCACCTTTGTAGGGCTCGTAGCATTTGAACAGGCGGTTCATAACTCCGGTGCCGCGGGTGTCGGTCAAAAATTCAGAGTGATAGCCAATCAATCCGCGTGATGGCGCATTGAAAATCAAGCGAACTTTGTTGCCGACTTGAGAAGGAATCATATCAATCATTTCGGCGCGGCGCTGACCAAGTTTTTCAACAACGGCGCCGGAAAATTCCTCGTCAACGTCTACAACCACTTCTTCAATCGGTTCCAGCAATTTGCCGTTTTCATCTTTTTTCATCAGTACGCGCGGACGAGAGATGGATAACTCAAAACCTTCGCGGCGCATGGTCTCAATCAAAACGCCTAACTGTAATTCTCCGCGTCCGGCAACTTCAAACGAATCGGTGGTTTCCGTGCGAGATATTTTCAGCGCAATATTGCCCTCGGCTTCTTTGCAAAGTCTATCCCAAATCATGCGAGAAGTAACCTTGTCTCCTTCACGTCCGGCCAAAGGTGAATCGTTAATTGAGAAAGTCATTGCCAGAGTTGGCGGGTCAATCGGCTGAGCATGAATTGCCTCAGAAACTTCAAAAGCGCACAAAGTGTCGGCAACGGTACCTTTTACTACGCCGGCAACAGCAACAATATCGCCAGCGTGAGCTTCTTCTAATGCTTCACGATTAAGACCGCGATAAGCCAAGATTTTGCTGATGCGAACACGCTCAATCTCTTTGCTGGTGCTGTCCAAAACTTTTACGGTGTCATTAACGCGCAGGGTTCCGGATTGGATTTTTCCGGTGAGCAGACGACCAATAAATTTATCGGATTCCAAAGTGGTTGCTAACATAGAAAACGGTTTGTCCGGCTCGCAGGCAGGCTCTGGAACATAGGAAAGAATTAGTTCAAACAGCGGACTTAAGTCTTTTTTCTCGTCTGTGAGCTCTTTTACAGCCCAGCCGTTGCGACCGGAAGCGTACAATACCGGAAAATCCAACTGTTTGTCATTAGCATTGAGGCTTACAAACAAATCAAATATTTCGTTCAAAACTTCATCACAGCGGGCATCGGCTTTGTCAGCCTTGTTAATAACCACAATCGGGCACAAGCCTAATTTGAGAGCCTTGCCCAATACAAACTTGGTTTGCGGCATCGGTCCCTCAGATGAATCAACCAACAAAACAACGCCGTCAACCATTGATAAAATTCGCTCAACTTCACCGCCAAAATCAGCGTGTCCCGGAGTATCAACAATATTAATATGTGTTCCCCGCCAGTTAACCGAAGTGCACTTAGAAAGAATGGTAATACCTCTCTCCCTTTCCAGATCGTTGCTGTCCATAACACAAGTTTCAACTTTCTGATTATCTCTAAAAGTGCCGCTCTGTTTTAAAAGTCCGTCAACCAGCGTTGTTTTACCATGGTCAACGTGAGCTATTATGGCAATATTTCTCATATTCATCATTTTTTTCTTTCCTAAATAGTCGTCATGTCACAAGCCGCCCTCCTTATGTACCTCTTTTTGTACACTGCGTCGGGCGCCTTGCTTCCAGCACGCAATATCCCAGCCTGCCGGCAAAATAATTTTCATTATTCCAAAGTTGGGCTTACAATACACTTTTGAAATTAAATTTCAATAATTTAATGAATTTTTTTTGTGCTTTGGACAAAAGTCTGTGGCTTTTGCAAAAATATAAATAAACGGGCGCTTGGTTGCGCCCTTTTATCTTAAGCTCTAATACCGTAAGAAAGCAGCTTATTGCGAACCAGTCCGCGTAATGATACTTCAGGTCTGGCGCCATAGTGGGTTATAATCTCCGCGGCAGCAATCGAACCAATCAAGGCGCAAGTGCCGAGGCTGCGCTCTTGGGTCATTCCGTAAAGGAATCCGGCGGCGTACAAATCACCGGCGCCGGTGGTGTCAACCACATCTTCAACCACTTCGGCTTCAACAAAAGTTTTAGTGCGCCCATTAACAACAACCGATCCTTTTTTGCCTCTGGTAATAGCGGCAATTTCTACATGCGGTTTTATTAAATCTAAGCTGTTGTAAAAATCAGTTTCGGCAAACAGGGCTTTGATCTCTTCTTCATTGGCAAACAGAATGTCTACATATTCTTTAATGAAGTTAAAAATAGCCTCGCGGTTGCGGCAGATACAAGTGGTATCAGAAAGAGTAAAGGCAATTTTGCGTCCGTGTTTGTGCGCCAGCTGGCAAGCCTTAATCAGAGCGCCTTGACAGCATTCGGTGTCCCACAAATAGCCTTCAATATAAGTGATTTTACCGGCCTTAATAACCTCTTCATCAATGTCTTCTTCGGTTAAGTGAATGGCGGCGCCAAGGTAGGTAAACATTGAGCGTTCGGCATCAGGAGTAACTAATACGACGCTGCGACCGGTAACCGGTCCTTCTTCTAGCGGAATCGTGAAGAAATCTACGCCGGCCGCGCCGATATCGCGGGTAAATTCTTGTCCCAGCTCATCATCATGAATTTTGCCTATAAATGCCGGTGTTCCTCCCAGAGATGCTATGCCGGCCACGGTGTTGGCTGCAGAGCCGCCGGGGACTTCGCGCTCAGGCACAATATCGGCATAAATTTTGCCGGCCGTCTGGGCATCCATTAAAGTCATGCATCCTTTAGGTAAATCTCTTTCGGTTAGGAAACCATCGCCGACTTTTGCCAAAACATCTACAATGGCATTACCAATACCAACAATGTCGTAATACGTTTCTGTTTTCATAATTCTTTTTCTTTCTTAAATGGCAATTTATACACCTTGGTGGAATCTAGCGGATAAATAATCTTTATGCAACCGAAAAAAGCCGCAGACGTTGCCGCGGCTTTTAGATTTTTCGGATAATGAAGTATTATTCGTTAGCGTTCGGCCAAACTTTGGCGTTTTCGGCGTTGAATGTAATCCATTTTTCATCAGCTTCGCTGTCTGGGCAGATAGCTTCTTGCGGGCACTCGGAAATGCAAACGCCGCAATCAATGCAAGTATCAGGATCAACTACCAACTGGGTGTCGCCTTCATGAAAAGCGTCAACCGGACATACATCAGCGCAAGATTTGCACTTTACGCAAGAATCATTAACAACAGAAACCATAAGTTTAACTCCAAGTTAGTTATATTAAAAAGTCATTTCAGACTTTAGCTAAATTTTCAAATAAATCAAGCACAATCTTGCAAATCTTAAAAATAGTCCCTACATAGATTTCAGATTTGATAAAGGAGATATTTAAGATGCCTGATAAACTTTCGTTTCAAGCCGATGTGAGCAAAATGCTCAATATTGTGGTAAATTCACTGTATTCGGAAAAACAAATTTTTTTGCGTGAATTGATATCCAATGCCTCAGATGCTTGTGATAAACTCAAATATATGGCGCTGACAACCCCCGGTATTGCCAAAGATTCCGGACAATTGAAAATTAAGATTACCCCCGATGCCGCGGCAAATACATTGATGATATCCGATAATGGAATCGGTATGAACAAAGAAGATTTGATTAATCATTTGGGCACAATCGCTAAATCCGGAACGGCGGAATTTGTTAAAAATGCTTCTGACAATGGCTCCGCCGTAGAACTTATCGGGCAGTTCGGGGTTGGCTTTTATGCGGCTTTTATGGTGGCTGACAAAGTTGAAATCATTACCCGTAAGGCCGGAGAAGAACAAGCATGGAAGTGGACTTCAAACGGAATTGACGGTTTTGAAATTACAGAGGCGAAACGTGAGAGTAATGGTACAGATATAAAACTGTTTTTGAAATCTGATGCCAAAGATTATGTTGACACAATTTATCTGCGCCAGATAATTCGTACTTATTCGGACCATATCGGGTATCCGATTGTTTTGGATTTGGGCAAGGCCGGCGAAGAAACCGTTAATACCGGCTCGGCTCTGTGGGCACGTTCAAAAGCGGAAATTACCGCTGACCAGTATAAAGAATTTTATCATCATATTTCACATAATTTTGATGACCCTTGGCTGACACTCCATTTTAAGGCAGAGGGTAATATTGAGTACACAGGGTTGTTGTTTGTGCCATCGCAGGCGCCGTATGATTTGTTCCAGCCTGATCGTAAAAATAGCCTGAAGCTCTATGTTAATAAGGTGTTTATTTCTGATAAAATTGAGGAGTTGATGCCTAATTATTTGCGCTTTGTCAGAGGGGTGATAGATTCTGCAGATTTGCAGTTGAACATTTCGCGAGAGATGCTGCAACATTCTCCGCTGATTGAAAAAATTAAACACGGCGTAGTTGCGCGAATCCTTAAGGAACTGAAAAAACGCGCCAAAGATTATGATGATTATATGACTTTCTGGAAAAACTTCGGTATTGTTTTGAAAGAGGGGATTTATGAAGACTTTAGTAATCGTGAAGAAATTGCCGGATTGGCTTATTTTGCCTCGACCAAGAGCGAGGACAAATTAACGACTCTGGACGAATATATTGCCCGCGCCGCTGAAGGGCAAAAGGTAATCTATTTTATTACCGGCGATGATGAAAATGTTTTGGCTAATAATCCGCAACTTGAGGCTTTTAAGGAAAAAGGAATCGAGGTTTTATTACTGACGGATCCGATAGATGAGTTTTGGCCACAGGTTTTGCCGAATTATAAAGGTTTTGCTATTAAGCACGTTAGTCAGGCAGATGCCGATATGGGGTGGAAACGCGATGAGAACAAAGCAGATGAAGGTAGTTTGAAAAAATTGACCGATTTGATGGCAGAAATGTTTAAGAGCGAGGTTGCCAGGGTGGTTACTACTGAGCGACTTACAAAATCTCCGGCCAGCTTGACGGTGGAAGATGGGCAAATGAGTTTGCATCTGGAGCGCTTGATGCGCAATCACCAACAGCAAACGGCTTTTGCAAGTTCTCGCATATTGGAATTGAATCCATATCATCCGCTGATTATAAAACTGGCGGATATGACGGCTGATGAGGGTAAGAGGTCTGAGGTTGAAGACGTGTCTCGTTTGGTGCTTGATCAGGCTAAAATAGCCGAAGGCGAGACTGTCAGCGATGCTTCAAGATTTAATGATTTGATGAGCCGTTATATTCTAAAAGCAATATAGTTGTTGAAGTATTAAATCCCGCCCGTGTTGAAGCGCTTTAATTGAGCTTCATCGGGCGGTTTTTGTTGTTTTAATTTCTGGAGTTTTATTCTGCATACTTCAATCTTTACGCTGTAATTCTTGCTTGCAATCACTGATTGTGAATATTTTTTGTATGCGCGTATTATCGTTTATCGATAGGCGATAATATATAATCGTGGTAGTGGTAGTGTTTGGAAAGATGGAAAGCAGAAATGTAGGAATGTATGAGTGTAGGAAAGTGGTGGTGATGAGTGGGGACGTAGATGTTTGCGGTTTTGGGAAAAATACCGGTGCCTAAACCATAACTTATGGATAATTAATTAAATTTTATCTATTTTTAGGTATTGTGTATCTGTTTAGGGGGAGAATCATGATGCTTTATTATGTTTTAGGCGGATTTGTTTTTGGAATGTTGATTCCGTATATGTCCAGAAGGTTTGCCAAATTTATGCCGGCAACTCCGGCTTATGCGCTGTGGCAATTGATAAGACCTGCCAAATCTGTTGAAGGTGATCGAAATAAAAAGTTAAGAAAAGCGTATTATTGGCGTTCGCTGATGAGCGGGGCGCTGGCGGCGGGATTGACGGCTTTGTCAATTTGGCATTGGGGCGAAGATAATTTCGGTTGGTGCGCATTTTATTTGTGGATGCTTTTGCTGTTGGCAGAAATTGATTGGCGGATGTTTTTGTTGCCGGATATCTTAACAATTCCGCTGTTGATTGGCGGTTTTGCGTTTGCCTCGCTTGGCAATGGCTGGGTTATTGGGGCTGAAAGCGCGCTGGGAGCAATGGTTGGATATGTTTTGCCCGTGATTGCCAGTATTTTGATGTTGCGTAAAAGCAAAGATGCTTTTGGTGGCGGCGATATCAAATTTTTGGCGGCAATCGGCGCGTGGGTCGGGGTTTTGCCACTAATTTATGTGATTGCTATTTCCTCAATCATGATGTTTGTCTATATGCTTATCCGCCGGCAGAAGGCGGCGGCATTTGGGCCGGCACTGTCGATAGCGGCAATAATTGTTGCATTACTGTTTTTTTAGGCTAAAATAACCTTGTTTTAAGAGAAGGAACAACGCCATGAATTTTAATATTTTTGCCAGAGAAACCCAAGAGGTAAAAAACAAAATTGTAAAAAAACTTTATTACAAAGATGATCGGCGCCGTTTGGCTAAACTGGTGAGCGGGTTCAGTTTTGATATGTTTATTATGAGCGTCATTTTGCTCGATGCCGTTGTTCTGGGGATGATGACGTCTGAAAAACTGAACTTTTACTTTAATAACGGTCTGTTTCTGCTGGATAGGCTGTTTATGGGCATATTCATTGTAGAGATGTTTCTTAAAATTTATGCATTAAAGAAAAAGTTTTTTGAATCCGGATGGAATATATTTGATTTGGTGATTGTGGCTTGTTCTTCAATTCCCAGTGCCAGCGCATTTATAATCCTGCGGACATTCCGTTTGTTTCGCCTGTTTAAGTATGTGCATCATTTTTCCAAAATGCACAATCTGGTGGAGGTATTTATTGAGCTGTTGCCGACATTTGTTTCGTTTATTGCAGTTTCGGCAATCTTTTCATACGTTTTTGCAATTATAGCCGTAAGCCTGTTTGGTGATGTGTTTGCCGCATTTTCTACCTTGGGTGCTTCTATGTTTACTTTGTTGCAGGTGTTTACTCTTGATGGCTGGGCTTCGACAATTGCTCGTCCGGTTATGATGGTGTTTCCGCACGCGTGGTTGTACTTCTTGAGTTTGGTGGTATTGGGCTTTTTGATTGTGGTTAGTTTTGTTGTCAGTGCAATCAGACAAGTGATGGAAATAAAAAAATAGCTCTAAATCAAGGCGTTTGAAAAGTGTCGGAGTTTTTCCGGCACTTTTTTTATAAAAATATGCGGGCGCGCTTGACATCGGCTGAGCCAGTACCTAAGTAAGTGTTT
Source organism: uncultured Alphaproteobacteria bacterium (assembly GCA_934255405.1). GTDB lineage: Bacteria > Pseudomonadota > Alphaproteobacteria > RF32 > CAG-239 > CAZU01. The sequence continues at coordinate 75,842 of CAKQNT010000002.1, forward strand.
AGAAAAATAGTCTACAATATATTGGAGTATAAAAAATGAAAATCAGACCGTTACAAGACCGCGTTTTGATTAAACGTTTGGAAGAGACAACAAAAACTGCCGGAGGTATCATTATCCCCGATACGGCAAAAGAAAAACCAAGCGAAGGTTTGGTTGAGGCAGTTGGCCCCGGTGCAGTTGGGGCAGACGGAAAGGTGATTCCGATGACCGTTAAAGTAGGTGACAAGGTTTTGTTTGGCAAATGGTCGGGTTCTGAAGTTAAAGTCAACGGCGAAGAACGCTTGTTGGTCAAAGAGTCTGAAATTTTGGGTGTTATCGAAGAATAAGAGAGGAAAAAATTATGGCTGCAAAGGATATTGAATTTGGTTCTGATGCCCGCGCAAAAATGCTCAAGGGTGTTGAAACTTTGGCTAAAACGGTTAAGGTTACGTTGGGGCCGAAAGGACGCAATGTGATTTTGGATAAGTCTTATGGCGCTCCAAAAATTACCAAGGATGGTGTTTCGGTTGCCAAAGAAGTAGAGCTGGAAGACAAATTTGAAAATATGGGCGCTCAGCTGGTTAAGGAAGTTGCTCAGAAAACTGCGGATAAGGCTGGTGATGGTACTACTACCGCGACAGTTTTGGCAGAGGCGATTATTCGCGAGGGCTGCAAGGCTGTTGCCGCCGGTATGAATCCGATGGATTTGAAACGCGGTATTGACATGGCGGTTGATGCTGTTGTAGAAGATATCAAATCTCGTTCAGTCGCAATCAAAACCTCTGAAGAGGTTGCTCAGGTTGGCACAATTTCTGCCAACGGAGATCGTTCTATCGGCGAATATCTGGCTCGCGCGATGGAAAAAGTCGGCAATGAGGGCGTTATTACCGTAGAAGATGCCAAAGGTTTGGAAACAGAGCTTGATGTGGTTGAAGGTATGCAGTTTGATCGCGGCTATTTGTCTCCGTATTTTATCACCAATGCAGAGAAAATGACTTGCGAATATGAATCTCCGTATATCTTGCTGTATGATCAGAAAGTTTCTACTCTGCAGCCGCTGATTCCGGTTTTGGAAAATATTGTTCAGTCCGGCCGCGCTTTGCTGATTGTGGCAGAAGATATTGAGGGCGAGGCTTTGGCTACTCTGGTGGTTAACCGTTTGCGCGGTGGTCTTAAGGTTTGTGCTGTTAAGGCTCCTGGGTTTGGTGATCGCCGCAAAGCAATGTTGGAAGATATTGCTATTTTGACCGGTGGTCAGGTTGTATCTGAAGAGCTGGGCATGAAACTTGAAAACGTTACCCTAGATATGTTGGGCAGCGCTAAGAGAGTTACCGTTACCAAAGATGAAACCACAATTATTGATGGCGATGGTGAGAAAGATTTGATTGAGGCTCGCGCCGCTCAGATTCGCAAGCAGGTTGAAGAGACCACCTCTGATTATGATCGTGAAAAATTGCAAGAGCGTTTGGCTAAATTGTCCGGCGGTGTTGCCGTATTGCGTGTTGGCGGGGCTTCTGAGTTGGAAGTTAAAGAAAAGAAAGACCGTATTGATGATGCATTAAATGCAACTCGCGCTGCGGTTAAAGAAGGCGTGGTTGCCGGCGGCGGATGCGCTTTGCTTTATGCTTCACGCGTGTTGAATAATTTGACTCCGGCTAATCAGGATCAGAAAGTCGGTATTGAGATTATTCGCAAAGCTTGTCAGGCTCCAATCCGTCAGATTGCCGAAAATGCAGGTGTTGATGGTGCTGTGGTAGCCGGAAAAGTTTTGGAAAGTACTGATGCAAACTATGGCTACAATGCGCAGAGCGGAGAATATTCCGATATGGTCAAAGCCGGTATTATCGATCCGACTAAAGTTGTTCGTACCGCGTTGCAAGATGCCGCTTCTGTCGGTGGTCTATTGATTACTACCGAAGCAATGGTTACCGAGCTTCCGCAGAAACAATGTCACTGCGGCGAAGGCGGAGCCGGAGCAGGTGGAATGCCGGGGGGGATGGGCTTTTAGGTGAGCTCGTCTAGCTGGATGGGCAAGCTCGTCTAGCGGCACATCTAGAGGCATTTAGTTCGGTCTCGGAAAATTCATGTACTACTAATGTACACTAAAATTTTCCTCGCCTTCTAAATGCCTCTATCTGTACCACTATCCGAGCTTGCTGGAAAGCGTGTTAAAACAATACAAAAAAGAGATTCATTTCGAATCTCTTTTTTTTGTTGGAAAATCGGCAAAGAGGTTTATATTTAAACAAAGGCTTGGGGAGAAAATTTATGTTAGATGCCGAGAAATTGCAAAAGATGCGAGAAGATGGAGAGCTGACCGAAGCTGAGATGGTGGCACAAAAGAAAAGTCTGGCGGCGAAAATTTTGCGCAAAGAAGAGCGAATACCAGCCAAAAGCGGCATTGTTTATATTGCATTGGCTTTTTTCTTAGGAACATTGGGTTTGCACAATTTTTATGCCGGATATTGGGGGAGAGGTTTGGCACAACTTTGCCTGAGTTTGATAGCTCCGTGGTTTTTGTATGTTCCGTTGCTGTTTGTGGCGGTGTGGGTGCTGTTAGAGTTGTTGTTTGTCGGTAAAACGGCAAAAGGTGTGCCGTTTTCCGGTAACAGAGCGGTTATTGCAGCATTGCGTATTGCAGCAGTTGTGACTCTGGCAATGGCTTTTTCGTGGACTTCGTTGGTAATAGAAGAGCCTGATTTTGAAGAAATTGTGATTAATGTGTAAAAAAATGAAAAAAAATAAAATTAGTTCTTGCATTTTTTTAAAGATATGCTATTAAGTATCTCGTTCTACCGATGCGGGCGTAGCTCAGGGGTAGAGCGCAACCTTGCCAAGGTTGATGTCGAGGGTCCGAATCCCTTCGCCCGCTCCAATTTGAAAGCCTTGATTTTCAAGGCTTTTTTGCTTTTAAAGACTGAAAAGTTTAGTCCGCTCCCAAAATTCAAAAGCATTATAAATCAAGCATTTACACTTAAACCTTCGTCAAAATAACGTATGGAGGCCGTGATGCTTAAAAAGTGTGATGCAAACTGTGATGCAAAAGTACCCCATTTGTGGTTGCGAAATAATATTTTTTACATTAGAGTTGAACTTGAACGTGTTAATGGCAAGCGAAGATACAAGCGCATATCGTTACACACAGATAATTTTTTCGAAGCAAGAGAGAAATTACGTACTATGACAACTGATAAGAATTGGTCTTTTGATGAATTTCGTCGCCTTTTCAATAACTTAATCTTTGAACAAGCTTCCGAACAAGGTGTGGGTACTGGTAATGTCGGTATGTTGTCACGGTTTCAAATGCAAAAAAGGTTATCCAAACGAAATAAGCGTGAAGATATTGAAAAATTAAATCTGTTGGGAAACATAGCTATGCAATCCAATCAGATGAATTTAAGCCAAGAAGACCGGCTGTTGATAAAGCAATTTGTTGAGATGCGACCAATGTTTGAGGCATTTTTAGCTAATCAACCGACATCTTCAAAGCCTACATCAGCTCCATCGCGTAAAATATCTGATGTTTTGGATATGATGCTATTGAAGGCCAACAACTGCGACGATGAAAAACTATGATAAAACCGGTCAGAATTCAAGCTATGCTAAGACATCTCATTACTCAGTTTGGAATGCTCTTTGTAGATTTAAGGAATTTTTAGCTGAATTAGATGTCGAGAGTGCTAATTAAGAATATTCATAAATACAGAAGCTTATTTTTTAACCCCATAACAACGATTTGAAGTCCGGTATATATTTTATTACAAAATTCAAAATCGCTTGTTATGGGGGTGTTTATGGACTAATTAAACAAATGTTTTATATATTTCTATCAATACAGTTTTCTTAAATTTTTTAATTGGGCAATTAGTGCACATAATCTTGCGATTTTTACAATTAAATCCTAAGTATAAAATATAATAAATCTGTCTTTATATTGAGGTTAAGATGCATTATACCACTTACGAAAGTTATGATAGACCTTATATTCGCCCTTGTCCTATGAAGGATAAGAAACTTTATTTCAGAGATATTTTAATCTTGGAAAAGATTATGTTTGAGCAAGATAAAACATATCCTTATAATGAATTTTTACATGAATAGGCTCAATTACTTATAAATTCAATGCATTTGTTTGAAGCGGGATATTTTGATTGTGCATATTATTCCTTGCGACAAGCCATTGAAATGGCAGTGTTAATTTTATACTTTGTAGATTTACCAGACATAAATGCAAAAGAAAAATGGCAACAATGGGTACAACAACAATCATTTCCAACTAGTGGCCAGATGTTAAATGAATTAAAACAAAAAGGTGAAAAATATAAAGAAATGTGTGCTGCATTTCCGGAGTTTCTATCAGAGTTGAAAAAATTACAAGGAATTTTGAATAAATTGGTCCACAAGCAAGGATTTTTCTATCTATATACAGTTCATGGAAATTCAATGATTATTCCGGACAAAGAACAAAACCATTTTATTTTAGACTTTCCTGAATATTTGGAAAAAACAATTCGTATTATTGCTATGATTAGAGTTTTTATAGATCCATATCCATTGTTATTGGCAGATTATAATATTGCAAAAAAGTCTTTTTGTTTAACCACACCATATCCAGAGGAGTTTATAAATAAATATCTTGGTGCTGCTTTTGTTGAAAGATATAAGCAAACTAGCCTTTATCAAAAATATTATAATGAGTGTATAAATAAACAAGTTGTAAGAGTCTCTTAACTAAATTTGGAATATATGGACTAAATTTATTATAACTTGACTTCTTATTAAATATATTAGTATATACTTTATATGTTGAGATTTAGAAGAGTCATGATATGTCTTTTGATTTTAAAATAAGAATTAAAAATATTGGTCCCTTAAAAAATGTAGATTACCAAGATAATTTTTCTACGAATAAAACAGTCATTTATGCGAAAAATGGTTCTGGTAAATCTTTTTTTAGTAAAGCTTTGCAGAAGATAGCTAGCAATGACACATCTGCTCATGACAAATTAATATCTTTCGGTCAGGCGAGAAGTAGTTTTGAATTAACTATAGATCAGCAAGTAACACAAATTAATTTAATCAGAGGACAATCTTCCACTATAAGCAATCCAAAGTACATTTTTCATGTTTTTAATTCTGATTATGTGAAGGATAACATCGAAAAAAGAGGTTATTCTCCTTTAGATAAAAATAGTCGAAGTGGGTATATATTAGGTAAAGAACGAATTGATTTATCCAAAGAAAAAAAACGAATTAGCAGAGTTGGATGCTAGTTTAAGTAGTTTAAAAATAGAATTACAAGGAAAAATCTCTGGAAATTTATCTGCATACAATAAAAAGTTTGCTTTAGGAAAATTTACTTCTTTTAAAAATATATTATCAAAAAAAATAGATAATCTGCCTATTTTTGAACCTAAAGACGTAACGGATGAAATATTAGCACTTAGTACAAAATTTGAAAAAGTGAAAAATTTTCCCGAAGACTTCACTGACATACAATTACTACCAAAATATTCTGTACCATGTGAATTAAAAAAGATACAAGATAAATTGAAAAGTCCAGTTTCTAAAGTTAAGTTAGAAGGAAATCTCGAAGAATATATAAATAATAACATAGATTTTATTACAAGGGGTATTTCCATTAAAAAAGGGGATATTTGTCCTTTTTGCCATCAAGAAATTTCTCAAAATGCTCAAAAAATAATTATATCATATACTAACTTTTTGCAATCACAAGAAAATGCAACGATGAATTTTTGTAAATCAATGGAAAAATTATTGGAGAGTTATGTCGAAAACTTAGGAAATATTGCTAATAGTTTAGAAAGAGCAAAGGAAACATATAACTTAATAAAAGGTGACTTAATAAATTTCAAAGTGAAATGGCATGATATGAACTCATTAAGTAATTTGATTAATGTTACTATTAAACTTTTAGAAAATTTACGCAAAAAATATCAAGATGTAACACAAGAAGTTAATATAGATGATGAAATCGTACAATTTGATAATGCTTTCGCTCAGTTAGATAATGATATAGACCTTAATAACGAAGAAATTAAGAAGATTAATCAGAAAAAAAATGATATGAGTTCTGAACTCAAGAAACTTAAAGAGCAATTGATAAGAAATATAGAAATAGAATTATTTAAAAATGAAAGTGTATTGGATTATGTAAAAAAGAAAAATCAAAGAGAAAAGCTTTCTGTATTGATAGAAGAAAAAGAGGCAAATACAAAAATTCATAGAGAAGGGAAAATACAACAAACACTGAAATATTTTCTTAATTTCTTTTTCCAAGATAAATATACATTATCAGATGATTTTATAATTAGTTTTGATCATTATGATATCACTAACGATTTAGAACATGTTTTGAGCGATGGGGAAAAAACAATAATAGCCTTTTGTCATTACCTAGCTGAAACACATACTCTTATAAAAAATATTGATGATTACCAAAGAGTATTTTTCATAATAGATGACCCCATCTCCAGTTTAGATTCTGATTACATTTTTTCAATGATACAACTTATCCGACATATGAATGAATATTTTTCAATATCCCATGATAAATATATAATATTGACACATAATATTGAGTTTATGAGTTTATTGAAAAGAAATAATATCTGTTCCAATTATTTAGAATTAACCGATGGATTGTTTCATAAGATAATAGACAATAGATTTAATATCCCATATGTTTCGCATCTCTCAGATTTATATAAAATATATAATGGATTATCTGAACCTTGTCATACTACTCTTAACAGTATGAGACAGGTGTTAGAAGGTATACGTACATTTATGTCTCCATCTAAAACACTAGAAGAGTTTATAAAAGGGACGCCAGAATTAAAAGATACTGAACTGTATTCTAGAATTCAAGATGGTTCACATGGGGATATTTTCTTGGGACAAACAATCAATAATTTGGAAATAAAAGCATTAGTAAAGTGTATAATTGAATATATTAGAAAATCATCATTTACAGATCAATTAAACCAACTTTAACTGGGCGTTTTAAGTATATCTTGTTTTATGCAACCATATTATACTCTCCCCAATTTATATCAAAAAGCAGATTAGAAGGTTGAATACGCGCTCTCCAATCCGCCTTACTAAAAGGATTGATACTCTTTAAGCAATAATAAATAACACCGTAGTAATCAGAGCCACAATGATAAATATCTTCTAAACAACATATACTCCTGTCTAATCTTAAATCATCACAAGTCTTTTCTAATGCAACTTTAATAGCGTTAGTATCATATTTTTGGGTACTGATTAAAATATGAAAGTGATATGTGTAACAGTTTTTATCACCAAATTCGGCAAAAGAGAAAAAGTGAACGTGTTTCTTTTTCCAATGAGTACCGGCAATATTACGTTCAAACTGTTGCATAAAATGTTTAAGGTAAAAAGTTGCTGTTTCTAAATTACAGCTTCTCATACTTGGAGGAAAGTGTATCGTTAGAAAATGCGTTGGATGTGTGCCTGCTACCCAATCATATATCTTACGTAGTCTCTTTTCATAAGGATTGTTTAAATCATGAGGATAGGATTTTTTTATTTTTGGTTGTTTTAATATATCAGTGTCGCAAGTATTTGAGCAGCCATCATTGCCGTCAGAGCTAACACAAAGCGATGGATTATCTTCAAGAGTATCATTATCATTTTTATCTCCTTGATGTTGTTTATATTTAGCAATTAGTAAAATTTTATGATTTTTTATTTGTTCTTGATATTGTCGTATTCTCTGTAATATCTGTTTTATTGTTTTTCTCATATTAGTTATTCCCATAAACATTAATCTTTATATTTTACTACTTGACAGCTTCTATCGATGTTATCTCCTCGCTGCTCAATAGATAAAGTTGCTCGAATGGCGACATGTTTGACTAAATCGCCTTATTGTGCTTGATAACAAAGGCTTTTGACTTGATACTAAGCATCAAATTTTATGACCTTCTGATTCATAGAACACGAAAATTTGAGTGACTCATAATGTGTGAATTTTTAAAAATGAAAAAATTTTGGAATCATTTAAGGATAAAATGCGTTATTAGCTGTATGAACGGAATAGCTTATTTTGATTAACTATTTTCCGCAGATAGTTAATCAATCCTACTATGAAAGCAGACCCTTAAAATACAACACGCGCGTAATGAAGGCCTAAAATAGGCTATTTTTAGTAATTTATCAGTCTTTTTTCTTATATGATGTTGCAAAAAATTAAAAAATCATTTGACTAATCGTAACAAAAATGTTACGATTCAGCTATAAAAATGTTACGATTGGAGCAAAATATGTATAATAAACGTCAGGAACTGATTTTGGATTTTATCAAAGATAATCCGATGTGCAAGCGGGAAGATATTGAAAAATTTTTATCCGCGATGAATCAAGATGTTACGAAAATGACCATAACTCGTGACTTAAAAATGTTGATAAATGACGGGTTGGTTGAAAAGTTCGGTTCAGCAAAGGCTACGGTCTATAAAGCTTTAAAACGTCTTGATGTTTTGGGAAAGATAGACGTTGAAACATACTTTATGCATGATCAGGATGAACGTGCACCTCAGGATATTCATTTTAACTTTGATATATATGCCGGTTTGAAAAATCTTTTGAATGATAAGGAAAAGGCAGAGCTTAAAGAGTTAAACGAAACATATTTAAGCAAAAAATCCGGACTTTCCCCGAAGTTATTACAAAAAGAATTTGAGCGTTTGACGGTTGAACTCGCCTGGAAATCATCGAAAATCGAAGGTAATACCTATACTTTACTCGATACAGAGCGCTTGTTAAAGGAGCATGTGTCAGCCAAAGGTAAGACATTGGAAGAAACCAATATGGTGTTAAACCATAAAAAAGCTTTGGATTTTGTATTAAAAGCTCCGGAGCAGTATAAACAGCTTAATATTACGAAAATCGAAGACATCCACCGCTTACTCGTTTCTGATTTGAATGTCACAACCGGAATTCGTAACGGCAAGGTCGGAATCGTCGGAACAAATTACAAACCGTTGGACAATGCTTATCAAATTAAAGATGCGTTACAAGCTTTGATTGAAGTGATTAACCGGACGGAAAACCCGATTGAAAAAGCTTTAATCGCAGTTTTAATGATTGCTTATATTCAGCCTTTTGAAGATGGTAACAAACGCACATCTCGTATTTTAGGCAATGCATTGTTGTTGGCCAATGACTACTGTCCGTTGTCATATCGTAGCGTTGATGAAGTTGAGTATAAAAAAGCAATCATTATGTTTTATGAGCAAAATAACGCGACGTACTTCAAAAAGCTGTTCTTGGATCAATATAAACAGGCTGTAAAGAAATATTTTTAAGCTTGAATTATGATTTAATTCGGTTTCGACCGGTTTTTATTCGTCTGATGTGTTCTTATATTTGTGGGCACGTCATAATGAAAAAGGTGCCGATACCCGAAAATACCGACACCTTATGCTAATTCATGTCATAATTAGTCAAAGAGACCTCTCATTATGGCGAGCACGTGCAGCGGAGCAAAGCACTCACCAAACGCATCACGAATCAGCTTATCACTTGCCCACTCGGGAATGGGATAATCGTCCGGCAATCCAGTTACACGCAATAATTCAAGTACCGTCAAAGGTCTTGCATCACTGTATGTCCCGTCTGGAAGCAGTCTTCCCGGATGACAATTGCAAAAGCCTGAAACTCCCTTAGAGTCGCAGAGTATCGTATTGCATGGTTCATCCCATGCTTTACGTTGAAAACTGCAACGAAATCGGGCTTTACTCGGACTGCCGTCAACGTTAACAGGCTTCCAAACCAAGTTGTCATGAGCAGAACAACCGGTTGGCGTATGTTTCATAACCTCGATTTGAGGTAATGCCCACATAGGTGCAACGTGATACTTCAGATTACTTCTTTGCCCACATTCAAGCGATGGAAGGTCTCCGATGGCATCTTGCAGGGTAAGAACTTCATCAAAAGGCTTAGGCAACTCCCATGCTTTAGCTTTACGAGCTAAAATGACAGCTCTTCTGCGGTTTTGAGGAACGAAAAAATTTGCTGCATTTTGTACACCATGATGTACGATGTAGCCCATTTTTCTAAGTTCTTCAACGATGTATTCTCCAACGATACGACCGTCATCCAGTTTAACTGTTAACATCTGTGGAACATTCTCAATGAGAATCCACTCAGGAACTGTGTACTTGATAAACTCAAGCGTCGGCTCAAAGAGATGTCCACGCTTATCAGACGGGTTACGCCTAGAATTCGACAAAGTATAACTTTGACACGGAGGACTAGCCATCTCTCCAGTACAACCTTTTTCTTTATGCAGTCGTACGAGCTTTTTGAAAGTCTTTTTCTCCAAAATATCTCCGCATACTACATCGCATTCTGGATAAATTTCTTTAGCCCATTTAGCTCTTTGAGGTACAATTTCATTGCCTACAGCACAGACTAAGCCTACGTTGTCTTTCAAATAGTATTCACCAATACCACACGATTTAAACAGTGAGGTATAATATATCGGTTCTTTCGGTTTTTTGAAATCCCCGATTATTCTCTTTATATAATTTTGCATATTGCAAAAACTCCATAAAATATTATTTTTATAAAAATTAGAGTTGGGTATCCTCATACCCGCAGAGCAAATTTTTTTGCTCTTATAAGGAGGAACTGTTTAAAATCAGGGCTTTTAAAATTTTTTTTAAAAATTTGGTATGTATATAGATTAACCATTTGAATCTACGAAAGAAAAAATTACATTTTTAAAACCATATTTTTTGCACGACGTTGAATAAAAACGTGTACATTTTGTAAAATTCGCCTTATAATATATTTAAAGATTTAAGTGCGATGCATACTGTGATGCTTTTGGTTGAAATCAGAGGTAAGCAAAATGCAAAAGCAAGTAAAATCAATACTTTTATAAAAAATGGAGTGGATCCCTTCGCCCGCTCCATTTTTAAGCCTCCTTTAGGGAGGCTTTTTTTGTATTGTTTAAAGTTTGATTGATGCTTATCGGTCAAACAAAAAACCATTGCCAATGATTAAATTAGCAATGGTTTTTTTATGATTATAAGTTGTAACTAAGCATTATCTGCCGTTATTCTTCCAGTTCAAGAAGGCATTATCAAATGCTCCTTTCTTCTTCTGCTCTTGCTCATAAACATAGTCCAGTGCCGCGAAGACCACATTCTCAGTACCTTCAGGTACATATTCATTAAAAGTTTCAGCAAGATTAGGGGCTTTTTCTGCTAATACTTTGCCCATCTTTTCAGGTTTACTAACAGCGTCTTCGGCGTCCATTGGATAGGAGCGTTTTTGTTGTTTGCTACTATTAAAATTGCCAATAATGACGTTCAATTCACCATTTTTCGATTGATTGTCTACGGTTGTTTCGAAATGTAAATAATCATCACCTCTGACTAAAACAACATCAAAACCTGGGTTTTTGTATCTCTGACTTTCTGGGTACTCAGCTACAATGACATTTGTTCCATCTTTGTGTCTATAGGAAGTGCTTCCGCTGGGGCCGCGACCTCGCTTTACATCAATACTTTTGCGAAATTGCTTTTCTTTATTGTTTAATTCTCCAACAGCAACAATATTATCTAAAACACGTTTCATAATCTTTCTCCTAATTGTTAATGTGTTAAATCCTATTGTTCATTTTACCCCCCCATTTTTTGTCAAGAATTTTCGCAAATTTTTTAAATTTTATTTCAAATTGTTATGATTACTGCTGTTAGCTGTGTATCTAAAATTTTACCATGATTGGTGTCGAAGGGGCAAATTACTTTGCCCGCTCCATTTTTAAGCCTCCTTTAGGGAGGCTTTTTTGTGTTTATTTATAATTTTAGCACGATGCCAATTAGGGCTGAGAGGCAAAGATATAGTATCGGGCTTTTTTTCCAAAAGTGAATGGCCGCTAAAAACGCGATGAAGACAATTCCGGACAGCAAATCGGTGAGAGACAGCTGGGCAATTTGCAATCCGGCAAACAATATAAGAGCTAAAACTGCCGGTCTGATGCCGGATAGCACAGTCTGAACGCGGTGGTTGCATTGATATTTGTCCATCAGTTTGGCAACCATGATGATAACAATCACTGAGGGGCTGACTAATCCGAGAGTGGCAATGATTGCGCCCAAGATTCCGCCGGCATTAAAACCGGCATAGGTGGACATATTTACTCCCAGTGGTCCTGGGGTGGATTCGGCAATGGCAATCATATCTGCCAGTTCTTTGGTGGTGAACCAGCCATAAGTTGCCGACAAATCAAATAAAAACGGCACGGTGACCAGTCCGCCGCCGATGGCAAATAGTCCGATTTTGAAAAATTCATAAAAAAGTTGCAAATATATCATTGTTTGCGTCTCCGAAATTCTTCACAAATCAGTGCGGCGGCAGCGGCAATCAGAACAATCCAAACCGCGCTAAAGTTTAAGCCGACTAACAGTAATAAAGCACAGGCAAAAATCGCCAGACTTTGGTAGCCTTTGACATTCTTTTTCCAAAGCCCGTACACAATATCGGTAATTAGGGCTACAACGCAAATGCGAATTCCGGCAAAAGCATACGCAACATAGCGCTCGTGCATGAATCTGCTTAGGGCGGCGGCAATCATTATAATGATAAGCAAAGATGGAAGAATTATCCCAAGGGTGGAAAAAATCGCGCCCCAAATGCCTTTTTGCCGATAACCGATAAAAGTGGCAACGTTTACGGCGATAACTCCGGGGGTGCATTGCCCGATAGAATATAAATCCAGCAATTCTTCTTCGCTAAGGAAGCCGCGCTTATGAACAACCTCGCTTTGCAACAGCGGCAGCATGGCATAGCCGCCGCCAAAGGTGAAAAGACCAATCTTAAAAAACAGTATAGTCAGTTCTAATAAATCTCGCATAATTTTTTGCTTCAGCCTGTTAAATACAATCGGTGAGATTATATAGTTTTTAGTTTTACATAAGGTTAAGATTGGAAAGCAAAATGACCATTGCGGTTTTGAAAGAGCGCACTAAAGGCGAAAACCGAGTTGCGGTGTCGCCGAATCTGGTTGGCAGGTATGCTGATATCGGGCAAAAAATAAGAATTGAAAAATCTGCCGGAGCGGCGGCGGAATTTGCTGACGAGGAATATATTAAGGCCGGAGCAGTTATTTGCCGGACGCCGGCAGAAACAGTGCAGGGGGCGGAGATAATTTTGAAAGTGCAGGCGCCGTTGCCGGAAGAAGAAAAATTTTTGGGCGCCAAACCGATAGTTGTTGCCGATTTTGTGAATGCGGAGCGAGAGCAGCGTCTGTATAATTTGGCAAAAACGGGGATTTGTGGGTTTGCGCTGAATTATATTCCGCGAATTTCAAGAGCACAGAGCATGGATATATTGTCTTCACAAAGCAATTTGGCAGGTTATAAGGCGGTGCTTGCGGCGATGAATTTGCTGCCAAAAGCGGCACCGTTGTTGATGACAGCGGCCGGAACAGTGGCTCCGGCCAGAGTCTTGGTGCTGGGCGCCGGAGTGGCAGGATTGCAAGCGGTGGCTACCGCGCGGCGGATCGGGGCAGTGGTTTATGCCTCGGATATTAGGCCTGATGTGCGAGAACAAATAGAATCTTTAGGGGGTAAATTTGTAGAAATTAAACGAGATAAAAAACTTAAGACCAAAGGAGGATATGTGCAATCGGCTTCGGCAGAGTATTTGCAACGGCAAAGAACAGTGATTGCCGAGCTGCTGCACAGTATTGATGTGGTGATTGCAACAGCCTTTGTTGCCGGAAAGCCAGCTCCACAGCTGATTGATGCGGAAATGCTCAAGCAAATGCCTTTGGGGTCGGTGGTTGTGGATATGGCGGCGGCGGCCGGCGGAAATGTTGAAGGAAGTGTCGACGGAAAAATTATAACCAGTGGAAATGTAAAAATTGTCGGTAACGGAAATTTGGCCTCAATGGTGCCAAACTCGGCCAGCCGGCTGTATGCCGGAAATGTGTTTAATTTTTTGGCCTCTCAGTATGACAGCGCTACCGGAAAAATCAATTTTAATTATGCAGACGAGATTGTTAAGAGTACCTGTATTATGCAGGGAGGAAAGCTATTGTTGAAGGAGGGCAAATAATGGAGTTTTGGTATTTGCTGACAGTTTTTGTGCTGGCCTGTTTTGTTGGGTATTTTGTTGTATGGGGAGTTACTCCGGCGCTGCATTCACCCTTGATGAGCGTGTCTAATGCGATTTCTGGCATTATCATAATAGGAGCATTGATTGCGGTGGATAATTCCGTGGCGGAGTTGTCTAAAATATTGGGCTTTGCCGCGGTGTTTTTGGCGGCAATAAATATATTCGGCGGCTTTGCGGTGACGCATCGAATGCTGTTGATGTTTAGGAAAAAGGAGAAAAAATAATGACGGATTTTCTCTTTTTGGCATATCTGTTATCGGGGATATTGTTTATCTTGTCTATCCGCGGTTTGGCATCGCCGCAGACTGCCAGACGAGGCAACCTGCTGGGAATGTCCGGTATGGTGTTGGCTATTGCGGCAACGGTCTATTCTCCGTTGGTGGAAAATGAATTTTGGGCGTATGTGGTTATTGTGGTGGGGGCTGCGGTTGGAATCTATAGCGCTGCACGGGTCAAAATAGCCGCTCTGCCGCAAATGATTGCGGTGTTTAACGGAGTGGGCGGTTTGGCGGCTGCGCTGATTGCAGTGGCGGAAATAATATCGGGCTCGGAAGCATATATTGACAATATTGTCGGGTTGGTGGTGGGAATGGCGGCGTTTTCCGGCTCAATGCTGGCGTTTGCCAAGCTACAGGGGATTGTATCGCCTCGGGTGATTGCGTTTCGGGGACAGTGTCTGGTTAATTTGGTATTGGCAACAATAGTAATCTGCTTGTGTATTCATTTTGTGATAAACGGCAACAAGGTTGTCTTTTATTGGATTGCCGCTTTAATGCTGGTGTTGGGTTTTTTGCTGGTGCTGCCAATCGGCGGCGCCGATATGCCGGTGGTGATATCGGTGCTTAATTCTTATTCCGGATGGGCGGCAGTGGGAATCGGTTTTTCGTTTCATAATGTGTTGCTGATTATTGTAGGAGCAATTGTCGGTGCCAGCGGGGCTATATTATCTTATATTATGGTAAAGGCGATGAACCGCTCTCTGCTCAATGTGATGCTGGGCGGAATTGGCAGAACAGCCGCGGCAAAAACAGATAATGCGGCACTGCAAAAAACAGCTAAAGTCGGTAGTCCGGCAGACGCGGCCTATGTTATGGAAAATGCCAATAAAGTGATTGTTGTTCCGGGGTATGGAATGGCAGTGGCGCAGGCGCAGCACATCTTGAAAGAAATGGCCGATGACTTGCGCATGTTATACGGCGTTGAGGTGAAATTTGCGGTTCATCCGGTGGCAGGGCGTATGCCGGGGCATATGAATGTATTGCTGGCGGAAGCAAATGTTCCGTATGAAGATGTATTTGGGCTGGAGGATGTTAACCATGAGTTTGCTACCGCCGATGTGGCTTATGTTATCGGGGCGAATGATATTACCAATCCTCTGGCAAAAAATGATTCTTCTTCACCAATATACGGAATGCCGATTTTGGAAGTGGAAAAGGCCAAAGTTGTATTTTTTGTTAAAAGGTCTTTAGGAAAAGGTTATTCGGGAGTTGAGAATCCGTTGTTTTTTGCGGATAATACGATTATGCTGTATGGAGATGCTAAAAAAATCACTGAGGATATTGTGAAAACTTTGGAAAAAAATAAATGAACTGCTGTAACTACAAATCGCCTTTCGGTTCTATCATCTTGCAGGAAGAGAATGGCGTGTTGACAATGGTAAAATTTGGGCACTGCAGCGAGCAGGGAGAATCGGCATTGTTGCAGGAAACCAGCCGCCAGTTGGATGAATATTTTTCCGGAAAGAGAAAAGAATTTGATTTACCGCACAAGGCAGAGGGAACGCTTTTTCAGCAGAAAGTTTGGCAGGCACTGCAACAAATTCCATACGGAACGACAGTATGTTATAAAGATATTGCCGAGGCTATCGGCAGCTCTAAGGCTTGTCGGGCGGTGGGAATGGCGAACCACAATAATCCGATATGCATTATTGTGCCGTGTCATCGGGTTATCGGTGCCAACGGAAGTTTGGTCGGTTATGCCGAAGGGCCGGATGTTAAGCAGAAACTGTTGGAGCTTGAGGCTGAATACGCCCGGATTTAGGCATTAGGCAACAGCGGTTTGATGGTGCGCTCCAACACTCCCTGAGTTTTGGAGATGGCAATGCCATAATTGGTGATAGGTACGCCGCGTCGTATACATTCATGCAGCCGACGAAGCATTTCCATACGATTCAACATGCAAGCTCCGCAATGGATAACCAATTTGTATTGCTCCAAATCATCGGGAAAATCACTGCCTTGGCAAAAAGAAAATTGTAAGTCTTTTCCGGTATATTTTTTGAGCCAATTAGGAAGTTTTACCTTGCCAATATCATCGGAAAGAGAATGATGAGAACAGGCTTCGGCAATCAGCACTTTGTCGCCATCGGCAAGTTGGTCGATGGTTGAGGCGCCCTGATACAAGATATCTAAGTCGCCCTTGTTGCGGGCAAATAAAATTGAAAAAGTTGTTAGGGGAATATCTTGAGGAACGATGGGGGCAACTTTCATTATGGCTTGAGAATCCGTAATTATAAGCGTTGGTCGACGTTTGAGTTCCTGAAGAATTTCGGCCAGCTCGCTGTCTTTGACCACGATAGCCTTGGCGCTGCAGTCCAGAGCCTCGCGCAGGACTTGTACTTGAGGTAAAATAAGACGGCCTTTGGGCGCAGAAAAATCGATTGGTACCACCAGTACGATGATATCTTGCGGCTTGAATAAATCTCCGGCCAACAAAGTATCTTTTTTGAGTTCTGCCGGCGCCAGAGAAATTATGAGCTTTTTGACTTCTTCAATGTTGCTGCCGGTTTGGGCAGAAACGTTGGTGAATGCAATATCTCTGTGTTTCAGCCATTGTATATCTTCCGCACAAGGAGAGTAAATATCAGTTTTATTAAAAACTGCCGCAAAGGGAATGTTTAATTTCTGCAGTTCTTCAATAATTTGTTTATCGGTGTCTTGTAAACCGTCTGCGCCGATGACCATTAGGGCGATATCAGAACGGAACAAAACTTTGCGAGTGGCTTTTATGCGCTGTTTGCCAAGAGAACCTTCGTCATCCAGTCCGGCGGTGTCATAAAAAGTTACCGGCCCTAATGGTAAAAGCTCGTATGGTTTGGCAACGGCGTCGGTGGTGGTGCCGGCTTGGTCAGAAACAATGGCAATTTCTTGTCCGCATAAGGCGTTAATCAATGATGATTTTCCGGCATTGCGGCGGCCGACAATGCTGATAATTGTTCTCAGCGCGCGGGGAGTGGCAGCAGCGTTATCACTCATTTTAGGTTTCTCCGATTGTTATTTGCTTGTTGGTAATTATTTTTATTAAAATCTGTTGTTAAATCAAGTTAAAATTATGTTTTTTGCTATTTTGAAATATAGAAAATTTTAAGATTTTTTATTTAAAATAACGGCGTTTAGGAATTATGGGAATAAAAGAATGCATTCAATCCAGACTTTGATTGTAGATTTAACGCTTATTACGATATATGCGGCAATCATCACTTTAATCTTTAAGAAACTGAAACAGCCGACAGTGCTGGGGTATATTTTGGCTGGTATTTTTGCCGGACCTTTTTTGAATTTTGTTCCCACCGTTACCGATAAAGAAAACCTGACCTTGTGGGCGGATATCGGGGTGATATTTTTGTTGTTTGGCTTGGGATTGGAATTTAGTTTTAATAAGATGATAAATGTTGGCAAATCGGCAATGATTACCGCGATGGCCAATATCTTGTTTATGCTGTTTTTGGGCTATAATGTAGGGTTGATGCTGGGTTGGTCGGTAACAGACAGTTTCTTTTTGGGCAGTATGATTTCGATGTCATCTACCACCATTATCATCAAAGCCTTTGATGACTTGAATGTTAAACGGCAGAATTTTACCAGTCTGGTGTTTGGTGTGTTGGTGGTGGAAGATATTGTGGGAATTTTGTTGTTGGTTTTGTTGCCAACGATTGCTCTGGGCAGCACTATAGACAGTCAGGAATTAATTATCAGCACTCTTAAATTGATTTTCTTTTTGGTGTTGTGCTTTATCTTCGGGATATATCTGGTGCCGACTATTCTTAAAAAGATTACGCCGATGCTAAACGATGAGTTGTTGCTGCTGATAACTATCGGCATGTGTTTCGGTATGGTGTTGTTGGCTACATATTCCGGATATTCTTCGGCGTTAGGCGCGTTTATTATGGGCTCAATTTTGGCCGAAACCGAGATTATCTCAAGAATCGAAAATATCTTAAAACCGCTCAAAGACTTTTTTGGGGCGGTGTTCTTCGTATCGGTGGGAATGCTGGTTGATCCGGTTATGCTGATTGTTTATGCCAAGCCAATTATGGTGATTACTTTGATTGTGATTGCGGGTAAAGTGTTTTTCTCTTGTTTTGGTTTTTTGTGCTCCGGACAAGGACTAAAGACGGCGATTCAGGGCGGATTTTCTTTGGCACAGGTTGGTGAATTTGCATTTATTATCGCCAGCCTCGGTATGAGTATCGGGGTGCTCGATGCCAAGGTGTATCCGATTATTGTGGCGGTGTCGGTTATTACCACTTTTTTGACTCCGCTAATGATAAAGGCGGCGGATCCGGTCTATAAACGGATATCAAAAATGCTACCGGAAAAATTGGATAAATATTTGGAGCGCACTACGGCGCTGGCTAATGAAACACGAATGGAAGAGCGTCGCTGGAAGTTGTTGTTTAAGAACTATTCTTTGCGAATGGTGTTGTTTTCGATGATATTGTCGGCAATTTTGGGGCTTTCTATATTTTTTGTTAAACCTTTTGTGGCGGGGATACTGCCTAATATGCCGGCCAGAATTGTTACGACCTTGATAACATTGGCGATGATGTCACCATTTTTGAAGGCGCTTATTGGGTGGGAAACCATATTGCCGGTGTTTATTAAGGAAAAAGTTGCAAATGTGCTTTGCAAAATAAGTCGTCGCAATGCGGAAGAAACCAAACAGTCAATCAGCAAAACCATAGAAGATAGTTTTGGTATCTGTTCGGTTGAGGGAGAAACCGAAAACGCTCGTAACTTTTTTGTATCAAACCACAAAACAGCGGCGCTTTATTATAAACTGTGGACAGCCAAGAAAATCAACCGTTTGCCACTGATATTGTTGACAAGCTTTAGACTTTTGGTGGTTTTGTTCTTTATTGTTACGGTGGTGCACCAGTTGTTGACCGAGAATCCAAAAGTTACGCTACTGATGGCGGTGGGGTCAATCTTTGTGCTTTCTCAGTCCAGATGGTTGTTCCAACAATATGTAAAAATTGAATCTCAGTTTCTGACAAATCTTAATGGTACTCGTGTAGCGCAGTCGGAGACATCAATACCAGAAAAGAAAGAAGACAAAAAGGAATAACAAAAAAAAGGCCGCTTATTTAAGCGGCCTTTGATTTGAGAACGGCTTAGATATCCAGCGCCTTGCGGTAAGTATCAAGCAAAAATTCCTGCTCATCGCGGTCGGCGGCATTCATCTTGCGCAGTTTGAGCACGGCGCGCATAATTTTGACATCGAATCCGGCAGACTTGGCTTCAGCGAAGATGTCTCTGATGTCAGAGGCAATGGCGGCTTTTTCTTCTTCGAGGTGCTCAATGCGTTCAATCAGCGAGCGCAGGCGATCGGCGGCAATTCCACCGACTTCATTTTTGGTTTCTTCTGTCATTCTAATCTCCTTGGTTGGTGTTATATTGTTAAGAAAACTAGCAAATAAGAAACATTTTGACAAGTGATAATTTTTGCAAAACATTATATTAAAAATAATAGCTTGTTAACCTATTTGGGTGTAAATTTGAGCAAGCTTTTTGATTAAGGAGAAATTTTATGCCTACTGATACACATACTAAAATTTTGGCCACAATCGGCCCTTCTTCTGCTACTCGCGAACAGTTGGAACAACTGATAGATGCCGGCGCTGATGCTTTTCGGGTTAACTTTAGCCACGGGACACATGCCGAGCACAAGGCCAGAGTGAAAATTATTCGTCAGTTGGAAAAAGAAAAAGGGCGGTTTATCTCTATTTTGGCAGATTTGCAGGGGCCAAAACTCAGAGTTGGGGTATTTAAAGAAGATAAAGTGTTGCTCAAAGAAGGACAGACCTTTACTTTGGATATGGATCCTAAACCCGGTGATAATCAACGCGTGTGTTTGCCGCATAAGGAGATTTTTGCTGCGCTCAAGCCCGGTGATGACCTGCTGGTTAACGATGGTTACATTGTTTTGAATGTAAAAAGTTGTGATAAAGATCATGCTGTTACTAAAGTAAAAGTTGGCGGCTATATTTCAAGCCATAAAGGCGTTAATCTGCCAAATACTCAGCTAAACATCTCGGCGATTACCGAAAAAGACAGAGATGATTTGAAATTCGCCCTTAAGCTGGGAGTCGATTGGATCGGCTTGTCTTTTGTGCAGCGCGCTGAAGATGTGCGCGAGGCCAAAAAACTGGTGAATGGCAAAGCTTGGGTTATTTCTAAATTGGAAAAACCCAGCGCGATTGAGGATTTAGATGCCATTATTCAGGAATCAGACGCCATTATGGTGGCGCGTGGCGATTTGGGCGTCGAATGTCCGATTCAAAATGTTCCGGTTTTGCAAAAACGTATCGTTTCTGCTTGCCGTAAGTATGCGCGTCCGGTGATTATTGCTACACAGATGTTGGAGTCGATGATTAATAATCCAAATCCGACTCGCGCAGAGGTTTCTGATGTGGCAACCGCAGTGTATGATGGCGCGGACACGGTTATGTTGTCGGCGGAAACCGCTGCCGGCAAATATCCGGTAGAAGCTGTAAAAATGATGCATAAAATTGTTAAGCAGGTTGAAGGAGATCCTTTGTTCTATGAGTTGACCCAGACTGCGCGCCGCCGTCCCAGCAATGCTACCGAGGCGGATTCAATAACTTTTGCCGCCAGCGAGCTTTCTTGCATTTTGAAGAATGTTAAAGCTATTATAAGTTACACAACATCCGGTTTGACCACATTCTTGACGGCTCGCGAGCGTCCGTATTTGCCAATTTTGGCACTAACGCCGGATATTGCAGTGGCTCGTCGTCTGGTGTTGGTATGGGGAGTGCGTCCGTTTATCAATAAGGTAAGCTTCAAAAAGTTTGACCATGTTGAAGATGCTGCCGTAAAAGTTGCCGTAGCCAATAAATACGCCCAATCCGGCGACCATATAATCATTACTGCCGGTTTTCCGCTGAATGTAAGGGGGCGGACTAATATGCTGCATACGGTCTATATTAAGTGAAGCAACCTCGCTGGAGGCGAGGTTGTCTAGAGGTTTTCTAGAGCAATTTGTGCAGGTCGGCGACATCCTCATTTACCCTTTTGTAAACTCCGGTGTCGCCACCCTAAAATCTTATTATTCACGCACGCTATCCGAGCTTGTTAGAGATTGTGCGGTTGTCGAAATGCTCATGTACTACTATATCCGAGCTTGCCGGAGATAGTGCAAAGCAGGTGAGCTAGCGGGGAATCTTGTAAAATAAAAAAACTCGCTTAAAGACAGCGAGTTTTTTAAAACCATAAAAGCTTGTTTAACAAACTAACCCTGACGAGCTTTCAGCTTGGGGTTCTTTTTGTTGATTACATATACGCGACCTTTACGACGAACAACTTTGCAGTCTTTATCGCGAACTTTTTTGCTTTTCAAAGAGCTGTAAACTTTCATTTCTCTATCCTTACCTGTAAAAAGTTAACCGCAACTTATGACAAATAATGCGCTTTGTCAACTTATATTTTAGATTCTTTGGTAAAAATTTGAGATTGCTTTTGATTTTATCTCTCTTCTTGTATATAATCCTTGTGTTTTTGCGGAGATTGAAAATGAAAAAATATATTGCCTTGGCGTTGTTTGTATTATTTGCTAATCCGGTACGGGCTCAGATGCCCTATATTGAAGAGGTTCGCGCCTTGGGAGCTATAGCCGGACAAGGTTTGGCTTGCGGCTCCAGTAAATATGATACTTTTGAAATGTTGGCGCGGGCTATTCTGCTAACCAAATCTCCGTCTGATAAACTGCAAAATGATGCCATATATGCTTATTCGGAAGAAAAAGCCAATGCCTATATTTCTAAAGAGTTGGACGGCTTTTATGAGTGCGCGGCTATTAATCGTCGTTTTGATAAACAAGATATATTTAAGGCGGTGCTTTATACTGATGGCACTATTAAAATGCCGGACGGAAAAATTCTTACACCGCGCCAGCCGTATGATGCCAGCCTGATATATAAGAATAACAAAGATCGTGAAGCGGCTAAAGCTATTTATAATGGTGTAAAAGGTACCATCACCAAAGTAGATGTGGTTGACGATAATATTGCCAGAGCTAATGGCGGCGGTTTGGCGGCGCCAACGGTGGGGCGTATTCGCCGCCGCTGATTAAATTAGGTTGCTTTTTGCGTTTTAATCTGTATATTCAAAGCCAATCAATAAATTTTAGGAGATAAAAATGGCTGCAGTCCAATATGTTTTTGTTATGCAAAATTTGACCAAGGTGTTTCCGGGAGGAAAAGAACTTTTTAAGGGGATTACCTTGTCTTTTCTGCCGGGGGCAAAAATCGGCGTGCTGGGTGTGAACGGCGCCGGTAAGTCTACTTTGCTCAAAATTATGGCAGGAGTTGACAAAGATTTTAATGGCGAGGCATGGGCTGCTGATGGTATTAAGGTCGGATATTTGGAGCAAGAGCCAAAGCTAGATCCTAACAAAAATGTGATGGAAAATATTATGGACGGCTTGGCAGAAACACGCGATTTGCTCAAGCGGTTTGAGGAAGTCTCTATGCGTTTTGGCGAAGAGCTTACCGATGAAGAAATGAATAATCTGATTAATGAACAAGCAGAATTGCAAGAAAAAATCGATGCCTGCAATGGTTGGGATTTGGAGCGCACAATTGAAATCGCAATGGATGCTTTGCGTTGCCCGCCTGCAGATGCCGATGTTACCAAACTTTCCGGTGGTGAGCGACGTCGCGTGGCTTTGTGTCGTTTGTTGCTTTCTAAGCCGGATATGCTTTTATTGGATGAGCCGACTAACCATTTAGATGCCGAATCTGTGGCTTGGTTGGAGAATCATCTTAAGGATTACAAAGGAACAGTGGTTATGGTTACCCACGACCGCTATTTCTTGGATAATGTAACCGGCTGGATTTTGGAACTTGATCGCGGTCAGGGGATTCCTTATGAGGGGAACTATTCTTCTTGGTTGGAACAAAAGCAAAAACGTTTGGAGCAAGAGGCTCGCGAAGAAACCGCTCGTCAGAAGGTTTTGGCTAATGAATTGGAGTGGATTCAAAAGAATCCCAAAGCGCGTCAGGCGAAATCTAAGGCACGTATTAATGCTTATGACGAATTATTGGCGCAGGCGTCTAAAGACAAAATAAATACCGCCAATATAACAATTCCGATGACTGAACGTTTGGGAGATTTGGTGATTGAGGCCAATCATATCAGCAAATCGTTTGGGGATAGAGTATTGATTGATGATTTGTCGTTTAAGATTCCTAAGGGGGCAATCGTGGGAATTATTGGTCCTAACGGGGCCGGCAAAACCACTTTATTTAAGATGATTACCGGACAGGAGAAGCCAAATTCCGGAGAAATCAGATTAGGTGACACCGTTGATCTTGGCTATGTTGACCAAACTCGTGATGAGTTGGACCCGAACAAAAATGTGTGGGAAGAAATTTCTGACGGTTTGGATATGATACAGCTAGGTAAAAAAGAGGTGCCGTCTCGTGCTTATGTCGGGCAGTTCAATTTTAAAGGTAGCGATCAGCAGAAAAAGGTCGGGCAGCTTTCCGGCGGTGAGCGCAACCGTGTTCATTTGGCCAAAATGTTGCGTAAGGGCGCCAATGTAATTATGCTTGATGAGCCCACCAATGATTTGGACGTTGATACTCTTCGCTCGCTTGAAGAAGGAATAATGAATTACCCCGGTTGCGTACTGGTGACTTCGCACGATCGTTGGTTCTTAGATCGTTTGGCAACCCATATTCTAGCCTATGAGGACGATGGTCACGTTGAATGGTTTGAAGGCAACTATGAAGAATATGAAAAAGATAAAATCCGTCGTCTTGGCGAAGAGGCCGCCAGACCGCATAGGGTGAGGTATAAGGCGTTGACACGCTGATACTGGCAAGCTCGCTGGGTGAGCAAGCTCGTCTAGCGGCACATCTAGAGCGATTTTACGGTGACAGAAAATGCTCACGTACTAATCGTGTACGCTCCGCTTTTCAGCACCTAGAAATCACTCTATCTGTACCACTATCCGACCTTGCTAGAGATTGTGTAATATAAAAAGCTGAAAATTCAAAAATGAATTTTCAGCTTTTGTTTTTGTAGCTTTGTAAGTCCTCCCCCTTGACGGGGCGCGAGGATAAAAACAACCTGTCGATAGTTGTTGAAAACTAAGTGTTAGTACTGGAAAAATTTGCGCTTAGGTTTTATTTATAACTTGAGGAAGTGCGACAAAAACCAGCACAATCAAGCACCTTCCCCTTGACGGGGAAGGCTGGGTAGGGGTGAGAAAAGGAGTAAAGAGAGTATGACTGGAAAGATAAGTTTAACTGCGAGTATGCGCAGTAACTTATTGAGCCTGCAGAACATCAGCAGGCAGGTTAGCTCTACCCAAAACAAACTTGCTACCGGCAACAAAGTAAATTCCGCAATCGATAATCCCAGTTCATACTACACCGCGCGTTCATTAACCAACCGCGCTAATGATTTAGACTCTCTGCTTGACTCAATGGGACAGGCGGTGAGCACCATCAAAACCGCCACCACTGCCTTAGAAACCGGCGCCACATTCCTAGAGCAGGCCGCGGCTGTTGCCACGTCCGCGCTGGAAACAGCAAAGATTCCCAGCAAGGAATGGTTTGAATCTCAAGACAACGTATCCGCAGTTGTCAGCAATTGGAGTGAGCTTAAAGCCGCGCTGGATAGCGGCAAAGCCGGCAATATCGTTGTTTATGGCAACATAATTGCCGAAGATACCATAACCTTAAAAGAAGGACAAAACTTAGTCGGCGTTGGCTACTACGGAGTATCAGAGCCGGACACCGATAAATTCTCGCAAATCAGTATAGACTTAGAAAAACTAGGGCTTAAAGATGGCATTAAAGCAGAAGCAGATAATCTACTTCTTTCCGATGTTTCAATTAAAGCGATAACAAGAAAGTCAGCAAAAGGCTACGTAATTAATTTTGCCAATACTTCTAATCAGATATTGCAAAATTTAGATATTCTTATGGATAACAGTGAGCAGAATAGTTATTATCAAGATAGTAGTATATGTTCGTATGGAATATTTGGGGGTACAACTATAGGATTTTATGGCGTAAATACAATTGCGGAGGCAAAAGTTAGTCCACATGGCAACTTTCACGTTGTATCATTTGCAATAAACAATTCTGATGCGCATGTATATGGGGTCGTAAATATAAATATGCTGCAGAATGGTTCTAGAGGTATAGGTGTTACAAGCTTAAATGTTGAAAATAACGCAACCTTAAATATATCGTCACGATTATTTGGATTTGCAGAAGGTACATCAAATTTTAATGGCAATGCAAAAGTGAATATTCAGACAATGTATGGTTTGGCTGGCGGTACTTATAATATCAACGATAAAGCTATCTTAAATATTAGAGCTAGTCAATTCACTGATTATAGCAACAACTTGACATTCAATATTAATTCTCAAGTGTCTAAAACTAACATAAGTGTTACGCAAAATCTTTTTGATAGTTCTCAGGCTAAGACAACTATCAAAGCCGTATCCGGTTCAAAGATGAGTGTGAATGGTAAGGTTTACAAAGCAGAGAAGGCGATTAGTGATAATACCATGAACGGTAATAATATGCCGGCGGGATTTGTGGAAGTTGCGGGAGTAGTGGCTGACCCCGTGCCAAGTTTGGATTGGCTCAAAGAACAGAATGCTAATCGCAGTATGGATTATAAATACAAAAATGAGGCAAAGGAAAATAGTAAGCAATATTCAGAGATAGTCGGTCAGTATGATTCAGTGATAAAAGACGCTTCATATAAGGGCACAAACCTGCTCAAAAAAGACAAGCTCAATGTGCGGTTTAATGAGAGCGGCAGCGCTGATTTGAACGTGTCTGGCAAGGATATGTCAGCAGGCTCATTAGGGCTAAATACGGTTGATTGGCAGAATCAGGCGACATTGCCCAAAGCCTCAGAGAAATCGCCGGCGCCTTGAAAAGTATCAGAGCTTTTACCGCGGAGCTGGGGAATAATTATTCAATTATCACCAGTCGGCAAGATTTCACGGAGAATTTGATAAATATTCTCACCGAGGGCGCGGATAAATTAACTTTAGCTGATATGAACGAAGAATCCGCCAATATGCTGGCATTGCAAACAAGACAACAGTTGGCGATTAACTCTCTCTCATTAGCGTCACAAGCCGCACAGGCAGTCATGAAACTCTTTTAAAATTTAATGCCATCTAAGTCTTCCCCATCGACGGGGCGCGAGGATAAAAACAACCGTTGCTCCAGTTGTTTTTACCGCAAGCGACGTAAGTTTACTTGTTGAGCTAGTGCGGCGTGAGCAAACGCAGCGAAATTAGTAAACAAGTGACCCTGTGAAATAAAAATAATCAAAGTAATGATTATTTTTATGAGCCAAGCAATGAAACTTGCCGAGCAAGCAAGCGCCAGCGCTGGGCAGCGAGGCTTAGTTGGAATTGGCAAGGTTAGTGAGCCTTGGCGAACTTACTAAGCTAGACGATTTAGATGGAGGTGAGATAGAATAAAGACTGTCACCGCTCCGAGAGGCGAGTATTCTCGTCCGAGGTCCAGCGGTCTTCCGAGCTTTTTAAATGTTAGTACGGAAGATGCCCTGACGATTGCGTTCCGCAATCGAGGCATGACATGTTTTTTCACTGGATTCCGGCGTTCGCCGGAATGACACCGGACGACAAGTCCGACTCTATCCCGAGCGCCGAGCCAATGGCGAGTAAGCGAGTAAATTCTTGCAAATGCCTGTGCTGCTTCGCACCGCCGCCCGCCGTGCGGGTCATTCTAGAGAAAGCCAGAATCCAGCATTAATGGACTCTTCGTTGCACTCAGAGTGATAATGCTGGTGGTTGTATTACGTTGCCAATAAAAATAGTTCCTCTTTTGTAGTTAAAAGAGGAACTATAAGTTGTGGAATGTTGACAATGTTTAAGCGGCGCATTCTTTAAGAATTTTGCAGCAATAATCTCTGAGTTCGGGGTCTTCCATCAGACTGAGACGTAGATTTGATTTTTCAAGCTCTTTATTGGTGCCGCAGTCAAAGCGCTCAATGTCGCAAATGGCTCCGGTCAATTTGATGCCGCGTTTGGCGGCTAATCCCATTGCATCGGCAAGATTAATCTCGCCGTTGGTGCCTTTGCTGACTTCAGGCAGAATGTTCATAATCTCATTGGGCAAGATATAGGGGCCGAGACTACCAAAGTTTGAGGGAATCTTATCTCTGGCGGGTTTTTCAATTTTGCCGGTGGCGTGCACAACATTGCCCTCTTGAACGGCGCCTTCCAAAACGCCATAGCGAACAATTTCTTCATCAGGGAAAACCTGAACATGATCAACCATGCCGCCGTATCTTTGATAGATATCAAGCAACTGAGCCAAAATGCCCTTGCCGCCATGAGGGTTGACATATACGTCATCTGCCCACATAACGATAAAATCACGATCACCAACCAGCTCTTTGGCCATCAGCACGGCATGGCCGTTGCCTTTGGGCTCTTTTTGCTCGGCAAACGAGAACTTCATGCCGGCGGGGATAATGTCTTGAACCACCTTGAGCAAATCAAGTTTGCCTTTTTCTAGCAGGTGATTTTCTAACCACGGATAAGGGGAAAAGTGTTTTTCAAACAGACCTTTGCAAGATTGGTCGCTGTAGATGAATATAACTTCTTTAATGCCTATTTCTTTGCAGGAATCAATGGCATATTGAATAATCGGTTTGCTGTGCAGGGTTAAAAAACCTTTGTGCAGAGCTTTGGTTGAAGGAAGATTGCGAGTTGATAATCCGGCGACCGGAATAATACAAACTTCAGGCTTTTTGAGCATATCATAAAACTCCAAATAATAGTTATTATGCCTGCTAATATATATTGCAAATTTCAATTCGACAAGCCTAATTACCTTCTTGTGCGCCCTTTTTTAACAACGTTTATATTGCTAGAGGAAGACGGAGTTTCAATTTTGGCTTTGGGTTTGGAAAAATCCAATACCTTTACTTCTTGTTCTTCCGTCAATTCTTCTGCTTTTTCAATATCTTCAATGTTACGGCGCACAGTGACCGTACGGCCGCTCTTTTTGATGCTGATTGAACCGGTGTTTTCTTCAAGCTTGCGCTGGACTTCCTCGTTTCTTAGTTTGGCGGCATAAGCTTCTTCTTGGGCGGCAACTTTCTTTTCGGTGTAGTCGCGGTATTCCGAGATGCTGTTTTCCAACTCGCGCAAATCTGTTGCGGCGGCGTCGCGCAGGCTTTGGATTTGCGATTTGTATTGTTCAACTTCTTCAATATTATCTGATTTTTGAATTTTGTTGAAGTCGTCCAAAAGCTGTTTGTCCTGATTATCAAAGTTTTCAAGTTTGTCTTCAATAAAACTGTGCCAGCCGCTGATGTTGCTGTCTGCCGCTGGTTTGAAGTCGGTTATAATGGCGGCTAATCTGGAGGCAAAGCCATCTTTGGCACCATTGTATTGAAAGCTTAGCTGTTTGGCCTGATTGTGGCTTTCTACAATTTGATTATAGGTGCTTTGAATATTCTTTTTTTGATCGGCCAGATAGGCGCTCTTTATTTTGCCGCGCAATTCTTCAAGTTTGGCGGTTGCCTGCGTGTTAGCTGTCGTTAGCGCATTAATCAGCTCATCATTGGCTTCTGCGGTTTCTGACTTATTGATGTTTTGTGTCAGGTCTGACGACAAGGTATCAAGCTGTTTGCGGATATCTGCATAAGAAACACCGGCCTCATTGCTGAAGGCATGCTGCTGTTTGTCCAGAGCTTCGGACATAACGGCAGAAATGTCTGAACTTAGAGCCTTAGCGGCGTTTTTTTGATTGTCAATTAGAGAAGTCAGATGATTTTTGAGTGCTGTTTCTGCTGCTTTGACATCAGCTTCTTTTTTGGTTTGGCGGCTTTTGTAAAGATTATACAGGGCGCTGACATCAATATCTAAAAGCGGAGAATCCGCTTGTCCTTTGAGCGAAAAAGCAAACCCCGGAAGATATTGCGGCTCTTGATATTTGGCGCTGAATAATATGTTCATGCTCCATTCCGGCAGGCTGCCGTCGCCGCTTAAGGTTATGGTGGAATCGGCGTTATTCATAACAGCGTTGTTCAAAGTAATCTTGCCGGCAGAAATTTGAGCTGAGCCTTTGAAGTGCTCAAAAGAAGTGCTGCCGGAAAGCAGATTTTCTTTTACCAGAGCTGACAATCCGTCCGGATCTTCGCGCTTGGTGATGTCTTGATAAATGTTGGGCAAATTCCAACCTTTGAGATTTAGGTTAGAAAAATCAAACTCAGCTTTGCCATTGAGGCCGGAAACAAAGTCAAATTCACTGTCAGCAACGCTTTCAAAATCAGACGTAAAGTCAAAAGTGCCGTTTTTGAGCGCGTAGACAGAGCCGCCGGCGTTGAGGCTGTCGGTATCTGCGCCTTTTAGCGATATTTTTCCTGATACAATCGGGCGGTCATTCATCTGCAAGCGGGCATCAGCATTGAGTTTGCCGCCTAAGTAGTCGGAAGAAAAAGACTTAATATCAAGGTTTCCGTTGTTCAGCGAAAGTTCAGTTTGCGTATTGGAAAAGCTGTTTTGACGGTAATTGAGTTCTTGAATGTTGAACTTGCCATCTATATCGAAAGAGCGATAAAAACTATAATCAGCTTTGTCTTTTGACCAAAGAGGTTTAGGCAGAAATTCTACCGAAGTATCTGATTTTAGTCCGGTAATTGCCGGAGCGGCGGCGGACGTATTTTTGTTTAAGAAACGCTCTATTTCAAATTTGTTGATATCCAGTTCGGTTTGAATGGCGGTTCGGCCATTAGAATCGGTTTTGCGGTTAAGGCTGCCGCTGAAGGTGTTGAAACCGATGTTAACGACCAACGGTTTGGCTTGAAAATTTTCAACCGTGCCGTCAATGGTTGTTTTTAGATTAATTAACCCTGTAGATGATGCTTGCGGCGTGTATTCAAAATTAAGGTTATTGAGCATTTTGGCAAAGTCTGGGTGCTTGAGCTCTAAATCGCCGTTGTATTTGATCTGCTCTCCGCTACGGTTTACCAGACCACTATAGGAGGCCTCTAGGTTCTCAAATCTTATTTTTGAGGTGGTGGCAAAGGTATTAATGTTGCCGTTGGCAGCGCCGATAATTTGAAAATCATGGAGCTTTTTGTAATCTAAGTTAGGCGCCTTAAATTCAAGTTTGTTAATCAGCGCGGCAACATTGTCAGTTTGAATATTGAAGTTAAGCCCTTTGAAAGTCGGTGTCTTGCCGAATCCGTTTAATTGTCCGGATAACTCAATTTTGGAGCTGGCTACAGAACCAATCTGCAGATTGCTGATGTCCATTTTCCCATCCAACAGGCTGGCTTGGAAATTTACTTTTTCAAACGGCATTTTTTCATAAATGCCAACATCCATTCTGGCCGTAATCTGCATGTCAAAGTCATTGAGGAATCCAAGCTTGGAGAAACGGTAAGCCATGCGTTGCGCCCAGTTTTTTTCACGCTCTTCGTTGGGAAGCGAACTTATATAGTTGTCAAAGTTAATCATGTCGGCATTGATAATCAGCATAATGTCATCTCTGGCGCCGCGTTTAATTCCAGCCTCACCGGAAACAGAGCTCTTGTCCAACGTAAATTTAAACGGGGAAACCTGAATCCGCCGCAGAGTGCCGGAGAATTTGGCATTGCCTACAGCTTTGCGGTAGGTGGCGGCAGTGCTGACGTTGGGGGCAATCTCAAGCCAGTTAAGCGTTTTGAGAAAATCATTGGAGTTGAGGGTGGTGTCAAGATTGTAAAAAGGCTCGTTTTCAAAGGCGGAGACCGAACCTTTGACGCTGAAATCTGTGTCCCCCGGCAGAGTGGCGCTGAGGTTGTTTAAGGTTAAGATGTTTTCTACAATATCAAAACTCAGTTCAAAATTTTTGAGTTGCTGATTCTTGTAGGTGGTGCGAACGGCTTTGATATCGGCCAATATGTCAAAATCCAATTCCGGAGAGTATTCGCTTTTTCCGGCCGCATGGTCGGCTATGAAATTGTTGAGAGTTTGAGCAAAAGGCGTCAAATCTAGGTCAGTAAGGTTAAAAGCCATGTCAATGCGGGGAGTGACGCCGCCGTTGCCGAATCCGTCATTAAACGGCAGTTGCAGATTGCCGGCGCCCTGAGTGTTGCCGTATTTTACAACAATGTTGGACAACGTGAGTTGCTGGGGAGTGAAGTTAATATCAGAGGTAATGGCCAGCGGATAATCATAAAAGTCAGGTAGACTGAGGCTCTTGATGTTGGCAGTCCAAAAGTCATGCAGCTTTTTTGATTCAACAATCACGTTGCCATTGATAACCTGATTGGCCAGATTGAAATTGCCATCAAAACGGATGTAGCTCTCTGAAGTGGGGTGGGTAATAACCAAATTGAGCGTGGTGGTAAAACTGTCGGACAGTTGCCCCAAAGAAACAGCAAAGCCTTCAGGCACGTTGTCTTTGGTGTAGTTGCCCTCAATGCGGTAGGGTCCCATAATGCTTTGGGCAATGATCTCACCATTAAGATTTTCTAGTTTTATGTCGATGTTATGCGTTGTATCAACAAGATTGAGAGTGGCGCCGCCGATGCTGACGCTGTTGAGCGCAAAGTGAGATTCCTCTATGGCGCGGCGTTGTTCCGGATCAAGGTCAGACTCCCAATTAAGCCGACCGCTTGGCAAAAGTTCAAGGTTGATTTGCGGATTGCGCAATTCCATGTGTTGGATTTCGAATTGTCCCTTAATCAGATGGGATAAAGACAGCGTAGCAACCAAATCCTTTATCTCTACCAAAGGTTTGGATTTGTCTTCTCCGGCGGGGTTGAGAATTTTTACATTGGTTGCGCTCAAATATGGGGAGGGGAGAATCTTAAAAGATATGGGGCCGGCAAAGTTAATCTGTTTGCCGGTGGCCTCGCTGAACTGTTTGGCAATAACGCTTTTGTGCTCGTTCCAATCGATTGAACTGATGTAAAAGGCAGCGCCGGCGGCCGCGGTTATCAACAGTATCAGCAAAATAAGCAACAGTTTTTTCACGAGGTTATCTCCTTCAAATTTGCACGGGCGATAAATAGTCTTTGCTTTTATCTTAAGGCTTTATTATTATGCTATATTATTAATAAAACTTTTAACTGACAAAGGCAAGATATGAATAATACCCAAAAACTTTTTGATTTAGCCAGAAACGCAGCGGAAAAAGCATATTGTCCATATTCTAAATTTGCCGTAGGAGCGGCAATTTTGGCCGATGACAATAATTTTTATGCCGGTTGTAATGTCGAAAATATCTCTTATCCGGTGGGAACTTGTGCTGAGGCGGGGGCGATTGCCGCAATGATAGCAGGCGGGGGCAAAAAAATTGTGGAAATGTTAGTATATGCAGACAGTAAGCAATTGATTTCGCCTTGCGGAGCGTGTCGGCAGCGGATTGCTGAATTTGCCAACAAAAATGCGGCTGTATATTTGGCAAATAAAGACGGAATCCAAAAATCAACTAACCTTGCAGAGCTTCTGCCCTGCAGCTTTTCGGAGTTTTAGAAGATGAGCGATGTTGCAATTGCGATGGCCGAGCAAATAAAAAAACGGCTGAATGGGCTTGAACCTAAAATTGCGATTATTTTGGGAAGCGGATTGGGGGGATTGGCTGATGAGATTGAAAATCCTCAATATATTGATTATTCAGAAATTGACGGATTTCCGGTTAGTACCGTAGCAGGGCACAAAGGACGCTTGATAGCCGGTTTGTTGGAAGGAAAGCAAGTTTTGTGCATGCAGGGGCGGGTGCACCTGTATGAAGGGTATCAGCCGGCGACAATCGCCAATATAATCAAAGCGTTTAAGTGGTTGGGAATCGAGAATATGATTGTGACAAACGCCGCCGGTTCTTTGCGCAAAGAAAATAAACCCGGTGATTTGATGTTGATTTCTGATCATATTAATATGAGTGGCTTTAACCCGCTTATAGGTCCTAATGATGAGCGGTTCGGTCCGAGATTTCCGAATATGAATAATGTGTATACGGCGCAGTATCGCGAGTTGGCGATGAAAATTGCTCGTGACAATGGAATTGTTCTGCATCAGGGAGTGTATTGTATGCTTTCCGGTCCAAATTTTGAGACGCCGGCAGAAATTAAAATGTGTCAAGTTTGGGGAGCAGATGCCAATGGAATGTCGACAGTTCCGGAGACAATGACAGCGGCTTATTGTGGTATTAAGGTATTGGGAGTTTCGGCGCTGACTAATTATTGCACCGGAATTGAAGGCGGCGCGCCCTCTCATGCGGAGACTTTGGCTACCGCGGCTAAGGCCTCAAGCAGTCTGATTCTTTTGGTTAAAAAATTTGTCGGAGAATTATAATGGATAATGTGACAGCTGCCAAAATATTGATAAGTTCGCTGGATTTAACTTCGCTTAGTCATGACGATACCAAAGAGAGTATTACAGATTTGTGCAAACGCGCAGTCACCAAATATGGCAACGCCGCGGCGGTTTGTATCTATCCGGAATTTATTCCATTTGCTTTGGCGGCAGCGCCTCAAGGGGTAAATATCGCAACGGTGGTGAATTTTCCTGCCGGCGGCAATGATATTAAGAGCGTGGAAAAAGAAATAAAAAAAGCAATTAAGGCCGGAGCTGATGAAATAGACGCGGTTTTGCCATATCGGGATTTGTTGAGCGGTAATGAGGAAGTTTGCCGCAGCTTTTTGGATATGTGCCGTGAAACGACAGTCGGTAAGCTCTTGAAGATTATTATTGAAAGCGGTGAACTGAAAAGCACGTCTTTGATTAAAAAAGCCACGCAAATGTGCATTGATGCAAAGGTGGATTTTGTTAAAACTTCTACCGGAAAAACCAAAGTCTCGGCTACTCCGGAGGCTGCTAACGCTATTTTGGAGGTTATAAGAGCCAATGGCGGTAAAACCGGTTTTAAGGCAAGCGGAGGAATCAAAACAACCGAAGACGCAAAAAAATATTTGGTGTTGGCTAATGCTATTTTGGATCCGGCATGGCCGACGCCTGCTCGATTCAGAATTGGCGCCAGTTCGGTATTGGACGATTTGTTAAAAACCATAGAACAAGGATTTTAGATATGTTACCACAGGAAATTATTCGGCGTAAACGTAACAAACTTCCGCTTAGCAAAGAGGAGATAGATTTTTTTATCAAGGGTGTGACTGATGGAAGTATTGTCGATGCGCAGGCTGCGGCGCTGACTATGGCGATATTTTTAAACGGGATGAATGTTGCCGAGACTACCGCGTTGACACAGGCAATGCGGGATTCCGGCGATGTTTTAAACTGGGCAGAACTTGATGCGCCGGTGGTTGATAAACATTCTTCCGGTGGGGTCGGCGATAAGGTCAGTTTGATGTTGGCGCCGATGTTGGCGGCTTGCGGCGTATATGTGCCGATGATTTCAGGACGCGGATTGGGGCATACCGGCGGAACTTTGGATAAATTTGATTCAATTGCAGGATATCAGACGGTGCCGAGCAATGAATTGTTTAAGAAAGTGGTTAGAGAGGTTGGGTGCGCTATTATCGGACAGACCGGCAGCTTGGCTCCGGCGGATAAAAAAATTTATGCTCTGCGCGATGTGTGCGGAACGGTTGAATCGGTTGAGCTGATTACTGCTTCGATCCTTTCTAAGAAATTGGCCGCCGGATTGGACTGTTTAGTTATGGATTTGAAGTGTGGTAACGGCGCGTTTATGGAGAATTTGGAACGCGGGCGGGAGTTGGCTCGCTCAATTGTTAATGTGGCTAATGCCGCCGGATGCAAAACCAAGGCAGTGTTAACCGATATGAATCAGGTGCTGGGACGCGCCGCCGGTAATGCTGTTGAAGTTAAGGAAGCTGTCGATTATCTTAAAGGTGAAAATGTGGATGCTCGTTTGCATAAAATCACATTGGAGCTTTGTGCGGAATTGCTGGTGTTGAGCAAGACAGCGGTTGATTTAGATGCGGCAAAAGCCAAGTTGCAACAGGTGTTGGATAACGGGCAGGCTTTGGAGAAATTTGCGCAAATGGTTGCCGCGCTTGGCGGACCAAAGGATTTTTGTGATAATCCTGAAAAATATATGCCGCAGGCGGCTATTGTTCGTCCGGTTTTTGCACTGCAGGAGGGCTATGTTGTCAATCAGGATACCAGAGGAATTGGTTTGAGTATTATTGAGCTGAAAGGCGGGCGCATTACTCCGGAGCAAAAATTGGATTATGCCACCGGATATACTGATTTTTGCCAAATCGGCGATAAAGTTGATAAGCAGACGCCGTTGGCAGTGGTGCATGCTCAAACCGAAGAGCAGTTTGCAATTGCTCAAGACAATTTGCGCCGGTTGATTGAAGTCGGAGATAAGCAACCGAAAAAACAGCCGGAAATTATTGAGAAGATAGGTTAACCCAAAAAAGAAAACCGCTCTGAGAAAGAGCGGTTTTCTTGTGCTTTATGGCAATAAGGGTGACCACGCAGGATCTGAGCCGTCGGCCGGAGTTATAATTTGGCGTTCATTATACCCTGTCAGGTCGATGGAATAAAGCTTAACCGGAGCTGAGCTGCGGCGTCCGCCTTTGTCCTGACGGAAGTACATCAGAACGCGTCCGTTTGGAGACCATGTCGGACCTTCTACCAGATAGCCACTGGCCAGCAAACGCTCGCCACTGCCATCAGGATACATTACACCAATATAAAATTGTCCGCCGGCCATTTTGGTAAAGGCAATATAGTCACCGCGAGGAGACCATACCGGAGTGGCGTAGCGTCCGGAGCCAAAACTAATGCGGTGGGCGTCACTGCCGTCGGCGTTCATAATGTAGAGCTGTTGGTTGCCTCCGCGATCAGAATTAAATACAATCTGGCTGCCATCCGGCGAGTAGCTTGGGGAGGTGTCGATAGCTCTTCCCCAAGTAAGCTGTTTGCTGGTGCGGGTTTTGAGATCCATTTCATAGATATTGGTTTTGCCGCCGGAGGCATAGCTTAGGAGTACTTTGGAGCTATCAGGCGAAAAACGTGGGGCAAAAGTCATGCCGGGGAAGTTGCCTAACAACATTTGTTTGCCGGTTTCAATGTCCAAAATGTATACTCTCGGAGAATCGCCACTGTATGACATATAAGTAATTTTTTGCAGGTTGGGAGAAAAACGAGGAGTAAGAGCCAAAGAACTGCCGGAAGTCAGAAATTTGTGATTCTCTCCATCCTGATCCATAATGGCCAGACGCTTAACTCGGCGAGTGGCAGGACCGGTTTCGGAAACATAAACAATGCGGGTGTCAAAATAGCCTTTTTCACCAGTAAGGCGTTCGTAGATGGCATCGGCCATAACGTGAGCTACACGGCGCCAGTTGTCTTTGGTGGTGGTGAAAGACTGTCCTTTCATCTGATTTTCGGCGTATACATCCCATAGTCTGAATTCTATCCGCAGATTGTTGGAATCCAGTTCTTTTACCGAGCTTTGAACCAATGCTTGGGCATTAATCGCTTTCCAGTCAATAAAAGCCGGTTCTTCATCCATGGATTTAAATTCTTGGATATAACTGCGTTCATTGATAATCTTAAACAAACCGGAACGCTCTAAATCTGCAATAACCACATCGCGAATCTGTCCGGCATAGCGTCCGACCCAGAATCCATCGTGAATCATTTCCGGAAAAGCAATCGGCATGGGATCGCGCATGGCGCCGGTGACATCTATTTGCAATTCAGCGCGAGCCGGTGCCGCCGCCAAAAGTCCGCATAAAAGTATCAAAATGTATTTTAATTTCATGTTTTTTCTTCCATATTTAGAATCTAAAATTGTTTGAATGATAGCTTAAGTTGGTTAAAATTCAATTAGCGTATAGATATGAGAAAAGTATTTTTATCGCTCTTGACAGTGAAACATAATCAGTTAAACTCTCCCTATGAATATTCAAGAATTTAAATCTCAAATTAAACCGCATACCGCAATAATCGGGTTTGATTATGGCGATAAGCGATTAGGCGTTGCACTGTCAGACTTATTGTGGATGGTGGCAACACCGCAAAAAACGATTTTTCGCACCAATCTTAAAGACGATATCAAGCAAATTGTTCGTCTGGCCGAAGAACGAGAAGTCGGAGGAATTGTTTATGGGCTGCCATTGCAAATGAATGGGCAAGAAGGGGAAACCGCAGTCAAAGTCAGGCAGTTCGCCGCTGAGCTTTATAAATTTTTGCCCCTGCCATACACTTTTTGGGATGAGCGCTTATCTTCTCGCGCCATAGAAAGTTTTTTAATCAATCAAGTCGATATGTCTCGTACCAAGCGGAAACAAGTTTTAGATAGTTCGTCGGCGGGGTATATATTGCAGGGTTTTCTTGATTTTTTGAGCAAGCTCGTCTAGCGGTACATCTAGAGCGATTTTACGGTGACAGAAAATGCTCACGTACTAGTCGTGTACGCTCCACTTTTCTGCACCTAGAAATCACTCTATCTGTACCACTATCCGAGCTTGCTAGAGATTGCGCAGGACGGCGACATACTCATTTACCTTTTTGTAAACTCCGGTGTCGCCGCCTTTTTTCTATAAATCCTTAACCATTTTGGCAAAGGTTAATCCTTGTTCTTCAAAAATATCGCCTTCCTGATGAAATCCGACTTTTTCATAAAAATGAATTGCACTTAGTCTGGCATTGATAAAGATCTTTTTGTATCCGGCTTCACGGGAGCGTTCTTCTGCGTATTGAACCATTGCGCGGCCAATGCCTTCATGCTGGTATTTGGTTTCTACGGCAACTTGCAACAGACGCACGGTATCGTTATCTATCGGAGCCAGCATCAATCCGCCGATGAGCTTGTCATCAAGGCTTTCAATACAACCGATATGAAGGTAATTCATTTCTTTTTGGCGGTGAGAATCCAGAAATTTAAGTCCAAGCGGTTCAAGCAAAATCTTGTAACGCAACTCGACCAACTCGTCATAACGAGTTGAACCGAAATCAATGTCTATCATCTTTTTCATTGGACCTGCTCCCTTAAAATAATACCTATGTTCTATATTCAGATTATGCCTCAAATTGTTTGGCCAGTCAATCAATAGATAAATATTAGTTGCGTAATTAAATTTTTCGGGTATTTTCAACATAAATATTAATTCTGGTTAAGATAATAAGATGAGTGAACATAATTTAGATTTAATCCGAAATTTTGCAATTATTGCCCATATTGATCATGGCAAGTCTACTTTGGCAGATCGGCTGATTGAAGCTTGCGGCGGACTCGAAAAACGCGAGATGATAGAGCAGGTTTTGGACAATATGGATATTGAGAAAGAACGCGGCATTACTATTAAAGCGCAAACCGTGCGCCTTAATTATAAGGCTAAAGATGGCAAAACCTATCAACTTAACCTGATGGATACTCCGGGGCACGTCGATTTTTCTTATGAGGTTTCTCGTTCTCTGGCTTCTTGTGAGGGCTCGGTGTTGGTGGTTGATGCAACACAGGGAGTTGAGGCGCAAACACTGGCGAATGTCTATTTGGCAATCGATAATAATCATGAAATTGTGCCGGTGCTGAATAAAATTGATTTGCCTTCGGCAGAGCCGGAGCGCGTTAAGGCGCAGATTGAAGATGTGATAGGAATCGATGCCTCTGACGCGGTGGAAACTTCGGGCAAAACCGGTTTGGGAGTGCCGGAGTTGTTGGAGGCGATTGTTAATCGGTTGCCGGCACCGCAAGGCGATGAAAATGCTCCGCTTAAGGCATTGTTGATTGACAGCTGGTATGATAGCTATTTGGGCGTGATTATTTTGGTGCGAATCCATGATGGTGTTTTGCGCAAAAAACAACAAATTCGTATGATGTCCAACAACGCAGTGTATCAGGTGGAAAAGGTCGGTGTGTTTTTGCCCAAAATGACTGATGTAGATGCACTGTATTCGGGGGAAGTCGGCTTTATAACCGCCAGTATTAAAAGTGTGGGAGATTGCCATATCGGAGATACCATCACTGATAATAAAAAGCCTTGCGCCGAACCGCTAAAAGGCTTTAAGCCGTCGGTTCCAGTGGTGTTTTGCTCTATTTTTCCGGTGGATTCCAGTCAGTATGATTTGCTTAAAGACGCTTTGGCTAAGCTTAAGCTGAATGATGCCAGCATAGATTATCAAAATGAAAATTCTGCGGCATTGGGATTGGGTTTTAGATGCGGATTTCTCGGATTGCTCCACATGGAGATTATTCAAGAGCGGTTGGGGCGTGAATTCGATTTGGATTTGATTACTACCGCGCCATCAGTTGCTTATAAAATCCATCTGACCAACGGCGATAATATAACTTTGCATAATCCTGCCGATATGCCGGATCCGAGTGTTATCCGCGCTATAGAAGAGCCAATGGTGCGAGCAACAATTTTGGTGCCAGACACATATTTGGGGGCAGTGCTTAAGCTTTGTACCGAACGGCGCGGCGAGCAGGTCGAGCTCACTTATGTCGGTTCTCGGGCAATGTTGGTATATAAGATTCCGCTTAATGAAATTGTTTTTGATTTTTATGATCGGTTGAAATCTATTACTAGCGGATATGCCAGCTTTGATTATGAACTTATCGGTTATCAAGAAGCCGATTTGGTAAAAGTGCAAATTTTAATTAATGAAGAGCCTGTTGACGCACTGGCATTCTTGTGTCACCGTAGTGAGGCCGAATCGCGCGGGCGTCAAATTTGCGAGCGCCTGAAAGAACTTATTCCCAGACACTTGTTCAAAATTCCAATTCAAGCGGCAATCGGAGGGCGTGTTGTGGCACGAGAGACAATCTCTGCCATGCGTAAAGATGTAACCGCTAAATGCTATGGCGGTGATATAACTCGCAAGCGCAAACTCTTGGATAAACAGAAAAAAGGCAAACTCCGTATGCGCCAGTTCGGCAAAGTAGAGGTACCGCAGTCGGCGTTTATAGAGGCGTTGCGGATTGGAGATTAGTTAGTCGAGGTTGTCTAGAGGTTTTCTAGAGCAATTTGCGCAGGACGGAAGTGTCCTCGCGTACTATTTTGTACGCTCCGGTACTTCCGCCTTTCAAATCACTCTATCTGCACCACTATTCGAGCGTGCTTGAGATTGTGCGGGGTGGTGTGATTTATTTTGATATTGCTTGACCATAGATTTGCGCTTGTTATTATAATCGTATGGTTATTTTACAAAAGGAGATTGGTTATGGCTCGGGCAATAATTTTGATGATGGATTCATTTGGTATTGGCGGCGCTCCCGATGCTTGTATGTTCGGCGATGAGGGGGCTGATACTTTTGGACATATTGCTAAGCAAAATCTGGGGCTGAATTTGCCTAATTTAATCTCGCTCGGGTTGGGTAAAGCGGCTTGCGAGGCCGTTGGACATGAGGCTGAATATGGTATTCAGGATATTGCTAAATTAAACCTTCCTTCTAAATATGGTCATGCCAAAGAAATGGGCAAAGCCAAAGACACAACCTCCGGACACTGGGAGATGGCGGGAGTTCCGGTATTGCAGGAATGGGGATACTTTCCTAAGGAGTATCCGTCTTTTCCGCCAGAATTAATTGAAGAGATTTGCAAAAAATCAGGTATTACGGGGATTTTGGGCAACAAAGCAGCTTCAGGAACAGTGATTATTCAAGAGCTGGGTGAAGAGCATATCAAGACCGGTAAGCCGATTTTTTATACCTCTGCGGACAGTTGTTTGCAGATTGCCGCTCATGAAAAATATTTCGGACTGCAAAAATTGTATGATCTTTGTAAGGTTGCATATGAAGCGGTTAAGCCTTATCGGATTGCGCGAATTATTGCGCGTCCGTTTGAGGGAGAAAAAGCCGGTGAATTTGTACGCACCAAAAACCGTCATGATTATTCGGTAAAACCGTTTGCTCCGACGCTGCTGGATAAGCTTAAAAATGCGGGGCACGAGGTAATTGCCATCGGAAAAATCAGCGATATTTATGCCGGTTGCGGGGTTAGTAAAAAAGTTTTGGCCAGCGGTTTGGAAGAGCTTTGGGATGTGACATTGCAAGAAATTAAAAATGCTTCTGACGGCAGTTTGGTGTTTACCAATTTTGTTGATTTTGATATGCTTTACGGGCACCGACGCGATGTTAAGGGGTATGCCAGAGCGTTGGAATATTTTGACCGCCGCTTGCCGGAAATTGCAGAAGTTTTGCAAGATGACGATATTGTGATAATTACCGCTGACCATGGCAATGATCCGACCTGGAGCGGCACCGATCATACCAGAGAGCAGGTTCCGGTTATAATGTTTGGTAAAAAGGTAAAGCCGGCAAATATCGGAGAACGGCAGACTTTTGCCGATATTGCACAGACAATTGCTGAATATTTGGCTGTTGCTCCGTTTGAATATGGCAAGTCTTTTCTTAAGGAGTAGCAGATGAGTTGGTTTGCTTCTAATTTGCCGCGAGAAAAACATTGCTTTTTTGATGCTTCAGGAGGCTTTTCTACGGGGATTTATCAAAGCTTTAATGTTAGCATAAGCAGTCAGGATAATCCGCAAAATGTTCGCAAAAATTTGGAGAAGGCGGCGGCTTATTTTGGGCTTGAGCCGGAAAATTTGAATATGCTGAAACAAGGCGTTTCCGCTCATCCGGAATATGTGTCTGAGGCTAAACAATGGCAGGTTACGGCTGATGGAGTGGTTACCGACAAGCCTGATGTGATTTTGTGTATTCGGACGGCGGATTGTGCGCCGGTTTTGTTGGCAGACTACGCAAACGGAGTGATTGGTGCTGCTCATGCCGGATGGCGAGGCGCTTTTGGAGGAATTATAGAAAATACTCTGAAGCTGATGTTGGACAAGGGGGCTGAGCTAAAAAATATTGCGGCGGCAGTTGGTCCATGCATAGGGCAAAAATCGTATGAAGTAGATGAGGTTTTTTATCAAACTATCGGAAAACCGGAATATTTTGCTGCCGGCAATCGGGACGGACGTTGGCAATTTAATTTGGAACAGTATTGCGTGGACAAGTTGCAGATTCTGGGGATTGAGAATATTTGCGCTTCCGGTATTGATACCTACGATAAAGCTAACGGCTATTTTAGTTTTAGACGCAATACGCATTTGGGGCTAATCAGCCAACCTAAGGATTTTCCGGTGGAATTGAGCGCTATCGTTTTATAACTCGGTATTAGTGCTTTTATTTTTGCGAATAACGATTATAATCGCATCATTGGTGCAATAGTGTAAGTTTTTTTATGTCTCCTTTCGGTAAATTGACATTGGCATTAATCGGACTGCGTTTGTTTGGCGCGGAGGGTTTTTTTGTGGGAATGTTCTTGGGGCATTTTTTGATTGATAGGACCCATCTGATTGTATCTTTGGAACGACGTTTAAGTATCATCGATGATAATATCCGTCTGTTGTTGCCTTATAAATATTATCGTTTTTATAATCGGTTGGATGGACATTTTTGGGGCAAAATCTGGGGCGCTATAATCGGTGGAACCCTGTGGGGGTTTGATGGGCTGATTTTGCTGTTTATTGTAGGGCATTTTGTGTTTGATACGCCAGACAGTCATCATGCCAGAAGGTGGCGTAAGAAGTTTGATTACTTTTGGGATAATCATTGGGGGACAATCGGCGGAGCAATTTTGGGGTTTGTGTGCCGGAGCCGGATTATATTGTTTTGCGGCGTGATTATCGGTTTTTTGGGTGACTATTATCGGATGGAAAACGCCTCGCTGATGCCGGTTGAGGCGGTTCGGCACTTTTGGAAAAGAATTAATCCGCTCAAACTTTGGCGGCACTCCAAAGAGGCTCGCCATGTTTCTTTTATTCAGGCAATGGCAGGTTTGGCGGCTAAAGTAGCTAAGATAGACGGGCAAGTAAGCGAAAATGAGATTAGGACATTTAAGAAGCTTTTTGCAGTGAAGGAAGAAGAAACATCAAGAGTTGCCAGGGTCTTTAATGAAGCCAAAAAATCATCAAAAGGATATGAAAAATACGCGGTTCAGTTGGCGGATATTTGTGCGGATAATATAGAGTTGCAAGAAAATATATTGGATAATTTATTTAAGATTGCGGTTGCAGACGGGGAAATTAAGTGTGAGGCATATGATTTGTTGGCAAAAATAGCCGGATTGATAGGTTTGCCCGATGGTAATTATGAAATGATTAAGGGATTGTATACGCCTAAGGTAAAAAATCCGATTATTCAAGATTATTATGATGAGCTGGGAGTGCTTTATTCGGCCTCTGATGCGGAGATTAAGGCGCGTTGGAAGAAATTGATTGTGCAATATCATCCTGATCGACAGCAGGCAAAAGGGGCGTCGGCAAAAGAAATTGAGGCGGCAACTGCAAAAATGGCGAAAATTAATTTTGCATATCAGGAAATTGTAAAAATGCGGAGCGGAAAATGAAGAAAGAATTGTCTGAATATTATGATGAACGCGATACTCAAATAGATATGCTGGTGTTGCATTGTTCGGCGCAGACCGGAACGGAAATGCTTAAGGTCTTAAATGAACTCAAGCTCAGTGTGCATTATATATTAGATGAAAACGGAGAATTAATCCAATGCGTGCCGGAAGAAAAGCGCGCTTGGCATGCCGGCAAAGGATATTGGCGAGGCAGCGAGGCAAGTCTTAATTCTCGGTCAATCGGAATAGAAATTTCTTCGCCAAGTTTGGGACAAGAGGCGTATTCTGAGGCACAGATAAATAAACTGATACCTTTTTGCAAAAAAATAATCCGCAAATATGGAATTCCGGCACAAAATATTGTCGGGCATTCAGATGTTGCTCCTTTGCGTAAACCTGATCCGGGGGTGGGTTTCCCGTGGAAACGTTTGGCAAAAGAAGGGGTGGGACTTTGGTATCAGCCCCGCAATGCTACAAAAACAGAAATAAACGATATAGCCAAATTGCTGGCTGAAATCGGGTATGATACACGGGATGAAAGAGCGCTCGAGGCATCAGCTTATGCTTTTTGCCGCCATTTTTTGCCGCAATATGTGCAAAAAGATGCCGATATTTATCATTTGCTGGAAAATATTTTACCGGATAATTTTAATTTTATGCAAGAGCCTAAATTTGTTGAAACGCTAAAGGCGGTGGCTTGGAGCTATCAATAATAATCGTTGAAGAAGTGGTTGGGTTGATTTTATATGCGATGGGCAATTATGGAGAATTGCTCGGTGCTGCCGCTTGAGTTGCACAGGCGCTCACGCTTTTTTTCAAAAAAAAGCGCCGGCATACTTCCGTCTGCCTTTCGCTGGTAGTCGAACCCTCTTCTCGAGGGTCCAAATCCGCCCAATCACAACATCTACAAAAAAAGCACTCATAAAGAGTGCTTTTTTTGTAGATGGCGGTGTAGTAAACTTAAACGGTATTGAGCTTACTAAAGAATAAAATTTCACTAATGTTCGGAACCGACAACCTCAAATCTTTTCGAACATTGAATCACAAATGCATCATCACCTCATTGTAATAACAGGGAACCTACAGGGAAGTTTAGTCAGATTTTATACATGAAATTCATGCAAACAGACAGACTTTCTTAGATAACACCGAATAAGACACAAATCTATCAGGGAATTTTTATAAAAACATAACATTAATCATAATTTTTTCTTTGCAGTTTTCTCAA
Organism: uncultured Alphaproteobacteria bacterium; assembly: GCA_934255405.1. Taxonomy (GTDB): domain Bacteria; phylum Pseudomonadota; class Alphaproteobacteria; order RF32; family CAG-239; genus CAZU01. The sequence goes on from CAKQNT010000002.1 coordinate 120,836, forward strand.
AAATGCGGCTTCGCCACCACTGCCAGGTAAAAATTGTTGGCTAGTAACATCTCCATCAATAAAAGCATCTTTATTAAAATATGATAAGAAATCATTTCTATTCATAATCTTATTTAAGTTTTCTTCGTATATTTCATGTAAATATCTCATAAAAGCCTTAAAAGCGTTACTTTTTGGTAAAATGTTCCCTTTAGTAGTTAAATCATTCCATGAATTTGGCCACAAGTTTTTAATTGCAGAAAAATACTCATATATAATAAATGCTATATCAGAATCTTTTCCTTCAATAAACAAATTCCTAAAAGGAAATTTGACTAAATCTTTATCGTTAAGCAATGGAAGAGTTTTTCCCCTCTGCAATAAATCTCTATCCCTCATCGGTTCTGCCGATATAAATTTCATCAAAGCTTCAACAAATACAGCTTGAGTTAAAGGCTCTAGCTGTATTCGGCCTTGTGTTTTGACACCTAACCGCTTAATTCTCTGATAAAAGGGACTATCCTCTCTAGAATCAAGCATAACTGAAATCATATGGCATGTTTTTTGAGGGCTTCTATATTTTGCCAAATCTGCCAAATCATACGCCAAACTTTTGTTTACCTTAGTTTGAGCCAAATTAACTGTAGAAAAAATATTAGCTTGTTGTGATATATCAGCACCAATAAATATTGCCACACTTATATCAAAAATTTCATCTCCAAACTTAAATATGCGTTGTCCATCTTTATCTATTTCTACAAAACTGGCTATTCGATGTTGACCATCAATTATTTTTGCTATTTGTTCAATTGGAATAGAATCTTCAGGATGTTCATTATCTATATATTCAGACAATGTTAATTCCATATCATCTTCATTTAAAGATGCGCACTTTTCATCAATCGCCAAAATAACAGAAGTAGGAAATGTCGCATCCATTGTTTTAACATATTTTTGTAGCTCTTTAACTCGATCCTCCTTTAAAGGCCTTTGTATTCCAAGATATTTCTCCACATCTCGCTCTTCCAAACGTCTAACATCGGCAGTCGCAATTTGGGCAACAATACTACAAGGTATGGATGCTATATAAAAGTCACCTATCGGCTGACGGACTTTAATAACCTTAGTCTTATATGTGTTCATTTTTCACACCTCGTTCTTCTAAAATTTTATCAAATGCAGAATTAAAATCATTTTGTTGTTCCATATTTGCTTTTTCAATAGTTTCTCTATCGGGAATAAGAGCAATGCACAAAGCTGATAGTAAAGAAAATAATAAAGAAGCTATATACAATATTAAAACCCATCTAAATAATATATTTAATTTATCTATCGCTGTTTCTTCCTTTAGCATAATAAACAGAATTATTGATGCTAAAAAAATTATAAAAGCAATAAAATCTGTAAAATGAAATAATTTTTTTGTCCTATTTTTAAAGAAACACTGAGCAAACAATGGGGCGGAAAAAGATATAGCATAAACAAGAAATTCACTCGTACCAATACCCATAATGCTTGGTTTAGCAAGCTCTTTTTCTCTTATCCATAACCAAAACATTGTAACTAAAGAAGGTAAAGAGACAAAAAACCATGCTAAAAGCCATTTCCATAATTCAAAGCCTATTTTTCTTATATTTAATAACCACATTTTATAGCTAACTCCTCATATTTTCCTCTTTTTTCAGGATTTGATGCCAAAACGCTAGCTCTAGATAAACAAATCATATCTCCTAGACCATCATATAGCTCTCTAATTGAGGAATGATTAGCATTGGTAACTAAAACTTTAACACCTCTGCTAACAGCACTTTCTACACTATTTCTTAAACGAATTTGATCAGCCCAAGAAAATAATGTTTCGTTATATTGCACAAAAGCATTAGAATTGTGTTTAACTGTATATGGAGGATCTACAAAAATAAAATCATTTTTTTGAGCTTGTTGCATAGCTTCTTCAAAATCCATTTTTGATATTATTGTATTTTCTAATAATTTAGCAACTGCTTCAAAATTATCGCTATCAAGAATCACTTTTGTTTTAGTGCCGATAGGAACATTAAATCCTCCTGAATTATTAACGCGATATAATCCATTCCAACAAGTTCTGTTCAAATAGATAAAACGTGCCGCCTTTTCTATATCATTAGAATATGAGGCATTCCTCACATGATAATAATGTTCTTTATTATGCAAATCATGATGCTTTTTCAACAGGGAAACAACCTCTAAAGGAGAAGTTTTGATAGTTTTATACGTTTCGATTAAATCAACATTAATATCAGATAAAACAGCACGAAACGGCCTTAAATAAAAGAAAACGGCTGCACTTCCTAAAAAAGGCTCGTAATAAACATTATAGTCATTCTGTTTAGGGAAAATATCAACACATTGATGAACAAGCCAACGTTTTCCACCGGCCCACTTTAAAAAAGGAGATATTATTAAATTATTATTCAACATTGGATCATCTTATCATTGTTAATAAACTAATTGATATCAGTTTATATGCAATATTTCTACAACTAAATGCAAATATCTCCAAATTTTTATATAGTTTTATAATGCATTACATATAATGTAGTAAATTATTTATTTGTACATATTTTTTTGATAACCGCAGTTAATAAGGCTTCAAAGGCTTTTTCCTTTAGTTGCTCATACGCTACATACGTGGGAATATTTTGAGTTATATAACTCAATGAACTATATGCTACATGAAAAGGAAGCTCTTCATAATACATAACTGTAATATTAGTAAACAACGAAAGTTCTTTTATAGTTTGTGCATGAATATCTATGCTTTGCTGCAATTGTCTGCAAATATATTCAAGATCCATACTATTTAATGCATTGCAATTTTCATTATAAAGAGCAACATCCTGAGAAATATCATAAGCCGATTTGGCAATGCTTAAAGCTTGCTTTACGTGTTCAAATGTAATTTGCATTCCATTTCCTCTTTAATATTTTGCGTGTAATAACTTTTGTTAAATTAACTATCTATGAGAGTTAATACTGTTTAACCGCTTACCATATTAATATGTAAGATTTTAATTTTCAATCTATAGTATGTTTTATTTTAAATTAATATCACCCTACACAGCCCCAATAAAATTGGGAAGATTTTAGTAGAGCGGTGGTTGCATATTCAATGCCTTGGCTCAAAGCATCACACTGATCTTTGAAAATAGAGTTTGGAAACAACAGCAACTCGTTTTTAAAATCTTGCCACCAATAACCGACCACAACAGGAAATAGGCATGTCTCATTTTCTATATAAGATGAAACACCAACCAATCTGGAAACTTTATTCTCTACAGCCCTTATTGGAACAATCTTAGATTTGGGATTGTTCATCCGCAACTGCTGAATGGCTTGCGTTCCTGATGAAGCATCTTCAATCAGAGTTTCAATTTTAGCACCGACATATTTTTGCCTCATCTGCTCGTGCATTTGACTCATTTTCTGGATTAATCTGGGAAATTCCAAACGGTCTCGAAAACAATCAAGCATATAAATTTGTTTATTGATATCGACACCAAGCACCACACAGGCGGAATAGGCATTGTATTCTCCGGTTTTAGCAGCATCTGTATTGCCTTGATCACGGCATGAAATCAGTTGCTGAAGTTGAGGCTTACTTCTGCGTAGAGAGCATTAATAAATCGGAAATTCATCATAATGTGTTGGTAATCAATATAAATAGAACTTATGCTAAATTGGATAATATTTATGAATCTACCAGAAAAAGCTGGGTTTTGAGCGAAAATAAATTAAAAGAAATTGAACTTGTTTTCAGCGAATATAAGGGGATTTTCCGAAAAGTTTTTCAACCTGTTTCCTGGCAACCGACAATTGATGAAAATGGTCGGAAACGCTGGATGTTTGAGGGAATAGACGTTTCTGACCAATATCCACAGTACATTAATAAAAAGAATGGCTTTAAAAAACAGGGACAAGCCAATCCCGTGCAAATGATTTGGGGTAACAAATAAATTTTTAGAAATTTTGATTATTGTTCTTCTAAAGAGAGGTTCTAATGTTCTTATCAAAGTCCGATTTTATGTTTGCTTTAGATTGCCCGAAGGCTTTATTGCTAAAGAAAAATCGTCGTGATATGATGTCGGAAATTGATAAAAATGCTCAAAAACGTTTTGATGACAGTAATTATATCCAAGAAACGGCCAGGCTTTATTATCCCGTGGGCGTCATGTGCCAGACGAAAAATACGGATAAACTTATGGATGTTTTGTATTTCTATGCACAGAAAAGAAAAGCATAATTCTCAAACGTTCATTCATACTGCAGCATTTTCTGTGTATTAAATTAACTCAAGCTTAAACCAATAATAAAAAATATATAAACCATAATTAACTTGTTTTTTGTAGTTAATTTTATATAAAATGTATTTTTGTTTACGTGATTTTGTAAATAAAAATACAGAGCAAAGCAAAAAAGTTGTTGAAATATAATGGCTTTTTGGTTTATTGTGTATATAATGTTTTTGTAAATTGTAAATAATACTGCTCCTGTTTGTAGAAAGGTTTCTTTATGTTTAAACATTTTGACTTGCATTTGCCCACACCAGATTTCAAAGATCCAATAGTTGCAAAGATTATAGAACTTGAAAAATTGAGAGGAAATCAAATTAATCTTGGTGTTAATAATAAATTATTTAATCAATTAAAAGAAATTTTTCATAGCGTGGAGAGTCTTTATTCTGCACGAATCGAAGGAAATCGAACAACTATCTCTGATTATGTACAAGATAAATCTGGTGATGGGCGCAAGTCTCAGCCAATTACTGAAATTTTGAATATTGAAAAAGCAATGAGATTTGTTGATAATTGTTTTAGAGAAAATATAGATCAAAAAATAGATGCCTCATTGATTTCTACTTTACATCAAATGCTTACTAGTGATTTGGATGTTTCTAGAGAGGGATCAAAGACACCCGGCATATATAGATCAAATAATGTAGAAATTAAAAATGCGGAATTTACACCACCAATGAACATTAAAGTTCCAGAGTATATGGATGAACTTATAAGTTTTATTAACTCTGAAACATCTACACAGGAAGAATTGCTAAAAGTTGCAATTGCTCATCACAGATTTGTATGGGTACATCCTTTTGATAATGGAAATGGCAGAATGTCTCGTATATTAACTTATGCAATGCTGAAAAAAGCGCGTTTTGATAAAATATCGCTCCTTAACCCTGCGGCTGTTTTCTGTATTAATCGAGAGCAATATTTTACAAATTTAGCAAAAGCAGACACTGGAACAGAAGATGGCTTATTGGAATGGTGTAGATTTGTTCTTTCTGGTCTTTTTAGTGAGCTAACAAAATTGCGAAGACTTCTTGATGGAACCTATTTTCGTAGTTCAATTTTAAAACCAGCTGTAGGTTATGCAAGTTCTCATGAGTTAATTTCAGAAGATGAAGCAAAAATTTTAAATTTATCAATCAGTAATGACGATAACCTTATTATGGCAAGAGATATTGCGGAAATTTTACCAGAGAGAACATCTCGTCAAATAACATATATTATTAACAAAATGATTGATAATGACTTATTACAGAAAGAAACAAATACCGCGCGAAAGTACTTAATTAACTTGCATCATAAGCATATAATGAGGGGCATTATTGAGCGCCTTTCAATTGAAGGTTTTACAGAGCATTTAGATTCTGTTTCGTAAAAAAGATTAGTATTTGCAAAAAAAATTTTCCTTCTCTAATAAAGTTGACTTCTGATCCTATGTAAGCGTCACTAAACTTATAAAGCGTGGAAAAACAAGGAGTTGACTGATGAGAAAGAAGATTTATCTGCCGAAAAGCGCTGAAGAGCTTAAAGGCATGAAACGCAAAAAACAGGCAGAACTATGGGCTAGGTATAATAACAGTCCATATGAACGGCAGTTTCGGGCATTATGGTATTATATCGCCTGTGAAAACGCCAATCTTAAAATTGAACACAAACACCTAACTAAACTGGAAAAATACGCCGAAAAACCCGATGAGTGTATGGTTAAGGTTTATAAGACTAAATACAACCTGCATCCCGGCACCGAAATTATCAAAACCTATCACGGCCGACAGTATAAGGTTACTATCGCGGAAGCAAATGATTTTATCTATGAGCGGCGGCATTATAAAACTCTGTCTGCCATAGCCAAAGAAATCTGCGGTATTAAAGTTTCCGGCTATGATTTCTTCGGACTAAATAATAAATCGGCATTAAAGGAGGCAGAAAATGGCAAAAATTAATTGTGCGGTTTATGTTCGCAAATCAACCGAAAAGGGCTTGGAATTGGAGTTTAACTCCTTGCACAATCAAGAAGAATCTTGCCGCAGTTATATCCTCTCACAAGCCTTTAATAATTGGGAGTACTACAAAACTTATACAGATGGAGGCATATCCGGCGGCACCATGGAACGTCCTGCTTTGAAACAAATGCTTGAGGATATCAGAAAAGGCCTGATACAAACGGTGGTGGTTTATAAGGTTGACCGTTTATCGCGTTCAATTATGGATTTTCACAACATGATGAAAGAATTTGATAAATATGGTTGTAGTTTTGTTTCCATCACGCAGGCCTTTGATACCTCAACCTCTATGGGCAAATTGACGTTGAATATGCTGTTATCATTTGCTCAATTTGAGCGGGAAGTATCTTCTGAACGTGTCCGCGATAAAATCCGCGCCAGTAAAGACAAAGGCTTGTGGACAGGCGGCATCCCCAAACTCGGCTATGATATTAAAGACAAAAAACTGGTCATTAATCCGGTTGAAGCCGAACAGGTTCGCAGTATTTTTGAAGGCTATCTGCAATGTGGCTCACTGGCGGAACTTGAGAAATTTGCCGAGGTTAATGGTTTTAAACATAAAGGTTGGGTAACCAACAAGGGCGAACAAAGAGGCGGTAAGCCTTTCAGAATATCAGCCCTCCACCGCTTATTGCATGAAAAATTATACCTCGGCATGATTGAGAACAAAAGCACCGGACAAGCATTTAAAGGACAGCATGAAGCTATCATATCAAAAGATCTGTGGGAAAAGGTACAAAACCAACTCAAAGATAATGACAACTGCACCAATCATGCAAGGAGCAGAAACAATAACCTGCTGACCGGCAAGTTATTTGATGCCAATGGCACCATTTTTAACAATCAGGCCAACAGCAAAAAGAAAGCTACCAAACGACACTATTACTCTATTAAGGGTTTGTTCCTACCCACGGAGCAAATTGATAAGCTCGCTAAAGACGCCATAATTGAAATTCTTAACAGCGACCTAACCAGACTGAATAAAGATAGCGCCATGGCTCTAAAACAGATAAACTTTACCGGTATGGATTACTTCGTACAACGTAATTTTATCCGCAACTTCATTAACAAAATCATCTATCAGAAGGATCGCTTAACCTTCTTTTTTAATACCGATCAGATAATACTCTCAGCTTATACCGGCGATTCGCTGAATGAAAATAATAACCCACTGGAATTTATTGCTGATAATGCCAACAACCAAATCATCTATGAAAAACAGGTGGTCATCAACCGCGGACTGTCAAGCAATGTCTACAATGCCGGAAAGGTTGGACTGATGAGCATCAATGACAACAACCACCTCATTGTCCGAGCCTTTGCATACGCATGGAAATTTAAGAAACTATATGAAAAATGCATCCGAATGGAAGACATCAGGAAACAGGAGAAAATGACCAAGCGTACAATTTACAAATATCTCAACCTTGCTTATCTCTCGCCAAGAATAGTAAACCAACTTCTCTCCGGAACTTTAACCGTCAACCTGCAAAAACTATTTGAAATAGCCTCTAGTGCTACGCTTTTTCAGGAGCAAGAGAAGAAGCTTCTTCAACAGTCTTTAAGTAATTTTTAAGCTCTATATTCAAGCGAATTAGATGCTCTTTAGAAACATTAGGTAACCCATCAGTGTATCTTTTACTGATAACTTTTTTAGAAAGTTTTTCTCCTGCTATGCACAGTTCAAGTGCTTTTTGAACATTTTGTATTTTTAAAATTCTATTTTTTAGCATTTTTTCTTTATATTCAAAAAGTTAACAACAACTTCTTCACTAGAAAGGAGCAAATCTGGCTTCGGTAATAAACTCCAGCATTCCTTAATTATTTCCGATAAAACTCTCTTTACACGTACTTTTTTATATATATTATATGATAAAAACTGTACATGCTGCTGAGCAAAACTACCTTCCACATCTGTAAGAACAGCTAGTGGTTTAGGAAGCCACACTAAATTAGGAACAAAACTATTTACCTTAGGATTATAATTATTATTTTTACACATCCAACAATGAGCCGTTACAAAACCTTTTCCAATTTTTTTACCTTTATAAAGAGGAAGGTGACTACTTATTAATAAACTTTTAGGGTAACCTTTTACAATGCTATTATCATCACGAAAATACCCTTTTTCATTAGGTGATCCCCACATATCCATTTGATTTTTCTTTAAGGGACGACAACTGTTATTTCGTACAACAAAAGGGGAAATAATAGGCAAATGCTTGTATAACTCTACAGGCAACCAAATTCCTAAAACATCAATTGCCTCTTTGATACAAGTTTGGATATTTGGATCATCTTGTTTTTCTAGATCTTTGAATGAATATTGAGAATATCTTTGTTCCAAAAAACTTTTTAATACATCTATACCGTCAATCTTATCAACCATAATATCTCCAACACATTGACTTTGCAAAAATCGGCATTGTATGTAACTGCCGGAAATTTTGCGATTTTTAATTTAAAATAAGCTTACCATAGTCATTTCGGCAAAGTCAACCACCCGCAAAGCCCGTGTTTCCGCCGCATACGAAAAAAGACGCTGCAAACGAGCGTCTTTTTAATTAAAATGGCGGATAGGGAGGGATTCGAACCCTCGGTACCCTTTAGAGGTACACACGATTTCCAATCGTGCGCCTTCGACCACTCGGCCACCTATCCGCAAACTGTGCTTAAACTATATTATCCAAATTTGTTTTGCAACAAGTTTTTTGCAAAAATGCAATATTTCTACATAAAAGGCCAACCGATAGTTTGAGAAACAATAATTTCATTGGCCGGAAGCTTAAGTGCTTTAGCAATTTCGTCCCGATTTATGTAGCCGCGAACAACATTGTTAAGTCCTCGTGATGCACAATAAAGCCCTACGTTTTGGTAAGCTGCCGCCGCGTTCATCGGTGAATATTTTGTATCAGAACCAGTATAAATTAGTGTTAGTGGAGCATCTTTGACATAATCTTGTAAAGCCAGAGCAGGGGTTAAATCAGTTTTTGATATTAAATTGATTTTGATGCCATCATATTTCCATATCGCATTTTTATAAAATGCAAATACCTGTAAATCTTGTTTGTTGAGTGCGGTGGGAATCGTCCTTTTTCCATCATGCGATACGCCCCAGGCGGCATAAAGAATATCGCTTAGGGTTTGGATGTCTATTTCTTTGGCGCTGAATTCTCTGATCGATTGCCGCTTGCTGATGGCTTCCATCAACGGAATTCCACCAGTTTTGTCCGGTTGTGGCAGATTGAGCGTTTCTGCATTGGCAGAAGCCTGAAAAGTTATGAAGAGCGCGGCAGTTAATAAAAATTTTTTCATTGGTTGTATCTCCTGCTTTTGATGATATATCAGAATAAACATCTTTAGCTAATTGTCCAGCTGAAATTAACCAAGCATTAAGGAAAAACGGCTACAATCCAACGTATGATAAGGGTGCGAAAACTCTTGCAAGTCCGCAGAATATATGCTACAAAACTTTTTACAAAACTATGGATGTCTGAGAATGATAATTGATAGTAATAACAAAAAGCAGAAGAGTATTTTGACAAACAAGTGCTTTTATCAAACTACCGCGCGGATTATGCGCGATTTTGAGGAGCGCGGTTATGCCAACTCGGCCGATGAAACGGCAAAAGTTATTGCTGCGTATCATGACATTGTTAAAAAGAAAACCAAAAATAACTATAGCAGTGATTATAATGTTGCATTCAAACGGATTGACAATGCTATTCAGTCATTGGCTAATCAGGTGTTTTATGATTGCGACAAAAAAAGTTTGGATTATGCTTATCACTCGTTTGAAGAGTTTGACCATATTGGGGCTATAGTTACCAGACAGAGAGCCAAAAAAGGCGCGCTCTGAGATGAATTTGTAAATTTTCGTGTACTTTTGCAATATCTAGGTTGCCAAATCGGCGATTATGTTTTACTCATATTGTATTGTTGTAATTATGAGGAATTTTTCTGATGTCTAGAATTTCGCTTATCGGCTGTGGTCGTTGGGGAACATTTTTGGGGTGGTATGCCGCTAATTATTGCGGATTTGATGTGGATATGTATGATATTCCAACCTCGCCAAACTTTATTGAATTGCGTGATACTCGTAAAAATCCGTATTTGGCGCTTTCGGACAATATGTATTTGCATGAAAAGCTGGCCGATGTTTTGAAAAATGACACCATTATTATTTCTATCGGGTGCCAGTATTTTCGCGGTTTGTGCAAAGAGCTGGCGAGCTATGATTTGAATGGCAAAACTTTTCTGTTGGCAATGAAAGGGTTGGAAGAGCCCGGGGCAACGACAATGCTTGATGTAATGCGGCAGGAAATTAAGCAAAATATTCATATTGGCACTTTGGGCGGACCGGGACATGTTCAGGATTATATAAAAGGAGTTCCGTCTTGCGCAGTTATTGATAGCGATGAAGAAGAAACCAAAGACCGCTTGATTAGGATGTTTTCAAGCGAGCTTATTCGCTTTTATTATGGTGCGGATCTTGTCGGCAACCAAATCGGCGCGGCGCTTAAAAATGTTATTGGTATAGCGGCCGGCATTTTGGACGGTTTGGAATGGTATGGACTTAAAGGCGCCCTGATGGCCCGAGCTCCGGTTGAGGTTGGGCGCTTTATTAAACATTTTGGCGGAAATCCGCAAACAGCGTACGGATTGGCTCATTTGGGAGATTATGAGGCGACTTTGTTCTCTAAACACAGCCATAACCGCATGTTTGGTGAGAAGTTTGCTAAAGGAGAAGATTTTGGCAAACTGGCAGAAGGCGTACCAACCTTGAAAGCAGTTAAAGAGATTGCTGATAAAGACGGAATTGATATGCCGATTTGTCAGGCTCTTTATAAGGTTGTATATGAGAATGCGGATATTAAATCTACAATTCGTTCTATGTTTGACCGTTCTTTGAAACAGGAGTTTCAGCAGTAAAAATAAATGCTGATGTAAAAAAGCCATCTTAAAGATGGCTTTTTTTTATTAATCTTTGTGGCGGAATGTAATACGTCCTTTGGTTAAATCATAAGGTGTCATCTCAATGTCAACCTTGTCTCCAACCATAACGCGAATGCGAAATTTACGCATTTTTCCGGCAGTGTGAGCCAGAATCTCAACGCCATTTTCCAGTTTTACACGGAACATGGCATTGGGAAGTTTTTCTATAACTTCGCCGCTAAGCTCCAAAAGTTCTTCTTTGCTCATAAAAAAATCCTTTATTCAACAGTATTTTGAGTATTAATAAACCCAGATTTATTTTTTTGCAACATTTTTTATTGGCGGAAATGATAAGGTAAAGCAACTGCCGGCACCTAATGTGCTGCTAACCTTGATTCTACCGCCGCTTTTTTCGACAATGGATTTGGCAATTGATAATCCCAGACCGGTGCCTTTTTTGGCGCTGTCGTGCCCATCAGAAAAGAACGGATCAAAAATGCGGTTAATGTTTTCCGGCGCAATACCAATACCATTGTCGGAAAAACTGATGTTGATATGCCGGTTCTTATCAACTTTAACGCTGATTGTTAAAATGCCGTTGGATTCCATTGCTTTAAGGGCATTTTGCACAATATTGATGATTACCATCTTAAAGTCGGCATCGTCGCCTTTGATAAGAACTTCTTCAGGCGGTTGAATAAATTCAATATTGATGCCTTTGCTTTTTATCTCAAAATCCAGCAGGCCGATGACGTCATTAATGCTGTCGGTTACATTAATCGGAGCAGACTGATTCTGAGACGAGCGGGTGAGCTTGAGCAAACGTTCGGGAATATCAATACAATTAATCAGTTCATTGTAGATGAGAAGCAGATTTTTCTTTTCTTCGGAGTTGTCGTCTTTTTGAGCATAAAACTTATCCAGCAGATGCTCTAAAATCATGCGCAGCGCTCCTAAATGGTTTTTTATCTCGTGCGCAATGGAGGTAGATAAAAAGCCGAGAGAAGACAGCTTCTGCTGGTGAGAGAAGTTAATGTCTTCGCTTAAGTCGCGGATAGATTCTACAATATATTGTTTTTTGTTGTTGTATAGCAGCGGCGCGGCATTAATCGAAAGATGGCGTTGCGGAAAAGCACAAAATTGCTGCACGACTTTTACATTGGATTTGTTGTTGCGCAGTATGTCATTTAGCGGACAGTGGATTGTTTCTGTAGGGCAGGGAGCATTGCTTTTGAGCGAGGCCTCATAACATTTGCGGCAGTTCTTTTGCGCCGCTCCAACTTGATGATAGTAAGCTTTGTTAGCGGCAATAATGTTATAATTTTTATCAATAACCCTGATGCCGTCAGGAATGCTGTCGATAAGCGCTTGCTGAAAAGCCTCTTTGTCACGGATTTCAGAAATCACGTTTTGCAAGTTGTCAAGCATGGTGTTGAAAATGGCGGTCAGATAATCAAGTTCGTCGGTGAATTTTGAGTGTCGGTCTTGAGGAATACGGATAGAAAGCGTGCCTTTAGAAACCTCGGTTGCAACTGCCGAAATTTTATTAATGGGGTTTAATATCCATCTGGTAATTAACAATCCCAGCAAAATAATTGCTAAAACAATCAAAATTGAACTGATACCAAATATTTTTAAACTTTCTTGAATCGTACGATAACGCTGGTCGTAGCTTTCTATGATTTCGGTAATCTTTTTTTGTTCTGAAGCAAGCTGATTGAGGCGCTCTTCTTCAGACTGCAGAATAACAATGTTTTTGCGAATATTTTCATCAATAGTAATTTTGGGGTGTTTGATAATGATTTGTCGCAGTTCTTTTGACATATTGATGTTGCGATACAAAAGGTCAATATATTGCTGGTTGCGTTGGATGTTGTTGATTTGCTCTTCCTGAATTTTGCTGCCATAAATCAGGTAGAAAGTGTAAACAAAAATTATGGAGGTCGCTAAAAACAGCAGTAGAATACTGTAAATGATTTTGCGGTTAAGACTTACAAACATGCCAATATCCTTTTGTACGTTAGCTAATATTTAATAATATTATGACAAAAATGTTTCTAAATACTAAATGGAACAGAAATATGTTGAAAAAAGAAATAAATTTAGCAGAAGTTGAAGATTTGCAACTGTGGAATGATGAAAATTCCGCATTTATCAAAAAAGACATTTATGAAGGCAAGCCAATGTGGCTTATTTATGATTCCGCCGGTGAGCGCATCGCTGCCACTGATAATCGAGATTTTGCCTTTATTGTTGCTAGGCAAAATGATTTGGTGCCGTATAGTGTGCACTAGTTTAGCGGTTTTCTAGAGCAATTTGTGCAGGATGGCGGCATTCTTATGTACTATTGTGCGCGCCGCACTTTTGCGGAAATTAAGAATCCCTGCTTTGCAGCAGGGATTCATTTTAATCATGGTCATTTAGAAGGGTATATATCTCAATCGGCCGATTGATTTTGCGGAGCTTGTCACACAAATTATCATCTTTAAGCAGACGCGATATTTTAGCCAAAGCAGTTAAATGGTCAGCTCCACTTCCTTCAGGGGAAAGAAGTGCAAACACCAAATCTACCGGTTTGCCATCTATAGCATCAAAATCTATGGGTGCTGATGTTTTGGCAAAAATGGCATAAACTTTGTCTAGACCTTCAAATCTGCCGTGCGGAAGAGCAGTTCCGCCTCCAAATCCGGTAGAGCCTAAATTCTCGCGTTCCAAAAACGTATCAAATATAGTTCTGTCATCAAGACCGGTAACAAGAGCAGCGGCAGATGCTAAATCTTGCAGAAACTCTCTTTTGCTACCGGACTTGAGCCCGACGAAAACGCTTTTTTCGGTCATAATATCAGAGATATTCATAATTTCCTCAAATTATTCTTCGGTTTTCGGTTCAACCCAGCCGATGTTGCCGTCTTTGCGGCGGTATACCATGTTGAATTTGCCGCTGGCTGCGTTTTTGAACATCAGGGCAACTTCATCATTCAAATCCATAAACATAACAGCTTCGGAGACGGTGCATACCGGAATGTTGGCTTCCAGCTCGGCAATTGTCAACGGAGCATCGTCAATATCAATTTCTTCAGCGTCTTCATTGATAGAAAATACAGCCTCGTTGGCGATTTCGGCCAAACCGGTTTTGCCCTTGTGGTCGTTCAGTTTGGTTTTGTGGCGGCGCAGACGGGTTGCGATGTGCTCATTGGCGGCATCAAAAGCAGAGTACGGATCGCCGGCAGTGCCAGTACCTTTAAGGATAATGTTTTTAGCAGGATGAACCGTAACTTCAGCATTGAAGCTGTCTTTAATCTTGGTGAAAGTAACGCTGCAGCTTATAGGAGCCGGAAAATATTTGTTAACAGCGTTCAAAACGTTTTCTTCTACATGGTTGCGGAGTCTGTCCCCAATGTCAACCTGATTGCCAGATAATGTTATTTTCATAATTCTTCCTTGCAAAAATATAATTAAAAACTCTTTGAGATATTCATTTGTATCCGAGACGATAGTATATCCCAATTGTGAAATGAAATACAGCCTTATTTTGATAAAGTCAACATTTTATTACCCTCGGGCTTGTGTCTTATGACGGCGTTTGCGTTCGGAAGATGACGGAATACCAAGGCTCTCGCGGTATTTGGCCACGGTGCGCCGAGCGATTTTTATTCCTTCTTGCGCCAAAAGTTCAACAATCTTATCGTCAGCTAAAATGTTTTTAGCGGTTTCGGTATTAATAAGTTGCTTTATTTTATGCTTGATGGCTAAAGTGGACATATCTTCATTGCCGACATAACTTCCGGCGGCGGATGAAAAAAAGAATTTTAGCTCAAACAATCCGCGCGGAGTGCTCATATATTTGTTGGCGGTAATACGGCTGACGGTACTTTCATGCATTTCAAGATTATAGGCCACATCTTTGAGGCTTAGGGGTTTTAGCTTTTCAATGCCTTCTTCAAAAAAGCCGCGTTGTGTGCGGACAATCTCTTCGCTTACCCGCAAAATGCCCGAGGCTCGTTGATGCATGGCGCGGATTAGAAAATTGGCCGAACTGAGGTTCTCTTTTAGGTATCTTTGGGCGGATTTGTCTTGTTTGAGAATGTTGGCATAGTAAGAACGATTAATCAAAACGCGGGGCAATGACATAGAGTTGAGCTCAACACGATAGTCACCGTCTTGTAGCCGTTTAACAAATACATCTGGAATCACATAGGTGGTAACATCATGTTCCCATCCGGCCGCCGGTTTGGGGTTAAGCGCTTTGATATCGGCAATTATTGAGGAGAGGTCTTCGTCGTCTATTTGGCAGATCTTTTTCAGCTCTCCAAGCTTGCCGGCTCCTAACAAGGGCAGATTGTCCAAAAATCTGGCGATAATCGGGTCATAGCGATTGCTATCTTTGAGCTGGATAGCCAGACATTCGCGTAAGTTTTGAGCAAAAAGTCCTGATGGCTCAAAGCCTTTCATGTTTTCAAGAATATTCTGCACCCGTTCGGGCGTGGTTTTTAGCCGAGCGGCAATATCTGTGACATCGCCGCGAAAATATCCTGCGGCATCAAGCCCTTCTGATAAGCGTTTGGCAATAATTCGGTCGGCTGCTGCAGAAAATTTTATGCCGATTTGCTCATCAACAAAGCGGTATAATGATTTTTGGGCAGAGACTTTTTGTTCGCAGTAATCAAAATCAGGATCGGTATAGGAAGCATCTTTGCTTTTGCCATAATCTGCCCATGAATAGTCGTCTGTGGTTTCATAGCCGGCTCTGTCGCTGGCATAGTCATCAGCGAATCCAACATCATAATCGATATCAGGTTTAAATTCTTCTTCCTCCGGAAGTTCAGGAGCGTCAACTTTATCAATGGTGCTGCCAAAATTGTCGGGAGCTTCGTTTAGGTGGTCATCTTCTTTTTCTAACAGCGGGTTGCGGGATAATTCCTGTTCAACCAGTTCATTAAGCTCAATATTGTTGAGCTGGAGCAAATTAATAGCCTGTCGCAGCTCTGGTGTCATGAGCAGCGATTGGGTTTGTTTTATTTCTAGGCGGGGTGTGATGGCCATGTGACTAACCCCTTGAGGTTACATTGAGAAATTGTCGCCGAGGTAAACTTTGCGAACTTCTTTGTTGGCTACAATTTCATCCGGAGTACCTTCCATTAGTACGGTGCCGCCATGCAAGATATAGGCGCGATCAGTAATATCCAAGGTCTCGCGGACATTGTGGTCGGTAATCAGAACTCCCAAACCGCGATGCTTGAGCTGTGACACCAAATTGCGAATCTCTCCGACGGCAATCGGGTCAATACCGGCTAAAGGTTCATCAAGCAATATATAATGCGGCTGGCTGGCTAAAGCGCGGGCAATCTCTAAGCGGCGGCGCTCACCGCCGGAAAGAGCAATGGCCGGAGATTTGCGCAAGTGAGCAATGGAAAATTCACTTAATAATTCTTCAAGCATATTTTCGCGTTTACTCTCGTCATCAATTACAATTTCCAGAATTGCTTTAATGTTGTCTTCTACGCTTAGAGAGCGGAAAATTGAGGCTTCTTGCGGCAGATATCCGATACCCATGCGGGCACGGCGGTACATCGGCAATGCGGTTATGTCCTGCCCATCAATATGAACATCGCCGTAATCCGGCGTAATCAATCCGGTAACGCAATAAAAACAAGTGGTTTTTCCGGCGCCGTTGGGCCCCAATAAGCCCACAGCCTCGCCACGACGGACGTTGAGTGAAACATTGCGCAAAACCGGACGGTTCTTGTATTTTTTGCCGATGTTAAAAACTTCTAGTTTGGATTCCGGATTATAATTGGTCATGGCTTATTTCTTTTCTTTAAAGACACCTTTTACCCGCCCTTTTTTAGAGCCGGCAAGAAGTTTGCTGATGCCTGTGTTGAGGTTGGTTTCGGCTTTGTCTCCGTGCAGGATGTTGCCGCTTTGATTAATTGTTACGTTGTCAAAGAGTTTTACAATGCCGCTTTGGGGAAAATAGGTTCCTCTGTCAGCTGTTACAGTTGCGTCTTTGGTCACAATTTTTACATTGCCGGAGAAGTTAACTTTGTCTAGGGTTAAAGATGAGGATTTGCCGCTTTCTTTAGTGAAATATGCGGTCATATCGTCAGCATACATTTTGTTGCCGCTTTTGTCCGTGCCCTCAACATTGCCGGTGGCAACGGCTTTTTGTTCAGATGGGTAATAGGTAATATTATCGCGGGCAGAAATGGTCTCATTTTCGGTTTTGATTTGAGCGGGAGTACCGACTAATACGGCTTTATCTTTGGTTAGGTCATAGTCAAGCGTATTGCCAAAGGCATCGGCTTTGGCAGAGTGCATTTTGACGTTGCCGTTGGCTTCAATCCGATTGATTTTGCTTTTGGCGTCGGCTGAAGCGCCTAAATAATGGGCAATCAGGTTATCGGCTTTGATGCTGTCTGTTCCGCGGGTGGCAACAGCATTGCCGACAGCAACAATTTTTTGCTCTTTTTGATGCCATTCGACTTTTTGATCGGCGGTTACGTTAATGTCTCCGGCGGTGGCGACAGATGCTCCCCAAAGGCAAAATATGGCGGTTAAAAATGCTTTCATTTGGCAAAACTTTCTTCTTTGACGGTTATGTCATTATGGCCGGTAAATGTTAAAATATGATTGTCGGCCGAATATTCAAACCCCTCGGCTTGCAATTCTCCCAAAAATCCCTGTCCGGTAACCGGTTTGCGACCATAACTGCGAGAGGTGTTAAAATCAAAAAATGCCGAGGTGGTGCTGACGGTCATGCCTTCACTGTAAAAAAGCTCTACATTATCTTTGAGCTCCAGAAGGTTGTTGGTTTGATTGTAAAATCCAAGCGGAGATTTTACGTTCACCCAATTGCCATTGTCAAGCGGCATTATACCTTCGGGAGATGATAGCTTTATCAGTTTGGAGCCAGGGGCAGTTTCGTCAATGTTGCTGGCAACAAAATTATTAACCTTGTTGTCTTTGTCGGTGATATAGAACACGGTGTTTTCAATGTGCAACTTTTCCAGCTCGCCTTGTTTGGGGCGGGTGATGTCTAATCTGAAGTCGCGGGTGTCTTTTTTTAGATACGGAAAAAATAACAGCAAAGCTACCAGCACCGCTGCCGCAGATGGTAGTGCCAGTTTGGCGAGTTTGACAAAACGGGAATGCCGATTCAGAGGTGCACCTGATGAATGGACGGGCAGCTCAGAATCGGCATTGAAATAATTGTCGAGTTTTTTCAAATCTAACAATTTTAGGCAACTCCGGCGCGTAGGCAGTCGTGGATGTGGATAATTCCGATTGGTTTCTTATCTTGCAAAACAAATAGCTGAGTGATGCCACGGCCGGTGTTGTTCATGGTGTTTAGGGCTTCTACAGCCAAAACATCCGGAGAAATTGTTCGCGGGTTGCGTGTCATAACGGTGGTTACGTTATGGGTCAAAATATCCGGATTGATGCAACGGCGCAAATCGCCATCGGTGATGATGCCGGTAAGTTCTCCGTTGTTGTTTACAATACCGACACAGCCAAGCATTTTGGAGCTCATAATCAGTAGAGCATCTTGCATGTTTGAGGACTCGGTAACCAAGGGTAATTCATCGCCGGTATGCATGAGGTCAGATACTTTTTGCAAAATAGCACCAAGTTTTCCGCCGGGGTGACGGCGTTTGTAATCGGTTTTGGTAAAGCCTTTGCGCTCCATTAAACCAACAGCCAAAACATCACCGTATACCAAAGTGGAAGTGGTGGAGGAAGTCGGAGCTAATCCCAGCGGGCAGGCCTCGCCGCCATCAGGCAGACGGAGCAAGATGTCGCCGGCTTTGCCAAGGGTACTGGCAGGATTTTTGGTCATGGCAATCAAAGGAATGCCATAGCGCTTGCAATATACCAAAATATCGGAAAGTTCACGAGATTCACCGCCGTTGGAAATCGCCAGAACAATGTCTTCTTCTGTCAGCATGCCGAGATCACCGTGGCTGGCCTCTGCAGGGTGAATGAAAAATGATGGGGTGCCGGTTGAGGCTAAAGTGGCGGCGATCTTGCGTCCGATGTGTCCGGATTTGCCCATGCCGGTTACAATAACTCTGCCTT
Source organism: uncultured Alphaproteobacteria bacterium (assembly GCA_934255405.1). Lineage (GTDB taxonomy): Bacteria > Pseudomonadota > Alphaproteobacteria > RF32 > CAG-239 > CAZU01. The sequence continues at coordinate 140,160 of CAKQNT010000002.1, forward strand.
TGACACTTTCCATCATGTCAAGAGCTTTGCTTAAAGAGGAATCTAATGAATCTTCGAGCGCGCGCAGAGCCTCAACCTCGCGGTCAATGGTCTGTTTGGCGCAGGCGATATCTTCTTCGTAAGTCATAATTAAAGAAACTCCATAGTCACATTATGGGTGTAATCCTAGAATTTTATTTTAAAAAGGCAAGATTTTTTTAGCGGTTATGCAAGAAACGAATTGCGATAAGTGACTTTTGAACGCTGAAAACGGAATTTGTTTTTGACTCAGAAGTCGCAGCCTGAATTTTGATAAATGGACTCAATTTGACTCAAAAGCGCAATTGCTTGTTTCGGAAAGAGCGAATCGCAGTAATGAGGAGCGTCTGAAGGTAAATAAAAGCTTAATGCTTTTTAGACTCAAAAAGTGAAAAATTTTGCAATTAAATGCTTGACTTTTGGCGCCTCTGAGTCTATGGTGCGACGACTCAATAAAGAAGGTTGAGGCCGTTTTGCGTGCCTCATTACACGGCTTTTGAGAGTAATTTGTAAACAAAATTAAATACTTAAGGAAATTTGTGATGCCTACAATTAATCAGTTAATTCGTAAATCACGAACACCCAAAGTGAAGAGAAACAAAGTTCCGGCTTTGAAAGCTTGTCCACAAAAACGCGGTGTTTGTACAAGGGTTTACACTACAACCCCGAAAAAACCGAACTCCGCTTTGCGTAAAGTGGCTCGCGTTCGTCTTACTAACGGCTTTGAAGTAATCAGTTATATCCCTGGTGAAGGTCATAATCTTCAAGAACACTCAGTGGT
>CAKQNT010000003.1 GCA_934255405.1 uncultured Alphaproteobacteria bacterium
CAGTTCACCATGCTTAAGTAAAATTGAACCAATCCCCTTAAACTCCCGTCCGTTGGTATCAGCATAAGAAATTCTTATTCTGCTTCCGTCCGGAAACTCAGCCACTGCCGGCCCCTGAATATGCATAACAAACACATCAACAAAGCTGTCCGCCCACAACAAGGTTTGGACTTTTCCCTTTCCTGACAAAATATCCGCCCGACTAAAATATGGTACCAACTTTTGCCCGTTTACACGCCCGACCAACCTTTTAGACGGCATTGTTTGGTCAAAATCCCGCGGATTAAACTCAACCAAATCCGTTGGTTTGGCATGTATCGGATATTTATAAGTCTCGTCTTTGCTATAAGATACATGTATCAGCGGCTCATAATAAGCAGTAAACTTTCCGACTTTAGAACCATCAAAGCTAACGGCATAAGGTATAAAATTTTCTTCTACAAAGCGGCGAAAATCTTTGGCGTTAATTTTTGTTGCTTTGGCGCAAATTCTTTTATAATCCGCAGTCTTAATTTTTATCTCCGCATTGCCCAAAAATTCGGCTTTGCTTTTGGCTATGGCTCTGCAGCTCAAACCAAAGGCCTCAAAAGCCTCCGCCTGATTATCGTTGTTCCAGCCGTTGAGGTCGGCAAAAGAAACTTTTTCCAGCTTAAGCCCCATCGCCGGAATGGGGGCTCCGGATTCTTCTTTGCCGCAAGCGCTCAAAAGTAAAATCAGCGCCCAAATATAAAAAAAACCACGTTTCATTATTTTTTAGTCGATACCAAAATCCAATTAGGGGAAGTTGAAGATATTGCCCGTTCAAAAGTCCAGACATCGGTAATATTTTGAATATAGTTTTCATCGCCTTCAATAACTTTGCCTTCGGCATCGCGCAGAATATTAACTTGCTCGCTGACAAATTCCACGGTAATCTCCGCGACTTTGTTGGCTTTGATATTGGCTTTGGCAATTTCCACCTTGTCAAAACCGATAAAGTCGGTTTCGGCGGTCACTTTGTTTTGTTTGCGCTGTTCAATAACTTCCTGAAATTTCTTAAACAATTTTTTGTTGACCAGCATTTCCAAGGTTTCCACATCGCCTTTATTAAATGCCTCGGTTATAATCTGAAACGCTCTCTCGGCGCTTTTGATAAATTTGCTTTTTGCAAAGTGCGGAATACTCATCAGCGTCTTGTCCAGCTCGCTCAAAGCCTCGCCCTGCGGCACCAATTCTGCCGGTTCAGCTTTTTCTTCGTCCAAGACTTTGCCTTCCAGCTTTTCAGCTTCTGATTTCAGGATATTGTACAATTTTTCGGCATTTTCTTTCGAAAGACGGATTCTCCGTTCTTCTGTCGGGCGAGTGCCCAAAACGCTCCGTAGCCGAGCAAATATCAGCGCTACCACAATCAACAATACCAAAATATCCAAATGTGTCATTTTTCTTGTCCTCTTTTAATCTCCTCAAATATAGCTTATTTGTAAGTTTTATCAACTGTTATTGTTGACCTTCGGAATTTTAGAGTGTAAAACTTAAGCATCTTAGATTGATTTAGGAGATTTTATAATGGAAAACGCCAACGAAAACCAGCCTCATGCTCCGGCTATTGCCATGCGCACCCAATATATCAGAGATTTATCGCTGGAAATTCCTCATGCGCCGGAAATTTTTGCCAAACTCAATGTTCAGCCGCAGATTAAGGTTGATGTAAATATCGACAGCAAACAAGTTGATGGCAACACCTATGCGGTTGAGCTCAATTTTCGTATTGACGGCGATATTAATGAAGAAAAGTTTTTTATTTTGGAGATGACTTACGGCGGCGTAGTCAGTGTTAATGTTCCCGAAGAGCACAAAGAATTAATTCTGATGATAGAAGTTCCGCACCTGCTGTTCCCCTATGCCCGTCAGGCCATCAGCAGTGTATTGTTTGATGGCGGACTGCCTCCGTTGATGCTCAATCCGATAGATTTTATGGCCATGTACAATGCCAAAAAACATTCGGCAACTTCAGAACAAGCCTAAACTAAAAGAGCTTCTCACCTGAGGAGCTCTTTTTTTTACCACTCAATCACCGGATAAACCAAGTTATATTCATCAGGCATTTCATAATGCCACCATTCCGAGCTGATAGCCTCTAGTCCGATACCCTCCATCAGGCGGCGCAGCTGCTCGCGGTTGGCAATTTCCGTTTCCATACTTGGATTTTGATAATCCTGCCGTCCTTGTTTGGCATATTCATAAAATTCGCTGGTATCACCGTTTTGCACTTTGGTCGAAAATTCCGGAGTATAACAGTCAACTCTGGTCGGATACTTTAATTCTGTTCCGTCTTTGTGGCACAAAACCACATCAACCGCCGTTCCATGGCAATGCTTAGAAAGCTCTCCGCTACTGGCAAACAATCCGGCGCCCTGCTCATGAATTGCTTTTTTTAATCCTGAGTGCGCGGCCAACGGACGATAAGCGTCGCAAATTTTTAATTTCAGTTTATGCTCCTCCAACCAAGGAACAAGATTTTGCAAACGCTCCCACAACTCCACTCTCACATAAGCTCTATTACCAAAACCGATTTCCTGATAAACCGCGTGTCCGGAGATATTTTTATTGCCTGCATATACCATATCGACAATAAAATGCTCATCATCAATTTCAACCATATTTGCCTCAGTAAAAGCAATTCTTTCTCTGGTTAAGGGAATCCCTCCGCGCGCAGCCTTGGCAAAAGCCGCAAACAAACGATTAGTCAAATCATCATTGCCAAAAACAAATCTCTCCGGATGCCACTGCACCCCCAATACAAAACTATGCCACGGCGCTTTTAGTTCAACCGCCTCCACCGTGCCGTCTTCCGCTTCCGCCGATGCAACAATACCGCTGTCGTTTGTCTGTAATACCGCCATATTATGATTAGTATTGACATCAGCCTCGGCAAATCCGCTTATTTTTGCCAACAGAGAGTGTGGCTTTATCCTAATTTTATGAGCATATTTGTCAGGCGCTTGCCTATGTCCCTCAACTTTTTTGAGTTTAGCCCCAAACATTCCTGCCAAAACCTGCTCACCGGCGCAAATTCCCAACAACGAAAGCTTGTTCTCTCGTGCATATTCAACCATTGTTTCATACGCTTTTTCACGTCGCAGGTTTCCGCTTTCCGGCTGTTCTCCTTCCAGCATTTCTGCCGGAAAAGCAAAATCTCCCCCTGGCAACATAATTGCCTTTGGTTGTAGGCATTCTAATTGCTCTTTCACTTTGTCAAATGCCACAAACACCGGATTAACGCCATTTTTTCGCAATGCTTCAACATAAAACTCCGGAATAGCATAGTCCGGCTCGCTCTGCAGAGGATTTTTTTCTACTGCCGGCAACACCGCAACTACCGCTCCTTCGCTTTCATCAATCAACCTGAGCTGCGGAACAGCGCCTTTTAGCAAAACTTCAGCCACCTCTACCGCACTAACAAAATAGCAATCAAAATTTTGCAGCGGATAGCGTTTTTTTTGCAAAAATATTTTATTTATAGAGTTTGGGCAATGGCTCATAATTATTAGAAAATCCCTTCTTTTGTTTACATATTCTCTTAAAAACTCGCAAAAACAGGCTGCCGTTCCAATCCTGACCATTTTTAGAATAAAGAGCCTCCGAAAGCTTGTCAAGCTCACAGCGAAACTCTTTATCGCCAACTGTGGCATCAATATCCTGCAAGCTCAAAATTCGGCGCCCTGCAAATCTGTTATTTGCCCAAGCCAGCAGATTGTCGCGTACGGCATAAATATCGCCGGTTTTGGCGGCGTGGGAGATAATGCGCACATAGTCATGACGGCGCAATTTCACCAGCAGTTTGCCTAAACCGATAATCAGCAGGCAGAGCAATACCCCCAAAGCAAACGCTATGCCGAGTTGCAAGGACAGAGAATTATTCTGAGCTGTAATTTCAGTTTTGGGGGCTATAGGTTGTTTGTCTGGCATAGTTGTTTGGGGCTCCGGCGTGGTACTCTCTCCGGCAACGGCTACTGTCATTGCCGGCAAAATTGCCTTTTCCATTTTTCCGGATTTTACATTAAACCAATTTACACTTATCTCCGGTAACGTTACTTTTCCGGCTTCAGTGGGAATATACACATTGGCAACTTTTTCCAAAGCGATAATTTTTCCTTTGTCTACACTCATTGCTGTTTGCGGTTTTTCAGGATACTGCTTAACTCCGGAAGCCGAGGCAAATTTCAGCTCCGGCAGCTGGCTGTCAATAACTCCGGTTGCCTGCAGATAAATATTGCGGCTTATTGCTTCACCGACAGCAAATTTGGGCTGTTCCGGCTTAAACTCGGCATACAGCTTAACATTTTCCGCCGGAAGCCACCAATGCTCGCCGTTTTCTTTTGCTGCCGGCAATACATTTATTTTAATGGGTTTGGCCGCCAAAATTACCGGAGTTCTGGTAGCAAACACGTCGGCCATGCCAAAACCTCCGATAAACATATCATCATTAAACAAATTGGCAAACGGGTCAGTACGTCTTTCCCCACTCAGATAATAGCCATTAAAGCGCACTGCCGGAATCTCCAGCTGTCCGCTTCTTTGCGGGAACAAAGCATAATGAAATTTAATTTCCCGCACGTTGGCTCCGTTAATGTTTTGCGTGCTGATTTCCGGTGCGCCCAGACTTTTGATAATCCAGTCATTATCATTTGTGGCTTGGAATGTGGGCTCTTCGCCTTGCAATCCGCCGCTGTCTTGCAAAATCAGTGTATAGTTAATTTGCTGTTGAACATAAGGCTTTTTGTTATCAACCTCTGCCGCGATTGTGTATTTGGGGCGGTTTTCTGATTGGGTGGTTGTTTTTGCGCTTGTTCCCGCATCACCAACATTTATTGTCAGCGGTTGCGTCTTATAGTTTTCAAGCCTGATTGCCGGAATAGTGAGCCTTCCGGATTTATTAGGCATCATCACCAAATTCCACTGTTGAGATGTGCTTACATTGCCATTGATAATGTTGGTGCGATATGCGTTAGCCACTGAATATATCGTAAAATCATCATTAAGCGCCTCAAAATCCGGAGTTTTGTTACTGGTGGCGCCTTCCAGCTCCACCGTCAATAAAAAAGTCTCTCCCTCCGGCAGGCTGCTGCGATTTACTTTTGCCTCAAAAGTCTGCGCCGCCGCATTACCGAAAATCAAAAAACATAGTCCTAATATTAAAAACAATTTCTTCATTTTGTTTAATCCTGATAACGCCTGTTTTGATACTCTTTTGCAATAAATGCTTTCAGCAGTCCGCCAACATCTTCGGGTATTTCCCGATACTGCTGGGCTCTGGCCTGAATACTTTCATCATATTTTTCATCTTCGCTGCCTTGTTCGGCTGCCGTCCCATTGCTGTCTGCAGCCTGTTTGTCAATTGGAGTTTCGCCAATTGGCTGCGATTGCTGTTGAGAATTGCCGGATTGATTTTGTCCGCTGTTCTCGGTCGGATTTTTTTGTTGGCCGCTTTGCGAACTTTCATTGCCGGATTGGCTGTCTTGCTGCTCTTGCCCGTTGCCGCTTTGGTTTTGCTCGCCTTCTCCCTGTTCGGATTTGTTCTGCCGATTCTCATCTTGTCCGGCATTTCCGCCCGCACCGGCGTTGTTTTGCTGATTTTTGTTGTCAGACTGCTGAGGTTTTGATGAGGACTGATTTTGTTGTTGCTGTTGTTCTTTTTGTTTTTTCAGATATTCAAGATTAAATTTTGCGTCTTCATGTTCTGGAGCAAGCTTTAGCACTTCTTCATATTTTGCAATGGCCTCATCTATTTTTCCGCCTTTGGCCAAAGCATTGCCCTGATTGTACAAGGCTGTAGCTCCGGAACCTTTTGCATATTCTTTATAGGCTGCGTCATATTTGCCTTGCCGATAATAACTTGCAGCTTTCCATTCCGGAGTCTGAAATTTACTTTCAGCGGCAACAAAATCCTTATTTTCAAATGCTCTCAAGCCTTCTTGATTATCATTTAGCCAAAATCCGGCCTCTGCCGGACGGCATAGCAAAACCAAAGCAACCACCAAAATCCCCTTGCGGAAAAAATACAGGCAGCATACCAGCGGCAACACCAGCAAATAATACCCGTAATCCAGCCAAACCGAACGCAGATTCTTACCTTCTTTCAGCAGTTGAATGTTTTGCTGCAATCCGGCGGCAATTGCCTTAATGTCGCTATCGTTCTTGCTCATAAGCAAATATTTTCCGCCTCCGGCCTGAGCCAAAATCTTGAGTTTTTCATTATCTTGAGCGCTGGCATTAAGCGCATTCACAACATATCCGTTCGCTTTGGCCTTGTTCGCTTCCGCCACCGCCTCATCAAATGATTGTCCGGCATCGGGAGCAATCAGCAAGATTTGTCCTTTATGGTACCCGGCCGCCGCAAATTTTTGCACTGCCAGCGCAATTGCTCTATCAGCACGGTCTCCGTTAGCCGGCATAATATCAAAATTAACAGCCGGCAAAAGGTTGGCTATCAATTCTCCGTCATTGCTGAACGGCGATATCATAAATGGCTCGCTGCTATAAACCGCTAGTCCGCTCTGAATATCCGGCACATCGCTCAACAAGTCTTTTATTTTGTATTTGGCGCGCTCCAAGCGATTAGGTGAAACATCGGTTTCTTTCATATCAGATGACATATTAAGCATAATCATCAGCGGATTTTCGGCTTCCATTGCCGGAATTTCCTGTTTTTGCCAGCTTGGACCTGCCGCCGCGATAATCGCCCCGACAATTCCGATTGCCGCAAGCCGAACTATAAACTTGCGCTGTCCGGAAGAACCTTTAATCAGCAGATACTTTAGCAATCTGGCATCAACGGCTTTTTCCCAAGATGATTTATTGGCATTCCATTGCAGATAGCGCCGAAAAACCAACAAAGGTAACAGCAGCAATAACAATAGCCATGGACGCAAAAAATGAAAATTTATCAACCATCCGGTCATATTATTTGCTCCTCCGCAGCGCCACGCTCAAAATTATACTCAACAATACTGCCGCCAACAACGGAATATAATACAATTCGCCAACTTCTCTGACAAAGCTGTCTTTTTGCTCCTCGGCCTCCAGTTTGTCAATATAATCATAAATCTGTTGCAAACCGGAGGTGTCTTCAGCCCTAAAATATTGCCCTTTAGTCGCTTGAGCAATAGCCTTAAGTCCGCGCTCATCGACACCGGCCCCACTCAAAAACATTCCCATAAAAGTAGCTTGAGAACCCACCCCGATAGTATAAGTCTTAATTCCCTCGGCTTCTGCTAATTTAACGGCTTGCGGCAAAGATATGCTGCCGTCGTTGTTTTCTCCGTCAGTCAGCAATACTATTACTTTATTTTTGTTTTCAATATTTCCTTTCAGGTTCTTTAGGGCTAATCCCAGAGCATCGCCGATACTGGTGGAATCACCGGCCATGCCGGCATCCATAGACCACAAAATATCATCAACCGATTGTTTGTCAAAAGTCAGCGGTGCTTGCAAATACGCTCTGGTGCCAAACAACACCAGCCCGACACGATCATTGGCACGTTTTTTTATAAAGTCTGACGCTGTCTTTTTCACGGCTGACAACCGATCAATGCGCCGTCCCTGATAGCTGAAATCCGGCGTCAACATAGAGGTTGAAATATCCAACACCAGCATAATATCTCGGCTTTGATTTGGCAGACGTACCGGCTCTCCAACTATCTGCGGTCGCGCGGCTGCCAAAACCAACAATCCCCAAACCGCATACAAAATCCAAAAGGCTTTGCTGAATTGAGTATCGGCAGAGGCGCTGTTTATCTGCCAAACCGAACCCGACTTTATGGAAATTTTCTCCAAATCTCCAATAAATGGAACTCTGAGCGCGTCACCATGCAAACCTTTTATGGTTGGAATAACCGCTCTCCACACAAACGGTAAGATCAAAAGCGCAAACGCCCACGGATAAGCAAATTCAATCATAAGTTTGCTCCTATCCAATCGCGGCAAAGTTTTTTCAATCTTTGCGCGTCTTCAAGCGTAAACTGTTGCGAGCCGTTGCGGACATACGGAGCCACAAGCAGCAATTCCGCCGCTTTTCCACTCAATTTGTGTTTGCTTTTGCTGTTCAAAAACTTCAGCCATGCCTCGCCGGACAAAACAGCCGCCTCCTTATATTTAAATACGCAGATTCGCCGCAGAATTGCCGATATTGCAATTCCGGCTGTCAGCGCGTCATTAGTCGGGATTTTATTCAACAGATAGAGCGCATACAGCTTTTTAGACTTGCGCCGCAATAACAGAACCAAATACACCAATAATACGGCAATCAAAATGCCGGCCAACACCACCCACCAACCATACGCCGGCGGAAAAGCCGAAACTCCGTCCGGCAGGTGAATATCTCGCAATTCCGGTAAATTATCTTCCGGCATGAATTATAGCCCCCCTTTATCAATCGCTTATATTAAGGTAAGGATTCCTCGGGCAAATATCAAGCACTCTTTGCCGTTTTTGCTTTGGCTGCTGGTCATTATTTTTTCAGCAGACCGTGCTTCTTTTTGCCTTGAGAGAGTTTGGCTTGTCCGTTGCTAAAATCAGCCTCGCCGATAACATAGTTTTCATCAGTTACGGTTTGGTCATTAATTTTTAGTCCGCCTTGCTTAATCAAACGGCGCGCTTCTCCTTTGCTGGTTACAAATCCCAATTGCAGAAAAGCATCCAAAACTCCGATATCGCCGCTGACTGCAATGCTGGGCAAATCTCCACCGGCAGCTCCCATTTCAAAGGTTTGAATTGCGGTTTTCTGAGCCGCTTTGGCCTCTTCTTCACCACGACATATTCTGGTAGCCTCAAATGCCAAAATCTTTTTGGCTTCGTTAATTTCCTGATCTTTCAGCGATTCCAGACGTTTAACCTCGTCCATTGGCAAATCGGTATAAATACGTAGGCATTTTCCAACTTCGGCATCGCCGATATTGCGGAAATACTGATAATAATCATAGGATGATAATTTCTCTTCATTAATCCAAACGGCGTTACCCTCGGACTTGCCCATTTTTTTGCCATTTGAGTCGGTGATAATCGGGCTGGTAAAGCCAAACAGCTCCACATCGTATTTGCGGCGCCCCAGTTCAGTGCCGGATGTAATGTTTCCCCATTGGTCAGAGCCGGCAATTTGCGCGCGGCAGCCATATTGCTGATAGAGTTGGCAGAAGTCATAACCCTGCAGCAACATATAGTTAAATTCCAAAAAGCTCATCGGTTGTTCGCGCTCCAAACGAGCTTTTACGCTTTCCATTGTCAGCATTCGGTTAACCGAATAAAAAGTCCCGATATCCCGCAAAAAAGACAGATAATTCACATTCTTAAACCAGTCCCAGTTGTCAACCATTTTGGCATCGGTTGCACCATCGCCGAACTTAAGAAATTTGCCAAAAGATTTTTTCAGCCCCTCTACATTGTGCGCCAAAGTTTCTTCACTCAAAAACGGGCGCAGCTTGTCTTTGCCTGATGGATCGCCGATTCGCGCGGTTGCACCACCTACCAGCGTCAGCGGCTTATGCCCGCATTTCTGAAACCAGCGCAACATCATCAAAGGCACAATGTGTCCTACGTGCAGGCTGTCGCCGGTAGGGTCGGAGCCCAGATACCCCACAGCCGGTTTGCCTGTTTTTTCGCACTCTGCCAAATAATCATCGAGGCCTTGCTCGTTGGTGCATTGATTATAAAAACCGCGTTCAACCATAATGTTGAAAAACTGTGACTTAAACTGAGCCATTTATCCTATCCTTAACTAAAATTAAAATACTGCCAAATTCCGACATAATAACCAATTTTTAACGCATAATAGCATAATATTCAGGCATTGCAAGACAGGAGTTTGATTTTTAGATATGGATTTGTTGCGCCCTTTGCGGGCTTTAGGAATGATGAGCGGTTCCTCGCTGGACGGAGTGAATGCTGCGGTAATAACTACCGACGGAGTAGATATTTTTGATTTTGGTCCGGTTTTAGATGTTCCCTATGAAGATGAGCTGCGGGAGAAGCTCCGCTATTGCCACCGTCACTACAAAGAAATTGCTGAGGCCGAAAAACAGTCGCTTAGTGAAGAAATTACCAGATTTCACGCCGCCGTCGCACAAGATATTATCAATGATTATGGTGAGAATCTGGATATTATCGGTTTTCATGGCCACAATTTGGCGCATGAGCCGGATGAACATATAATTTGTCAGCTCGGCGACGGACAGCTGTTAGCCAATCTTACCGGTATTCGAACTGTTAGCCGTTTTCGCCAAGCCGATATGCTTTCCGGCGGGCAGGGCGCGCCCATCAGCGCGGTGTATCATCAGGCGCTGACTTGCAAGCTTGAAAAACCGGTGGCGATTGTAGATATTGGCGGAATCTCAAGCTTGACTTGGATTGGCGCCAATGGTGAGATGCAGTCGTTTGATGCCGGCCCCGGCAATAATGCGATTAATGACTGGGTGTTCAAACATGGCGGACAACACATGGATTATAACGGCAAATTAGCCGCGCTGGGACACATTCATACTCCGATTATCTGCCAGCTTATGCATCACAAATTCTTGGCCAAAAATCCTCCCAAAGCCGCCAATAAAGAAACCTTTGCCGACAAACTGGAGCACTTGGAAGGCTTGTCGCTGGAGGACGGCGCCGCCACGGCAACTTGTTTTGTGGCAGAGGCAATAGCCTATTCTATGGCGCTGTTTTTGCCCGAGCAGCCTCATACTCTGATTGTTTGCGGAGGAGGTGCCAAAAATCCGACCTTGTTGCGGTTTTTGCGCCAGCGCTTTGAAAATACAGAGGTCAAGACAGCAGAGGAGTTTGGTTGGGATTCCTCGGCGGTTGAGGCGCAGGCGCTTGCTTATTTGGCAGTGCGCCGACTAAATATGATGCCGGCCACTTATCCGTTCACTACCGGAGTGGCGACACCCTGCATTTGCGGCGAGGTTTTTAATCCGCAAAAATAATGCTGCTCTTTTTTACAAACTGTTGACTCCGGAGAATCATTGTATTATCTTATGCACAAATCTAATCAAAGAGAGAATGTGATGCGTAGCTTTTTCATATCCATAATTACTCGTATTATCCCCTAGGGGGATGTTATTTTTTGCTACACATATTCAACCGTTTTTTTCTTAAACAATCTATAAATTTACAAAAAATCAAGGTATCAAGCCATGACCAAATATTATGCCGATGTAAAGGCCAAACCCGACTTTGTGGAAGTCGAAAAACAGGTTCTCAATTTTTGGGAAGAAGATAAAACCTTTGAAAAATCCGTTCACAATCGTGACGCCGCCGCTGAATTTGTGTTTTACGACGGCCCCCCGTTTGCTAATGGTACTCCGCACTATGGGCATATTATGGTGTCCTATGTTAAAGATGTGGTTGCTCGTTTCCAGACCATGAACGGCAAAAAGGTTGAGCGCCGCCTTGGATGGGATTGTCACGGCTTGCCTGCAGAGATGTCGGCTGAAAAACAGCTTGGCGTGTCCGGACGTAAGCAGATTGAGCAGTTTGGCGTAGAAAAATTCAACGACTTCTGCCGTTCTGATGTCCTCAAATATTCCGGCATTTGGGTTGAGATGTTTAAGCGTATCGGGCGCTGGGTTGATTTTAATCACGATTACAAAACCATGGATTTGCCGTTTATGGAGAGTGTAATTTCCAACTTCAAACAACTCTATGATAAGGGGCTGGTGTACGAAGATTATCGCGTTTTGCCATATTCGTGGGCGGCAGAAACTCCGCTTTCCAATTTTGAGGTTAATCAAGGTTATCAAGACAAGACCGATAACGCTATTACCGTGATGTTTAAGTTGGAGAATGGGTACAAGATTTTGGTTTGGACCACCACCCCGTGGACTCTGCCCTCCAACCTGATGTTGGCTGTCGGCAACGATATTGACTACGTTGTGATGGAAGAGGACGGGCAGAAATATGTTTTAGCTCGTGCGCTTCTGGGGCGCTACAAAAAACAATTGGAGCATGCGGTTGAGGTTGGTTCTCTCAAAGGTTCGGATTTGGTTGGTATGAGCTATGAGCCGATGTTCCCATACTTTAAGCATCTTAAGGATAAGGGGTGTTTCAAGGTGTTGTCCGGCGAGTTTGTTTCTACTGAAGATGGTACCGGCGTTGTCCACATTGCCCCCGGTTTCGGACAAGATGACTTTGATGCCTGCCGCGCCTATGATGAGCATTTTCCGGTAGTTTGTCCGGTTGATGAGGCCGGTAAATTTACTGCCGAAGTCTCCGACTATGAGGGTAAACAGGTTTTTGAGACCAATGAGCCGATTATGCAGTTGCTAAAGGAGCGTGGTTTGCTGGTCAAAAAAGAGCAATATACTCACTCTTATCCGTTCTGCTGGCGGACAGATACGCCGCTAATCTATAAGGCTATGAGCTCTTGGTTTGTTCGGGTGACTGATTTTCGCGATGAGATGGTTAAGAACAATCAGCAAATTAATTGGGTGCCGGAGCACATTAAGGACGGACGTTTTGGCAAATGGTTGGAAGGCGCCAGAGATTGGTCAATTTCTCGTAATCGTTTTTGGGGTACGCCGATTCCGGTTTGGAAATCTGATAATCCGGCGTTTCCGCGAGTTGATGTCTTTGGTTCCATTGCCGAGATTAAGGAAAAAACCGGCTTTGAGGTAACCAATCTGCACAAACCTTATATTGATGATGTTGTTTATCCCAATCCGGATGATCCGTCTGGCAAGAGTATGATGCGTCGTGTTGGCGACGTGTTTGATTGCTGGTTTGAATCCGGTTCAATGCCTTATGCTCAGGTTCACTATCCGTTTGACAACAAAGAGTGGTTTGAAGAGCATTTTCCGGCAGACTTTATTGTTGAGGCCATGGATCAGACCCGCGGCTGGTTCTATACTTTGACCGTGTTATCTACGGCTTTGCACAATCGTCCGGCTTTCAAAAACTGTATTTGCACCGGCTTGCTGATGGCAGAGGGCGGGCAGAAACTTTCCAAACGTCTAAAGAATTATCCAGATCCCAACAATGTATTGGATACTATCGGGTCAGATACTTTGCGCTGGTTCTTGGTATCATCTCCGGTGCTCAAAGGCGGCAATTTGGCGGTTGACAAAGAGGGTAAAGAGATTGCCAAAGCTGCTCGCGTGGCACAAATTCCGTTGTGGAACGCTTTTTACTTCTTCACACTATACGCTAATGCCGAGGGCTATAAGGCCAAAGAAGTATATACTTCTTCAGAGGCGATTGATAACTATATTCTCTCTAAGCTCAAAAAGCTTTCTGAGGTTGTAAAGCAGGGCATCAGCACTTATGATGTTTCTATGGCCACTAACGAGATAGCCTCTTTTATGGAGATTCTCAACAACTGGTATATTCGTCGCAGTCGCGATCGTTTCTGGGAGGGCGATGCTCAGGCCTTTGATGTTCTCTATACGATTTTGGTAAATTTGAGCAAAATCATTGCCCCGCTTATGCCGTTTATCTCTGAGCACGTGTATAAGACTCTCACCGGTGAAGAATCTGTTCATTTGACCGATTATCCCACACTGGAACAAGTTAATTTTGATGCTGAACTGGTTGAAGAGATGGATATGGTGCAGGAGCTTTGCTCTGCCGGTAAGTTTATTCGCGAAGAGAAGAACCTGCGCAACCGTTTGCCTCTCAATAGCCTGACTGTAATCGGACGCCAACTGTCACCGGCATATCAGGATATTGTCAAAGACGAACTCAATGTCAAAGAGGTTAAGTTTGATGATAATCTCAGTGCCTATGCTGAAAAGAAGATTTATCTTTATACTCCGCTTTTGGGCAAGGTATTGGGCAAAGAAATGGGTGCGGTAATGGCCGCCTACAAACAAGGACAGTGGGCGCTCAATGCCGATGGCAGCTTGCACATCGGAGGCAAAGACCTCACACCTGATTTGTTTGAAGTCCGATTGGAGATGAAAGATGGCGTCGCCGGCAAGTCTTTTGCCGACAACAAAGCGGTGATAACTCTTGACACCAATGTCAGCGCCGAGCTCAAGCGAGAAGGTATGGCGCGTGACTTTGTCCGCCTGATTCAGACCCTGCGCAAGGACAAGGACTTTAATATTTCCGATCGCATAGAGCTCTGCTGGCAGACAGAAAACAGCGAGCTGGCTCAAGCGTTGGAAGAAAACAAGGACTACATTGCCGAGCAGGTTTTGGCGGTTAAGGTGGAAAACAGCTGCCAATCTGGAGCTTCTGCCGATATAGAAGGGGCAAGCGTTGTTTATGACGCAAAAGTAGCCTAATTCTGTTTAGTCTTCTTACCAAGCACTAAAAACCGATAATATGCCGGTTTTTAGTGCTTTTTTAAATAAATTCTGATAAAATCTAACAAAAGAATTTTCATTGGATTGATTTTTTTTACAAAAATCACCAAACTAGACAAAAAAGATGTTGAATATACTGAATTTTTGTGATATATTCTAGTCAATTTAATGAGTTATTCAAATCTTTAAGAGGGCGAACCATGGCACAAGATATTAATTCAACCAAAAAAATGACCGTCAAAGAGGCTATAGAAATTTTGAGCGCAGCTTCCTATATCAACTACGATAAAGAAGAGTTATTGGAGGCTGTAAATCTGTTGCGCGGCGATGCTACAGAAAAGGATTTATTGGACAAATTTTATCGATACTACAGCGAGGAAATCAGTGCAGAAATCCCAAATTTTAATGATTATCAAACCATGCAGGACATTTTTGCCGGTACCGAATATGCAGAGATTTTGAAAAAAGACACCGAAGACACTGCTCAAAAAGTAGCAGAACAGGTTGTTAAAAATCCGGATGAAGATTACAGCATCGCAATGCTTGACAATATTCAGGCTTTGTTCCGCGTTGTTCCGGAATCAGAGGATATTGACTCCGCCGCAAAGGTTATAAATACCAAGGTTGAGGCCAAGCTTGATGATGTTGTTGCCGGCAAAGAGAGCGTTGATGTTTTTGAAATTGAACCCGCCCGCCGTCTGGCAGCCAACCTTGAAGATGAAGACAAAAAAGCCGCAGTAGAGCAAAAGCTTGATGCAATTCAAAAAGATTATGAAGAAGAAAACGGCTTGGATCAAGATGTTGAGGTTTTGCGCAAAAATGATGCCACCCTTGGCGGTCACTTGAGCAATATCAATCTTTATGATGAAGACGGCAATGTTTCTGATGAATTTTCTGATTTTGCCGCTGCTCTTGATAATTTGGAAATTACCGAAGATGATGCCTCAGTCTTGACTGAAGACAAAAAACGCGAAAATCTCACCATGCTGTTTGAGGCCGCTAAGCTTGAGGCTCATAAAGAAAAAATCGGTGATATCAATTATCTGTTGTCTTCCAAGAAGGTTCAACGTGAGCAACTGACCGAAAAAGTCAAAGATTTGTTCTTTGCCAAAATTGGTCAGGCCGGTGTTGCCTCTTCTTTTGAACCTGCCACTGCCGAAGAACAGCAAGATGAAAACAAATTCAAGGAATATTTGGAGCGTCGTTCCAAAGCCGCACAGGAATTTATTGCCAATTTGGTTCAGGGCGGACAGAAGCTTTCCATAAAAGTAAAAGACATTGTTGCCGCCGTCGCGGACACCGATGTTGAAATCAGTCGTTTCAAGAGCACTTTAGAAACCAAACTGGGCAAAGGCTGCAGCGTATTAGGACAAAAGCTTCAAAACTTCCGCAGCAAAGCTGCTGCTTTGTGGGGCAAACGCTATGATATTGTCCGCTCAATTGTGCAAAATATAAAAGATAACAAATGGCAGCACATCGGCAATACAATTGCTACTGCCGGAATGTGGGGCATGGTAGCGCTTGGCGGACCGGCTGCTTATGCGGCTGTTGCCGGATATGCTGTTTATTCTGCCGCCGGCAGTTGGATATGGCCGGTGGTTGCTGAGGCGCAAAAACAGCGCGCGGCAGCCAAAAAAGAAGGTGGAAAACTAAAATTCTGGGATTCTATCAAGTCGGCATGGAATACCAAGAAAAATGATCGCAACTATAGAGTCCAAGGTGCTTGGGGAATCGTCGGCGGTGTTGTTGGCGCTGGTTTGGGCACGGGCGGATTTTCAATGGGAGTGAATGCTGTCACTGCCAAAGTGGCGGCCGGTTTAGCCCGTACCTGTTCATCACTGTCAGCTCAAACCACTTCTTGGCTTTTTGCCAAAAGAGATTATAAAAAAGAGCCTTCAGAAGAGAATCGCAGCAATCTCAAGTCTGCTCGCACTTCTTTTGTTATTGGCCTTGTAGTTTCTGCTGTCAGCTCTTATTTCTCCTTGGGTAGATTGGGATCCGGCCATGCTGAAGACACTGTTAATTCTGTTTTGAATGATAGACCCCAAGGTTCGACCGAAACTTTTGATCCGCAGCCCAAATTATTGGTTCCGGGGTTGCCCAAGGATTCAGCCGATGTTGCGCCGACTGATACCGCTGCCGTAGCGGATACTGCGCATGTTGCCGCTCCTCACGATTCTGTTGAGGCTGTTGCTTCGACAGACACTACAGATGTCAAAGTTCCTCAAGATGGTGCTGAAATCAGCAGTCAGCAAGATAATGGTAATGTCGAGATTGCCTCTGGTGCCAACGAGACCTACTCATTCCCGGATACATATTCAAAAGAAATGGGAATTACCTCTGCACAGTACAACTTGCTGAAAAAACTCTACACACCAGAAGATTTGGATAGAATGTATACCAATCTGGAAGGCGAGGGCGTAATGGCGCACTTCGATGGCATGACCAAAGAGCAGGTTTTGTTCAAATATCAGCGTTTGGATGCTTGGACCGACCGCGCAAATTCTAAGGGTGTATCAATTCAGGGCGCTATCCGCTATCACTACGAAAAAGAGATGACTTCGCTGAATAACCTGTTGAATTGCGGCGATAAACTGACTGCAGAAGAATTCAAAGCTGCCAAAGGCGCTTTGGATGTTATCGACAGCAAAGGTGATTATCATGGTGCCGGCGCCGAGATTCGTACCGCCAATGTGATGATTAAAGCAGACCCGGCCGAGGATTGCGACGAAGGTCATACCAATTACTGGAAAATGGGTGAAAAAGTTAGCGTTGCCAGAGAACATGTTGTGACCAAAGAACCAGATCCGCTTCCGCAGGTTACAGTGGTTGAGAACGAGACGATTCCGCAGCAGGTAGAAGTTCCTGAGCCGACCGTTGCAGTCTCCTATGGCAAGAGTGAGTTCACTTTCCCCGATGCTACAGTTGCCGCGCCGACCGAACCTGCTACCATTTCTTGGGAGACCTCTTTTGTTCATGGCCGCCACCCAATTGATGAAAATGCCACTATCTATATCAGTGGTAATGCAACCATAACCGATGCCAATGGGGCAGAAAAGGTTTTGGAAGAAATCAGGGTTGATGGCTTTAAGCTTACCGAAGACAACAAAATGGTATTCAACTTTGTTGATGCCAATGGCAATCCGTTGCCGGCTGACAGCAAAGTCACTTTAAATGGCGAGGCTATGATTGTTTATTCTGAAGAGAGCGGCTATGCTCCGGATAAAATCAATCTCAAAGCTTTGTCTGCAGTTGTAACCGAGCCGGAAAAGCCGGTCGAATATCAACCGGCAACTGCCGAGGCGGTTGCTGCCGCAGCTCAGAAGGCCGGTGCGGAGCCAGATACCTTGTTCAAGGTTGATGATAATACATACAAGATGTATACCGCAGATGGTATCATCAACATCAACATTGATGAAAAACACGACGTCTTGTACAGCGTGACCAATCTTGATGGTTCTGAGGTTACAGAAGCGCCGAAATCCCGTTTGGAAAGCCTTAACAGTCAGTATCAAAAAGCTGAAAAAGTGTTCCGCGACACCGTTAATACCGAAAAACAGAAAACCAAAATTCCGGTATCGGTATTGGCCGGACGTAGCGGCGGCAGATAGTCGCTCAGATACCAAAAAAGCGGGGTGTTCCCCGCTTTTTTATTGCAATTACAAAATGCAAAGCATTGTCATTGTTATCTCAAATAGTTTCTAATGTATCTGGTGTTTTTGCCAACCCGTGACATAATTTCATAAGATATTGTTCCGGCGTCTCTGGCTACATCATCAAGAGTATAAAAATCATCGGCCAGATAAATCATATCGCCGACGCGCAAGTCGTCTACATCGGTAGCGTCAAAAATCAGATTATCCATCGACATCCGCCCGATAATGCGGCATTCATGCAATTTGCCGTTAACTTTGCAAAAAACTTTGCCAACATTAGAGAGCGAACGAGGCACTCCATCGCCATAGCCGATAGAGGCAATGGCAATTTTGCGTTCCGAGCTGGCGCGATACGTGGCGGAATATCCGACAAATTCTCCTTTGGCTAAAGGTTCAATTTGCAAAATCGGCGCTTTAATCCGCACCACATTCTGCATCTGGTTTTGGCGATATGGCGCAGTGTTGATGCCATACATTGCCGCGCCGAGGCGCACCATATCCCACTGAAAATTCTCGCCCAAAAATACGCCGTCAGAGGCAGAAAGCGATGCCGGAAGCTTGGGAAAATATGTGCCTTTCAGCCGACGGAAGTTTTCCAGCTGATGAGCATTCATAAAGTGGTCTTTTTCATCGCCGCAAGCCAAGTGCGACATTACCATAGAAAACTCACCAATATCTTTAGCGCTCAGCTTTTTCAATTCATGCTCGCGGAACCCCAAACGGTTTAGACCGGTTTCAATATGAATAACCGGTTTGCGCTCCGGTAGACGATTCTTTTTCCAAAATTCCAGCATATCCGGACAACTGATAACCGGCACTAGTTGCGGCACGGCCTTAAATATATCCAGACTATCGGCGCCAATCCCTTGCAACACAAATATTTTGGCTTGCGGCAGCATTGGAGCAATTCTTTCTCCCTCAACTGCGTGCGCCACAAAAAAGTTGCGGCAACCGGCCTGATTATAGAGCGTTTCTGCAATTACTTGGGCACCCAAACCATAGGCGTCATCTTTAACAACCGCCGCCGGCGTTGACTGCGGCGCAATCTCTTCCAGCAATCGATAGTTGGCCAGCAAATTCCGCAAATCTATTTCTAAAATTGGTCTTGTCAAAATAGTCATAATTACATACAATCCTATTCAAATATTTGTTCACAAGGCATCATCATGCAGTTTATTGATACCCATATCCACTTGCAAGACTATAAGTCAAACAATGCACCGCAAATTCCGAATTTATATGGTGTTTGCAAGTTTGTATGCGTATCTGCTCAAGAGAGTGATTGGGATAAAATCGCCGCGCTTTCTGAAGAAAATCCTCATAAAATCTTGCCGGCTTTTGGGCTGCATCCATGGTATCTTAATTCTGTTACCGATGGATGGGCAGAGCGGCTGGAGGCAAAGCTGCGGCAGTTTCCGGCAGCTTTGGTTGGCGAATGCGGATTAGATAAGCTCAAACCGGTGGATATTGAGTTGCAAAAGCAAGTATTCCGTATTCAGCTTGATTTAGCAACAAGACTGCGCCGCCCGCTGTTGGTGCATGCCGTTAAGGTGGAGCAGGAATTGCAGGAGTTTTTGCCGGATTTTGCCCACACCAAAACGGTGCTGCATTCGTTTTCCGGCAGTGTTAATCTCATGCGCCGCGCCGCAAAATTTGGCGCTTATTTTTCATTTGCGCCCTCAGCTTTGCGCCGCAAAAGTTTTGCCGAGCTGGTGCCGCTGCTGCCGGTGGAGCGGATACTACTGGAGAGTGATGGCCCCTATCAGGGCAATCCGTCTGATATTCCTGCTTTGACGGCTAAAATTGCCGCGTTGCGTGGGCAAAAAGTTGAGGAGCTGACCGCGCAGATTTATAAAAATTCGTTGGAGTTTATCAATGTCTGATCAATTTATGCGCACTCGCATGTTGTTGGGTGATGAAGGTATAAAAAACTTGCAGGCTGCAACCGTGATGGTTGTCGGGCTCGGCGCTGTCGGCGGATATGCGCTGGAGGCCTTGGCTCGTGCCGGAGTAGGGCATTTGCAACTTGTGGATTTTGATAAATTTGATAAAACCAATATAAATCGCCAGATTTTAGCGCTTCATTCTACCATCGGTCACTGCAAAACCGAGGTTGCCGCCGTCAGGGTCAAAGACATCAATCCGGCTTGTCGGGTAGAGGTGTTTGATACTTTTGTCAATGAAGAATCTTTGCCTGATTTATTGGCGCTCAAGCCAGATTTTGTGGTTGATGCTATCGATTCGCTCAACTCCAAATGCAACCTGATGGAGAGCTTGTGGCGGGCAAAAATTCCCTTTATTTCCTCTATGGGAGCCGCGCTCAAGTGCGATACTTCGGCTATTCGGTTTGCCAAACTTTCTCAGACCGAAAATTGTGCTTTGGCGCGCATGGTGCGTCAGCGTTTGCGACGCCGCGGCGTAGAGATTAAAGATATTGACTGCGTATATTCCAAGGAGTGTGCCAAACTGCCCGCTACTGCGCTGGCTATGCCGGAAGAAGGGCGCCGCCATATTATGGGCTCATTACCTACAATAACCGCCATTTTTGGGCTCACTATTGCCAATCAGGCAATCTTAAAGTTGGCATCTGCAGATTTTAGGGCGTAAAACTCTGTTTATTTGCTTGTAACGGCAGTTTTTTTCGGCTATTTTAAAACTGTTTTAATTTGGGAACATAACAATGAAAATGATAAAGCCCGTGGTTAATCTCTCTAAGGCTGCTGAGAACTACGATACATTTATACTTGGATACAACGGCGTCCTGCACGAGGGTGGGACGATTTTGCCTGCTGCGGCTGATGTTATCATGAATCTGGCCTCTCGAGGAAAAAAACTTGTTTTGTTAACCAACTCTGCCTCTCGCATTGCCGCTATTGCCGATTGGCTGACCGCCAATGGTATCAATCCGCGGCTGTTCAGCTGTATTATGAGCGCTGGCGAGATTCTGCATTATAAGCTGAAATCCGGCAGCGGCAGCTACGGCGCATTGGGCAGCAAATACTATCATCTGGGGACGGCTGTCGATAACGGGGTTTTTTGCGGTCTTGACTATGCTCGGGTCAATAATTTGAATATGGCGCATTTCTTGTATATGAATGAGGTTGGCGATGTCAATGACACCATTGATACCTATCGCCCCTTGTTGATGCAGGCTGCCGGCTTGGGTATTCCTTTTGTTTGCGCCGGCAATGACACCTCTTGCTTTAAGGATGGCAAAATTTGTTTGGCTGCCGGTGCCATTGCTGAGCAATATGCCATTATGGGCGGGCGCATTTTAACTTTGGGCAAGCCGGATATCAATATTTTCAAATATTGCCTTGATGGTATTCCGGATGTCGGCAATATTCTGGTTATTGGTGATAATGTTGCCACCGATATAAGAGGAGCGGCTATGCTGGGTTTGGACTCCATGCTCATTACTAAAGGTGTGCATGTAAACTTTTTGGGCGAGGGATATATTCCCGATGTGACCAAGACTCGCGAGCTGTCCGACAGCTATGATGCCTCTCCGGGGTATGTAATATCTAACCTGCGGTGGTAGTCATGAACTGGAAAAATTTTTCATTTTTGCTGGCGGCGCTGGTTTTTCTGATTGTAGTTTTAATAACTCCGCTCAACAAAATTTCACGCCTTGGCTCTGTTCATCTTGGTACTCCTCCGGCCAATTTTGAGCTCAGCGCCGAAGAGATTAACAGTTTTATGGAAGTGTGGGCAGATTTTATGCAAAAAGGGCTGGCCGATTCTATGAAGCAAATTTCTCTCAACAGCGATGGCTCTGTGCCGCCGCGGGTTGTCCGCTGGCTCAATGCCAAAGGCTGGAGTGCCGAATATTTCTTTGCGGTGGAGCAGCGTTTGCGCGGGCTGGTTTCTATTGCCACCTTGCAAAACAATCTGGAAGACAATCAAAAATTATACGAAAAAAACGCTAACGACAATTTGCGCCGGATTATCAAAAATCAAAAAGAACAGTTTGCCGCACTTCGCTACAATCCGCAGGAGCTGGCTCTGGTGCGTGCTAATATTTATCAGATTGTCAATGTATTAAACGGCTCGGCTGTAGTCAAATAGAACCTATTTATTTAATTCTTCAGCCAACATTTGCAGTTCCAGCCACTGATTCTCCTTGCCCTCTTTCACGTTTTGCAGTTCTGGCAGTTTGCGGCTCAGTTCATCAAAACGTTGAGGTTGCGCGGTGTATAAATCCGGATTGGAGAGCTCTTGTTCAATTTGGCTGATTTCTTTTTCAATATCCGCCACTTCTTGCGGCAAAACCTCCAACAGACGCTGCTGATTGTAGCTAAGCTTTTTGGGCTTGTTGGCAGAGGTCTGCGTTGCGGCAGCCGCCGGCTTTTTGGACACAACTTTGCTTACCGGTTTAATCTCGTGCTCAGGCAGTTTCTCCAACAGTTCGCTGTAACTGCCGGCATGCTCATAGACGGTTCCGTCGCCTTTCAGATAAATCACTGAGCTCACCACCCGATCCAAAAAGTCGCGATCGTGGCTTACAATCAGAATTGTTCCGCCATAGTCGTCCAGCACTTCTTGCAATAAATCCAGCGTGTCCATATCCAAGTCGTTGGTCGGCTCGTCCAATACTAAAAAGTTTGAGGGCTGTGCCAGTGCCGCCGCCAACATCAGACGGTTTTTTTCTCCGCCCGAAAGTGCCGCCACCGGACATTGAGCCTGGCTTGGCTTAAACAAAAAGTCTTTCAAATAAGCCACCACATGCCGCCAGTGTCCTTGCACCATAATATGGTCGCCCTTGTCGCACAATGTCTGCCACAGCGTTTTCTTGGGGTCGAGAGTTAGGCGATTTTGGTCAAAATAAGCTTCTTCCAGATTTTTGCCGATTCGCACAAACCCGCTGTCCGGCTCCAAGCGCTTAGTCAAAAGTTTTACCAACGTGGTTTTGCCGGCGCCGTTTGGCCCCACAATACCGATTTTGTTTCCTTTAATAATGCGGGTGGAAAATTCTTTGACAATTACGCGCTCGCCAAAACTTTTGCAGATGTTTTTAGCCTCAATCACCAGCTTAGAACGAAAATCGCCTTCGTCAATATTCAGGTTTATATTGCCAATCTGTTTTATTTGCTCTTTTCTTTCCAATCGCAATTGTTGCAATTTGCGCAGACGCCCCATATTACGCCGCCGTCTTGCGGTTACTCCTTTGTGCAGCCATTCAGTTTCTTCGGCAATTTTGCGGTTAAGATTGTTTTGGTCAATAATCTCCTGATTTATGATTTGTTCCTGCCATTCTTCAAAAAACTTAAACCCGCGATTGTTGTAGTGCATTTTGCCGCGATCAAGCCAAAAAGTCACATCGGAAGTGTTGCTCAAAAACATACGATCATGAGAAATAAGCACTACCGCACCGCTAAAGTCTTTGATGATTTTTTCCAGCTGTTCAATTGTGGCAATATCCAAGTGGTTGGTTGGCTCATCCAGTAGCAATATGTCAGGCTCGGCAATCAAGGCTTTGGCCAGTGCGGCTTTGCGGCGCTCTCCGCCCGATGCCTTCGGCACTTCTTGTTCTGCGGCAATAGCAAACTGCTCCACCAAAATATTGACTTTGTATTCCAATTCCGGAGTGTAGTCCTCGATTCCGCTGCGAACAACTTCGCGCAGAGTTTGACACTTGCCAAAATCCGGCTCTTGGGGCATATAGGCTACTTTTATCCCTGGTTGGATAAAAACTTCACCGCTGTCCGGCTCCAAAACGCCGGCAATAATTTTGAGTAGAGTAGATTTACCTGAGCCGTTGCGTCCCACCAGCGAGATTTTGTCGCCGCGGTTAATATAAAGCTCAACATCGCTAAACAGCTGATTATCGCCAAAGGCAAGCGCAATGCCTTTCAAAGTATAAATCGGAGGTTCCTGCATGGCCGGCTATAAATCGTCCTCCACCATGCGCACCCCTTCAATCTGCCATTCCACGCCTTGAGCCGCCCACAAAAAGAAATCGTTAATTTTGTCTTCTTTTACGCCGACGGCGCAGCCGATTTTATATATATTGCACATTTCTTCATCAGTTAGTTCATGATCAGAAATAGAGAGCATAACCATTTCTCTGATAAAGTAGCGACGCAGGCGGATATCGGCAATTTTCAGCAGCTCGTTAGATACGCTTTCTGGTTTTTTGAGCTTTTTCAGAGTCTTTAGTTCTGCTGCCGGAAAGCTGATTTCCAACGCCTGTTTTTCCAGATAGCGGGTTTGCTCCGGTGTCAGCCTTGTGTCGGCTCCCAACACATACATCAAAACTTCCAGATACACCGCCTTGGCCTCAGAATCCAAATTTTCCTTAAATGTCGAGCTCATAACTCAAAAAATCCTGCTGTTAAAATTGATTTACTTATACATAAAAAATAAAGATTTGCAAAATAAAAAAATGATTATATTATAAGCCAACTTACAAAAATTTTGGCAGGGAGATATTAGCAATGCCTTTGAAGATAGAATTAAAACCGCATGAGAGCATTATTATTGGTGAGTCTCTTATCACCAACGACGGCGAGCGCACTCGTTTTTATATTGAAGGCAATGTTCCAATCCTGCGCGAAAAATTTATTCTGCGTGAAAAAGACGCCAACACTCCGAGTCGGAGGATTTATTTTGTGGTTCAGCAGATGTATCTTTCCCGCGGCAATGTAGATTTGCAGAATATGTATCTGGAATATGTCCGCGATTTGCAGGATGCTGCTCCCAGCCTGATTCCTTATATTGCGCCCATCAGCGAGTGCATCTTGGCCTCTGATTACTATGGAGCCATTAAGGCTGCTGCCAAGTTGCTGGCCAAAGAGGACGAATCATTCGGAGATATCCTAAATCCGCAGATTTAGGCGCTGTTTAAGTCTTTATTTACCATTGTATATTAGACTCCAAAGATAAGTATTGAATCGTTTTCGATTTTATGCTATATTAATACCTGTAATGTAAGAATTACATTCACAGTGTCTTGTGTCCACAGTATTTTGGAGAAAAGCTATGTCTAATATTTCATTGACCGCATCCATGAGATCAAACCTTCTGTCTTTGCAGAATACCCAGAGCCTTATGGATACCACCCAAGAGCGTTTGTCAACCGGTAAAAAAGTAAACTCCGCTATTGACAACCCGTCTTCTTACTACACCGCACAATCTTTGAACAACCGCGCCAGCGACTTGTCCTCTTTGTTGGACAGCATGGGTCAGGCAATTCAGGCCATTAAAGCCGCTGATGAAGGTATTGAAGCTATTACCACTTTTGCTCAGCAGGCCAAGGCGGTTGCTCAGTCTGCCGCAGATAGCAGCGTTGCCGCAGATCGTACTGCTTATCAAAAACAATTTAATGATATTTTGGGTCAGATTGATGGCGTTGCCAAAGACTCCGGCTACAAAGGCGTTAACTTGTTGAATGGTGGCAGTTTGTCTGTTAAATTCAACGAAGATGGTACTTCAAAGCTGGATATTAAAGGTGTAAGCGCCACTTCTGCCGGCTTGAAAGTTAATAAGGCTGATGCATGGGGTACAGTTGATGAGGCTGGTGGCCAGGCTATTGAAGCTTCAATGAAAGCAGTTGATACTGCTATTTCGACTCTGCGTTCTATGGCATCTGAGTTTGGTAACAACTACTCCATCGTTCAGAGTCGTGAAGACTTCACCGAGAACCTGATTAACGTATTGACCGAGGGTGCTGATAAATTGACCTTGGCCGATATGAACGAAGAGTCTGCCAATATGTTGGCTCTGCAGACCAGACAGCAGTTGGCTATTAACTCTCTGTCTTTGGCTTCTCAGGCTGCTCAGTCAGTTCTGAAGTTGTTCTAATCAGAGCTAAGCTTAATAAAAAAAAGAGCCTTGTTCCTTGGAGCAAGGCTTTTTTATTGTTATCATCGAGTCAAGTCCAAAAATAACGGAGATAAAAAATATAGTTTTTGCATATTTGCCGCCTTGTTTTGTGCTCATATTGGCGTAATTCCTTACTCTTAATAGCCTCTGCCTCCTGTGAAGAGACGTTGTTGAACGCAAAAAAACACACTTGTAAAAAAATATTTTGCGCCTACATAAAGTTATGCACAACTCCCTAGCCTTTGTTGACAATAATTAATAAATGGTTAAAACTCAAAGCAACAGTATGCCAGAAGGTATAAAAAAAGTATTTTTTTAACGCACAGTAGACGGAACAGTAGGTGTAAATATTGTGCAAGAACATTGGAGAATGAAATGTCCGATATATCACTTACCGCAAGTATGCGCTCAAACTTGTTGTCTCTGCAAAACACACAGAGCCTTATGGATACCACTCAAGAGCGCCTTTCTACCGGAAAGAAAGTAAATTCCGCTATTGATAGCCCGTCTTCATATTACACTGCCCGTTCTTTGAATAACCGCGCCAGCGACTTGAACGCTTTGCTGGACAGCATGGGGCAGGGTATTCAGACCATTAAAGCCGCCAACGAAGGTATCGAAACCATCACTACCTTTGTTGAACAAGCAAAAGCTCTGATTAACACCGCCCGTGATACTGCTGCCTCTACCGCTGCAGAAATCACTTCTACCGGAACTTATGAAAAAGCCGCTACCAACGATGAAGTTACCTTTAACTTCACTCTGAATGGTGCAACCAAAGAGCTCAAGGTTGCCGCTATTGCCGAAGACGCCAAGAGCACTACCGACGTAGCTGCTGCTTTGCAGACAAAATTGCAGGCTATTGACGCTAATTTTACCGCCACCGAAAAGAATGGTCAAATTGTTGTCTCTAACTCCAACAAAGAAAATGCGTGGACCATCAGCGGCACCATTAACGGCTTGACCATTGAGGGCAATGCTAAAGCTGCTGTTCCTAATGACCGTACTTCGGCAATGGATCAGTACAACGAAGTTTTGAAACAAATTAATCAGTTGGCTAAAGACTCCGGCTACAAGGGTGTAAACCTGTTGCAGGGTGACAACCTGACCGTTAACTTCAACGAAGACAGAAGCTCTACATTGCTGGTTCAAGGTAAAAATGCCGATGTTGAAGGTTTGAAGTTGCTTGACGGTGCAGATTGGGATAACGCTGATAACGTTGCTCTGGAAGATGCTTTGCTTGCTACCGAGAACGCAATCAACACTTTGCGTAACTGGGCATCTGAGCTTGGTAACAACTACTCAATTGTTCAAAGTCGTGAAGACTTCACCGAGAAGTTGGTTAACGTATTGACCGAGGGTGCCGATAAATTGACTCTGGCCGATATGAACGAAGAGTCTGCTAATATGTTGGCTCTGCAGACCAGACAGCAGTTGGCTATTAACTCTCTGTCTTTGGCTTCTCAGGCTGCTCAGTCAGTTCTGAAACTCTTTTAGTTAGGCAAGCTCACAAGAGCACTGACTAATCGTAAAAATAAGAAAAAGCTGAAAATTCATGTACTACTATGTACATTAGGATTTTCAGCTTTTTCATTTTTACTTCTGTTCAGCGGTTCTATCGATTTTGCTGGAAATCCTGCTTTATAAGTCCTCTTTCTTGACGGAGGTTTGTTGGGGGTGAAAATACTTCTCTTCCTTTCTGCATAAAATCTTTGTCAAAGCTTGCAAAAAAAAATAAGCTGATTAATATATACCCAGATTAATCTTTTAGCGGATTTCAACTATGAAACAAATATTTTTATCTTTAGCCTGTGTTTTTAGCTTTGCAATTTCTTCTCTGGCGGCAGAAGACAGTTCGGTGTTGTCTTTGTTTGATGGAACGCCCGAGGCCAAATCAGCCGCGCCGCAGGAAGAGGAAAAAAACAGCATTTTTTCTTTTTTAAATTTTAAGAAACCGGCCCAAGAAAAAGCCGAACTCACCGTTGCCGATGAAAAACGCCTTTCGCCGCTGGAACAATCAATTAAGCTGGCCGACGGTGGCGATTTGAACGCGCAATTACTGGTCGGCTATTCTTATCTCTATGGAGAAAACGGCGCCCAGACCGATTATGACAAAGCTTTTGAATATTATGCCAAAGCTGCTCTGCAAAATGACAGCGTCGGGCTAAACAATTTGGGGAGTCTTTATTATAGCGGCATCGGGGTTAATCGCAACACTGGCAAAGCCGCCGTTTTGTTTGAAAAAGCCGCCAAACTTGGTAATCCTGAGGCCGCTGTAAATATTGGATTTATTTTGATCAGTGGCGATGGGGCGCAAAAGAACCCTGCCGTAGCAATGGATTATTTTGAACAGGCGGCCGAGTCCAAGAATCCTACCGCGGAATTTATGCTCGGCTATGCTTACTATAGCGGCAAACTCCGTCCCAAAAATTATGCTCTGGCGGCGCCGCTGCTTAAGGATTCTGCTGCCGCTGGTTTTGATGAGGCGCAATATATTTTGGCGCTGATGTATATTAACGGGCAAGGTTTTCCGCAAAACTATAATAACGGAGTCAAAAATTTAAGACTGGCTGTCTCTCAAGGTAGCGTAGATGCGATGATGACACTTGGTGATATTTTGGCGCGCGGCACCAAATATCCCAAAGATATCTATACCGCTCACATAATGTTTAATCTGGCCGCAGTGCGCGGAGCCGATGGTGCTGCCGAACAGCGCAATAGGCTTGAAGACAAAATGAAAATAGATGAAATTCTGCAGGCTCAAACCGAGGCCGAGCGTTATTCTCCCAAATTGAGCGAGCTTAGCAACTATACCCGCCAGACTTTTGGTAGCAATGTTCGCTATTATATCGATGAAAATAAGTAAAAAAATAAAGCCCCGTTTCAAACGGGGCTTTGCTTATTTATTTTTTGTCGGCCATAAAATGTTCCAACCAATGAATATTGTATTGTCCGTCAATAAACTCCGCCTGAGAGATAATCTCCTGATGTAGCGGAATTGTGGTCTTTACTCCGTCAATAACAAATTCTTCCAAAGCGCGGCGCAAGCGCATCAGAGCCGCGTTTCTGGTTTTGCCGCTGACGATCAGTTTGGCAATCATGCTGTCATAAAACGGCGGAATTGAATATCCGGAATAAATTTCAGAATCCACACGAACTCCCAGACCGCCCGGCGCGTGCCATTCGGTGATTTTTCCGGGGCAGGGGGCAAAAGTCTCGGGGTCCTCGGCGTTAATACGGCATTCAATGGCATGCCCGCTAAAGGTAATATCTTTTTGCGTATAACCAAGTTGAGCGCCGCTGGCAATGCGGATTTGTTCGCGCACAATGTCAATCCCTGTTACCGCCTCGGTAATCGGGTGCTCTACTTGCAAACGGGTGTTCATTTCCATAAAATAGAAATGTCCGTCTTCAAACAAAAATTCCAGCGTGCCAGCATTGGTATAGCCAATTTTTTCAATTGCTTTGCGGACAATCTCGCCAATCTCTTCGCGCTGCTGCTGATTGAGCGCCGGAGAAGGGGTTTCTTCCAAAACCTTTTGATTGTTGCGCTGAATTGAACAATCACGCTCGCCCAAATGCACAACATTGCCGTATTTATCTGCCAAAATCTGCATTTCTATATGACGCGGTTTTTGCAAATATTTTTCCATATAAACCACATCGCTGGGAAAAGAGGCTTTGGCTTCCGCGCGAGCCATGGTATAAGCCTCGCCGATTTCGTCGTCGTTAAAAGCAATCTTCATGCCTTTGCCGCCGCCGCCGTCCTTGGCTTTAATAATTACCGGATATCCGATTCTGTTAGCCCATTCTTTGGCGTGGTCAATGTTTTCTAGCGCCGGAGAACCGGGGGTAACCGGAATACCCGCCTCAGAGGCAACTTTGCGGGCGGTGATTTTATCACCCATCAGGCGCATCTGCTCGGCAGTCGGCCCAATAAAGGTAATGCCATGAGACTCAACCATCTCGGCAAAGTCGGCATTTTCTGACAAGAAACCGAACCCCGGGTGAATGGCATCGGCTCCGGTAATCAGCGCTGCAGAGATAATTGCAGACTTATTTAAATAAGAATCCGCAGAGCGTGCCGGTCCGATACAAACTGCTTCATCAGCCAAGCGCACATGCATGGCGGTAGCATCAGCTTCAGAGTGTACGGCAACGGTCTTGATGCCCATTTCGCGGCAGGCGCGATGAATACGCAGGGCAACTTCGCCGCGGTTGGCAATCAATATTTTTTCAAACATGACTAAATCCTATGTTATTCAATCACAACCAGCGGCTCACCAAATTCAACCGGATCTCCGCCTTCAACCAAAATTTTTGACACGGTGCCGCTCTTGTGGGCTTTTACCGGATTAAAGGTCTTCATTGCTTCAATCAAGCAAACGATGTCGCCTTCTTTAACACTGTCACCGACCTTTACGTAATTGGGCGTATTCGGATCGGCAGAGAGATATACAACGCCAACCATCGGAGATTTCACAACATTTGGGCTGTTAGCGTAATCTTCATCAGCAACGGCCGGAGCCGGAGTTGGAGCCGGAGCCGCCGCCGGAGCCGGAGCTGCCGCCGGAGCCGGTTGATAAGCCGGAGCGGCAATGGTGGCAACAGCGCCTTGAATGGTGCGGCTAAGGCTGATACGGCAGCCTTCGTCTTCATATTCAATGCCGGTTAGGTTGTTTTTATCCAAAATCTCGGCTAATTTGCCGATAACCTTAGTGTCTAAAGATGTTGACATGAGGGTTTTCTCACTTTCTTAAAATTAAAAACATTAGTCATTATCTTGGTACTGCATTTTGGGTAAAAAAACAACAAAAATGTGTCGTTTTTGCCACTTTTTGCTCAAAAATTATCAAAAAATCACAAAAAATGCGTATTTTTAAATAGTTGGAATTTTTAACTGACGGGGGAACAGGTGCTTGCATGCTGGCATATATATGATGTTGGCACGGTTCTTGCATATACATTTTCAGGTGTGAATTTTTTTTTAAGGTGAAAACCCATGGAAGTTAAAGACGTAAATAATAATACTGCCATTCAGGCGATGTTTGTCAAAGCTGCTGCCGGCAATGCCTCCGGACAACTCCTTGGCGCCGGATTCGCCAATTTGGTAAACCAGCTTGGTGATTTGGGTGGAAATTCCGGCAAGGTCGACTTGTCTAAAGATGCGGCTAAAGAACAGCCGATAGATAATAACAAAGCGTCTGTAAATTCCGAAAAGGCAGATGCTAAAAAAGATAAGCCGGTCAAAAAAGCTCGTCAGGCCGCTGTAAAAGACAATAAACCGGTGGCTCGTCAAAATGAGCGTAAACAGGTTGCGGCAGATTCTGCGTCTGTTAACGTCGCGCAAAATGATGTTGCTGCGCCGGAAGCTCCTAAGGCGGTTAGTGGTGTTGTTGAGGCGGCTCCGGCTGCTGCAACAGAGAACGCGCCTGTTGTTCAGCCGGTGGAAAATGCAGAGCCGGTTATGCGTGAATTGCAGGCTTCTTTGTTAGGGGATAATGACGCTCCGATTGCCGCAATAAATGGAGAGGAAATTGTTTTGTTTCCAGAGGCAGAGCTTGACTTGAATGCTCTGGCTCAGCTGCCGGCCGTTAGTGTTTTGGATGATGTCAGTGGTGAAATTGTTACCATGAGCGGTGAGGAATTTGTGGCTAAACTGCAACAGGCTTCCGATAACCGGCAATTATATATTGCTCCGGCTAATTCAGATAACGGACAGGTAGCTTTGCAGCCGGCAGAAATTTCCGTCAAAGACAAAAGAGATTTTTCTTCTGATTTGCAAAGTGCTTTGCCGGAACAGGGTGTTGAGTTTGCTGACGAACAATTGGCTGCACAGGCTCAGGTTTTGGATCATAAGCTTGGACAGGATAAAAAAGTCCGCATTGATGTAGATGTCAGACAAGAAGATATTGCTTTGGCTGACGATGCCGATTTGCTAAGCGATAAAGTGGCTATGGATGAAATTATCCGTGCGGCAGTTGAAGAAGGCAACGACGATGGCGCAGTAAAAACTTTTGATGTTAATTCTGCCGCATCTGCTCAGCCGCAAGCCAAACCGGCAAATGTTGCCGCGCAAGCAGATGTTCTGGCGGCGCCGGCTGCTGCTGTTGCTAATGTCGAGGTGCAAACGGCAGTCGAGGCCTCAGCCAATACTGCAGTTGAGGGAGTTTCTTCCGTATCGGCAAATGCTCACGCCATGGGAACTGCGGCAACAGCCAATGCTGCTCATGCGGAGCCCAAAGCGCAGGCTTCCGAAACTTCTTTCCGCGATGTTTATAAAGGAATGAGCAAAGAAGTTGTTGAACAGGTTAAGGTAAATATTACCAAATCTGCTATCAAAGGTGTTGATAATATCGACATCAAATTAAAGCCTGAAGATTTGGGGCATATTCAAATCAAAATGCAAATTTCCAAAGACGGCAAATTGCAGGCTCATATTATCGCCAGCCGGCCCGAGACTGTGGAAATGTTGCGGGAAGAAGTTCAGAGCCTTGAAAAAGCATTTCAAGATGCTGGTTTTGATACCGATTCGGGCTCCTTCAGTTTTAGTTTCAGCGAAGATGCCGAAAACCGCGGGCAGGATAGAAATGCAGAGCTCCGCAGCTTTATCGGCAACGCGTTGGAACAAGATTCCGCCGAAGCCGGCAATGACAACCTTTATGGTTGGACAGCCGAAGGCGGACTTAATATCAGGGTATAAGGTTTAGGGGAGAACCGCCATGACAGATGTAAGTGCAATTACCAATACTATTCAGACCGGTGCGGCTAAGTCTAACGCAAGTAGCCAGACTTTGTCCGCCGATATGAATACATTTTTGCAACTGCTGACTACTCAGCTTAAGTATCAAGATCCGTTGGATCCGATGGATACGGCCGAGTTTACCAATCAGCTGGTGCAATATTCAAGCGTTGAACAGGCAATCCAGATGAACACCAAATTGGATTCTTTGCTCTCGCTCAATTTATCCAATCTTGGGGCTCAAGCCGTGTCTTATATTGGCAAAACAGCTCAGGTTTTGGGTGATGTAATGCCGTTAGAGGGCAGCA
This sequence comes from uncultured Alphaproteobacteria bacterium, assembly GCA_934255405.1. Taxonomy (GTDB): domain Bacteria; phylum Pseudomonadota; class Alphaproteobacteria; order RF32; family CAG-239; genus CAZU01. Next base: position 32,804 of record CAKQNT010000003.1, read on the forward strand.
AAGCCAAAGCGACATACACTCTCAATAAAGATGTTCTGTCTACCACTATTATGGTAAAAGATATGAATGGTAAAGTTGTGTATACCGCCAACGGTGAGAAGACCTCCGGCACTCACGACTTTGAGTGGGATGGTAAAGACAGCAATGGTATTCAATTGGAAGACGGAGCCTACCAGATTGTAGTCAGCCCGAAGGTTGCCAATGGTGAAGCTTCTGCTACTGTTACCACCACAATATTTGGCAAAGTAACCGGAGTTGCCAGCGATGATAATGGCATTTATATCGGGCTCGGCGACGCCGTAACCGCAAACTTGAGCGATATCTTGACCATGCGCAACGACAATTACTTTGACAAAAACAATGCCGGCACTGGCGATGCCGAACAAAACAAAAGCCAAACAGTATAATTATTAAAGTTTTAGGAGAACGAAAATGAGTATTTTTGGAGCAATGCAATCGGGAATTTCAGGCTTGGCCGCTCAATCCACTGCGATGGGTGCCATCTCTGATAATATTTCCAACGTAAATACAGTTGGTTACAAAAACAACTCGGTCGCATTTTCGACACTGGTAACCAAACAAACTTCCAGCACCCACTATTCACCGGGCGGTGTGCAGCCGGTTTCAAAGCAGGGAATCAATACCCAGGGCTTGTTGGCGGCTAATTCTTCCAGCACGGCTTTGGCTGTCAGCGGCAACGGTTATTTCGTTGTTAACTCTGCCGCTCACCCTGGCGAGAGTGATACTTGGGCCTATACCCGTGCCGGTGACTTTGATATTGATGATAAAGGATATCTCAAAAACACCGCCGGTTTTTATCTTCAGGGCTGGTCATTGTTGCCTTGGGATGGAAATTCTAATGCCACCGTGGTTAATATTAACGGCATCAATTATATGAAGGCTTATTATAATTCCGCCGGAGATACCGTATATATCAATGACAACATTGTAGATTCTCGCAACCTGCGCCCGATTAATCTTTCCACAATCGGCGGCTCGGCAACGCCGACCCAGCAGATTAGCTACGGCGCCAACTTGCCTTCGGGAGACCCGATTTTTAGCACCTCTAATCCCACTGCCGGCGGGCGCCATTCTGTCAATGCTTTGATTTATGATAGTTTGGGCAATGCCAGCAATATGAACCTGACTTATACCAAGCAGAGTTCCAATACTTGGGGAATGGCTGCGTCTCTGCCCAGCGGTGCTGCCAGCGTATCATTGACCGGCACTCGTGAAAATTCCAAAGATTCGGTTGCTGATATTTATTATGCCGCCGGTCAGTTAGAATTCAGTTCTTTGCCTGATAATGGTTCTGTAATCACTATTACCGATCAACAGACCGGACAGACCTTTAATTTTGAATTCTTAAAAACCCCTGGAGCAACAGCTCAAGCCGGCAATATTGCCGTAGATATTTCTTCTGGCATTGTTTCCACCAGTGATTTGACAGAAAAGTTTGTCAGCGTAATTAATTCGGTTATGCCTGGGGCAAATCGTTTCTCTGCCGATTCTAATCGTGTGTTTATCGAACAGTCTGTAGGTGGCGGCGCTCTGGTTATTGATGCCAGCAAAACCTTGTCTTGCTTGCAGTCTGCCGTAAATCCAGATGAAAATGGCGTTGCTACCGGTACTTTTACTATCAATGCGATTGATGATGAATTGAAAAACACTGCCACCATCAGCTTCACCAGCACCAATGCGGCAGATTATACCGGAACTTTTGTTGTTGATGGCAAAACCTATAAATTTGTGAATACAGACCCTGCCAACACAACAGAAATTGATTTGCGTCAGGCTCTTAATGCCGATGGTACGGTTAATACTGTTAAAATTGCCGAGTTGATTACTTCAGCCATTAAATTGAATGTAACCGAGCCGGAACGCGTAAGCGCCAGCGGTACATCGGTTGAGTTTATACCGACTTCTACCGGTCCGGATTTGTCCTTGGACTTCCGCGGTATTGCCGGCCTAATCAAAGGCACTGGCCGCAACGGCAACGCTACAACTTTTGCAGATTTGACCACCACGGCCGTTACGCTGAAAAACAGCTTTAACGTAAACAATACCGAGATTGAAGCCGGTTCAATCGTTCCGGCAGTCAAGTTTAATGCTGATGGTACCCCGAAATACTATTTTGTAGATTCAATGCAAATTGAATGGGCTAACGGCGCGCAAAATATGACCGGTGAATATGGTCAAGGCACTCCGATCAGCTTGATTCAGGGTAATGTTGGCACTAACGATGGTTTGACCAGCTTGGCCGGCAATTTCAACACCAACTACATCAAACAAGACGGTGCCAAATTCGGAAGCTATGCCGGTGTGAGCGTTGATCAGAGCGGTGTGGTAACAGCTTTGTATGATAACGGTGAAACCCGCCCGATAGCGATTTTGCCTTTGGCTACATTCTCCAACCCAAACGGCATGAGTGCTCTGACCGGCAATGCTTGGATTGAAACCGACTATTCTGGACAAGCTTTGCTCAAAATGGCAAACACCAACGGCGCCGGCAAGGTTGAAGCCAACTCTTTGGAGCAGTCAACCGTAGATTTGGCAACCGAGTTCTCAAATATGATTATCACCCAGCGTGCATATTCAGCCGCCACCAAGATTATTACCACGGCTGATGAGATGTTGGATGAACTCACCAGAATGACCTAGAAATAACTTAGGTTAAACTCTTTCCTCCTGAAACTAAAAGAAGCGGCCAGAATGGTCGCTTCTTTGCGTGTATTTTAATTTGCACGTATTTTAACGTGCCGCCCTGCGCGTCCGCACCAGTGGATATGTTGAAATATATGTTTCACAAATAAGATTTTTACGCTAAAGATAAAGATAAATAGGGGAAAAATTTGCCTAGTGGGGTAGGCAGATTTTAAAATTTTTATATATTACAATAGATTGGGGAATCTAGTGAATAATATTCTGCAGACTTTGAAAAATATGTCGCCGGGGCGGTTGGCTTCTATTGCGGCGATTGTTATCTTTTTGATTAGCTTTTTTGTGTATTTGGCAGTGCAGATGAACTCCAAAGAATACGGTGTGCTATACACCGATTTGGAGCTTGAAGATGCCAAGCAGATTGTCGCCAGACTAGAGAGCGAAAATGTAAAATATAAATTGCTCAAAAACGGCACCGAGATTATGGTTCCGGTAGACGATGTTAATCGTATGCGGGTTAATACCGCGGAGCTGGCATTGTCTTCTAAGGGGGCAAATGTCGGTTATGAAGTTTTTGACAATACAGATGCGTTGGGTTCCACCAACTTTGTGCAGAACGTGAATCTGATTCGCGCTCTGGAAGGCGAGCTGGCGCGGACGATTCGTTCGGTTGATAACATCAAGTCGGCACGGGTTCATCTGGTGATGCCCAAACGCGAAATGTTTTCCAGAGAGGAGCAGACCCCGACTGCTTCAGTGGTTATCAAGACCAGAGAGGGAAAACTAGACCCTGTCGCAGTACAGTCGATTCAGAAATTGGTAGCGGCGGCGGTGCCAAAGCTTGATGTTAAGAATGTTTCGATTGTTGATGCTGCCGGCAATTTATTAACTGATGATGATGAGAGCCGAAAAGCTGCAATAAAAAATACCAATAATGAGCTGATGCGCCTTGAGCAGGAGAGAAAACTGGCCAATAAGGTGCAAGACTTGCTGGAAAAAACCGTAGGTCAGGGACATGCTCAAGCTCAAGTAACGATAGAGATGGACTTTGACGAGGTTGTCACCAATGAGGAACTTTATGATCCGGAGGGGCAGGTGGTGCGTTCGCAAGCGACTATTACCGAAAACGGCTCTTCTACCCAAAACGCTGTTCCGGTAACCGTAGCGCAAAATATTCCCAATGGCGATACCGTAACTGATAGCTCCGGCACTTATGACCAAAAGTCAAAGACCGAAGAAACAATTAATTATGAAATTTCCAAGATAATCCGCAACAAAGTTAAAAATACCGGTACTCTGAAACGTCTGACTGTCGGTGCTGTGGTTGATGGCGTTTATGAGCGCAATGCCAAAGGCGAGATGGAATATCGTCCGCGCACCGCTGACGAGATGGAAAAGCTCACCGCTTTGGTGAAATCGGCGGTGGGATATGATGCAAATCGCGGAGATATGGTGGAAGTTGAGAATTTGCGCTTTGCCTCATTTATGCCGCAGGCGGAAGAGGCCAAAGAGCCTCTGTATATGGGCTTTACTAAGGCTGAACTGCTGCGCATTGCCGAAGGCTTAGGTGTTGCAATTGTGGCAATACTGGTTATTTTGTTGGTAATCAGACCATTAATCAACAATGCCTTTGAGCCTGCTTCTCCTGCCGGCAATGACAAGCTCTTGGGCGCTGCTGGAGATGATAACTTGCTGTTGTCCAATTTCTTGAATGAAGATGATGAAAATTCCGATGATTTGGTTAACCTTAACAAGGTTGATGGTCGGGTTAAAGTTTCATCGCTCAAAAAGCTCAACAATTTGGTTGAGAAAAATCCCGAAGCAGCAGTCAATGTATTGCGCTCTTGGCTGTATAATAATGACAATTAAGGTGAGCACCAATGAAGCAAAATGTTATAGATGATTTTAATGTTTTATCCGGTCAGCAAAAAGCCGCCGTTCTGATGCTCTCTTTAGATGAAGAGCGCTCGGCTGCTCTGTTTTCCATGATGGACGACGAGGAGATTAAAGAGCTGTCGGTTATTATGGCTAGCTTGGGCAAAGTTAATTCCAATGTGGTTGAACAACTGGTGACGGAGTTTAATGAGAAGATGTCGAGCACCGGCAATCTTATCGGCACTTATGAAAGCACCGAGCGGTTGTTGGCAAAGGCTTTGGATAAAGACCGCGTATCGGTTATTATGGAAGAGATTCGCGGACCGGCCGGTCGTACTATGTGGGATAAACTGGGCAATGTGAATGAGCATGTGCTGGCCAACTATCTGAAGAACGAATACCCGCAGACAATTGCGGTTATCCTTTCCAAAATTAAGGCCGAACACGCAGCGAAAGTTATTGCGCTGTTTCCGGAAAATTTTGCTATGGAAATTGTGTTGCGTATGCTGCGAATGGATTCGGTGCAAAAAGAGGTGTTGGATGGTTTGGAAAAAACCTTGCGCAAAGAGTTTATGAGCAACTTGTCCAAATCTACCCGCCGCGATTCGCACGAGCTTATCGCCGATATTTTCAACTCGTTGGATCGCAACACCGAGGCTCGCTTTATGGAAGCTTTGGAAGAGCGTAACCGCGAGAGCGCCGAGCGCGTCAAGTCTTTGATGTTTACATTTGAAGACCTTATTCGCATTGACAATCAGGGTATTCAGGTATTGCTGCGCAACATTGATAAGGATAAATTGGCAATTGCCTTGAAAGGCGCGTCAGAAACCATTAAGGAGCTGTTCTTCAACAATATGTCTTCCCGTGCCGGAAAGATTATCAAAGAAGATATGGACGCGATGGGACCGGTTCGTTTGCGCGATGTTGAAGAGGCTCAACAATATGTTGTTACCTCAGCCAAAGATTTGGCCAATGCCGGTGAGATTGTGGTCAGCGAGGGCAAGGACAGCGATGAGCTGATTTACTAGTGGAGTAGGTATCAGGTGGCACAATATCAAAAATATATGTTTGATAATTTTGTAATCTCCGACGATGATGAAACAAGTATCGCCGAGCCGCTTGATGCTGAAGACATGGTGACGGAAACTGTTGAGCCGAAGTCTGAAATTGCCGAGGCACAGGTAGCAGAAGTTCAGTCGGCAGAACCTGAGGCAGCGCAAGAACAAGAGACACAGCAGTTTGCGGCGCTGGAGCCTGAACCGGAACCGGAGCCTGAACCGGAGCCGGAGCCTAAGGCGCCGAGTTATTCGCAAGATGAGCTTGATGCAGCAGTTTCTGCGGCGGAAGAACGCAGCTATGAAAAAGGTTTTAATGCCGCCACCGCAGATGTGCAAAAACAGCAACAAGCGGTTTTAGAAGAAATAAACGGCAAATTGTTGAGCCTGCTGGCAGAGCAGGATGACAGCTACCGTCAAGATGAGCAAAATGCCCTAAAATTTGCTCTTGGATTGGTGCGCAAATTGTTGCCGAATTTGGAAGCCGATGTTGCCAAAGAGGAGGTAGAAGCCTTTTTGAGTGATAATTTTGCCAAGTTTAAGGGTGAGAAGAGCTTGTCTTTTAGCTTTAACCCCGAGATGGCGGCAAACATCGCACCAATGCTTTCTAAGCTGGCTGAGAAAAATGACTTCGAGGGCAAAATAGCGGTTCACAAAGATATTAATCTTGGGCTGAGCGATTGCGCCGTAGAATGGAAAAACGGCGGAGTTACCCGCAGCACTGAACAAATTTTGGATAACGTTGAAAATTTACTCAATAAATAAAAGAGAGGGAAAATGGACAATAACTTAGAATTAAACGAGATGAGCGAGAGTCAGGCTTTGGATGATGAGCCGATTCTGCGCAAAGACAGCGGCATGGAAGATTTTGATATTCCGACTTCTACCAGTGATTTGGAGGCGGTATACAATATTCCGGTAAAAGTATCGGCAATTTTGGGCAAAACCCACATGACCGTAAGCCAATTGATGAAACTCAACAAAGGCGCGATTATTGAGCTTGACCGCAAAGTCGGCGAGGCTATAGATATCTATGTAAACAATAATTTGGTTGCTCGTGGCGAAGTGGTTGTGGTAGATGACAAATTGGGTATTACCATGACCGAGATTGTAAAGTCTAATAACAAATAAAGAGAGCACATAAGCCATGGAGATATTAATTGTCGGAACCTTAGAAGGACAGATTGGCGCCGCCAGCAAGATAGCGATTGCTCAGGGCGGACAAGTCAGTCTTGCCGATACGGTAGAAAAAGCGCTGGAAGTATTGCGTTCGGGCAAAACCGTTGAACTGGTGATGATTGATGTCAAACTGGATATATATAAATTTATCTCTTCACTGGAGCAGGAGCGAATCAATGTCTTGGTTGTTGCCTGCGGTGTAGCCAATGATACCTCGTTGGCGGTTAAAGCGATTAAGGCCGGTGCCAAGGAGTATATCCCTCTGCCTCCTGATCCGGAACTTATCGGTGCGGTTTTAGCCGCTGCCACCAGAGAAAACCATGCTCTGATTTATGGCGATAAAAAGACCGAAAATATCTTAAAAATCGCCAAACAAATAGCTCCGTCAGAAGCCAGTGTGCTGTTGACCGGTTCTTCCGGTACCGGTAAAGAAATTTTTTCTCGGTTTATTCACGATAACTCCAAACGAGCCAACAAAAAATTTGTTGCAGTGAATTGTGCCGCCATTCCCGAAACTTTGTTGGAATCAGAGCTGTTTGGTTATGAGAAAGGCGCATTTACCGGTGCGGTTGCTCGTCGTATCGGCAAATTTGAGGAAGCCTCTGACGGCACTTTGCTGTTGGATGAAATTTCAGAAATGGATATCGGCATTCAGGCCAAATTATTGCGTGCTATTCAAGAAAAAGAAATTGATCGCATTGGCGGCAAAGCTCCGATTAAGGTAAATACACGTATTATTGCCACATCCAACCGCGATTTGGAAGCCGCCGTTGCAAACGGAACCTTTCGTCAGGATTTATACTATCGTTTGAACGTTATCAGTCTCAATATTCCTGATCTAAAAGATCGCAAGGGTGATATCATCGTTTTGGCCAAGCACTTTATCAAAAAATACTCCGAGCTCAATGAGCTGCCGATGAAAGACTTGTCATCTGATGCCGAAAAAGCTTTGTTAACTTATGATTGGCCGGGAAATGTCCGCGAATTAGAAAATACTATGCATCGCGCGGTGCTGATGTCTACCGGTGATGACATCGGGGTTGAGGCTATAATGTTGCCGCAGTCTCATAAGGAAGAAGCTGAAGACGCTGCTCCGGCAGTTGGACAGACGGTTGCCGGCATGGAGCGCAAATTGATTATAGATACCCTCAAACATACTCTGGGTAATCGCACTACAGCGGCCAATATTTTGGGAATTTCTATCCGCACTTTGCGCAACAAACTAAAACAATATCAGGACGAGGGCTTTGACGTCCCGCCCTCTGCACAGGGATAAAAGCTCTAAATGGCTGGTCAAAATAATATGTTTGGAAAATCTTTTAAGGATATGCTGCTTGGTTCTGCCAAGCGCGGTGATATTTTATTTGCATTTGCAATTATCCTAATGCTGGTAATTTTGATTTTGCCAATGCCGTCATGGCTGTTGGATATCTCGTTGGCTTTATCAATTACCATGTCTTGTCTGGTTTTGATGATGGCGATTTTCATCGAAAAACCAATAGACTTCAGCGCTTTTCCGCTGGTGCTGCTGATTACCACCTTATATCGTTTAGCGCTTAATTTGGCATCTACGCGTCTGATTCTGTCGCGAGGATATATGGGACCGGATGCTGCCGGACAAGTAATTAAGGCTTTTGGCGGCTTTATCATGGGCAACAACTTTGTTATCGGCGTGATTGTGTTTGCGATTTTGGTGTTGGTTAACTTTATTGTTATTACCAAGGGTTCCGGTCGTATCGCCGAGGTGGCCGCTCGTTTTGCATTGGATGCTATGCCCGGCAAACAAATGGCGATTGATGCCGATTTGTCATCTGGCTTAATCACCGAAGAAGAGGCGCGCAAACGTCGTGAAGACTTGTCCAAAGAGAGCTCTTTTTACGGAGCTATGGATGGTGCTTCCAAGTTTGTCCGCGGAGACGCTATTGCCGGTTTGCTTATTACATTTATTAACATTATCGCCGGTATTATTATCGGTATGGTACAAAATGACATGAGCTTTTCTTCCGCCGGCGAGACTTACACACGCCTGACGGTTGGTGATGGTTTGGTTAGTCAGGTTCCGGCGCTGATAGTTTCGGTTGCTGCCGGTATATTGGTTTCTAAGGCCGGTATGACCGATTCTACCGACAAAGTTTTGTTTGAGCAGGTGGCGGGTTATCCAAAGGCTTTGGGTATGAGTGCCTTCTTGGCGGTTGCTTTAGGTATGATTCCCGGCACTCCGGCGATTCCGTTCTTTATGTTGGCGGCCTTGACCGGCATTACAGCCTACTACTTGGATAAGCACCAAAAAGAGGCTATGGCTCAGGCGCAGGCGGTTATGGAGCAAGAACAAAAACAGGGCAAATTAGCCAAGGCTGCAGATGAGCCCATCGCCAATGCTCTGCGAGTGGATTTAATTCGTTTGGAAATCGGTTATGGCTTACTGCCGCTGATAAACGAAGAAACCAATCGCAAGCTCACTGATCAGATTAAGGCGTTACGCCGTGCGTTGGCTTCGGAACTTGGGTTTGTTATGCCGTCAATTCGTATCCAAGACAATATGCAGCTGGAGGCGAATGAATATAATATTTATATTAAAGAAGTTAAGTCCGGCAAAGGGGAGTTGCGTCCAACTCAGTTGTTGGTGATGGATCCGCGCGGCGAACCGATAACTCTCCCCGGCGAGAACACCCTTGAGCCAACTTTTGGACTTAAGGCGATGTGGGTTGATCCTTCCTATCGAGAAGAGGCAATGTTCAGAGGCTACACCGTTGTCGATCCCGCCACTGTGGTAACTACTCACATTACCGAGCTGGTCAAAGACAATATGCCCGAGCTCTTGTCTTATGCCGAGACCCAAAAACTGTTGGATGAACTTGACAAAGAACACCAAAAACTCATTAAGGAACTTATTCCCAACAAGATTAGTCTGGGCGCGTTGCAGAGAGTATTGCAAAATCTGTTGCAAGAGCGTGTCTCTATCAGGGATTTGCCCACCATACTGGAGGGAATTTCTGAGGCCGTCACCACCACTCGCAGTCTGATGATGATTACCGAGCATGTCCGTGCCCGTTTGAGCCGCCAGCTCTCTAATGCCTACTCCAATGAGTTTGGGGTTATTCCTTTGGTGACGCTGTCACCGGAATGGGAGCAGGCGTTTGCTGAATCTATCGTTGGTGATGGTGATGATCGTCAGTTGGCGATGGCGCCCTCAAGCTTGCAAGCCTTCATTAACAAAGTGCGCACCGTGCTTGAAGATTTGGCGGTTAAGGGCGAGAGTGCGGTATTGCTTACCAGTCCGGCCATTCGTCCGTTTGTTCGCTCCATAATTGAGCGTTTTCGTCCGTTGACGGTGGTAATGTCGCAAAACGAGATTCACCCCAAAGCCAAGATAAAAACCGTGGGGCAGATTTAAGCTATGAAAGTCAAAAATTTCATCGCCGCTGATATCAATCAAGCTTTGCAACAAATCAAGCAAGAGCTTGGCGATGAGGCTATTATTCTCTCCCAAGAGAAAATTGCCGCCGGTGTGCAGGTAACGGCAGCGGTTGATGAAAAACAGGATTTTAATTTTGATGAAGCTGAGCAAATTCAACCAATAGATACCAGACAGTTTTTTGATGAAAGCAAGCTGCGCCAAGCGCTGGAATATCACAATGTAACCGATGAGGTCCAGTATCAGATTCTGTCAGCTTGCCGCGATGTCGTCCGCCGAAATCCGCAACTGTCTGATGTCGATGTATTGGCTCATGCGCTGCCCAAGGTTTTTAGCTTTTCTCCATTGCTGGAAAGCAGGCAAAAACTGCAGATGTTTATGGGGACACCGGGGGCGGGTAAATCCACAGCTATTGCCAAGGCCGCTACTCAGGTAAAACTACAACAGGGACAAACACCGGCAATTGTCAGTACCGACAATATTCGTGCCGGAGCCAATTTGCAGCTTAAAGCCTTTGCAGAGATTTTGAATGCTGATTTTTATTTTTTCAAAGCTCCGCAAGATTTGTTTAAGTTTTTGCAAAATGAGGCACAAAAGTATCCGCGAGTATTTATTGATACTCCCGGTATAAATCCCTTTATGCCTGCCGAGGTTGATAAGGTGGCATCGTTGGCTGATACGTTTAAAGGTGACAAGGTGTTGACTGCCGATGCCGGACGCAATATTGCCGAGGCGGTGGAAGTTGCTGAAATATTCAAATCTCTGGGAGTATCTATGCTTATGCCGACCAGACTGGATTTGACCAGACGTATCGGCAGTGTTTTGAGTGTTGCCGGAAGTTTGAATATGGCTCTATGCGGAGCCAGTGTCAGCTCATCTGTAGCCAATGGATTTGCTCCGGTTGGCGCACAGGCTCTGGCTGGATTAATTTTAGGATAAATAGAGAGGTTGTTATGGAAAATCAGGAAGAACTCAAAACCGCTCCCCAAGCTCCGCTGACCAAGGCGCCGCGCAAGGGACGCAATATGATAGCCATAGCTTCCGGCAAGGGAGGAGTTGGCAAAACGTGGTTTTCTATAACTTTGGCTCACGCTCTGAGTTTGTATCGTCGACGAGTTTTGCTGTTTGATGGCGATTTAGGATTGGCTAACATTGATATTCAATTAGGTATGATGCCAAAGTATGATTTGGGCAGTGTGATTTCCGGCGCCAAAACTCTGAATCAGATTATCCAAACTTATGATAAAGGGCGCTTTGATGTTATTGCCGGCCGTTCCGGCTCTGCGGGATTAGCTTCTATGCCGATAGGCCGGTTGCAGATTCTCGGCGAAGACCTGAGCACCATCGCTCTCGGATACGATAAATTATTGCTGGATATGGGCGCCGGAGTAGAAAAACCGATACGTATTTTATCAGGTATGGCCGGAAAAATTATCGTTGTCTGCACCGATGAGCCGACTTCACTGACAGATGCTTATGCCTTTATCAAAATAATGACAATGCAATATCCGCAGAGCAATATTTGCGTAGTGGTAAATCAGGCCAATTCTCTGCGAGAAGGGCAGCGCACGTATGATATTTTGCTTAAAGCCTGTTCCAACTTCTTGAAAATCACTCCGCCATTGTTAGGTATAATCAGAAGAGACACCCGCGTTCGTGATTCTATTCGCAACCAAAGCTCAATCATCAGCCGCTATCCAACCTCAGAGGCAGCGGAAGATGTTTTGCAAATTGCCAAAAGACTGTTAGCAGATGGATAATATCATAACCTCGACATTGTTACAGAGTTTGACTCAAGTATCCGGTGGAAAAAACATCTCGGCTGTGCCGCAAGAACTTCCACAGGGGCTCAATATCGGGGATTTTGTGCTATTAGAAACAATCCTTAATACCGATACTTTTCAAAGTGGTGATTTATTTAAACTGAGTTGGCAGCCTAAGCAAGGGCAGCCGCAAGAATTTATGGCGCGATTGAATACACCATTGCATTTGGAAGGAGAAATTGGCGAAACTCGCCAGTTTGCCGCTCGCATAATGGCTGACGGCAGTTTGCAGTTGCAACCGCTTAGACCAAACCTGCAGGCAAGTTCGCTTTCTGCACCTCCAATAACCAGACCTCAAAGCGCTTCTCTTCCGCACATAGACTTCCAACCGATAAAAATTGCTCCGGTTATTGAAAATTTGATGACCGATATGAAGTTTCCTCTACCCTTAAAAAACTTTGTGGCACAAAACCTTCCGCCTACAGAAGTTTTGGTAGAACTTAAAGCGGTTAACCAGTCTTTTCAGTTTAATGACGAAGTGCTTGCGCCGCTTAAATCAACTCTCAGTCAAATGTTGTCGGTTGCGGACAAACCCCAACAACTGACTACATTGGTGCAAAATCTGTTGCAAAACATAAAAGGCCTAAACGGACAAACCATAAATGCTCGTCCGCTTCCGTCTGCAGAATTGCCGCCCATTAGCCAGGGAGCTGTATTTGACACTCCTCTTGGCAAAGTTTTTAGTGAATTGCCAATCAAACTACCATTGGAATCATCACTTCAGTTAGATATAAAAACTTCGGCTGCAGACAAAATTTTTGATGATTTTCCTTTGCTGAAAGAACTTGCCGAAACCTTGTCAAAAGTGCTGCCTAAAGAGGGATTTGTTAGAATAGAGCCGCAAAATTTGTTACAGCTTGTGCGCAATCAGGATGATGCGGCCGCACAGCTGCTCAAGATTTTTGAGCCATTGCAAGATGCTCCGCAACTAATGTCGGCAGTAGTGCAAAAATTTGCCGGTGTAAAAGCCGACTTGCTGCAAAATATATATTCTTTTTATAAGGCATCAGAAAAATCCGATGTTTCCAAATGGCTTGGCGCAGAGCTGACTGCCAAGATCGCCGAAACTCCCCGCGGTGCAGAAACCATCGCCAGATTGGAAAACATGGTTAATAATGCCGTTCGCGAGACTCCTTTGTGGCGGATAATAGACGTTCCGCTTTTTGACGGGAGCCGAATTGTGCCGCTGCAAATTGCCCTCAAAAAAGAGTCGGAGGAAGAAGAAAAAAAGAGCCGTAAGTCTCAAGGCGGTGTACGGTTTATGATTAATACCGAGTTTGTCAAATTAGGAGCGTTTCAGTTTGATGGTTTTTCACAGGCCTCAGAACGCCGGCTTGATTTGCTGATTCGTACCGACCGCAATCACCCGCAGGATTTTTGTTCTCATATTATCAATTTATTTAAGAAATCTTTATATGATGTCGGATATGTAGGAAGTATAAAAATAAACCAGCGGGAGGCTTTTATCAAAATAGAACCCGCTGCCGCGTCAAAAGAGGGATTATATGTCTGATGCTTTGGGATATTATCGGCTGTTGGAAGTTAATGAAAACGCCGATTCTGATTTGATTAAAAGCAGTTACCGCGAGTTGGCCAAGTTTTGGCATCCTGACCGCAACAGCGCGCCGGAGGCAATGGAGAAGTTTCAAAAACTATCTGAGGCTTGGAGCGTTTTGGAAGATACAGACAGCCGTCTGCGTTATGATTTGTTATCTTTGGTTTATAGTGCCGATAATTATCCCGATTTGGAAAATATCCGTCCTTATGCCAATGGCAAATCCGATATTCGAGCACTGACTTTGCATCAGGTTAGAGGTTTGTTGTGGAAATTCAGCAGCAACATGGTTTTGAGCGTATGTTCCTATAAAGAAGCAATATCATCGCGCCTAAAAAATGCGGCAGCCAATTGGTTGTTAGGCTGGTGGAATCCTCAGGCCTTTGTCAAAAATATTCAAGCCCTTTCGGCGGATTGGCGCCACCCTATATCAGAGGCTGAGAGTTTGCGCGTTTTAATTCATAATGCCGTGGCTTATCAGCTTGGCGGCAACAGTCAGTTGGCCGCAGCCTCAGCGGTGCGGGCGCTGACTTATGCCGATGCCGGCGGCAGAGAGCTGTTGCAGAAATTTATTCAAAAACAAAATCAAAGGATTGCCAAACCGCAAATCTGGAATTTGGGTGTGCTTAAGACCGTGCAGCTTTTGGTGCCGATTGTGCTGGCGCTGATTGCGCTTGTTCCTGCCGGCAGCAGCTATATTTCCGAGAGCGAACTTTGGAGCTGGCTAGGCAAAAAATCAGAGATTGATTATTATCAGGAGGTCAATTTCGGAGCCAGAGGAAGCAGTGTTGATGATGTAGTGGTCGGCAAGATTCTTAATATTCCGGTTGACCGCAGCGATGTCTCCAAACTATACCACCTGAAAAACAGTGCCAAAGTAATGTACGCCCCCGGAGATGATTTTGATGTCTTAAAAGAGCTTGCCGCGTCTGTCACTGTGCGCCTGACCGGCCGTAGTCCTGATGGTGTATGGTCGCGGATTATGCTTGATAACGGAGAAATGGGCTTTGTCCGCACCGAGAATCTGGAACGGGGCATAGGGGCAGAGATTCCTTACGGAAGCGAAATTTTCCAAAAATAAAGATTTTTGTCAATAATCGATTGCATACTGCAACATTCTGTGCTATAAGCTATGGCGCAAAGTGATTATTTACATATTAAACAACTAAAAACCAATAATTATGGAAACCAAATGTTCTAAGGACGTGCAAAAGAAGTTTTCATGTCTGTTTCCCAAAGGAACAGTTATGGAGGTAATGACAGTAGCTTCAGATAATGATGTTCCCAATCTGGTCAAAAGTACTGGCGGGTGTTACGGCTTACTTGTTCATGGTTATGATTTTCCATTGGAAACTCGTATCACAACCGTGGTAATTGGCCAACACAATGGAATGCCCTTGTTGGAGCCGACCAAAGAGTGGCTTATGTCTTATGCCCCTCATAGGGCTTGCGTGTTGTTTTCCACGCCTTTGGGGGTAGCTATGCGGCTAAAAGATGCAGAGAACCAATACGTTTCTTATTTGTGTGAGCAAGGAATTCCTGAGCATCTGCAACAACTCAAAGGTGGCGATGAAGTCGTTGTGTATGGGCTCAAAAAAATGGCAGATGACATGTATGTTGCCGCCAATGTGGAGTTGCCCAAGGCACCATTTTGGCCGCAAGAGAGGATGGGGCAAGCTATTGCCAGTGGCTCATATAAAAGCTATCGCGCAATAGTCTTGGGTGAGCTATATGAAGCTGATATTTGTAGTGACAGCTGTGTAAAACTTTCGTATCAAATATTGGCAAGACGCGCTGACGGACGCTTTCCTAAGGAACATGTGGGTAAGCGTGCATTAGTTCGGGTTGTGTTCATCAATCCTCGAGAGGTCTTGGTCGAGTTTGTCCAATTGTTGAATGCGGAATACTAACTAGCCTGAAATAACCAAAAAGCTCTGCGTTTTGCAGAGCTTTTTGGTTATTTGCTAGGGGCTTCAAGTCGAATTTGCTCTATTTTTAATGCCAGTCCGGTTTTGTCATCGGTTTCAATAAATGTTCCAAACAGCGTTCCTCTGCCGTTAAGCGGCGCAAGTTTGCTGCCGGTATATCTACGGCAGAGGCGATCAATCGGAGCCTGAATATCAAACCCGATAACTCCGCTGTAGTCGCCGCACATTCCGGCATCGGTTTGATAAGCTGTGCCTTTGGGCAAGATCATTGTGTCGCTGGTTGGCACATGGGTATGAGAGCCGACAACTGCCGAAACTCTGCCGTCCAAATAATGCCCGAACGCAATTTTTTCCGCGGTTGCTTCGGCATGAATATCCACAAAAATCGCATTAACATTTTTGCCTAGAGTATAAATTTTAAGTAGTCTGTCCATTGCCTGTGCCGGACAATCAACCGCCTCCATAAACAAGCGTCCGACAACTTCCGCCACCACAATTTTTTTGCCGTTAACCAATTCAATTTCTCTGGCGCCGCACCCCGGAAGATTATCCGGATAATTCAGAGGGCGAACAATTTGTTTGCACTCGTCCAAAAACGGGATGATTTCGCGCTGATTCCAAACATGGTCACCGGTAACAATCGCCGTAACTCCTTTTTCTAACAAGTCTCTGCATATTCCTGGGGTGACCCCGAAACCATGCGCCGCATTATCAGTGTTGACGATTAAAACGTCAAAATTATACATCTCTCTTAGCTTGGCAATATTGTTAAAAATTGCCTCTCGTCCTGGGCGCCCGACCATATCGCCGGTATATATAATTCGCAAAATTTTGTTCCTTTATTCTTTATTAATTTTCAATCAACATAAAAGAAAACCTCGTTGGAGTCAACGAGGTTTATAAAAGCGAAACCGTTTAGCCGTATGGATACATTCTTGTCGAACCGCCTGAGATCAAAGTGGGTGCCATATAAATAAACCACGATTTATTCAGAGACAGCTCCCTAAAAAAATATGTTGGCTCGGAAGATCTGCGGAAATACGCGCTACGCAGTCTCTATGCCCTAAAGGCTACAATAAATTTAATTCAGATGCAAGAGAATTCAACTCTTTGTTCAGAGATTTTATCTGTTCGGCCAGAGTCTTATCCGCGCTATTGATTTTTTCTGCAATCGCATTGTTTGTCGTTGCTCCTGACGTTGCGCCTTTTTTGAGTTCGCTCAACTCATCTGCCAACACCAATCCGACCATTGCCAAAAGCATACATTCGTTTACTTGCTGGCTGCCTTCGGTCAGCGCTTTTGCTTTTTCATCCAAAATATTTGCCAGTTGAATAATGCGCAATTCCTGTCCGTCTTCACAGGCAACGGCATATTCGCGAGAGTTAATTGTTATTGTTACTTGTGCCATCGTTTTCCAATATGTTGTCTATTTGAGAAATCAGTCCGTCTATGTTTTGCAGAGCTTCTGTTGTTTTGATTTGCAACTCTGCCAAACATTGTTCTTTTTGCGCCAGTTTCTTTTCGTTTTTTGCAAGATTGTTGTTTAGTTCACCTTGTTTGTTTTTCAGGCCGGTTGCTATCGCCGCGACCGTTGCGCTGAGCTCGCTTAAGGCGTTGGCGGCAAGCGGTAGTTCAACTTTTTTGTTCTCCATCGCAGATTTCTCTTCCTAAATTCAAAATATTCTCTTATATTCAAAAACATAATAAACAACTGTTCAGGTTTTACAAGCAAATGCCAGATATTATCCTCAAAATTAATAATTCAAATGATAAAATTCCGCTGTCAGACAGTATTTGTTGCTATCTTGTGGCTTGCCGATTACCGGCAGACAAGCTTGCCGTATTGCAAAATTCCGGCAAAATGGTGCTGGCAACGCCGGATTCCTATACTTCGGACTGCGCCGGCATGGTGGCAGAAGTCGATTCTGCAAAACCGGTAAAAGTGCAGATTCGACCATTGCGAGAAAAGCTTGGCGCCAAAAAAGCTCTGGGCGTGGTGATTAACCCGACCCGCCATGAGGCGATGTTGGCATCAGAGACTGAGCCCGAGTTTGTTGCTTTTCGCTATACGCAAGAGAATGCAACAAAGGCGGCAGAGGTAATCCGTTGGTATAACGAGTTGTTTTTGATTCAATCAGCCGTCGATTTAAGCTCCGGTTTAGTCGATGTTAAGGGTTTGGATGTTGATTTTGTGATAATAAATTCATCAGATTATGACGATTTTAGTTGCTAAATGTCAAAGATTATATTAATTTGCCGATAAACTCGTCTGTACTAATGCCAATTTTAAAGGAGAAAGATAATGAAACAACAAGCAGGTTCAATTCGTATCGGTTGGGTTATTGAATATAAGAACAAACCCTGGGCGGTTACCAAAACCAACTTTGTAAAACCCGGCAAAGGCGGCGCTTTTATGCAGGTTGAAATGAAGTCGGTTGAAGAAGGTACCAAAACCAACGAGCGTTTCCGTACTGAAGATGTTGTTGAAAAAATGATGGTAGAAACCAAAGACTGCCAGTTTTTGTTTGAAGATTCCAATGGTCTGAACTTTATGGAAAATGATACCTTTGAGCAGTTCACTATGCCGGCTGATATTTTAGGCGATTCTCGTCCGTTTTTAGCAGACGGTATGCAGGTTAAAGCCAATGTTATTGAGGGTAAACCGATTTCTATCGAACTGCCGCTGCAGGTTATTTGCACTGTTGTAGAAACCGAGCCGGTTATCAAAGGCCAGACTGTTTCTTCTTCTTACAAGCCGGCCAAATTGGATAACGGTGTTCGTACCACCATTCCGCCGTTTGTCGGCGCGGGTGACAAAATTGTTGTTGCAACCGCAGATGCATCTTATGTTGAGAGAGCCAAATAATGTCTTATATCTCTACTAACCTAAACTTTTTGATTACCGTTGTTAAAAAAGTCGGCGGTTCGCTCACTCGCGATTTTAACGAGATTGAACAATTGCAGACCTCTCTGCGCGGGCATCAGGAATTTACCAAAGCCGCAATTGAGCGCGTCAGCAAAGCTCTGCGCGTTGAGTTGCAAAAAGGACGTCCGGATTATGCCGTAATCAGCAACGCCAAAGATATGCCGGCAGCTCCGTGTTTTGCAATAGCTCCATTGGATGGTAGTCTGAACTTTATGCACGGTATTCCGTATTTTGCAGTTTCGGTTGCGGTTATAGAAAAAGGGCAGGTTACCGCCGCGGTTGTTTATAATCCGGCCACTGCCGATTTGTATTTTGCCGAGAAAGGCAGCGGTGCTTTCAAAGAAGGTTACCGCAATCATGAGCGTCTGCGTGTATCTGTCCGCAAGGATTTGAGAGAAGCTTTGCTCAGCTCGCAGAATACCGCTTTGTCCGATTCGGTTGCCGCTGTCCGTCTCAATGGCGCGTTGAGCCTTGATTTGGCAATGCTGGCATCTGGCAAGTTTGATGCTTTGATTGCTCAGGGCGCAGAGCTTGGCAGTTTTGCTGCCGGTGTTTTGCTGGTCAAAGAGGCTGGCGGATATGTTTATGAATATAATCAAAAAGATATTCGTACCGATGATGTCGCCTCAATTCTTGATAGTGGCAATATTATCGCCGGCAACACCGAAATCGGACCAAAATTATATGCTTTGTTGCACAAATAAACTATAGTCGCGAGAGGGGCTTAAAAAGATGAACAAGATTAAATTCAGCCTGATGGCAGTTCTGTTCGGTTGCGCCGGAGTTTCCGGAGCAATCGCGGATGATTCTGTTTATGTAAATCTTTCGGTTTTGGATGGCTTAAGCAATGATTCCAGAGTAATCGCTGCTCCGGAGCCGCTGTTTCCGATTGTTAAAAAAGCCCCGACAGTAGCCAAACCAATAGCCAAAAAGACACAGCCGACCAAGGTCAAAGCCGAGGTTAAAAAGGTTGAAGTCAAAAAGGCTAAAGCTAAAAATGTTATAGAAAAAACTGCTCCGGCAGAATCTAAACCGGTTGTGGCGCAAATTCCGTTTGTGCAGAATGCCGCGCCGGTAGAGGTGGTTGATGTTGAGCCTGTCAAAGCTGAGCCCAAGATCGAAAGCGTCAAGCCGAAGGTCTCTGAGCCGGTTGTTGAACCGAAGACTGAAGATGTTTCGACTCCCAACGCCGTACCCGTACCGGAAGTTCCGGCAGAACCGGTTGTTAAATCTGAACCTGCTGCTCAGCCGATGGTGGAGGCTCCCAAACTGCTGGTTGAAGAAAACGTGCCAGCAACGCCGTCCGCCGCGGTTAGTCGCAATATTGTGTTTGCAGAAGGTGTTGATGAGCTAAGCGCAGATCAGCAGAAACAGATCGACGAAATAATTGCTTCTTTTGATGACGCGTCCAATCATAAAATCGCTATTTTTTCCTACAATCTTGATGATGGTGAAGACGTATTCAAGAAAAAACGTATGAGCCTCAATCGTGCGGTGGCTGTTCGCAGTTATCTTTTGCCTAAAGGCTACAAAAATTTCAGCATTAAGGTTGTCAATGTTGATGCTTCTTCCGGCAAAGCCAACACCGTTGAGCTGGAAGAGCTGGACTAAAACCGCTAAAATTTTTAAAAAATATTTAAATAATGCTTGCGTTATTTGATTGATTAATGTATAAGGGCAACAAAATTATACTGTTTGTACCGAATTTAGGAGTTTTTTAAGATGAAAAATGGTATTCATCCCGATTATCACGAAATTACTTATGTAATGACTGACGGTGAAAAAGTTAAAGTTCGTTCGACCATGGGTAAGGCCGGCGATGTTATCAATTTGGAAGTTGATCCCAAGTCTCATCCGGCTTGGACCGGCGTTCGTCGTTTGGTAGACACCGGCGGTCAGCTCTCCAAATTCAAGAACAAGTTTGGCGCTTTCGGCCTCAAGACCGGCGACTAATAATATTGCTGTTCTCAGCTTACGATTTGTTAACCTACGCCTGTTATAATCAGGCGTAGGTTTTTTTATGTTTAAAGAGATTTCTGATGATTAAGATTGCTCATTATGAAGTTTATATTGACCGTGGCGCCGGTTGGCAGCTGGAAGATCGTTTTGCGGCAGAGCAGCGGCAAGATGCCTTTAATCTGGCCAAAGAGCGCGAGCAGGAGAAATGCAAGGTTAAAATAATCAAAGAGATTTTTGATGTTCAGGATAACTCTTATCAAGAGAGTGTTGAATATGTAAGTAATCTTAATAAGCACAAGAACAAAAAAAACAACAGCTGGGCAACAGAAGATGATGAAAAAGTCCCTAACGCCCCGTTGCCGATAATAGAGACTCCGCTGTCGCGCAACAGTGTTGCCAGTGCTTTGCTAAAATTGGTTCTGCTGATTGTCGTCAGCTTGATTTTTGCAAATTTATTTGTCAGCTTGCTGTTTCCGGTGTTGGAGATATTTATTCCTGAAGACAACAGCCGTCCGGTTTTGTTTGGCGTGTTCTTTGTTGTGTTTTTGGCAATGTCGGTTCCGCTATTGCTCAAAAGTATCCCATGGTATGTTTTTATGGGCAGTTCCAAGCCGCGCCCGATAAAAGAGCAGAAATTTTATGATCGTGCCGAATATTTAATTCGGGCTTATAACCTCAATTCAGACAAGGATCCGGTAGTGGCTTCGGCATATCCGGAAGCTCCGTTGGAATATAAGCAATATATTGTTTCTTTTTTGAGCGAGTTGATATCTCATATTCAGTCGCCTAACGCCATGCTGAGTAGTTTTTCCCGTTTTGGGTTGAAACTTATTGTCTATGGCGGTTGTCTGGAGCTTGCTCGGTACAGCGGCCTAACCATGCCTGAAGCCAATTCGGTTTTGTTTGACGCTCTCAAAATTATCGATGGCGATAAGGCCGATTTGGAGGCTTTTTATGAGGCCAAACGTACCTATCGTGATAATAAAATTGCTGTTTTAATGGCCGGTGTCGGCGCTAATCTTATGTCTCAGGTTATCAGCGGTATGCCAATATCTGAAAATTTGCTCAATGTTGCTTTCAACAAATGGGAGTCTCAAGACAGTAACCCGCAGATAGACCGTGAGCCGGAAGTGGCAGAAGAGGCAGATTTGCCGGCCGAACCGGCGCCCAAAGTTTCGGCTATTGACACTTTGGTCAGCCTAAAAAGCGATTTGAAATTTATGGATGACGCCATGCCGAACAAAGAGCAGACTGCCGCCGATGTCAGCGCTCAAATTCACAACATTGTTTCTAACCTAGTTAATAAGTATAATGGAATTGATATTGTTGAAGCCGGCGGAATTACCACTGTGCGCTTCCGCGTGGTTGCCAATGCCGTCAAGTTTGCTCTGGCCTGCCGCAAAGATATCAATGCCTATCATGATGAAATTGACAATGACAATATGCTGATGCGCAACTGCTTTGCGCTGGCTGCCTACAAGCCGGAAGAAGAGCCGAATTTGAGCACTTTTTGGGCAGATATGTTTGAACATATTTACAATAATGAAGTGGTTATGACTGCCGATGTCAAAAACGAAATGTCCGGCGCCGGCTATACTTTAGACTTTTTGGGTGAAAAGAATTTTAAGACCTTGAATATATCCAAAGAGTTATACAAGATTATTGATTGAATAACATAAAAAAATATTGTGATTGTGGTAAATTAATGCTATACTTATAAGGTATTTAAGGAGAGTACCATGTCGAGTATTGATAGCCTAAAAAGTTCCGCACTTGACGGTAGCACCGCCAAGTCATGGGAAAAGACCGTCACGGATATGAATGACATTGACGAGACCTTTGCTAACGCCAGAGATCTCGGTCAGGTACGTTTAAATTACTCGCGTATTACTGCTGTGGGTGAGCTCTCTAAATTTGATACTGTTGATATTTATAAAACCACCGTTGTCAGCAAACGCGGCAAATTTGCTCTCTCTTTGCGCAACAGCAAAGGTGATGACAAGGTTTTGGATCTTTCCAAATATGAGAGCTATATTAATGATCTCAAACGACAGCTTGACCCCGAAGGATATGCCAAAGAGCAAGAGAAAAAGCTGGCGGAAGAGGCCAATCGCGGATTGCTGGAATTAACCGCCCCCGGTATGAAGATTGAGGTTTATTCTACCGACCGTTACGGACGCCAAAAACTGGTAGCTGACAGCTCTGCCGAAAAAGGCAGTAAAGAGTACGAGGCTATGAGCTCTATGCTCAAAGGCGAATATATGGCGGATCAGGGCGATTATTACATCAAAGTCAGCCGTGATGATGATACCCCGAAATCAGAAGAGATGTCTTATGCCCTGCAGCTCAAAATGGGTGAGAGCTTTAAGCATGATTATGTTGCTATTGAGAGCAAGTCGGAAGATACCAAGAACAAAACCACCAGCAAGATTCCTCTTACAACCGGTACAGATGCCAGCGGCAGCCTCTCGGCCGTAAACGCCCTGCAGATACAGGCGCAGCGTTATCAGGCAACAGCGCAGATGTTACAGGTTGGTTACTTGAACATGGCAGACATCTACAACAACTATTTCAATAAATAAGCGCCTAAAACTTAAAAAATTACTTGTATATTGTGCAAAGAAAAACTATCCTATGGATAGTTTTTCTGTTTTATGTACGAACGAAAGGAATTTTTAATATGACAGCTCCTCTTATGCCGCGCGCAACCGCCGTATGGCTGGTAGAGAATACCACCCTGACATTTCGTCAGATTTCCAAATTTTGCGAGATTCATGAACTTGAAATTCAGGCGATTGCCGATGGCGATGTTTCTGGCAATATCCGCGGACTTTCACCAATTGACAATGGCCAGCTGAGCTGGGATGAGATCCGTCGCTGCGAAGCTGATAAAACTGCGTCTTTGCAAGCCAATCAGATGGAAAGAAACGTTAAAGAGCGCAACCTCAAAGCTAAAAAAGTTTTGTCTCCCTCTCAGCGTGAAGACAAACCCAATGCTATTGCTTGGGTTATCAAAAACTATCCGCAGCTCAAGGACAGTCAGGTTTGCAAGCTGATTGGCACCACCAAACCGACAATTGAGGCTATTCGCAACGGAACTCACCGTGATGCCGCCAATATCCGCCCGAAGAATCCGGTCACCATCGGTCTGTGCTCTGAGCAGGATTTGGAAAAAGCCTTGCTTGCCGCTCAGCCTAAACCGGTTAAAGAGAAAAAAGCAAAAGTTAAGAAAACTCCGGCCAAGAAGACAGCCGCCAAGAAACCGGCTACAAAGAAAACTCCGGCCAAGAAAACAGCCGCCAAAAAGAAATAGTTTTTGCCCAAACCAAAGGCTCCGCGTATCTGCGGAGCCTTTTTTGTTGGTTCTTAAATTAATATGAGGCTTCAATTATCCGTTGGCGGCGCTGCTCATCAATATCAAAATTTGCTTTTAGATTGAGCTGCGGCGCAACTGCAGAAATAATGTTATAGGCAGTAGGCACTGAGTTCCAACCGGCATCAACCAATTTCCAGGTCTCGTGAGCAGATTTGGGGTCATTATAAGTTACAATCAACGCATATTTTGGATTAGAAATCGGAAAAGCCGATACAAAGCTGGTGCGCACTTTTCCTTTTACATATTTGCCATTTACAATCAGATTAGCCGTTCCGGTTTTGCCGCCGACTTCATAACCGGGGACATTTGCGCGGCGTCCGGAGCCATCGGTAACAACCATACGCAATAATTTACGCATATTTTTAGAGGTATTGTAAGAAACAACCCGATATCCGTTTTTGGTTTTGGCGCTGCCTTTAATTAGAGTAGGGCTGTGATATATGCCTCCGTTGACGATTGAAGAATATCCGGTTAGCACGTGCAACGGAGACACCGCCACACCATAGCCATAAGCAATTGATGCTACAGTGCCTTCATCCCAGCGACGCGGAGTAATCGGGCGTCCTTTTTCGGCCAGTTCAATATCCAGTTTATCAAAGAATCCAACCTTTTCCAAAAAATTGCGTTGTTCTGTTCCTCCAGCGCGCAAAGCCATTTGCGCTGACCCGATATTGGAAGAGTGTACCAAAATTTCTGCAACGGATAACCAGCGGTTTTCGGCATGATAATCTTTAACCACGCGTGACTTTAGCTTTAGAGGTTTGGAGGCATCAAAGCTGTCAGATACCTTTATTTTGCCGCTTTCCAAAGACATTGCTGTGTTAAATACCTTTAGAATAGACCCCGGTTCATAAACTCCCATTGTCGCCATATTAAACAATGCTTTTTGATTTTTGCCATCATAGTTGTTGGGATCAAAATCCGGCATTGACACCATTGCCAAAATTTCAGAGGTGTTAACATCCATCAAAACCGCAGTTACACTGTCTGGTTTAAATTTCTTAATGCCGTCTTTGAGTGCCTCACGCACGGTATATTGCACTCCGACATCAATGGAGAGCTGTAGCGGCACATCAGATTTGGTCAGGCGTTCATTCATGGCTTTTTCTATACCGGATACACCTTCATTATCAATGTTGGTTTTGCCAATGATGTGAGCCAAAAGGTTTTTGTGCGGATAAATGCGTTTTTCGCTATCCAAAAACTCCAAACTCGGGTTGCCCAGATAGTTAACCTGATATTGTTGCGATGGCGAAAGATCGCGTTTCAGAGTAACATAACCTTTTTTGCGTTTTAATTTTTTGAGGGTATCTTCAAAATCAAGCTCCGGCAAAATATTTACCAGATTATGAGCTGTTTTTTCAGGGTTGCGCACTTTGCTTAGATTAACTTGCAAATTAACTGTGGGAAGCGAGGTTGCGATAATTGTTCCGTTGCGGTCAATAATATCGGCGCGCCGAATCGGATTCTGAGCAAAGTGAGTCGGCGCTGTGTTTTCTGCAGAATCCAAATTTGGTGTCACGCAGAGATTAAACAAACTTCCGGCAATATAGAGATAAGCCAGTGCAAACGCGCCAATTGCGATAGCTACACGATTTTTGCAAACAGAGAGCGGGTCTTGCGAGCAGAACAATCCGCAGCCGAAAGAAGGATTTTTATTTATCCTTATTTCCTCGCCGGGGAGATAGAAATCTTCTGTTTTCTTTCTCGAAAAATACTTTCCGAACATTGTCTGCTACTGCCCACACCAATTATCTCTGAGCATTAGTCAGGCGTTTCAGCTCCTTATTTTGCTCAGCATATTTTGAAATACTTTTTCTGGCGGCGATTTTTCGCGATTCGCCGTTTTCATAAGAGAATGGTAGCGCAGAATAGTTAATAATTTGTTCAGCTTGCACCGGATTTAAAGAAATATGTTTAGCCACCAGATTATGCAGTCTGGCCGGATCATTCAGGTGAGACCATTCCGCTTTTAAGATATGAATACTTTTAATGTCGCTTTGGATATTACGGTTAATGGTAGTGAGCTGTCCCTCAAGCTCCTGCACGGTATTTTTCATAACCAGAACACCGATAATGATAACGCTGGGAATTGCAACGCGCAAAGCTAATGATGCCAATTTGGTGCTAATCATGCTTTAAACTCCTTCTGGAAGTTTGGGCTTTTGACGGCATAACGCAATTTTGCCGAACGGGAGCGGGCGTTTATTTTCAGCTCTTCTTCCGAGGGGACAATTGCTTTTGAGCATTCAGCAAAAATCATGCCGTCATCTTGAGGTTGAGTTTCTGTCCGGTAGCGCGAAACATGGCGCGTTTTGCCGGTGTTATTTTTGAAAAATGTTTTGACAATGCGGTCTTCCAGCGAATGAAAGTCCACCACCACCAGCCGACCGCCGGCCGCCAGTTTTTGAGCCGCCGCTGCTAGTCCGGATTGCAATTCTCCCAGCTCATCATTAACCGCAATTCGCAACGCCTGAAAAGTGCGGGTTGCCGGATTAATACCGTCGCCGGAACGGTGCACAACACTGCAGACCAAATCTGCCAACTCTTTGGTTGTTTGTATCGGCGCGGTTTTGCGGGTCTCAACAATACGGCGGGCAATTTGGCGTGATTTTCTTTCTTCTCCATAATTATATATAATGTCGGCCAGTTCGGCTTCCGGCAGCGAATTAACCAAATCAGCGGCGCTTTGTCCGGACTGCGACATCCGCATATCCAGCGGTGCGTCTTTGGCAAAAGAAAAACCGCGCTCTGCCTGATCTATCTGCATTGAAGATACACCAATATCAAAAACCGCTCCATCAATGTTTTCCTGCACCAAATCTGCCAAGTCGCCAAATCTTCCGGCTCTGAACTCAAAACGTTTACCGTATTGGGCTTGCAATTCGGCAGCGCGCGCAGCAACATTGGGGTCGCGATCCAGAGCAATAACCTTGCAATCTGCCGCTTGTAAGATAGCTTCGCTGTATCCGCCATTGCCAAAAGTGGCATCAACATAAGTCTGTCCATCTTGGGGTGCCAGATATTTCAAAACTTCTGGCAACATTACCGGAAAATGTTTCTGATAATTAGGATTCATGAGAATCCTCCTTGATAGAAGGCCGAACTTTGAGTACTTGTGCGCGGATTCTGGCCTCTTCTTTAGCCCAGTTTTCCGGATTCCAAATCTGAAACTTGCGGCCTTTGCCAACAAAAACGGCGCTGTCGCTGATTTGGGCATGTTTCAACAGTTTCTCAGAAAGCATAATCCGTCCGGTAGAATCAAACGGATAGCGCTTGGCATCGCCAAACACCAAATTGGTCAGGTCATCTTGCGTAGCAGAGAAGAAATCCAGCGAATCTTCCATCTGAGTAGCCAGTTTGTCCAAGAGGTCTTCCAAACAGCCTTCAATGCATGGAGAGGAGAGCGAACGATAGCATACAATTTCGGAACCGGTTTCTTTAACAATTGCGCGGTAGTCAGCGGGCAGGGAGACACGGCCTTTGCTGTCTACCTTGTTCAAAACAGTGTCCATAAACAGAAATGTTTTGCGCAACGTTTGGGTTCCTTGTTAAAAAATCATCTTGTTTATGGTATAGCATGGGAAAATATGGGAATCAATGGGAAATTTTAGTAAATTATTAACTGTTCTTGGTTTGTTCTATAAAAACAAGATATCTATATGCGCTAAGCTATGCCTGTATTGCATTACAGAAAAATTAAAAAAATCTAAAAATTTTCAGTGCCTGTTGTTTAAAATATTTATAAAGCAACAAAGCACTTGCAATCATGTTCTGAAATGTTATTCTAGGCAACGATAAGGTGGCCGGATAGCCGCGCCGCAGCACGCCTGCGGTGAGGAAAGTCCGGGCTTCAGGGGAACAGGACACCGGATAACGTCCGGCTGGAGTAATCCAAGGGAAAGTGCCACAGAGAAGATACCGCCGGAGCAAGTCTTCGGTAAGGGTGAAAAGGTGGGGTAAGAGCCCACCGCAAAGTCGGTAACGACGTTGGCATGGTAAACCCTGTCTGATGCAAGACCAAGTTAGGAGGGTATAAGTGCCTTTGGGCAAACTGTGCTAAACGGAACGTTCTCCTTCCGCTCCAGAGGTAGGTCGCGTTGAGCTGTTTAGCAATAAACAGCCTAGATGAATGGCTATCGCCCTGCTTGCAGGGTACAGAACCCGGCTTATAAGCCGCCTTGTCGTTTATTCTTTTGGGAGTTTTGAATAATGTCTCAACATACTTTATCTGCCGATTTAACTATCAAAGGCATTGGTTTGCATTCCGGCTGCGATTCTACTTTGGTGTTGCATCCGGCGCCGGCAGATCATGGAATTGTTTTTGTTCGTTCTGACTTGCCGGAGCAACCGCGGATTGAGGCATTATATTCCAACGTGACAGATACCCGCAATTGCACTTGCCTTAGTGACGGCAAAGGTCATGTCGTTTCTACCATTGAACACCTGATGGCGGCTTTGTCGGTTTGCGGCGTTGACAATGCCTTAATAGAGGTTAACAATCAGGAGCTGCCGATTATGGACGGCTCGGCTCAACCTTTTTATGAGGCTCTTCAGTCGGTTGGACTGGCAGAACAAAATGCTCCGCGTCGGTTGCTTGAGGTTTTGTCTCCGCTAAAATTTGATGATGGCAAAGGCGCGGTGGTTGAACTTTTGCCGGCAGAAGAATTTTCGGTTTCTTTTGCTATTGATTTTCCGTCCAAGATTGTCGGGCATCAGGAATTTTCCGCGCCGATAGATGCAGAAGTCTTTGCCAAAAAAATTGCTCCTTGCCGCACTTTTTGCGAGAAATATCAGGTTGATTATCTGCGCTCAATCGGGCTGATTAAGGGCGGTAGTTTGGAAAATGCCATCGTGCTGGACGGTGAGACAATTCTTAATCCTGAAGGTTTCCGCCTGCCTAATGAGTGCGTTAATCATAAGGTGATAGATGCCATCGGCGATATGTATACTATCGGAATGCCGCTTAAAGGCGCCCTTAGAGCTTCCAAGAGCGGGCACTATCACAATAACCAGATTTTGAAGTTGCTGTTTGCCGACAAGGCAGCCTACCGGATTGTTGAGGAATAAAAAATGAAAAAGATAGCTTTGATGTTGGGACTGCTGATGTTGGTCGGAGCCTGCTCTACCACCAAAAACCCCGAAGAGGGGCTTTCTGCTGAGCGGCTTTATAACCGCGCCTATAAGCAGCTTAACAAAACCGAATATGTTAAAGCAGCCGGCAACTTTGAAAAAGTTGAGCTTGAACACCCTTATTCCAAATGGGCTACCAAGGCAAAACTGATGGGTGCTTATGCCTACTACAAAGACCAAAAATATGATGATGCCATAATGGCGCTTGATCGTTTTATCAAATATCACCCTGGCAACAAAGATATTGCCTATGCTTATTATATGAAGGGGCTGTGCTACTATGAGCAGATTGTCGGAATCGAAAAAGATCAGGAAACAACTCGTGAGGCTCAAGATGCGTTCAATCAGCTGATTGTTCGTTTTCCAGATACCGAATACGCCGAAGATGCCCGCCGCAAAATCAACCTGATAAACGATCATCTTGCCGGACAGGAGATGGAAATCGGGCGGTTTTATCTGGGACAGAAGAACTATTTGTCAGCGCTGAACCGTTTTTCTAAGGTTGTAACCAATTATCAGACCACCGGACACATAGAAGAAGCTCTATACCGTCAGGTTGAACTATACAAGATTTTAGGCTTGAGCAAAGAGGCGCGTGATAGTCTTAATGTTTTGGGATATAATTACCCCGACAGCAAATGGTATAAACGGGCGCAAAAACTCTGCAACTAGGACTTATTGATTAATGCTTCGCTCTTTGTACATTCGCAATGTTGTTTTAATTGACAAACTTGATTTAGAGTTTGGCGGAGGGCTAAGTGTGCTTACGGGAGAAACCGGCGCCGGCAAATCTATCTTGCTGGATTCTCTGGGCTTGGTGCTGGGTAATCGCGCAGAGACATCTCTCATTCGCACCGGAGCAGATAAATTGAGCGTTACCGCCGCGTTTGACGACCAAAACAGCAATTTGATGTTGCAAAAATTGTTGTCGGAAAACGAGTTGGAGGGTGGCGATGAAATTATCATTAAACGCACGTTGGATCGCTCGGGCAAAGGCAAGATTTTTATAAACGACCAACCAATAAGCGCCCGCTTGCTGAGAGATATTGGACCATTGTTGGTTGAAGTCCATGGGCAATTTGATAATCAGGGGCTGCTAAATCCCGTCAATCATAGAGGAATATTGGATTCTTGGGGGCAGTACCCGAGCCTGCTCAATCAGACTGCTCTGGCATGGCGAGACTATTCGCAGGCAAAATCGGCGCGCGCAGCGGCAGAGGCTGATGTTAGCAAGGCCAAGGAAGAGGAAGACAATTTGCGCCATTGGGTTCAGGAATTGGAGCGAATTAACCCGATTAAGGGAGAAGAGGCTGAACTTTCGGCTCGTCGCCAAGAGCTTATGCACTCAGAAAAGATTGTGGAGAGCCTCAACTACGCCTATCAGTCCTTGAGCGGCAATCGTGACGTCGCTTCGGCACTTCGGCAGGCGGAATCTGCCATAGACAAGGCCAACCAATATGTTGATGGTAAATATGATGAGATTTATGCCGCGCTTGACCGTGCTCTGGTTGAGCTTACAGACGCGGTGGAGCGGATTGAGAGCGCCTCGGCGGATATCAGCCTAAACTCCAATGAGCAGGAAAATATTGACAGCCGTTTGTTTGCGCTTAAAGATTTGGCGCGTAAGCATGGTGTGGCGGTAGATGATTTGTCTGATACTCTGGATGAATTTCGCCGCCGCCTAAACAGCATAGAGCTCGGCGAAGACGGAATCAACCGCTTGCGTAAGATTGAGCAGGAAAAGCGTTTGGCTTATTTGGAGACGGCAGGATTATTGCACAATGCCCGCGCCGAGGCGGCGCAAAAGCTTGATACTGCGGTTATGTCTGAGTTGCCGCCGCTCAAGATGGAAAAGGCTCGCTTTATCACCATGGTTGAAAAACAATCAGAGGCAGGGTGGGGAGAACAGGGATTTGACTCCATTGCCTTTACGGTTTCCACCAATCCGAACTCTCCGCAGGGCGCGCTTGGCAAAATCGCCTCCGGTGGTGAGCTGGCTCGCTTTATGTTGGCGCTAAAAGTAAATCTGGCGCAGAGTTCGCAGGTTGGCACCATGATATTTGATGAGGTAGACGCCGGCATTGGCGGTGCGACAGCCCAAGCTGTTGGCGAGCGCTTATCCAAGCTTGGCAAAAAAGTTCAGGTTTTGGTGGTTACTCACTCGCCGCAAGTGGCTGCACAGGGCGCGCAGCATTACAAAGTTGAAAAAAATACCCAAGACAACATCACCACCACTGTTGTCTATGAGCTGGATTCTGCCGCTCGTCGAGAAGAGGTTGCGCGAATGCTGTCCGGTGCCACCATCACAGCCGAGGCCAGAGCTGCCGCCGATGTATTGCTGAGCGCATAAAACTATTGCCAAATTTCTTTTTTGAGCTAATCTAAGACCAATTTTAATTTATGAATATATAAGGATAGAGAAATGAAAGTCAGAACTCGTTTTGCACCGTCGCCAACCGGCTATATGCATATCGGCAATTTGCGCACGGCTTTGTATGAATATCTTATTGCTAAGGCCAACGGCGGAGATTTTTTGCTTCGTATCGAAGATACTGACCAAAAACGCTATGTCGAAGGTGCAACCGAGATTATTTACAACACCCTTAAAACCGTTGGTATGAATTGGGACGAGGGACCTGATATCGGTGGCAACTATGGTCCTTATGTCCAGTCTGAACGCAAACCGCTTTATGCCGAATACGCTCACAAGTTGGTTGAGCTCGGCGGCGCGCATTATTGCTTTTGCTCCAAATCAGATGCCGATGAGGAAAAAAACGAGGAGCTCAACATCAAATTCAAAGATCCTTGCAAGCTGATTCCGTTGGAAGAGGCCAAAAAGCGCGTTGCTGCCGGAGAGCCTTATGTTATCCGCCAGACTATCAATAAAAAGGGCAAATCCAAATATCACGATGAAGTTTATGGCGATATTGAAATCGATTATGATGAGTTGGACGAGGGAGTGTTGCTCAAGTCTGATGGGTTCCCTACTTATAACTTTGCCAACGTGGTAGATGATCACCTGATGGGGATTACACACGTGGTTCGCGGCAACGAATATATCTCTTCAACTCCCAAATACAATCTGATATATGAGGATTTTGGTTGGGAACACCCGTTCTATGTTCATGTTCCTCCGGTTATGAAAGACGCTCAGCACAAGCTTTCCAAGCGCAATGGCGATGCCTCTTTCCAAGATTTAGTCGCTAAGGGATATTTGCCGGAGGCTATTATCAATTATATAGCTCTTTTGGGTTGGAACCCCGGCACCGAGGAAGAGATTTTCTCGCTTGAAGACCTCAAAAAAGTCTTTTCAGTAGAGCGTTTGAGCCGTTCTCCCTCTATTTTTGATATTACCAAACTTACCTGGATGAATGGTTGCTATATCCGCGCTTTGTCACCGGAGAAATTTCATCAAATGGCTTTGCCTTATTATAATGCTATGCCGGAAGGAATTAATCTGGAGGCCTTGAGCCGCACTCTGCAGCCGCGAGTAGAAACTTTAGGACAGATTACCGAGCAAACTGATTTTATTCGCGCTTTGCCAGACTATAGTTTGGAGCTTTTTGCCAACAAAAAGATGAAGACCGATGCCTCTGTTGCCAAAATGGTAATGCCTGAGATTCGCAAGGTGTTGGCAGAGCAAAAAGACTGGAACAACGATGCCTTGTTTGAAAGTCTTAAGGCTCTGGCAGAAAAACTCGGCGTCAAAAACGGACAAGTCTTGTATCCGGCGCGCATTGCCTTGAGCGGCAAAGAGACCACCCCGGGCGGCGCTACTGAAATTGCGGTTATTTTAGGGCGGGCCGAAACCCTGCGCCGTATGGATACCGCCATCGCCAAGCTGTAGGCTTGAGGCGGAATAGAATGCTTAAAACCCCTGTCTTTGTTTTCAAAGGCAGGGGTTTTGTTTGCAATTTCTTATAAGCTCTCCTCCTTGACGGGCGCGAGGATAATGTGGGATGAAAAATAGAGCAAAGTCCTTGCGCGAACGGCAATTAGCCGCGAGAAGCAATCCATCTTTATCTCAAAATCAAAATTGATTGCCTCGGTTCACTAAGGTTCGCCTCGCAATGACGGAGTCTGGTGACAACAAACAGGCACTATCCCGAGCGCCGAGCCAACGGCGAGCAAGCGAGTAAATTCTTGCGAATGCCACTGGGCGCTGCCCAGCTTCGGTTCACTAAGGTTCACCTCGCAATGACAGAATATCTTCCCCTTTGCGCAAAATTTTGCCATTGGGGCTGGATATTGTGACCAATTACAAAATAAAATCCCCACGTTTCCTGTAACATAAATGTAAATATTTCCACATTGACAATATGCATATAACTTGTTATTCTAAAATTGGTTACAAGTATATTATGGGAGTCATCGCTATGCGAGAGTATGTCTGCATACTGGCAGTTTTTGGCACCTTGTTATATTCCGGTGTCTCTTCAGCCAAAATTTATTGGTTGCCTGACTATCTTGGCAAAAATATGGAACGCACCTATGTTCCTCAAGATGGCAGCCATAGCAATGAAGTTTCTTGTTCCTCCTATGGAATGTATAATTCAACCCAAAGCGGTATGACCTGTAATATCTCTTATCCGGCCTCTGGTCTAACCTGCTACAGCTGTCAAGCTTGTGACAGCGAATACAAATACACCACGGTTGATTGCCCGACCTCCACATATACTTTAGCCAACCAGTGCGGCGGCAATTATAAAAACTGCAATTGCAACACCGCATTATATCCAACCACCACAACAACCGGCGGCTGTCCAAGCGGGCAAGCACCTGATCCCAACAATTACTGCGAAGATAAACCCAGCGGCACCAAGCATTATGCTTGTGCCGATGTTAACTGTAATCCCGAGAATATTACGGTAGACGAATGTCAGGCCAAAGGCGCAGGCTACGGCTGTACACCTTCTACAGAAGCAAATTGTACTGGCTATTGTGATACTAATGGTTGTCGGGATAACTGCGCTTATTTGACACAAACCGGCCAAGCACTCTCAAACTGCCAATATGGCTGTGCCAGCGGCAAAGGTGTTAGCGGATGTTCTGGTTTGTGCTATGAATGCGCCGCCGCACCGGATGCTCCAACCAATACTTGCGCGGATATTTATGACGGCAAAAGCAATACCGCAACAATCACCAATCAGCTGGGAGCAGATGCGCTGGCGGCAACCGCGGCTAATCAGTTTTATGTTGGTGACAAGAACGGTGATTTTGGACAAGGCAAGTGGTACCTGCCCTCAATTGGCGAACTGGTTGATATGTATGGCGTTGATTCAAGTAAAATAACTAACGGCAGCGGCACATCAGGTGCGCTTGGTGGGTATAAGAAAAGAATTAATACTGCTCTAAAAACATTAAAAACTAAAGGAGCCGAGGCTGAAGTAATAATCCTTTCTCTTTGGTCGTCTTCTGAGATGGGCAATGGCGCTTCTTGGGTCCTCAGTTTCAGTAATGGTAATCGTGGTACCGGCACTAAGGTTAATGCCGGTTACGTCAGACCGTTTCAACTTTTAGAAAATTGCTTTGCCCCTGCCGGTAGCGGCGTAACCGCGCCAAAAGTCGGCAATGTGTTGTACGCCGACAAAACCTGGGGCTCGGCTGATGATTATGACGGGAGCAAGCAGGCGGTTGGCATTATCAGCGCTGTTGGTAACGACGGCTCGGTCAAGATTGTCAGTCTCAAGTTTTTAACCTTCAGCTCCCAAGGTAGTGCCGGCAACTTTAATCCTGATAAACCGTATGGCGGAAGTGTTAAAGTCACCCAATGGATAACCCAGGACAAGGACAGTGTTAACGTTGTTGGTGTGCCGAATTATAGCATTAGCCAACTCAAGACTATGCTAAAGAAATGTGCAACAGATGAAAAATTATGTTCAGGGCCTACCATCGCCGAATGCAATGCTATCGGACACAGCAAATGTGATGCCTCCACTGAAGATGGCTGTAGTAACTACTGTGATAGCAAAGGGTGCATGGATATATGCCGCTATGAACAAGTTGTCAACAATGCGGTTTCAAACTGTCAATATGGCTGCGCCACTTGCGGAAGCGTTAGTGATTGTTCTGAAGAGAATTTATGTTATGAATGCGCCACAGAACAACAAAGCAAATGCTCTCCGGCAACTAATGGACAGAAAAACACTCAAGTAACTGTTGCCACTGGTCCATCTTCCGGCGCTGCCCAAACTGCAAACCAACACTATGTTGGCGACAAGAGTGGCTACTTTGGTCAAGGAAAATGGTATTTGCCTTCTATTGGTGAGTGGATGGAACTTTATGGAGTAAATACGGCAGAAATATCCAGCGGAGAAGGCAACAGTGGCGCCACAGGTACCGGCAAATCAAGTATTAACCAAACTCTGACCCTTCTGCAAAATAATAGTGTTGATGCTGCGGTATTCAGCGATGTCGGATACTGGTCATCAACAGGGTATGATAGCAATTATGCTTGGAGATTAGATATGAGCAGCGGTAGCCGTGGAAGCGGCACGAAGGCGAAAAGTTTCAAGGTTAGACCTATGTTCACTATGGAAACCTGCTTTGATTTATCCGATGCATCTGCCCCTAAAGTTGGTGACATTGTATATGTAGACGGCACTTGGGAGCACGGTATCGACTTTTATGCAGGAAAGAATATTCCGGTCGGAGTTGTCGCTATTGCTTCCAATGGAGAAGTAAAGATTATCGGCCTCAAGGATTTAGCTTCCGGTGCATGGGGCGGAGTCTCTACAGGCGATGTTTCAAGCACCTTCTTGTTAAAATGTTATAGCACAGCCCCCTGCGTCGGCGCAGTTACGGTTAATCCCAATCTGGAAGAATGCACATCATATTGCCCAGAAGACCAAACAAAGTGCATGGCAAAGCGTAAGCTGACCTGTAATGAGGCAATCCAAAAAGTAGGCACGCTGCTTGAAGATGGAAACTCAACTAGCTTATCGCATAACACATATTATTTAACAAAAGATGTGACGTTTTATGCCCCGATAATGGACATGATTGGCGCCAGATTCAAAAAAGCTTCTACTATTTCGGTTTGTGCTAAAGACAAAACGGTGGTAAAAAATCCCAAATTGTCATTCCAACAATCCGTCAGCAGCATAAGTAATACTGAATTTTATGTAGATACAGATATTTCTGAGCTTAATATAGCCGATGGAATCTCACCGTCATTTATGGTTGCCGCTAATGTAAAAATCGATAGATACTTCAAACATCATAATTCAGAGGCAACCGGTCACACAGACATGACTACCATAACCTTACTCAAAGGTCCCAATAAAGGCTATACGCTGTCTATAGGTCTCCATTGTGGAGGAATCAACCAAAGTGACTGTTACACACGAATTGTACAAGGACAAGATTACAATGGCGGTGGTGTGAAGTGGTGTGATTTAGGTGGTGATGACAGTAGTGCCAACTACGTTACTTGCGAAGTCAGCAACTGTCAAGAAACCTGTAGTTTCTGATAGCCTCAAATAAAAAACGCCTTGCTTAAAACGCAAGGCGTTTTTTTATAAGATGTTTCAGCCGAGGCATCTGCAGATTTTTGAGGATGTCACTTGGTGAACAATATTTTCTTTGCTTTGTCAACCAGAGTATCGTTTTGCGCCAAAGTTGGATAAACATGCGTTGGCGATGCCGGCACCGGATCGGTTCTGGTAACTTCCAGATATCCGGTTTGCGGGCGGAATACAATGTTTTTGATGGCATAAATCACAAATAACCCGCTAAAAAACGAGAATGACAATACAAAACAGAGCGCGCCCCAATGCTGCATTACATAAGAGATAATAATCGGTCCGCCCATCATACCTATGCTTTGTAGCAAAATCAGCTGTCCGCTGGCCTCAACCCGTTCTTCATCGGCAATTTTGTCATTAAAATGAGATATGCATATCGGATACAAAACAAACGTTCCGGCGCCAAGCAAAATTGCGCAGCCCGAAAGCAGCCAGATATTGCAGTCAACAAAAAACTGCATCCACGGAGCCACCAAAAAAAGCGCGCCGCACAGCCACATCATCACAAACCGCCGGTCAAATTTGTCAGACAATCTGCCCACCGGAATTTGCGCCGCCATACCGCCCATAATGCAAAAGAACATAAACAGCGATGTGGTGTTAATATCCAACCCCATCTGTTCGGCATAAATCGGACCCAGCGTGTAAACATTGCTCACCAAAATTCCGCTGATTACGCAGCCGACTACACTCATCGGCGCAATTTTATAAGCTCGCCGCAAAGACATCTGCTTGTGTTGTGTAATCGGCGCAGATGGTTGTCCGGTCAGGCTCACCGGAACCAGCGCCCAAGAGTACAAGACCGAGATTATGATAAACACCATAAATCCCTTGGGATCTGGGATGTTCAACATCAGCTGTCCGCTCGCCATGCCACAATAAGTCATAACCATATACACCGACATTATCACCCCGCGGTTCTTATTATTAGAGCGAGTGTTTAGCCAGCTTTCCAAACACATCAACCCCGCCGCAATGCAATATCCTTCGGCAAAGCGCAATAGTGCCCAAAACCAAGGCGCTGAGCTCACTGTATGCAGCAAAACCATAGAAGACAAGATTGAGATATATCCGGCAAACGCCCGCACATGCCCAACTTTGTTAATCACGTGAGAAGATGTCAGCGATGATACAATATAGGCCAAATAATAGCACGCCATCACCAATCCGGTATAAAAAGTCGGGGTATGCTGCGCATTTAGCCGCACCGCCAAAATGGATGAGTTTAGACCGCTGGCAATATACATTATGAATGTGCCGGCAAAGAACGCCGCTAAAGGAGAAAGAAGTTTTTCAACCGATTCTAATTTTTTCCCAAACTGCAACATTGTCTTTCCTTATTTTGCCTTTTTATCATCCTTGACTTTCCTTTCAAGTCCTCCCCCTTGACGGGGGAGGTTTGGTGGGGGTGAAAAAGACTAAATCAAAATAGCTCTATCCTATGCCGCTTTGAGCATTGCCTCCGGCGCCTCTATTCCCAACAGATATAGATTTAGTTTCAAAACATCGCGCACCAGCTTGGCCAATTTCAACCTTGATGCCGCCTTAGCCTTGTCTTCTTCGCTCATAATTGGCGAGGTGTTATAAAAGCTTGAGAAAACCTGTGCCAAGTTATAGACATAATCAGAAATTATGCTCGGCTCTTTTTCAGCCTCAGCGCGCGCGGCAACAGTGCCGAACTGGGCAATCTTCAAGGCCAGATTTCGTTCTTCAGGGTTGCCGATAACAATATCACCCTCTGTCAGCCCGTTTTCATGCGCTTTGCGCAAAATCGAGTTGATACGGGCAATTGCATATTGAATATAAGGGCCGGTCTTACCCTCAAATTTAGCAAAATCATCAAGCTCAAACACATATCCGGAGGCGGTGTTGTTTTTAAGATCTTGGAATTTGATTGCGCCGATAGCAATTTGCGATACCATTTTCTCAATATCTTCGCGGGTATAGCCCTCTGCCTCGGTCGGAATAGATTCTCTAACTTTGTCCTTAGACATTTTAATCAAATCTTCCAGATTCATAACCCCGCCATCGCGAGTCTTAAACGGTTTGCCGTCCGCGCCGTTAACCGTGCCAAACCCGATATGCTTGAGCGCCACATTTGGGGCAATGCCCAGTTTATCTGCCACTTCAAATACTTGCTCAAAGTGCAGAGATTGACGCTTGTCTACCACATACAAAATCTCTTGCGCCTGCAAGTCTTCAACTCTCATCTTGATTGTGGCGATATCTGTTAACTGATAGCCGAAACCGCCGTCGGATTTTACCAAAATCACCGGAGGTTTGGAATCATCGGCCAGCCGCATAATCAAGGCGCCGTCATCAATCACCGCCAAGCCTTTGTCCTTTGCCATTTCAACAATTTTACCGCAGGTTTCGTGAGCATCGCTCTCGCCCAGCCACAGGTCAAAATGCGCGTCTAAAATGTCATAATTTTCTTTAATCGCCTCAACCGAAACCTTGCGCAGGTGCTGCCATGCTTTGCGATATTCGGGATTTCCGTTTTGCAGTTCAGCGGTAATCAGCCGCGCCTTTTCTTTAGCGTTTTCATCTTCTTTGCAACGGATGTTTGCTTTTTTGTAGAATGCGGAAATTTGGTTGATGTCATAACTTTCGGTTTTGCTCAAATCGCCGTCTTGATTGATAATTTCTGCCAGAATCATTCCCATCGGAGTACCCCAATCGCCCAAATGGACATCAGAAACCACCTCATGTCCGGCAAATACCTCAATCCTGCGGATAGCCTCGCCGATAACTGCGGAGCGCAAGTGCCCGACGTGCAGCGCTTTAGCCACGTTAGGACCGCCGAAGTCCATAACAATTTTGCGGGGCTTTTCAGCCTTTGCGGCGCCGAATCGTTCATCTGCCGCGGTAGTATTCATTACTTTGGCAATAAACTCATCAGCCAGCGAAATATTCAAAAACCCTGGGCCGTCAACCGAAATTTTAGCCAAATCGGGGTCTTTTTGCAGCTCAACAGCAATATTAGAGGCTATCTCGCGAGGATTTTTATGTTCGCTTTTAGCCAAGGCCAGAGCTCCGTTACACTGAAAATCGCTCAAATCCGGACGATCAGATACCTTAACAAAGGCGAATTTTGAATCCAATCCGAGGGCGTTAAAAATGGCAACCAGTTTTTGGTTAAGAGTATTTTCCAAAGATAATGACATAGTTCTTCCTTAAATTATTTTTCGCATTTGAAA
This sequence comes from uncultured Alphaproteobacteria bacterium, assembly GCA_934255405.1. Classification (GTDB taxonomy): domain Bacteria; phylum Pseudomonadota; class Alphaproteobacteria; order RF32; family CAG-239; genus CAZU01. The sequence continues at coordinate 72,416 of CAKQNT010000003.1, forward strand.
TAAAAATGGTTTGGTACCAGAAGTTTGCAGCTGAAATATGTTTGCTTTTGCGGAACTGCGTAGGTTCCGGTTTTTTCTTTGATGCAAACATCGTCGGCGAGCTTTTTTACATCGGCATACGGGGTGTACAAGCTGTTATAACATATTGCAGGTCTTTCCGGTGTGGACTTACCGACATAAAGTGTCTCCGGTGTTTTGGCGCCGGCCTCTCGTCGCCGATCTACAAATGGCCGCAACTGAGAACACGAGCAGCAAAGCGCCGCCAGCACCGCAAGGTTTATCAATTTTAGTCTGGACAATTAAAAAAACTCCGCTATCAATAGATATAAAATTATTCAACACTATAAACGAAGAACAACAAAATGCAAGAAAACAAATATATCGGCGATGAAAAAATGGCTAAGATGTTGGAACACTACAACTGTCCCACGCCGCTGGAAGTGATAAAAATGCGCTTTGCCGGCGCAGTCTGCAGCCCCAATATGGAGTTGCGTCCGACCGACGTAATATCTTCATTATGGCCGTCCGGTCAGGCTCCGCGCCTGCAAACCAAAGAGGAGGCTGATTTGTTTTTTAAGTTTTTTATGGGCTTGTGGGATGAAATGTTTGCCAAAGTGCAAGGCAACAAAATCAAACTGGACAAACTGCCGACCAAAGATTTGGATTACTATTGCCAGCGTCGCTATGCCGAAGTGGAGCAGGGGTATGTTGAGGGCTTTTGGGGCGGCAAATCAGACATAAAAATTCCTGCTTTCTTGGCTGAAGTTATCGATTCTCTGTCTGATATTGCCGGCATATATGCCAGTCTGCAAAAGAAAGTTGCGTCCGGTATTCAAAATGCCGAAGTAATAAATGCTCTTCATTCTGCCGATTCTATGGCAGAAAAAGCAATCTCTTTTATCATAGAAAATTCTGTTTTGCCGCGCATAGAAAGCCTTCGCCGCACCATAAACTAAAACAATGAGCTGATACAGTTGCGCAAAACTAGATAATTTTCTTGAAAAAATCTAATTTAATGATAGATTATTAGCGATTAAAATCAATGCCCGTGCGGGGCGTTCCGCACAAGATATATATGGAAGGAAAATAATATGACAATTCGCGTTGGTATCAACGGTTTCGGACGTATCGGCCGTTTGGTTTTTCGTGCCGCTCAAAACAGAAACGACATTGAGATTGTAGGCATTAACGACCTTATGGACGTTGACTATATGGCTTATATGCTCCGTTATGACACCATGCATGGCCAGTTCAAAGGCACTATCGAAGTTAAAGACGGCAAGTTGGTTGTAAACGGCAAAGCAATCCGCGTTACTGCCGAGAAAAACCCTGCCGACCTCAAATGGGGTGAGATTGGAGCTGACTATGTTGTTGAATCAACCGGTTTGTTCCTCACCAAAGAAAAGGCTCAGGGTCACATTGATGCCGGCGCCAAATATGTTGTTATGTCTGCTCCTTCTAAGGATGACACTCCGATGTTTGTTTGCGGTGTTAACACCGATTCGTATGTTAAGGGCACTCAGTTTGTTTCTAACGCATCTTGCACCACCAACTGCTTGGCTCCGATAGCCAAAGTTTTGCATGATGCTTTTGGTATTACCGATGGTTTGATGACCACTGTTCACTCCACCACTGCCACCCAGAAGACTGTTGATGGTCCGTCTGCTAAGGATTGGCGCGGTGGTCGTGCTGCTTCTGGCAACATTATTCCGTCTTCTACCGGTGCCGCCAAGGCTGTTGGCAAAGTTATTCCGTCTTTGAACGGCAAACTGACCGGTATGTCTTTCCGCGTTCCGACTTTGGATGTTTCTGTTGTTGACTTGACTGCCAATCTGGCTAAGCCGACCACTTATGAAGAAATCTGCGCCGCTATGAAGAAGGCTTCTGAAGGCGAACTCAAAGGTATTTTGGGCTATACCGAAGATGCCGTTGTTTCTTCTGATTTCTTGGGCGATTCTCGTACTTCTATCTTTGACGCCAAAGCCGGTATTCAGTTGACCCCGACTTTTGTTAAGGTTGTTAGCTGGTACGACAACGAGTGGGGCTATTCTAACAAAGTGTTGGATTTGGTTGCCCACATGGCCAAAGTTAACGGATAATTATAAATCAAGCAAACCCTCTTGGTTCGCCAAGGGGGTTTTGTTTTTGTAAAAGGACAAAAATATGACCGAATATAAAACAATTAATGATTTGGGCGATTTGCACGGCAAAGTAGCCATGTTGCGCGCTGATTTAAATGTCCCGATGGACGAGAACTTTCATGTTACCAATACCGCCCGCATTGTTCGCACTGTTCCCACCATCAAAACTCTGATGGACAAAGGTGCCAAAGTTGTAGTTATTTCTCACTTTGGGCGCCCCGAGGGCAAAGGCGATATGAAAAATTCGCTTTCTCATGTTGCGCCGGAGCTGGAAAAAGCATTGGGTAAGCACGTTGTTTTTGTTAGCGACTGCATTGGTGCCGAAGTTGAAAATGCTGTTAAAAATATGAAAGCTGATGAAGTATTGTTGCTTGAAAATCTGCGCTTTTACAACGAAGAGAAAAATGGCGACGAGGCGTTTGCCAAAGAGCTGGTTAAGCCTGCAGATGTCTATGTTTCAGACGCGTTTTCAACAGCTCACCGCGCTCATGCCTCTATGGTTGCTGCCGTTAAGGAACGCCCGTCCGCTATGGGATTGCTGATGGAAGAAGAGGTAAATGCTCTCTCCAAGGGGCTGAACAATCCGGAGCGTCCGTTGATGGCGGTTGTTGGTGGTTCCAAAGTTTCCACCAAGTTGGATTTGCTCAATAATTTGGTAAAAAAAGTAAACAAGCTGGTTATCTCCGGCGGCATGGCGCATACCTTTATGAAGGCCAGTGGTATTGATACCGTAAATGAGGCCAATTCCTTGGTTCAGATGGATATGTTAGACACCGCCAAAGAGATTATGGCAACAGCCAAAGCCAATGATTGTGAAATTGTTTTGCCGGTTGACGTAGTTGTTTCCAAAGAATTCAAACCGATGGCCGAGCACAAGACTGTCGATTTGCAGCATATTCCGGCTGAAGGCTGGAGCCTGCTTGATGTTGGCGAAAAAACCATTGCTGCTATTTGCGCCAAGTTAGAAGAATGCAAAACCTTGGTTTGGAACGGCCCCTTGGGTGTGTTTGAGATGAAACCGTTTGACAACGCCACCAATAAGGTTGCCGAAAAAGCCGCTGCGCTGACCGAAGCCGGAAAATTGACTTCCGTAGCCGGCGGTGGTGATACTGTTTCAGCTTTGGCAAATGCCGGAGTAGAAAAGAAATTTTCTTATATCTCAACAGCCGGCGGCGCTTTCCTTGAGTGGATGGAAGGCAAAGAACTCCCCGGTGTGGTTGTTCTGAAAAAGTAATTTTTTTTCAAATAGCTGATAAGAACTTACCGTCGCCAAGTTGCGGCGGTAAGTTTTTTTTGTCAACGCTTCAGTATTTTGTTTTTCAAAATTTACGCTTGTTTATAAGCTGTTAATTTAAGAGTTTATAAATTTTTCTCTGCTAGATTCAAAATAATTAAAACTGTACATTTAATGTAGACAAAAAAGTTGATTTTTTCTCTATTTTGTGCTAATGTTTAATTAGTACAAAGGCTCTAAATCAAAGGATTATAACAATGGCTGAAGCAACACCGTTAAAATTTTCTAAAAAAGATATATGGAATACTGAAGGATATTGTTATTTCAATGAAATATATGATGACGAAAATAAAGAGAAACGGGCGCAGATATATGATGCGCTCTGTGAGTTGCAAGATGGCAAATATGTCTTTTCAGTTGAGAAATGGCAAAATCTTCATGATGAATATGCCAAATATAATAATGTGAACGAGGCGGTAAAAAAGCTAGAAGAAAAATATCCTCATAATGAAACTTTACAGCGTTTTATTTCTACAGTTGATGGAGCTCCGCGTAACGAAGTCAACAGTATTAGCATATTTGAGCAAATCAAAGATAATCCGGAACAAAAAGAGAAATTTGCCTTTCTATCGCAGCTGCAGGAGACGTTTTCTCAAAGTGGCAAAAAAGGTGAGAGCCATCTGGAGATGCGAGACGGCAAACAAGTCTTGCGAATAAACAACCTCAACGACACCGGTTTGAGCTTTGCCATAATGGATAATTTGTCCATTGTCTTTACCGAAAACAAAACTATGACGCAGGCTCAAGTTGCTGCTCTTGCATCATATTTTGATACTACTGATTTGCAAATAGATAATTTTAACGATGCCGGCAATATCAATGTGGTAGAGACCGAGCAGAGTGGCAAACAGATAGGTTCATTAGAAACTGTTTTTAAGCAATACAATCGCGAGGAATTAGAAAAGCTTTCACTAGATGAACTATATGCGCTTCAGGTCGAAAATGAGAAAAAAGGTATCCCTAATTTTATTCTGGATGATGTGATTTGGAGCAAAGATCTTGCCCAAAAAGAAGCTGCCAACGATGGTAAAGATGGTCAAGATGGTCAAAATGGTGAAGATGGTAAAGAGGGTAAAAAGGATAGGTGGTATGACTTAGATATCCCAGATCCTCAGCAACAGGAAGGTTCCCAAAGTGCAGGACAGTATTCTTCAACAGAACAAGTTTCCGCGCAATCTACCGGAGAGACGCAAAATTCAGAAGAACCGGCCCCTAGCGGCGCTGCCAGAGAACCATCATTTGCAGATGAATTAAGTGATCTAGAGCCTAATTACAGCATGAGCAAAATGAAAAGCAAAATCTATGCTCGTGCCGAGATTATGCGCATCAGCAAACGTTGTATTGTTTCTCGGCGCTTGCCCGATGGCAGTATAGCTATTGCTTTTTATGGCAGCGAAGATGATGTTGTCAAAGACTGCAAAATGGATCCCAAAACCGGCGTGGTCAGACACACCAAGCGCGTAGGATTTATTGTTAAGCCGGGGCGCCCTCCATGCGCAAAGCTTTATCTGCCGCAAGGCGCCAAGATGGAATCCGCCTATGCCAAAGCGATTCTTAGTGGTTTCAAGTCCTGCGGTTATCCCTATTTCAAAATGCCTAGTGCGGCCGATGGTTTTGGCGGAGATGTGTTCAACGCATTTTTAGAGGCAGCCGGAGACCAATTGATGGTTCCTACCGGTATAAACCTTGGCGCCGATCACCTGCGTGTTATGCTTGATGTGGCCGAAGATAAGAAAAAAGGCGACAAAGCCGATACTAAAGATATGCTTGAGTTTAAGATGCGCCTGATTGAGCAGATAAATGAGCAAATAGCCGGCAAGTCGGGTGACAAAGAAGTCAAGGTACGCGAAATCCGCGATCGTTTGGTCAGCGACGTCAGATTGCAACTATACCATGACAATACATTTCCGGCGATAAAGAATTTTATTAATGATGGTATTCAAGGACGCTTGCCCAATCAAGATGCAAAATGGTCGCAGATTGATTTGGGTTGCGCTTATAAGGCCTTTGCTGAGATTACCAAAGAAATTGCCGATGGCAGACTTAACTTTAAGCATACTGAAGACCAGACTTCATATCTTATGGATCTTATGCAACAAAGGATGCAAAAAGCCAAACCCGATGTTGAAAAAACATTTAATATCCATTTGGGTGGTTCGGCAGAAACCGGAGATTATGGAGATGTTAAAGAAAGTGCAATCGCCGGTAAATGCAACAACGCTCTTGCCGCTATTAAAGAGGATATGAATCGCACTCTAGAAACAGTTGCCGGATGTGGTTCTGAGTTTGCGAAGTTTGAATTAAAAATTAATGAACGAGGCGTATTGGCTCCCAAAACAAATTGTACGCAAGTTCAAGGTCAAAATGGTAAAGACGTAAATGTATATACAATAAAACCTCGTCCTATACCTGGGGTTGCGAGCGGTAACTCTGGAAACACCATCTCACCAATACAAAATCGCGGTGGCACTTCCAGATAAATTTATAAGAAAAGAGCGGGAGATAATCCCGCTCTTTCCCTATCTTCTAAACAACAACTGAAATTCAATTTCTTTTGCCGTTCATATCTGAAGATATTTATTCACTCATACCGGTAAAAGAAACTTAATTTCAAACTACCGCCATCGTGAATACTCAAGATATAATTCTTGTTTTGATACCTTCAAGCCTGTATAGACTAAAGACTAATGACTAATGACCGACAATCAATATGATATGCATTGTTAGCATTAATAAGTTTGTCCACCCTCTACAATCAATTGTTTACAAACAACAGCTTCTATGTTAAAATATTAACAATATTGTATACATAGGAGTAATGATATGCGTGGAATTTGCTTGACGTTAGCACTAGTTTTAACCAGCACATTGGCTTTGGCAAAATCACATTTCCTGCCGGATTATCAAGGCGCCGGACTAGATGAACGCGTGCAAGAATTTGAAAATCCGCACACTACTAACACTTGTTCAGTTTATGGCATGTATAGCAGTTCAAGCCAAAGCGGTATGATCTGCAGCGTCACCTATCCGGCTTCCGGTCTAACCTGTTACACCTGCCAACCTTGCGATAGCGCATATCAATACACCACAGTGGAGTGTCCAGCTCCTACATATAGCTTATCCGAGCAATGCGGTGGCAAATATAAAAACTGCAATTGCGACATCACATTATATCCAACCACTTTTACCACCACCGGCTGTCCGCGGGGTTTGATTCCCGATACTGATGATTATTGCGAGGACAAGCCCGACGGCACCAAACACTATGCCTGTGTCAGACCGGTGTGCAAGCCGGATAACATTATGGTAGAAGATTGCCAAGCCCAAGGCGACGGCCACAATTGCATCGCTTCTACAGAGGAAAATTGCACTGATTATTGCGATATCAGTGGCTGTCAGGATAAATGTGCTTACTTAAGACGCACCGGACAAGCGCGTTCCGATTGTCAATACGGCTGTGCTGTCGGCAAAGAAGTCAGCGGTTGCACAGATTTATGTTATGAATGCGGAGAGAAACCAGAATCTCCCACCAATACTTGTGCGGATATTTATGACGGCAAAAGCAATACCACGGCAATCATCAGTCAGCTGGGAGCAGATGCGCTGGCGGCAACCGCGGCTAATCAATATTATGTCGGCGACAAGAACGGTGATTTTGGACAAGGCAAGTGGTATCTGCCGAGTATTGGCGAACTGGTTGATATGTATGGCGTTGATCCGGATCAGATAACTTCTGGCAGCGGCACAAGCGGTGCAACCGGCGGCTATATAGAAAGAATCAATAACGCACTTATAGCACTGTACGATAAGGGTATTGATACTGATATTCTGTCGGATACCTATTGGTCGTCATCAGAACATTCCGCGGATCATGTCTGGACACTAACGGCATCTTCTGCCAATGGTTCGGGTAACCGCTCTTATACCCTGAAAGATTATCCTGACCGGATTTATGTCCGCCCCTTTTTGCAGGTCGAGAACTGCTTTGTTGTTCAAGTTGTTCAATATAATGCGCCATCTCCGCAAATTGGGCAAATCGTTTATGATGATAAGAGTTGGGGCAATGTTAGGGATTACTACAGCTGGAGCAGCTCAAAACCGGTCGGAATAATTGCCTCTGTTAATAGAACTGATGGTTCGGTCAAGATTGTCAGCCTTAAGAATTTGACTTTCAGCACCACAGACAGCAGCGGTAACTTTGATGCTGATAATCCTTATGGCGGCAAGTATGAAGAGAGTACTTGGGCACCGTATGATAAAAGAGCAGCAAATGTTATCGGTGTTCCCAATTATAGCAGTGACAAGCTCAAGACTATGCTAAAAAAATGTGCAGCTAAGGATGTGGAAAACAGTTGTCCTATTGATAACGCTGGACTGGTTGCTATATTTGACGGCAAAAGCAATACCCAAAAAATTGTAGCGCAATTGGGCGAAAAAGGTCTAGTGGCTTATGCCACAACCCAATTCTATGTTGGCGATAAAAACGGTGACTTTGGGCAGGGCAATTGGTATCTGCCGGCGATTGGCGAACTGATTGATATGTATGGAACCGATACCTCAAAAATAAATGCGTCAATTAGCGACAGCGGAGCTTTAGGCAATGTTATGGCAAAAATTAATGCCGCTCTTGCCACGCTGAAAGATAAAGGAGCAGAGGCCGGGAAGCTTACGGAGCATTATTGGAGCTCTTCTGAGGGATCTGCAAAAGTTGCGTGGAAAATAGTTTCAACTACCGGCTTCCGTAATCTTGACCCAAAGGAATCTGCTGTTTTTACCAGGCCAATACTGTTGTTGGAGAACTGTTTTAATCCATCTATTGTTTCCAGCTCAGATGAAAACATTGCGCCAGCCCCAAAAATCGGTGATGTAATGTATGAGGACAAAAGCTATGGTTCTGCCGAAAATTATGATGCAAACAAAAAAGCGGTTGGAATAGTTATTGCTGTTGCTACGGATGGATCTGTTAAAATTATAAGTCTAAAAGATTTAACTTTTAGTTCCTATAACAGCGCCGGAAATTTTAATCCGGAGAATCCTTATGGGGCAAGAGGAAAGCTCGCATCTTGGGCAACTGGTGATAAGGTGTCTGAAGATATTACAGAGATTCCGAGCCCTGACCTTACTCGTGTCTATCGCCAGTGCATTACATGCAAATTGTAGGCTAATTAAGGGGGAAAATCTGTGAGCGGAGCGAAGTATCCAGCATGTTCCTGACTTTTCGCAACGCTCAGAGCGACAGTTAAAACACAGGGCAACAACAGGCACTGTCTTTGCGCGAACGGCGTCAGCCGCGAGAAGCAATCCATCTTTATCTTAAGGTAAAATGGATTGCTTCGGTTTACTAGCGTTCACTTCGCAATGACAGATTCTGACGAGCGAAACAGGCACCATCCCGAACAACGAACATAGTGAGTTGTGAGTATATTCTTGAGAATGCCCGTGCCGGCTCGGCACCGAGCGCCGAGCCAACGGCGAGCAAGCGAGTAAATTCTTGCTTATGCCTCCAGGCGCTGCCTGGTTAGCAAGGTTTGATATGCCAAATGTTTTTAGCGTATTCCATCACTGCACGATCGGAGGTAAACTTGCCGATACGAGCCACATTCAAGATAGCTTTGCGAGTCCACTCATCTTTATTTTGGAAATCCTTTTCAATCTTTTTCATTGCAGTATCGAAAGCTTCCAAATCAGCCAAAACAAAGAAGTAATCACGATTAATCAGTTCCTCAAATATCGGCTTAAAGAGCAACACATAATCTTTTTCGCAAAACATATTAGAGTTTACGGCATTTAGAATACGTTTTACATAATTGTTCTTTTCATAAATTTCCCGCGGGTTATAAGTCGGGCGCATATCGTTAACTTGTTTTTCTGTCAGTCCGAAGAGGTAGAAGTTTTCAGCGCCTACTTCATTGCGGATTTCAATGTTTGCGCCATCCAGTGTCCCGAGGGTGAGGGCGCCGTTAAGGGCAAACTTCATATTGCCGGTGCCGCTGGCCTCAAATCCGGCGGTTGAAGATTGAACGCTGACATCTGCGGCCGGAATCATAACCTCTGCCAAAGATACCTTATAGTCGGGAATAAACACAACTTTAAGCATATCATTGACTTTGGGATCAGAGTTAACAACTTCTGCCACGTTGTTAATAAGTTTGATGATCAGCTTTGCAAAGTTATAAGACGGAGCCGCCTTGCCGGCAAAGATATATGTTTTTGGAGTAATCGGTTTGACATTATCTTTAATAATTGCCAGATAATCGCCGATAACCTGCAAAATGGTCATAAGCTGGCGTTTGTATTCATGAATACGTTTAGAATGCACAATGAAAATGCTCTCTGGATTGACCATGATTCCGGCGGCGCGGAAAATACGCTGTGCCAAAGCCTTTTTGTTGGCCACTTTAACCGCGGCAAATTCTTTAACAAACTTTTTATCTTCAGCCAGCGGTTCCAGTTTTTTGAGCTCAGTCAGTTTGGTAACCCAGCCATCACCGATTTCTGTGGTAATGAGGTCGGCCAAAGCGGTGTTGGCGTGCAAGAGCCAGCGGCGCGGAGTAATACCATTGGTAACGTTGGTGAATTTTTCCGGCCATAGTTCATAAAATTCGGGTACCAGTTTGGTTTTGATAAGTTCGGAGTGGATTGCCGCCACGCCGTTAACCGAGAAAGAGCCGACAATTGAGAGATTGGCCATACGGATAATCTGGTTGTTGCCATCGCCCGAAACAATAGAAACCTTAGCCAGTTTGGCCTGATCTTCGCCAAACTTAGAGCGGGCAAAGTCCATAAAACGGCGGTTTATTTCATAAATAATCTGCAGGTGGCGGGGCAGCATACGTCCGATAATTCGAGCCGGCCATGTCTCCAGAGCTTCCGGCAGCAAAGTGTGGTTAGTGTATGCAAATACCTTAGAAGTAACATTCCAAGCATCTTCCCATTCCTGCCCATAGACATCGACCAGCAGGCGCATCATTTCGGCAATGGCGATTGCCGGATGCGTATCATTCAGTTGAATAACCACTTTTTCCGGCAGCTGGCTAAAGTCTTCGCTCTTTTCCAAAAAACGACGCAAAATATCCTGAATTGCGCAAGAGGCAAAGAAGTATTGCTGTTTAAGGCGCAACTCTTTTCCGGATTCCACTGCATCAGACGGATACAAAACCTTAGAAACGGTTTCGGTTTCGATTTTTTCTTTCATAGCCTCGATGTAGCCGCCTTCATTGAAGATGTTAATATCCAGCTCATCATCGGTTTTGGCGGAGAACAGGCGCAGATAGTTTACGGATTTGCCGGCATATCCGACAATCGGAAAGTCAAACGGCACGCCGTATATAGTTTTAGTGTTCATCCAAACAAAGCTTTTTTGTCCGTTAGGATTATCCAGCACCTCAACATCACCATAAATCGGGATTTTTACAATTCTATCGTGGCGGGCAAACTGCCATGGAGAGTTCTCTGCCGGCCAGCTGTCTGCCTGCTCAACTTGATAGCCGTTTTCAAACTTTTGCTTAAACAAACCGAACTGATAATCGATTCCATAGCCGAAACCGGCCAAGCCCAGCGAAGCCATAGAGTCCAGATAGCAGGCGGCCAAACGTCCGAGACCGCCGTTACCCAGCGCCGGATCATATTCGGTATCAAAAATTTCTTCCAAAGAAAAGTTTGGAAAACCATCAATCTTAACATTTTTCATAATATCAAACAGACCAAGATTGTGGAGATTGTTTTCCAAAGAACGGCCGATAAGATATTCTATTGAAAGGTAATAAACCCTTTTGGAGTTGCATTTATTGTAGCGGGCAATGGTCTCATACATCTTGTCCATGGCAAATTCTCGCACTGCCAAAGAAATAGCCTGCAGAGCCTCGTCTTTGGTGAGTTCGCAAGTGCGTTTGCCAATAAAATATTTAATATAATGCTCAATCGAAAGTTTGAGGCGAGCCCGATCAATTTCACTAATAATCGCAGAATTTTTTTTCACTTTAATAACTCCTGTAGGGAAAAATACCGAATTATCCCAAGCCTAGTAAAAATTGTTTGAAATATGGTTAATATATAATCCTTTTTGTCGGCGAAATCAGAGAAAATACAATTTTTTTTGCGAAAAATTTATTGTAAATTAACTCCCATACTAATATAATCAGCAACAATTGTGATTAATATTGAGGTACAAGATGAAATATGGTTTTATTGCCGGACTTATGGCGGCAACATCAATTGCTTTGGCAACAGCTCCCGCCTCAGCCGGAAGTATTTTTGAGGCACTGAGCGAAACATACAATACCAACCCGACTTTGCAAGCTGAGCGCGCTTATCTGCGTTCTGTGGATGAGAACGTGGCAATCGCCAAATCAGGCTATCGTCCGACTGTGGCCTTGACCGGCTCTTATCGTGACACTCACAACAATGTTGATTCCGATAGTTCTTATGGGCGTGTCGGCGGGGGCGATACCACCAACAAAAGTATGGCGGCCAAACTCTCTCAGCCGTTGTTTAGCGGTTTTTCTACCGTAAACTCTGTCAAATCCGCGGATCAGGCTGTTCGCGCTGAGCAAAACAACCTTTACAATGTTGAACAGCAGGTTTTGCTTGATGCCTCAACCGCATATCTGGATGTTCTGCGCGATGAGGCCATTGTTGAGTTGCAAAAAAATAATGAAAAACTACTCAAAAAACGTTTGGATGAGACCAAACAGCGCTTTAATGTCGGCGAGGTAACCCGTACCGATGTTTCGCAGGCTAAAGCCCGCTACTCTCAGGCTATGTCCGATCGCATCGCCGCCGAGGGAACCTTGGAGGTTTCCAAAGCCTCTTATGCCAAAATTATCGGTTCTGCACCAGATAAACTGGAAGAGCCCAAAGTAGTTAGCGGTATGTTGCCCAAAAGTTATGATGAGGCCATGAATATTGCTCTTAAAAACAACTATTCCATCAAACAGGCCAAACACCTCTACAATTCTAAGGGCTATGCCGTATACGCCAACACCGGCGCTCTAATGCCGCAGTTGAGTTTTGATGCCGCCGCCTCTAAAGTTAAGTCTGAAAATGACAACGCTCTGAGCGGCGATACTACTACAGATAGTGTCGAGTGGGGGCTTAATCTGAGTATTCCGTTGTACAATGCCGGTGAGAGTCGTGCCAAAATCCGTCAGAGCAAACATCAAAAATGGCAGGCGCAAGAAGTTATGATGGAAACCGAACGTCAGGTTAGAGCCACGTTTTCCAGCGCTTGGGAGATTATGAAAGCCAACGAAACCAAAATTTCCGCCATCAAAGAGCAGGTTAAGGCCAACGAGATTGCTTTGGACGGCGTGCAAAAAGAAGAGGCTTTGGGTAATCGCACTATCTTAGATGTGTTAGATGCCTATCAGGAGTTGCTTAACTCCAGTGTTAATGAAGTCACTGCCCGCCGCAACTACTATGTTTCAGCCATGAATGTTTTGGTTTCTATGGGCAAGTTGACTGCTAAGGATTTGAACTTGGATGTTAAACTCTATGATGCCAAAAAGTATTACAAAGAAACCAAGGGCAAGTGGCTGTCATTAAATTGATGATATTTGCACAAAAGTTGCTTGATAATACGGGATTTTTGTGTAGAATAAGCTCAAGTTAATAAATTGGAATGTAAAAATGGCCGACGAAAATAATCAGGATATGTCTATGGAAGATATCCTCTCTTCCATTAAAAATATATTGGAAGAAGACCAAGCATCTGCGCAACCGGAACTTGAGCCGGAGCCCAAACCTGCGGCAGATGAAGATGTATTGGATCTAACAGCCGATATGCGCCTGCCTCAAGCTGAAGAGACAATAGATTTGGATGCCGAGCTTGATGGTATGAAAGTTCCCGAACTTTCCTCCGCAACTGAGGCACCTGCCGAACTATCAGCCGCGCCGGAAGCAGAGCCCGAAGAACCTCGCGGCGTCAGCGTCGGTTGGGAGGACTTTGAGTCCGATCCATTTTATGAAGAGCCTGCCGAACAGCCTACGGAAGATAGCGTTCCCGCTGCCGAGGTTGCAGCCGAGGAAGCTGAACTTTCAGAGCCGGAGACCATTGCCGAAAATGAGCCTGAATTAGAGCCGGAACCAACAGCAGAAATTGTTGAGCCTGAACCCGAAACAATCACTCCGGAACCGGAGCCTGAAGTTGTGCCGGAGCCGATAGTTGAGTCGGAACCTGTGTCGGAGCCGGAACCTGTTATCAAGCCGGAACCTGAGCCTGAATTAGAGCCGGAACCTGAGCCTGTGGTTGAAACAACGGTTGAGCCGGTAGCCGAGGCCAAGGCCGACAGCGCGGTAGATGTTTCTGCCAACATCATCAGCAATTTTGCCAAAATGTTTTCCAAAGAAGAACCCGCGCCGGAGCCTGTTGCTCAGCCGGTTGCTTTGTCCGAGCCGATTATTGCTTTGGGCGACGGCGGCAAAACCATAGAAGAGGTTGTTGCCTCGGTCATTCGCCAAATTATCGGAGAAGAGGTTGCTGCCCATTGGCGCGAAGGCGTGGACTATAACTCATTGGCTCGAGAAGAAATTGCCTCTCAAACCAAGCAATGGCTAGATAATAATTTGCCGACAATAGTTGAAAAAATCGTCAAACAAGAAATTGAACGAGTGATGGCAAAGGTTGGTAATAATCAGTAGCTGTACTGAACCGACCTCAAACCTTTTTGTGCCCCCGAGAGCGTTTCCTGAGGGCACTTTGCATTTTTGTTAAGTTAATCAAATTCTGGAAAATAAAATGTTAGAGAAAAATTATAACCCGAAAGATTTTGAAGAAAAAATTTATGCCGATTGGGAAGAAAGCGGTGATTTTAAGCCGGATATGCGTTCTTCCAAAGATGCATTTTCCATTGTTATTCCTCCGCCAAACGTAACCGGCGTTTTGCATATGGGGCACGCTCTGGACGAGACTTTGCAAGATGTTCTGATTCGCTATAATCGTATGCTGGGCAAAAAAGTTTTGTGGCAGCCCGGAATGGACCACGCCGGCATTGCAACCCAGATGGTTGTTGAGCGCAATCTTGCCAAAGAAGGAATTTCTCGTCACGATTTGGGGCGCGATAAATTTATTGAAACCGTCTGGAAATGGAAAGAACAATCCGGCGGCACTATCTGCAAACAATTGCGTCGCTTGGGCGCTTCTTGCGATTGGAGCCGCGCTCGTTTTACTATGGACGAGGGCTTGAGTCGTGCCGTTCGCAAAATTTTTGTAAGCCTCTATAAAGACGGGCTGATTTACAAAGCCAAAAAACTGGTCAACTGGGATTCTAAATTTATGACAGCCGTTTCTGATTTGGAAGTTGTCCAAAAAGAAACCGTTGGCAAAATGTATTACTACAAATACCCGATTGCCGGCTCAGAAGGCGAGTTTATTCACATTGCCACCACTCGTCCGGAGACCATGTTTGGCGATACTGCCGTTGCTGTTTCTAAAGAGAACGAAAAACTCAAGCACCTGATTGGCAAAAATTGCATTATTCCGATTATCAATCGCGAGATACCGATTATCGGTGATGAGCACGCCGACCCCGAAAAAGGTACCGGTGCTGTTAAGATTACTCCGGCTCATGACTTTAATGACTTTGAGGTTGGCAAACGTCACAATCTGCCGATGATAAATATTTTGAACGAAGACGCTACCTTGAATGAGAATACTCCGTTTGCCGGAATGACTACTCTTGACGCTCGTGCCAAAACTATTGAAAAGCTAACCGAGCTTGGGCTTATGGAAAAGATAGAAGACCACCCGATGGTAATTCCCTATGGCGACCGCTCCGGTGTAATTATCGAGCCTCTAATGACAGACCAATGGTTTGTAGATGCTCCCACATTAGCCAAAGAGGCAATTCGTGTGGTAGAAGACGGCGAGATGCAGTTTGTTCCCAAATCTTACGAAAAGACTTATTTTGAATGGATGCGCAACATTCAGCCCTGGTGTATTTCTCGTCAGTTATGGTGGGGACACCAGATGCCGATTTGGTATGGTCCAGATGAGCATATTTTCTGTGAGGAATCAGAGGAAGAAGCACAGGCTGCCGCAGATAAACACTATGGCAAGCGTGTTGAGCTCCGTCGTGAAACAGATGTATTGGACACATGGTTCTCTTCCGGCCTGTGGGCTTTTTCAACTTTAGGCTGGCCGGATAAGACCGAGTTTTTAGATACTTTTTACCCAACCTCGGTTTTGGTGACCGGATTCGACATCATCTTCTTCTGGGTTGCTCGTATGATGATGATGAGCATGTATATGATGAAGAAAGTTCCCTTCCGCAAAGCCTATATTCATGGATTGGTTCGCGATGAACAAGGGCGCAAGATGTCCAAATCCAAGGGCAACACCGTAGATCCGATGATTGTGATTGAAAAATACGGCGCCGATGCCTTGCGCTTCTTTATGGCGGCAATGGAGACACAGGGAAGAGACATCAATGTCAGTGAATCCAGAATTGCCGGATATCGCAATTTTGCTACCAAACTTTGGAACGCGGCTCGTTTTGGCGAGATGAACAACTGTTCATTATCTGCTGATTTTTCCGCAGAAAAGGTTAAACTGCCGGTAAACAAATGGATTATAGCCAAAGCGATTGAGGCCACCCAAGGAGTTACTGACAATCTTAATGCCTTCCGCTTTTCAGATTCTGCCAATGCGGTATATCAGTTTGTTTGGGGCTCATTCTGCGATTGGTACATTGAATTGATTAAGCCGATTCTCTATGGAGAAGATGAGGCTGCCAAATCCGAGACCAGAGCAACTTTTGCTTGGGTTCTGGATAGAATTTTGGTGATTTTGCATCCGTTTATGCCGTTTATCACCAGCGAGCTGTGGAATAACACCGCAGACCGCAAGGTTAAGCTGATACACGCCGCATGGCCGCAATCCGAAAAAATCGACACCTCTGCTATGGGTGCGGTTGATTGGGCTATTGAGCTGATTACGGCGGTTCGCTCACTGCGTGCGGAAATGAACTTGCCGGCATCTGCCAAATTAACGGTTTATCTCAAAGAAGCCAATGCTGCCTCTTTGGCGGAGATTGAAAACTTTAATCAAATGGTTTGTTCGCTTGCCAGATTGGAGAAGCTTGCCGCCTATGACGGAGAGATTACCTCAGATATGGCGCAAGGAGTGTTCCGCGAATGCACTTTGTTGTTGCCGCTCAAAGGAGTGGTCGATTTTGCCGCCGAGCGAGAGCGCCTCAACAAAGAGCTTGCTTCCTTAAATAAAAATCTGGAAGGCTACGCTCGCAAGCTTGGTAATCCGAGCTTTGTAGAACGCGCTCCTGCTGCCGTGGTAGAAGAAGAAAAGCGTCGCCAAGCAGAGGCTATGGAAAACAAAGCCAAAGTAGAAGCCGCTCTTATGCGCATTGCTAATTTCTAATGATAATAAAACCCCTGAAACTTTATGTTTTCAGGGGTTTTGCTTATCAATCAAAAACAGCTCTCTATAAAAGAGAGCTGTTTTTTTAGGTAATACCAAAACTATTTTTTCAAAATAGACTTACCTGCATATACAGCCATATCGCCCAATTCTTCTTCAATACGGATCAACTGGTTGTATTTTGCCATACGATCAGTACGAGACATTGAACCGGTCTTAATCTGACCGCAGTTGGTGGCAACTGCAATGTCGGCAATTGTGGTATCTTCGGTTTCACCGGAGCGGTGTGACAAAACAGCGGTGTATTTGTTGCGCTGAGCCAAATCAACAGCCTGCATGGTTTCTGTCAAAGAACCGATTTGGTTAACCTTAACCAAAATAGAGTTTGCTACGCCTTTTTCAATACCCATAGCCAAACGCTTCGGGTTAGTAACAAACAAGTCATCACCAACCAGCTGAACTTTGTCACCCAAAGTATCGGTCAACATCTTCCAGCCTTCCCAATCGTCTTCGGCCATACCATCTTCAATAGAGAAAATCGGGAACTTGTCGCACAAATCTTTGTAGAAGTCAACCATCTGTTTATTGGTGTATGATTTGCCTTCGCCTTTCATTTCATACTTACCGTTTTCATAGAACTCAGAAGAAGCTGCATCAATAGCCAAAACAACATCTTCACCCGGTTTGTATCCGGCATCGGCAATGGATTTAACAATAAAGGTCAAAGCCTCTTCAGCAGACTTCAGATTCGGAGCAAAACCGCCTTCATCACCAACGTTGGTGTTATGGCCGGCAGCCTTCAGATTTTTCTTCAGAGTCTGGAAGATCTCTGCGCCCATACGGATAGCTTCTCTAACCGATTCGGCAGAAACCGGCATAATCATAAACTCTTGAATATCAATCGGATTATCAGCGTGTTTGCCGCCGTTTACAATATTCATCATCGGAACCGGCAAGGTGCGAGCCATAGTGCCGCCCAAATAACGATAAAGAGGCAAACCGGCTTCTTCGGCCTGAGCTTTTGCAACAGCCAAAGACACAGCTAAAATAGCATTAGCGCCGAGTTTTCCTTTGTTTTCGGTGCCATCAAGCTCAATCATGGTGCGGTCGATTTCAATCTGATCTTCAGCTTCCAAGCCGGCCAGAGCATCATAAATTTTGTCGTTAACGTTTTCTACGGCTTTCAGAACACCTTTGCCGCCAAAACGCTTTTTGTCGCCGTCACGCAGTTCAACTGCCTCGTGCACACCGGTAGAAGCACCGGATGGAACGGCTGCGCGGCCAAAAGCGCCGCTCTGCAAAACAACTTCTGCCTCTACGGTAGGTGTACCGCGGGAGTCAAGAATTTCTCTGGCGTGGATATCAATAATCGCACTCATTTTTTTCTCCTAAATTAATTAAAAAACACTGCTAATAACTTGGTGCATTTTAATGCTGATGTCAAGAGTTTTAGGGGATTTTACTGCGATTTTAAAAAAAGATTGTAAGTTTTTTATAATCAGCTATTCTAGTACAGGATAATCAGCAATCAACCGGAGGTTCCCGATGTTTTCTGAAAAATGGCACAAAAGGTTTATGGAAGTGGCCGAACTTGTCAAAACCTGGTCTAAAGATCCGTCTACCAAGGTTGGCGCCGTGGTTGTCGGACCGGATCGAGAAATTCGCTCCACCGGATACAACGGTTTGGTGAGGGGGGTAGATGACAACAAGCCCGAGCGCTTGGAGCGCCCCACTAAATATGATTTTTTTGAGCACGCTGAACGCAATGCCGTATACAATGCCTGCCTGATAGGCGCCTCGCTCAAAGGCTGTGTGATATATGTAACTTCAATGCCTTGTCCGGATTGTGCCAGAGCCATTATCCAATCAGGTATCAAAATGGTGGTAACGCACAAAGTAACCATAGACGAGAATTCACCGGCCAACACCTGGCGGGATAAGTTAATCTATTCGGAAGAAATGTTCAAAGAGGCCGGTGTCGATTGCCTTTATTTATAGTTTTGATGTGCAAATTTTCGGATTCAGCCCTTTAAATATTCGGCAAAACATTTATATAGACGCTTAAAGTAATTTTGCCGTAGAATGCAATAAAGAACGCGGAGGACAGTGATGAAGATTCTTATCGCGGACGACCATGCACTATTTAGAGACGGCCTAAGTTTGCAAGTGGAAAAAATCGCTCCGCAGGCTATTATCACGCAGGCTGCCAATTTTTCTCAAGCTCTCAAAATTGTGAGCGCCGCACCGGATACAGATTTGGTGATTATTGACTTAGATATGCCGGATATGCGTTGGGAGGATGGGCTCCGCGCTCTGCAAGAAAAACTTTCCGACGGGCGGTTTGTGGTGATTTCTGCATCAGAAGACGCCCGTAATATCCGCCGTGTGATAGAAATGGGCATAAAAGGCTATATTCCCAAGCGCTCAGAAACCAAGGTTCTGACCTCGGCGCTAAAATTAATTTTGGATGGTGGAACCTATTTGCCGCCGTCGATAATGGAAATGGCAACCACCGCCGCGACAGAGGGGCGAGCAGGGCGCAACGGAGCCAAAGTTCTCACTCCGCGCCAGTCAGAAGTTCTGGACTACGTCGCGGAGGGAATGTCTAACAAACAAATTGCTTATAAAATGGATGTTTCCGAGGCAACCGTAAAATTGCACATTAACGCTCTTTTGCGAGCGGTTGGCGCTACCAATCGCACTCAAGCTGTAATTATCGCTCAGAAAATGGGGCTGATTTAGTTTGTGAAAAGCCGATAGTTAAATGAATAAAAAACTCCTCTTGTTTTCAAGGGGAGTTTTTAAGTAACTTTCTCGCTTATGCCCGAAATAATCTCAATCCCGAGCCCCGAACAAAGTGAGTGGCGAGTAACAGCTTGCTTTGCGCTGCCCACCGTCGTGGGCTAGTTGGCAGGAACAACGCGGGCTTGGTCGCCATAGAGTACCATGCAGCGCTGTCCGGGTTGGATAATTGTGTCATTACCTTGTACAACGCTGGCCATACTGCCATTATCAAATCTTACGACATATTCAAATCCGGTTTGATGCGACAGCTGTTTCTGGGCTGCGTCACCGGCAATTCCTCCGACAACCGCGCCGCCGATAGCGCCAAGGATAGGCACTGTGCGTCCGCCGCCGATAGCCGAACCGGCTACGCCGCCGGCAGCTGCACCGAGCAGAGTTCCGGCGTTGTTGTTGGAACTGTTTACATTAACCGGACGAACACTGACAACCGTACAGGGCTTAACAGTGTTAACGGTTTGTGCGCTGGAGGCGTAGTAATTGTTGGGGCTGATATCGGCTGTGCAGGCGCCGAGAGCCAATGACAAAATTGCTACGGAAACGAAAGTTGTCTTTTTCATTTTTATGTCCTTTAAAAAGTTACAAATCTGATAGAAATTTAATCTGTATAATAATAATTGTCAATGCTGGACATCTTGCTAAATTTGTAATATAGTCCGCAATGATTACGGCAGTAATCTGATAAAGAGAATAATTTAAGGATAAGACAAACAATGTTAAAAAGAACTAAAGTTGCACAATTGTTGACCTCAGAACAGCCTGTTGCCGAGGTTTTGGTCAAAGGCTGGGTTAGAACCCGCCGAGATGCTAAAGATTTTTCGTTTATTGAAATAAATGACGGCTCCTGCCTCAAAAATATTCAGATTATTGCCAATAATAACCTCAATAATTACGAAGATGTCAAAAAGATTACCACCGGTTCCTCTGTGGCAGTAAAAGGTGCTTTGGTAGAATCTAAGGGCGGCAATCAGAAATATGAAGTTGTGGCCGAAGAAGTTGAAATTTACAGTTTGGCACCGGATGATTTTCCGTTGCAGAAGAAAAAACACACTGACGAATATTTGCGCACCATTGCTCATTTGCGTCCGCGCACCAACAAATATGGAGCTGCATTCCGAGTCCGTTCAGAGCTCTCTTATGCGATTCACAAGTTTTTTAACGAACGTGGATTTCGCTATGTCCATACTCCGCTAATTACCGCTTCCGATTGTGAGGGCGCCGGCGAGATGTTTCAGGTTACCACACTGGATATTAACAATCCTCCGCGTACCAAAGACGGCAAGGTAGACTACTCGCAAGACTTCTTCGGCAAAGAGGCCAGACTGACGGTTTCCGGTCAGCTCAACGGCGAGATGTTTGCTTGCGCACTGGGCGATATTTATACTTTTGGTCCGACTTTTAGAGCAGAAAACTCCAACACCACCCGTCACGCCGCAGAGTTTTGGATGATTGAGCCTGAAATGGCGTTTGCAGATATTCACGATGATATGGATTTGGCGGAAGATATGGTCAAATATTGCATTCGCCATGTTATGAATACTTGCCCAGATGATCTGGAGCTTTTCAACAAATATGTTGAACCCGGCCTGTTGGATAAGCTGAACAATATCTTAGATAACGGATTCGCTCGCATTACTTATGCCGAGGCTATTGATATTATGCAAAAATCCGGACACAAGTTTGAATACAAACCGGAGTTTGGGATTGATATGCAAACGGAGCATGAGCGCTTTTTGGCCGAAGAGCATTTTAAGCGTCCGGTAATTGTCCGCGATTATCCTAAGGAGATTAAAGCCTTTTATATGCGCTTGAATGATGATAACCGCACAGTTGCCGCCATGGATGTTTTGGTCCCCGGTATCGGCGAGCTGATTGGCGGTTCTCAGCGTGAAGAGCGTTATGATGTTCTGGTTAACCGTATTCGGGAAAACGGCATGCACGAGGATGATTACTCATGGTATTTGGATTCTCGCCGCTATGGTTCGGTTCCTCACGCCGGTTTTGGCTTGGGTTTTGAGCGTATGATGATGTTGGTAACCGGTATCGGCAACATCAGAGATGTTATTCCGTTCCCAAGAACACCGAAATCTGTAAACTTCTAGGAGAAATGCAGTGCGTCGTTTTGTTTTTATGTTGATGTTGGCAATGATTTCCGGCTCAGCATTTGCGCAAGACGGCGCAGATATTTCTTATGATATGTTTGGCGTGCCCGAGCAAACGATTAAAGTTCTAAAGCCGGCGGTTGAAGAAACTTCGGCTGCGGCACCTATGTTTCCGGATTGCAATGATCATCAACTGCTGTCAGGGGTTCGCGCCTCTTTGGAGAGTGGGGAAGAACGGCTTGACGGAGAAAATACGGTCGCTTATCGGGGGCGCCGTCTGGCTCTGAAAAATATTGACAATTTTCATGAACAAAGCGTTGCTGAATTCAATCCGGACGATAACCGCGATTTAGCCACACTTTTGGTAACAACCAAAATTAATCGTGGCCTGACGGATACAGACTTTAAGATTTGCGCCGGAGACAATCCCGCACTTCATCGCCGAGTGTTTTTGCTGCTCAGCAGTCAGGACGATGCCGTCATGGTTCAGATTGTTAATTTCCGCAGCGGTAAATATCCGTCGTTTGTTTTAAAAAAATAATAAAATTTTATTGCGTTTTTATGCAAAAAGTAATATTATCCAATCTTGCCGCAACCTTGATTTTGCGGCAATTTGTACCTATATGACAAGGTGTTGAAAGAAGGCTGAAAATATATGGCTACGGGTTCCGACTTAATTGTAAAGACATCTTCAAACCTGCCTGCTGTCGTTAATGACAACAGCTTGGTTGCCTACATGGAGCAAATAAAAAAGTTTCCGGTTCTGAGCGAAGAGCAGGAAAAAGAGTTGGTTACCGAGTTTCAGGAAAAAGGCGATATGAACGCCGCCCAAACTTTGGTTACCTCACATTTGCGTTTGGCTGCCAAAATTGCTTTCAATTATCGTCATTACGGACTGCCGTTGTCAGATATTATTTCCGAGGCCAATATCGGACTGATGCAGGCGGTCAAAAAGTTTGATTTGAGCAAAAAAGTGCGCTTGGCCACTTATGCCATGTGGTGGATTAAAGCGGCTATCAACGACTATATTTTGCGTTCTTGGTCTTTGGTAAAAATCGGCACTCGCGCCGCTCAAAAAAAACTCTTTTATAATCTTTCCCGCATAAAAGCTCGTTTGGGCGTGTATGATAACAAAGAGCTTGAGCCGGAAGTTGTCAAAGATATTGCCAAAGAGCTGGTTGTTGATGAGGCAGATGTCAAAGAGATGAACTGTCGTCTGGTTGGCGACAAGTCGCTGAACGTGGCTGTTTCAGATGAAGATGAAGACGAGCAGATAGATTTTCTGGTTGACCGGACACAGAATATAGAAGAGAGTCTTTCCCGCCGTCAGGAGGCAGGGCAAAAGGCTAAGATTTTGCAACAGTGTCTTGGCCAGTTGAGCGAGCGCGAACAATACATTATCAGAAACCGAATGCTGACGGAAACTCCGACTACGCTTGAGGAGTTGGGTAGCAAGTTTAATGTCAGCCGCGAGCGTATTCGCCAGATAGAGAAGAGCGCTTTTGACAAACTGCAATCGCTGGTTTTGGTTGCAATCAAGGCTCAAAAGTGATACACTGATAAAAATGGAGGATGATTATGGCCGTTAGCATCAAAACTGAAAATAGCCGTGCAAAATACCATGACCAAGTTGCCCAAGCTTGGAACCATGAAGGTTTTGTCAGCCGTATGAACGGCCGTCTGGAAAAAGTCCGCCAAATGAACAAAAACAATGATAGCACGGTTAATGCTTCCGACGCTAAAAATAAAATTCACACTATGTAAATTAATCTAAAGTTACGGCATCTGAAATTATCAGATGCTTTTTTGTATGTATTGCTCATGAACGATAAACATTCAAAATTATTTGCTTCTGCCGCAGCACGCCTTGCCGCCGCCGGAGTAGAAAGCTCCGATTATGAGTTGCGCCTGTTGTTAGCCGCGGCCATGGGTG
The DNA here is from genome assembly GCA_934255405.1 of uncultured Alphaproteobacteria bacterium. Lineage (GTDB taxonomy): Bacteria > Pseudomonadota > Alphaproteobacteria > RF32 > CAG-239 > CAZU01. The sequence goes on from CAKQNT010000003.1 coordinate 96,060, forward strand.
TGGATTCGCTATGCTTAAACGATATTCCAAATGCCGAGCAGACGGCATTGTTTGAACAAATGTTGCAAAAAAGACTGCAACACATGCCGGTTGATAAGATTTTGGGACATCGCGGTTTTTATAAATATGACTTTAAGGTTAATACAGATGTCTTGTCCCCCCGCCCTGATACCGAAACTTTGCTGGAAGAGGCTCTGGATTGCATCAAAGCCGATGGTGCGGCAACGGTCTTGGAGTTGGGAGTGGGATCCGGCTGTATCATAACCTCGTTGTTGGCGGAGACCCCGTCTTTGCAGGGAACCGGAGTCGATATCTCGGCGCCGGCTCTGCGTGTGGCGCGGCAAAACGCCGATATGTTGGGTGTCATGCCGCGGTTAAAATTGCTGAATGCTTCTTGGTTTGATGCTGATTTTTTGAGCTTATTCTCGCAGCGGTTTGATATCATCGTTTCTAACCCGCCATATATTCCGAGCGCAGAGATTCCCTCGTTGGAAGAAGATGTCAAAAACTACGACCCGCTGCCGGCTCTGGACGGCGGTTCCGATGGCTTGGACAGCTATCGTCGGATTGCTGAGTTAGCGCCGCGTTTGCTTACGGAACAGGGGCGAATTTTGCTGGAAGTTGGTGAAAATCAGGCGCACGATGTTGCGGCAATATTTGTCGGAGCAGGGCTGAAACTGGCTAAAATCCGCAATGATTTATCCGGCATAGAACGCTGTGTATCCCTAAAAAAATAATTTGCAATTAAAAAATTATTATGTAATATACCCAATGTTAGCGGCGCTGTGTTTCGTTTTTGTCTGGCGCTGGATATTTTCATCAAAAACAAAGTTTATTTTAATCTTTTATATTAACCTGCTCCGCGTATGCTGGAGTTGTATTTGTGGTAAAAATTTATGAAAAAAAATAATAAGTATCGTTCCAATAACAACAATAATAACACCCATATCTTTTCTTTGAACTATAAGTTTGATAGCACCAGTCCGGCCGGCAAATGCAGTGGCACTGCGTTGGACTTGATAAAACGCTACAATGAGCTGGCCAAAGAGTCTCAAGGCAACGGCAACTATGTTGAGGCAGAGGTTTTTCGCCAATATGCCGAACACTATCGCAAAATTGTTACCGAGATAAATGAGCGCAAAAATGAAATGAACGATCGCCGATTCCAACAGCAAAATGCCGAACAACCGGCTGTTGAAAGTACTCCGGTTGAAACTGCAGAAGTTTCTGCCGCTGCCAGCCAGTCTGAGGTCGCGCAAAATCCTGCTCCGGCAGAGGCTGCTCCTGTTGCAGAAGAGCCTGTTGCTGCTCCCAAACGGAGTTTTAAGGTAATCGAAATTCCGGCCGCGGATTCTGAAAAACCGGTTTCCCGCCGTGGTCGTCCGCGTTTGAGTGCTGACCGCAAACCCAAAACCGAGGCTGCAACTGCCGCACTTTAATTTTTTCCGAGGCGCACATGTTTATAATCGCATTTATAATCATCGCAATAGCTTGTTCGGTAATTTCCGTCAAAACTTTGGTCGGATATTCCGATATAAATATCGCCAGCAAATTGTTTATTGCCGCATTAGTTATAATCGGGTGGTTTGCCCCGTTGCTGATTTCATGTGCCCAGCATTTTAATTTTTTGCCGCCTAATCTGTTCAATATATTGTCTTTTACCGGCTATACCTTGTTTGGATTTGGTTTTATTATTTTCTGTTTGCTGATGCTGCGCGATATTATCTGGTATGGCATCTATTATTCTGCCCGTCTTGCCGGCATTGACAGCTGGTCGCTCAATCCCAAAAATATCAGTGTTCTTGGTTATGCCAATATTTTGGTAGTTTTGCTGGGGTTTTCGTTGGGCGGCTATGCTTTGTATGAAGGCGTCAGAATTCCGGATGTCAATTATATCACGGTTACCAGCCCGCTTCTGAACAAAAACCTGCGTTTAGTGCAGCTTTCTGATACTCATATCAACCGCACCACTCCGCTGACCAGAGTGCGCAAGATTGTAGATTTGGTCAACAACCTCAGTCCTGATGTCATTCTTTTGACCGGTGATATCGTTGACGACGATTCAACAGTTATTAATGAGCAACTGGCAGTGCTTTCTAACTTGAGCGCGCCTTACGGAGTCTATGCCGTTATTGGCAATCATGAATTTATGTATGGCGTATATGCTTGGATGTACCAATACAAGAAACTTGGTTTTAATGTGTTGCTCAATCAGGGCGAAACCGTAGCAAATAATATTTTTATCTCCGGCATTCCCGATGCGTTTACCGCCATTTCCAGCCCGAATTTAAATATCAACCTTACCAAATCTTTGGAGGGCAGCCACCCCAAGCAATTCCGTGTTTTGCTCTCTCACACTCCTGAGGTTGTTAACTCTATAAGTAGCTTTAACTACCAGCTGATGCTGGCCGGACACACTCACGGCGGACAAATCTTTCCGTTCCATCTGTTTGTCAAAAAAGCCAACCAATATTTGAGCGGTGACTATGAGGTCAACGGCATCAAGCTTCACGTGTCACCTGGTGCCGGAACATGGGGACCGAGTATGCGTTTGTTGGCTCCTTCCGAAATTGCGGTAATCGACCTTGTAAAAAAATAACTTCATTGTCTTGATTTTATCTTCTTGAGTATCCTATATTAAAAACAGGGAGATGAAAACTATGGATTTTGAAAAACTTACTGCTAAATCAAAAGATATTATAGAACAAGTGATTAAACTGGCGGCTGCGCACAAAAACCAGTACATCACGCCGTTGCATCTGTTAAAAGTGCTGTTGGATGAAAAAGACGGCACTATTATGAATCTTATCCTCAAATCCGGCGGCAGCACCACCGCAATCAGGGACAAGTTGGAAACCGCGTTTGCCAAACTTCCGCAAGTTGCCGGTTCGTCAGTGCAGAGTCTGATGAGTCAAGACTTTACGTCGGTTATGATGGCGGCAGAAAATCTTGCCGATAAGGCCAATGACCAATATGTTACGGTAGAGCGTTTATTGCAGGCTCTGAGTGTCACTGCCGGCAATGATGCTTATGATATTTTGCTTTCCTCCGGTGTCAATGCCGCCAAACTCAATCAGGCGATTAACGAATATCGCAAAGGACGCTTGGCTGATAGCGAGACTGCCGAAGATAATTTTGAGGCACTCAAAAAATTCACTATTGATATTACTCAAAAAGCCAAAGAAGGCAAACTTGATCCGGTTATCGGCCGTGAGCACGAAATTCGCCGCACCATTCAGGTGTTGTCCCGCCGCACCAAAAACAATCCGGTGCTGATAGGCGAACCCGGTGTGGGCAAAACCGCCATTGTAGAAGGTTTGGCTATGCGCATTGTCAACAATGATGTTCCGGAAAGTCTGCGCGGCAAGCGGCTGTTGTCGTTGGACTTGGGCGCTTTGATTGCCGGCGCTAAGTTTCGTGGCGAGTTTGAGGAGCGTCTCAAAGCTGTGCTCAAAGATGTAGAGGCATCTGAAGGCGGCATTATCTTGTTTATTGATGAAATGCATACGTTGGTCGGCGCCGGCGCCTCTGAGGGCTCAATGGATGCCTCCAACCTGCTCAAACCGGCTTTGGCACGTGGTGAGTTGCACTGCCTCGGAGCTACAACACTAAACGAATATAAGAAATATGTAGAAAAAGATGCGGCTCTGGCACGGCGTTTTCAGGCTGTTTATGTCGGCGAGCCAAATGTTGAGGAAACAATTTCCATCTTGCGTGGCATTAAGGAGAAATTTGAACTCCACCATGGTGTTAAAATTTCTGACGGCGCTTTGATTGCCGCAGCAACTTTGTCCAATCGCTATATCAGTGACCGTTTTCTGCCCGACAAGGCTATTGACCTAATGGATGAGGCTGCAAGTTCATTGCGTATGGCCATCGATTCCAAACCTGAAGAATTAGATGAGTTAGATCGCCGCATTTTACAGCTCAAAATTGAACGCGAGGGCATCAAGAAAGAGACCGACCCCAAATCTAAGGAGCGCTGTGAGCTGATTGCCTATGAGATTTCCGGATTGGAGGCCAAGGCCAAAACTCTGGAAGACAAATGGCGCGAAGAAAAACAGGGTTTGGCAGATTTTACCGGACTTAAAGATCAGCTCGACAAGGCCAGAATAGAGGTTGAAATTGCCAAACGCGAAGGCAGATTTGAGCGCGCCGGCGAGCTGCAATACAGCGTTATTCCCGAATTGGAGCGCAAGATTAATGCCGCCGAAGAAAAAGCCAAAGAGCACAAAAACAGTTTTTCAGAAACGGTTACTGAAGAAAACATCGCCAATGTCGTCTCCAAATGGACAGGTATTCCGGTTGACAAAATGCTGGAAGGCGAGCGCGAAAAGCTGCTACACATGGAAGACTTCTTGTCTAAAAGGGTTATCGGCCAAAAAGAGGCTATTGCCGCGGTGTCTAATGCGGTGCGTCGTTCTCGTGCCGGTATTTCCGATGCCCGCCAACCGATTGGCTCGTTTTTATTCTTGGGGCCGACCGGTGTGGGCAAGACCGAACTAAGCAAGGCTTTGGCAGAGTTTCTGTTTAATGACGAGACCGCCATGTTGCGTGTAGATATGTCGGAATATATGGAGAAACACGCGGTTGCCCGTCTGATTGGTTCGCCTCCGGGGTACGTTGGCTATGATGAGGGCGGATATTTAACCGAGGCTGTGCGCCGTCGTCCATATCAGGTGATTTTGTTTGATGAGGTTGAAAAGGCTCATCCTGATGTCTTCAATATCTTGTTACAAGTGCTTGATGACGGCCGTTTGACTGATGGCAAAGGCCGCACGGTAGATTTCAAGAACACCATTATCATTATGACATCTAACCTCGGATCGGAGATATTGTCCAGCGCAACCGGTGCCGATGATGGCAAACAAATCCGCGCTAAGGTTATGGAAATTGTTAAAGCCTCGTTCCGTCCGGAATTTATCAACCGTATTGACGAGATTACAATTTTCCACAAACTGGACAAGAGCAATATCAAAGACATTGCTCAAATTCAGATTGCCAATATTGAAAAACGCTTGGCTGACCGCAATATTCATCTTAAGGTCACCGAACCGGCGTTTATCTGGATTGTCAACAATGGTTATGATCCGACTTATGGTGCCCGTCCGCTTAAAAGGCTTTTGAAAAACCAGATAGAAAACAAACTGGCGCTCAAAATCCTTGATGGCGAAATTGGCGATAATGATACCGCCAGTATCATTGTCAGCAATGGTGCTTTGGATATTGTAAGAGATAAAAAAGCTAGTGGCGCAGGCAAGCACGTCTAGCTGGTGACTAATACAGATTTGTCGGGCTGGCAAAATGCTCATGTACTACTAATGTACACTCCGCTTTCGCCACCCTAAAATCTTATTATTCACGCACGCTATCCAAGCTTGCTCAAAATCGTGCAATATAAAGAGCTGAAAATTCATTTTTGAATTTTCAGCTTTTGTTTTTGTAGCTTTATAACTCATTGTTTTTTTATAAATATCATCTTTAAAATGGCACTATCGAGCACCTTCCCCTTGACGGGGGAAGATTTAGATGGGGGTGGCTAACAGAAAAGAGCAATCCATCTTTATCTCAAGGTAAAAAATAACCTGTCAATAGTTGTTGAAAACTAAGCGTTAGCACTGGAAAAAGCGGTCTTTAGGTGCTATTTAATTTTTGAGAAAGTGTGACAAAAGGAGTAAAGAGAGTATGACCGGAAAGATAAGTTTAACTGCGAGTATGCGCAGTAACTTATTGAGCCTGCAGAACATCAGCAGGCAGGTTAGCTCTACCCAAAATAAACTCGCCATCGGCAACAAAGTAAATTCCGCCATCGACAATCCCAGTTCATATTACACCGCGCGCAGTCTCACAAATAGAGCCAATGACTTAGATTCCCTGCTTGACTCAATGGGGCAGGCGGTGAGTACCATCAAAACCGCTTCAACTGCAATCAGCACCGCCGCAGATTTGATTGAGCAAATGAGCTCAATTGCCCAATCTGCCAGCGAGGTAATGGGCGGCGAGGTGCACAAAATTGATTCCACGATGAGCACGCTGGAAATCCAGCAAATCTTAAACCAAGGCGGAATAGTCTCGTTACAAGATGACATCACCCTTACCGACACCTTGAACATCAACATTGCCGGCACCACCATAGTTGGCAACGGGCACAGTATTACCTATGCCGGCAGTTATGGCTTTAGCGACCCGACAATAAACGGCAAATTGGTTAACAAAGTCGGAGATAGCGCCTTAAACATCGTTGCAGATGTCAAGATAAGCGGACTAACCATAAATTATTCCAACAGCGCGGCGCAGGGCGCGGCTATCAGCATCGCCGGCGCTAAAGCGGACATAGACAATATTACTATAAACGGTACCACAACCGCCAATCGGTTGTACGGCATTCAAGTTTTGAATGGCGGCAAGTTAAGCCTTGATACAACAAAGAATATCAATTTGGGCGGCGATTATAGTCAAAAACTGGTCAACGGCAATCCCAATCTTTGGGCGGGCAAATATAATACCGATATGATAGTAAATCAGATTGGCGATGATGGCGCAGCAGCAGCCGCCTGCAAAAACTACACTCCAGACGCCTCACTCACTAATGACGCCGATTTTGGCAAAGGGCAATGGTATTTGCCGAGTATCGGCGAGCTAACCGATATGTATGGCTATGATTACAGTGCTATGGACATGACGACGGGAGGCGGCACTAGCGGTGCCATAGGCGACAATAAAGCCAAAATTAATGCGGCACTTAACGCTTTACAGGATAAAGGTGTTGAGGCTAAGGCATTAACCAATTCTTGGTATTGGTCGTCTTCTGAGAGTACTCATAACGATCCTTGGGCTCTCTATCCAAGCCATGGTAATCGTACTTACGGCAATAAGTCTCTTATCGGTTGCATTAGGCCGTGTCAGTTTTTAGAAAATTGCTTGAACACAGCCACCAATTCAACGCCAAAAATCGGTGATGTGATGTATGCCGATAAAACTTGGGGCTCGGCCGAGGATTATGACGGGAGCAAAAAAGCGGTAGGTATCATCACTAATATAAGTGAAGATGGCTCCTCAGCGACAATTGTTGCCCTCAAGGACATTGGTACCAGCAAATGGCAAACTAGCGGCTATAAGGACGATCAGGGCAATTACCATGCTACCGATATCACAGGTATTAATGAATATTATTACTCAACGCAATCACGATTCTTATCTCATGCGATGAATAGCCGTGGTGATATCGCCGTCAGTAATCGTGAGGTTGAGGCGCTGGACGTATCAACGAGTTCATACGCTAAGCAATATACTACTGCTCTCAACGCTTATGACCAGCTGATTTCCGATAGCAATTATCAGGGAATAAATCTGATTAAAGGCGATAGCTTAAAAGTTACGTTTAATGAAAACGGCAACCACGCTTATGAGATTAAGGGCACGGATATAAGTTCTGCGGCATTAGGTTTAGATGCCGCGCAGTGGGAGACTCTAAGCGACATCAAAGCCAGCATTGAACAATTAAAATCGGCAGTATCAACGTTGCGCAAAGTTGATAGCGAATTAGGTAATAACTACAGCATAATCCAAACCCGACAGGACTTTACCGAGAGTCTGATAAATATCCTCACCGAGGGTGCGGATAAATTAACTTTAGCTGATATGAACGAAGAATCCGCCAATATGCTGGCATTGCAAACAAGACAACAGCTGGCGATAAATTCCCTCTCATTAGCTAGTCAAGCCGCACAGGCGGTGATGAAACTCTTTTAAAATTTAATGCCATATAAGTCTTCCCCGTCAAGGGGGAGGACTTATTGGGATTAAATTTTTAAACGGGCACTGTCCCGAACAACGAACATAGTGAGTTGTGAGTAACAGTTTGCGAATGCCACTGGGCGCTGCCCAGCGAGTAACAGCTTGCCTATCGCTGTGCGCGTTCGCACCCGCCGTTGCGGGTTATTTTTTTGCTGTGCCGTTAACTACCTGCAGAGCTTCTTCAAAAGTCGGTTCTTTTTCTTTCAAAGCCTTGGGCAGAGCATAATTAACTCTTCCACACTTAAGATACGGACCATATCGTCCGGTCAATAAATGAATCTCCATTTTGTTTTTGGGATTAATCCCCAAAACCTTGCCGCTTGGGCGCTCGGGAGCTCCTGCCAGAAGTTCTTTGGCACGCTCCAACGTAATGTTAAAGATATTGTCGTTTCCGCGCAAAGATTGCGATTTATTTCCTTGCTTGATATATGGACCAAACTTGCCGCTGTTGACGCTGATGTCTTCACCCAAATCAAATGGCAGAGAGAGCAGACGGGAGGCCTGTTCTGATGTCAATTCTTCGGGAACGATTCCCTTGGGCAGAGCAGAGCGTTTAGGCTTCTCTGTTGTGGCGGTTGCGTCTTCACCTAACTGAACATAATATCCGTACGGACCTTTTTTCAGGTACATTTTCAATCCATTCAGCTCGCCGACAACCTTATCTTCTGGATTTGGGGCTTTAGTTGTTGCGGCGGCCTCTTCATCAGCCGTGTCCACCAACGGTTTGGTATATTTGCATTCCGGATAATTTGAGCAGCCGATAAATGCGCCATAACGACCGAGTTTAATGCTTAGACGTCCTTTGCCGCACTCCGGACACACCCGCGGATCAGACCCGTCTTCACGCGGCGGAAACAGGTGATGTGCCAAAACCTCGTCAATCTTGTCAATCACTTCGCTGATTTGCAGAGGTTTAACCGCGTCAATGTTTTTGATAAACTTAACCCAAAAACCGTGGAGCAGTTTTTTCCATTCCATCTCGCCGGCCGAAACATCATCCAAAAACTCTTCCAGCTGAGCGGTGAAATCATATTCCACATATTTTTTGAAAAAGTTTTCCAAGAATACCGTCACAATACGACCGCGATCTTCCGGAATAAAGCGCAGTTTTTCCACCCGAACATATTTGCGCTCCTGCAATACGGCAATAATTGTGGCGTATGTAGAAGGACGTCCGATTCCAAGTTCCTCAAGTTTTTTGACCAAACTGGCTTCTGTAAACCGCGGGGGCGGAGTGGTAAAGTGCTGTTCGGGAGTAATCGCGCCTTTGTCTACTGCTTCTCCTTCGTTAACATTAGGCAAAATACGGTTGTCGTCATCATCATCGGCATCGTCTTTTGATTCTTGATAGAGTTTTAAGAAACCGTCAAAGTCAATTACCTGACCATTGGCGCGCAAAATAATCTGCTTGTCGCCGGAGATTGAATCAATAACCACTTTATCTAAAATTGCCGGATTCATTTGGCAGGCAACGGTACGTTTCCAAATCAGCTCATAGAGTTTGTAAGCATCGCTGTCTAGCTTGACTTCCATCTTTTTGGGCGTGTTCATCACATCAGAAGGACGAATTGCCTCGTGCGCTTCTTGAGCGTTTTTAGACTTGGTTTTATACTCTTTTGGCACTTTGGGCAGATAAGCCTCTCCAAAATACTTCAAAATCGCGTCACGGCAGGCGGCTATAGCCTCTTTAGAAAGGTTAACTGCATCAGTACGCATATAGGTTATAAGACCGTCTTCATACAGCTTTTGCGCTATTTGCATGGTTTTTTTTGCGCTAAACCGCAATTTACGAGCTGCTTCTTGTTGCAGGGTAGAGGTTGTAAACGGCGGCGCCGGATAGCGATTGGCTTTTTTGCGTTCAACACTCAAGATGCTGAAACTTTGCGTCTCTATTTTGGCTTTTGCTTCTTGAGCTTTTGCCTCTGAATTGATGTCAAATTTTTCCAGCTTTTTATTGTCCAGCTGTATCAAACGAGATTTAATCAGAGCCTGAGCAGAAGTCATTAAGTCGACATCGATTGTCCAATATTCTTCTGATTTAAATTTTTCAATTTCATTTTCGCGGTCACAAATCAGGCGCAAAGCAACAGATTGCACTCTTCCTGCGGACTTAGATCCCGGAAGCTTGCGCCACAAAACCGGAGAAAGCGTAAAACCCACCAGATAATCCAAAGCGCGTCGCGCCATATAGGCAGAAACCAGATTATCGTCTATCTGCCGCGGATTCTTAATCGCTTCGGTAATCGCAGATTTGGTAATTTCATGAAATACCACGCGCTCAATTTTTTTGTCTTTAAGTAACTTCTTTGCTTTTAATTCTTCCAAAATATGCCATGCAATTGCCTCTCCCTCTCTATCCGGGTCGGATGCAAGGACAATCGTATCGCATTGTTTTACGGCTTTTACAATATCCGCCAAACGTTTTTTGCCGCCTGCAGAAAGCTCCCATGTCATTGCAAAGTCTTCATCCGGATTAACCGAACCGTCTTTACTCGGCAAATCTCTGATATGCCCGAAACTGGCCAGAACCTGATAATCTTTACCCAGATATTTGTTGATTGTTTTGGCTTTTGCGGGAGACTCAACTATAACTAACTTCATATTTTACCTGCTTATTTTTGTTTTATTAGCGCTACTTTATTGCCGCTTTGGCGTTCGATTCTGCCGTCCATTTCCAGCTCCAGAAGGTCAAGAGCAACTTGTGCCGCATCTAGTCCGCTGGTTCTGATAATCTCGTCCACATATACTCCATCAGCGTTCAAATAGTCAATGATTTTTGTTTGCGCCGGCAAATCGTCTGCTAATGATTGCTCAGTCGGCGCGAGATTAAATTCACTTTGAATTTCAAGTTTGCGTGGTTTGTTTGGCAAATTTTTTCGGCTGTGGAGAACTCTGGTTATATCATCAGCATTTTCCACCAAATGGGCGCCTTCTTTTATCAGTTTATTGGGGCCAAGGCTGCGCGGTTCGCTGGGCGCCCCCGGTACGGCAAACAATTCTCTGCCGTATTCGGCGGCCAGTTGCGCAGTAATCAGCGAGCCGGACTTGAGAGTTGCTTCCACCACCAGAGTTCCTTGTGATATAGCCGCCACAATTTTGTTGCGCCTTGGAAAATTGTTGGCTTGAGGTATGGTCCCAGGCAAAAATTCCGATATCAGGCACCCGTGTTCGGCAATTTGCGCATACAAGTCGGTGTTTTCCTCCGGATACGGCACATCTACTCCGGTGCCAAGCACGGCAATTGTTCCTCCGCTTTGTTGCAGAGCGTAGAGGGCACCTTTGTGTGCGGCGGCGTCAATTCCTCTGGCCATGCCGGAAACCACCATAACGCCTGCGTTAGTCAGATCATAGGCGATTCGCGAGGCGGTTTTGCGCCCGTTAATAGAGGCATTGCGCGCCCCGACAATAGATACGCTTAACGGATTGTTTAGGCACTTGGCGTTGCCGCGCGCAAAAAGCACCGGCGGAGCGTCATTTAGACCACACAATGCCTTTGGATAATTCATATCGTTATATGATATTACGGAAATTCCCATTGACTGAGCTTTTTCCGCTACTGCAATGGCTTTATCTCTTGCCCATAGTCTGACTCTTTTAAGGCTGCCGATATTATCAATCGCTGCCTTTGGCGAGCCGAATTTGTCAATGAGTTTATAAAAGGTGACCGGCCCCAGATTATCTGAGTTTATAAGTTGTATAATATCAACAATTTCTTCTGAGGCGCTCACCGTCAAATCCTATTTCTTAAGTTTGATTTTGCTTTCTTCACCTTTGAGCAAACGAGCAATATTGGCGTGATGACGAACCAAAATCAGTAAGCAAATAAAAGTATAAAACACCGCATGCAGTTCATCGCTGAGATAATATGCAAAAAACGGCACAAACAAAACCGCGGTAATTGCCGAAAGCGAAGAGTAGCGGAATGTGAATGCCATTATCAGCCATACCAGCAATGCCAACAGGGCAATTTGCGGATTAATAACCAATACAAAACCAAAAGCAGAGGCTACGCCTTTGCCGCCCTTAAACTTGAGCCAAATTGGAAAGTTATGCCCGAAAATTGCGCAAGTTCCGGCAATCAGAGCCGCCATAGTAGAATAGTTGGTGCTGATTCCAAACAACTCATAAGCCTCATCTCCGGCAAGAGTTTTTGCTATATACGCCGCCAGTCCTGCTTTAGAAGCGTCTAGAATAACCGTTAGCAAGGCCAAAAGTTTGTTGCCTGTACGCAATACGTTGGTGGCGCCGATATTTCCGGAGCCGATTTTGCGGATATCACCATATCCGGCCAAAAAGCACAATACCAGACCAAAAGGAATTGAGCCGAGTAAATATCCGCCCAATGCAGAGATACTAAAAATTTCATAAGTAGACATGGTGTGTAAGTCCTTGCGGTTGTTAAAAAGATATTTATCTCTTAGCGCTTATTAGGCTCTTTGGCAACCCTCTTTATGCATAAACCCATAAATAATTAATGACAAATCAATTAAACTTGATAATATTAAGAAAACAAATTTGCAAAAGGTTTAGAAATGAAACCGCTCTATAAACGTATCTTGCTCAAGCTTTCCGGTGAAGGATTGATGGGTGACAAAAGCTTCGGAATGTCTGCCGAGGTTATTAAAGATTTGGCCGAACAGATAAAAGAAGTCCGCGACAGCGGCGTTGAGGTTTGTATCGTTGTTGGCGGGGGCAATATCTTCCGCGGAGCCAAAGAGGCCTCAAAAGGAATGAACCGCACGGTGGCAGATCAGGTGGGGATGCTTGCAACGGTTATGAATGCGCTTTATATTCAAAATGCATTGGAGGCAATCGGTGCTCCGGCTCGTGTGTTGTCAGGGCTTAGTATTCCGCAGGTATGCGAAACTTATATGTACAGACGCGCTCTGCGCCATCTGGAAAAAGGGCGGATTATCATCTTTGCCGGTGGAACCGGTAATCCATATTTTACAACCGACACCGGAGCGGCGCTGCGAGCTTCCGAGATGCAGTGCGAGGCTCTGCTTAAGGCTACTCAGGTTGATGGCGTATATAGTGCTGATCCCAAAAAAGATAAAAATGCTCAAAAATATGATGTTATCAATTATGATGAGGTTATCCAAAAGGGGCTGGCTGTGATGGATCTGACCGCAGTTGCTTTGGCTAAAGAAAACAATATTCCGATTGTGGTTTTTAGCCAGCATGGCGCAAAGGCTCTTAAAGATGCTGTTTGCGGCAAAGGAAAATTTACAATTATCAAATAAAAGAGGTAAAAATGTCTGATTTTAATTCTATCAAAACCGATACTAAGGGACGCATGGATAAAACTCTCGATTCTCTAAAAGGGGAGTTTGGCAGTTTGCGCGCCGGACGAGCCCATGTCAGCCTGCTGGATGGGATTATGGTTGAGGCTTATGGCTCTCCCACACCTTTGGCACAGGTTGGCACTATTTCGGTTCCTGATGCTCGTACGCTTTCGGTTAGCGTATGGGACAGAGGCTTGGCCAAGGCGGTAGAAAAAGCCATTATGGAATCTGATTTGGGGCTGAATCCTGCTTCGGACGGACAGCTGATTCGTATTCCGATTCCGCCGTTGTCGGAAGAGCGCCGCAAAGAATTGCTAAAAGTAGCCGGCAAATATGCCGAGAACAACAAAGTGGCGATTCGCAATGTTCGCCGCGACGCCTTAGATGAAGTTAAAAAACTCAAGAAGGATAATGCCATTTCTGAAGATGACGAAAAGCGTTTTGAAAATGAAATTCAGAAACTCACCGATGAAGCCATCAAAAAAATCGATGAGATGATGGCGCAAAAAGAAAAAGATATTATGCAGGTATAAGGGTTTTTGTGTCGTGAGTTCTAGTCAACAACCGCCGCAGCACATTGCTATTATTATGGACGGCAACGGTCGCTGGGCAAAAAAACGCGGCTTGCCTCGGTTGGCCGGTCACCGCAAGGGCGCTGAAACTTTGCAAAATATTGTCCGCGCTGCCGGTGAACTGGGGGTAAAATATCTGACCGTGTATGCCTTCTCTACTGAGAATTGGCAACGCGATCCGGAGGAGGTTTCCGGTTTGATGGATTTGTTGCGTCAATACCTGAAATCGGAGTTTAAGGAGATTCAGGAAAACGGCGTGCGTATCATCTTTATAGGTGAACGCAATATGCTGGCGGCCGATATTGCGGAGCAGATGTTCAAGATTGAGCATGATACCGCCAAAAACGACAAGCTGACCCTGTGCATTGCCTTGAGCTACGGCTCCAGACAAGAGATTGTGGCTGCGGCGCAAAAGATTGCCGCTTGTGCGCAAAAAGGGGACATAGTTATTGAGGATATTGATGCCAAATTATTTTCGAGTATGCTCTATACCAAAGATATTCCGGATCCGGACTTGGTAATTCGCACCAGTGGAGAACAGCGCTTGAGCAATTATTTGCTTTGGCAGGTTGCTTATTCGGAGTTTGCGTTTACGCCGACTTATTGGCCGGATTTTAGCAAGGAAGAATTGCAAAAAATTATTACCGATTATACCCAACGGGAGAGAAGATATGGAAAAAACTAAGTTGCAATCGTGGATAAAACGTATTGTTACCTCTTTGGTTTTAGCGCCGTCTGTAATTTGGTGCTTATACGCCGGATATCCGTTTATTCAGGTGCTGGCTCTGTTGGTAGGCGCTTTGCTCTCTTGGGAGTGGGCAAGAATGGTTCCCTCTGTCCGCGGTGCCACATTTGCCATGATATATATGTTCACAGTAACCATTGCAATTGTTATGGGACCTGATTGGCCATATTTTGCAACTCTGGCTGGAGCTTTGGCGCTGACATGGCTAAAAGCCAAAGGTGAGGCGCGCCGCAATCTTTTGGTCTTGGGAGTGGCCTATGTTTCCATTGGGGTTGGCTCCATTATGTGGCTATATGAGCTGGTTGGATTTGCTGTTACCTTGTGGTTTATGATTGTTGTTTGGTCGGTAGATATCGGCGGCTTGTTGATAGGAACAACCCTCAGAGGTCCGAAACTCGCGCCCAAAATCAGCCCCAACAAAACTTGGTCTGGCTTGTTTGGCGGTATGCTGTTTTCGGTAATATTCGGCAATTTGTTCTGTTGGTTTGTCGGGGCTGGCGCTCATTTGGGCTACTACGGCACGCTGGCGGCAATTTTGGCGGTGGTTTCACAGATTGGAGATTTAGTTGAATCTCATATCAAGCGCTCTCTCAATCTCAAAGATTCCAGTGATCTTATCCCCGGACATGGTGGAATTTTTGATCGTATTGATGGCATGATATTTGCGGCTCCGCTGGTATATATTTTGTTTCGCTACGTGTTGTATATTTTGTAAGAAGGTTTGGCTATGGATTGGCTGATTAATACGGCTTATTACGTAATCCCGTTTGTTGTTTTATTAGGCGTTTTGGTTTTTGTGCATGAGCTTGGACATTTTATGGTGGCCAGATTGTGCGGTGTTAGTGTTTCTCATTTTTCCATTGGTTTTGGCAAAAAATTGTGGAGCCGTGTAGATAAGCACGGAACCGAATGGCAGTTGGCCGCCATTCCTTTGGGCGGATACTGCCGCTTTTTGGGAGATGAAGACGCCGCCAGTAGCGGAGACGGTACGGCAGATTTGTCTGATGAAGACAAAAAACACGCTTTTGCCACGCAAAATCCGTTTAAAAAATTGGCTATTGTTTTGGCCGGACCGGCGGCTAACTATCTGTTTGCAATAGTGGTGTTTGCCAGTATATTTTTCTTTTTGGGCAAGATGGATTTTCCGGCGGTTGTCGGTGAGGTGATTAAAGGAAGCGCTGCAGAAAGCGGTGGTATGCTTGCCGGTGATAAAGTTCTTAAGGTAAATGGCAAAAAAGTTGCGACTTTTACCGAACTTCGGCAAGAAGTTGATATGCATACAGAAGGTGATGTTAAGCTTGAAATCGAGCGTGACGGAAAAATCATGAATTTAGCTTTTCCGCTCAAGGTTGTGCCCTTAGAAACCGAGGTTAATCAGCCGCAAGAACCGCGCCCAATGCTTGGAGTGCGCTCTATCAGCGTGGTAGAGGTTATGCCGGAGGACATATCTTTGCCGCAAGCGATTGTTGATGCCGCTGCCGAAACCTGGCGGATCACGGTGGTAACTCTGCGCGGTGTTGGGCAGATTGTTACCGGCAAACGTGATTCCGACGAGGTGGGCGGAATCTTGCGCATTGCCGAAATGTCCGGTGATATCAGCAAGCAAAACGGCATTTTGGATTTTGTTGCTTTTATGGCGCTGCTGTCCATCAACTTGGGGCTTATTAACCTGTTTCCCATTCCGTTGTTGGATGGTGGACATGTGGTAATCTATACCATAGAAATTATCGCTCGTCGCGAGATTAACGCGCAAGCTAAGGAATATATTTTTAGATTTGGACTACTGGTGCTGGTTTCATTGATGTTGTTTGCCACATACAATGACTTTGCCCATTTGTTTAAACGTTGGTTTTCGTAAAGGAACAAACTATGAAAATACTTAAGTTGGGGACTTTTGCCGCCGTATTGTTGAGCGGTGTTTCGGCAGCCGCGGCATCGGTTTATGTCCATGATATCAAGATAGAGGGACTGCAACGGGTTGAGCCCGAAACAGTGCTTTCTTATGTGAATGTCAAGAAGAATGTCCTGACTGATGACAATAAGCTTGATGCGTCGCTAAAGCAGCTTTATGCCACCGGTTTGTTCAATGATGTTTCACTGAATGTTAATCAGGACGGAGTTCTTGTCATTAAGGTTGAAGAAAACCCGATAATCAACAAAGTGCTGTTTGACGGCAATGACAAAGTTGATGACGAGATGCTTACCTCCGAGGTAAAACTGGCGCCCCGCTCAATGTATTCTCGCGCCAAAGTGCAAGAAGATGTCAGTCGGATTCTTGATGTTTACAAACGCACCGGACGCTATGCCGCGGTGGTTGAACCGCAGATTATCAAACGCGATCAGAACCGTGTTGATCTGATTTTCAAGATTGATGAAGGTCCTTTGGCGGTTATTGATAAAATTAATTTCATGGGCAACACCCACTACGACCACGACGACTTGCAAGAAGTAATAATGAGTAAAGAGAGCCGTTGGTACCGTATTTTTTCTTCTTCTGAGAACTATGATGCCGAGAAGACTAACTACGACAAAGAGCTGTTGCGTCGTTTTTATCTCAAACGCGGTTATGCCGATTTCAGGGTTGTTTCTGCGGTTGCCGAGCTCAGCCCCGACAGCAAATCTTTTGTTTTGACCTATGTTTTGGACGAGGGCAAGCGTTACAAGGTTAGCAATATCGACATTACTTCTGAAATTGCCGATGTAAACCCTGAAGATTTCAAACAATATGTAGAGTTTGAAGTTGGTGAATGGTACAATAATGATAAGGTAGAAAAGAGCGTCAGCACTCTTACCGATGAGCTGGGGAAAAAGGGCTTTGCCTTTGTAGATGTTAACCCTGAATTGGTCAAAAACACCGAAACCGGAGAAGTTAATGTAATCTTTCATATTAACGAAGGCGAACGTATATTTATAGACCGCATTAACATCAGCGGCAACACTCGCACTTATGATGAAGTTATTCGCCGCGAGTTCCGCATTGATGAGGGCGATGCTTTCAATGTTTCTAAGATTAAGGATTCTCGCCGCAATGTTGAAAATCTTGATTATTTCAGCAAGGTTGATATTGATACCACGGCCACAGATGCCAACAAAGCGGATTTGAATGTTAAGGTAGAAGAAAAGTCCACAGGTTACTTCAATGTCGGCGTTGGTTATTCCACCGTTAATGGTGCCACTGTCAGAGCCGGTGTGACCGAAAACAATTTCCGCGGAATGGGGCAGCGTTTGAGCTTAGATGCCGGCGTTTCTCAGCGTTCTCAGGACTATAACTTGAGCTTCACCGAGCCATATTTTATGGGGCGGCGTCTGCGAGCCGGTTTTGATGTCTTCCGTACGGAAGAAGACTATCAGGACGAGAGCTCTTATGATAGCTCCACCACCGGCGGGCGCCTGCGCATGGGCTGGAACTACACTGATGACTTGTCGCAACAGGTTCGCTACACCTTGCGCAATGATGAGATTAGCCACGTAGGACACAACGCTTCTAAGTATATTAAAGACGAGGAAGGTAAATATGTCGATTCTTCTATCGGACAAACCATAGTATACGATAAGCGTGATAGTTATATCTCGCCCAAAGACGGCTATTATTTGTCTTTTGGCAATGATGTTGCCGGTGTTGGTGGTGATGAAAAATATCTCAAGTTTGATGCCAAGGCATATCGCTACTACACTTTAGCTGATTACTATACGTTCAAATTCTTTGCCAACGCCGGCTATATAACCGGCTACTCCGGAGAAGATGTTCGCTTGTCCAACCGCTACTATTTGGGTGGTATGACACTGCGCGGATTTGATGTTGCCGGTATTGGCGCCCGCGATAAAGAAACCGGAGATGCTCTGGGTGGCAACTGGATGGTTTATACCGGTGGTGAGCTCACTTTCCCGATTGGTTTAGATGAGGTTGGTATCAAAGGTCGCACCTTTATGGATATGGGAATGCTCGGCAAACCGGATAATCTGAATACTGCCGATGTTGATTATTCTTCCAGCCCGCGTGTTTCGGCCGGTTTTGGCTTCCAGTGGCTGTCACCGATGGGGCAGATAGATGTTGACTTCGGATTCCCGCTTGTCAAAGAAAAATATGATGAGACTCAGGTCTTCCGTCTCAATTTTGGAACTCGTTTATAAGGAGAAGAATATGGTAGATTCCCGTTTCTACAAAAACAACGGTCCTTTCACTTTGGCAAAAGTCGCAGATATTTGCGGCGCCGAATTGACTGAGCCTGATAAATCCGGCGTTGAGATTAGGGAGCTGTCCACTCTGAGCAAAGCCGGAGAAGGTGATATTTGCTTTTTCTTCGACAAAAAGAAAAAGAACGCCGGCGCCGAGATTAAGGCTACAGCTTGTGTAACCACACCGGAGTTGGCGGAATTTGTTGCTCCCAATGTAATTAAGCTGATATCAGACAATCCGCATCTGGGCTTTGTAAAATTGAATTATGCCCTGTATTCAGAGGTTTTGCCGGCAGCAGAAATCAAGCCGACAGCGGTAATTGCCAAATCAGCAACTATTGGAGAAAATTGCTATATCGGCGACTATGCCGTTATTGGTGAAAATGTAAAAATCGGTTCGGGATGTATCATTGAACCTCATGCCGTGATTGATCACGATTGCGTAATCGGTGACAACTGCCGCATCGGCAGTCATGCCAACATTATGCACTGCCTTATGGGCAACAACTGCTATATATATGGCGGCGTTCGCATCGGCTGGGACGGTTTCGGGTTTATGATGATTGCCGGACAACACAAGAGAATACCGCAATTAGGGCGAGTAATCATCGGCAATGATGTCGAGATTGGCGCCAATTCCTGTGTGGACCGCGGCGCTCTTGATGATACGGTAATTGGCGACGGTTGTCGTATCGATGATTTAGTAATGCTTGCGCATAACAACACTCTTGGCCGCGGCTGTATTTTGGTCTCTCAGACCGGTATCGCTGGCAGCTGTGAATTTGGTGATTATGTTGTCTGTGGTGGCCAAGTCGGAGTTGCCGATCACCTAAAGATTGGAACCGGCGCGCAAATTGGCGCTCAATCAGGCATTATGCGCGATGTTGAAGCCGGCGCTGTGCTTATGGGATATCCGGCCGTGCCCATCAAGGATTTTATGCGTCAGGTTTCATTTGTACAAAAGGCCGTAAAGAAGTAACAAAAGAGGAATTTCATGTCAGAAAATAAAATTTACACTATTGAAGAAATTATGCACATGCTTCCGCATCGCTATCCGTTTTTGCTGGTAGATCGTCTGGAAGTAGAAGTCCCCGGAGAAAAAGGTGTCGGGCTCAAAAACGTAACCATGAACGAAGAGTTTTTTCAGGGGCATTTCCCCGGCAATCCGGTGATGCCTGGAGTGTTGCAGATTGAGGCTATGGCGCAGACTGCGGGTGCTTTGGTAATTTCTGGCGAGCCTGATTATCAGCCAAATCAAAAGAGTGTGCTGTTTATGTCGATTGACGGAGTAAAGTTCCGCAAACCGGTAAAACCTGGTGATCAACTGAAAATGCACGTTGAAAAAATCAAAGAGCGCCGCAACGTATATGTCTTTAAGGGACAAAGTATGGTAGACGGGCAGGTTGTTTCCGAGGCGGAATTTACAGCCATGATTATCGGATAATCAAAAGCCGCTCAAACGAGCGGCTTTTTTTATTACAGAGCAGAAATATTATGTGTTTTTACATCAAGCAAAAAAAATTTTAATTTAATCGCATTGATTAACTGTTTTAAGGAATAATACCATGGCTAAAATTCATCCTTCCGCAATTATAGAAAACGGCGCCCAAATAGCAGACAGTGCCGAAATCGGGCCTTTGTGCTGGATTTCATCCAAAGCCAAAATCGGCGAAAATGTTCGCTTGCTTGGTCGGGTTACCGTTATGGGAGATACCACCATCGGGGAGGAAACAGTTGTTTTCCCCGGCGCTGTTTTGGGTGCCGGACCTCAAGATCATGGCAACGAATTTCAGCCTGATGCCAAATTAGTAATTGGCAAACGCAATGTAATCCGCGAAAATGTCACCATGCACTGTGGCACTCCAAAGGGGCAAAATCCCATTGCCGGTGAAACTCCGGAAAAACTGATTACCAAAGTCGGTGATGATGGTATGTTTATGATTAACTCTCATATTGCTCACGATTGCGTTGTTGGCAACAATGTTATTATGACCAACAATGCGGTAATTGCCGGACACGTTCGCTTGGGAGACGGGGTGATTTTGGGCGGCAATTCGGCGGTTCACCAATTCTGCCGTATCGGACGCAAGACCATGATTGGCGGAATGACCGGCGTGGACCGTGATGTTATACCGTTTGCCATTGTTACCGGAGATCGCGGCAAATTGCGTGGTTTGAACGTTATCGGACTCAAAAGAAGCGGCTACGATGAACATACTGTTAAATCAATCACACGAGCCTTTATGTTTATATTCAAAGGCAAAAGCGGCACTTTTGAATCTCGCGTAGCCGAGGCAAAAGAAAAGTTCCACGATAACGATATGGTGATGGAGCAGATTAAATTCATCGAAGAATCATTATCCGGTCGCCGCAACGTTATGCAAGCCGAATAAATTAAGTGTTCTTCCTCAAGGGAGTTTGCTATTGCCAACTCCCTTAATTTTTATTATAAACAAGACAGATTAACCTTTTTTAGAATAAGCAGATGACTACACATACGCGCAAATTAGGCATTATTGCAGGTGGCGGAAGCATTCCCGCACTATTGGTTCGCCACTGTCAGGAGCAGGGGCGAGATTTCTTTGTTTTGGCGATTGAAGGTAATGCGGATAAATCATTTTTTAGCGGCGATATCCCTCATCAATGGATTCGCATCGGGCAGGCCGGCACAGGTTTTAAGCGTTTGGCGGAAGAAAAAGTGCAAGATGTGGTTATGATTGGCACAATTCGCCGCCCGAGTTTTTTTGATTTGATGCCGGATTTGCGCACAACGGCGTTTTTTGCCAAAATCGGCACCAAGGCTCTGGGTGATGACGGTATCTTGCGTGCACTGGTCAAAGAGATTGAATCAGAAGGTATGGCGGTTAAAGGTGTCCACGAGGTTATGCCCGATATTTTAGTAAAGTCCGGTGTTTTGGGCAAACACAAGCCCGATAAGCAGGCACTGGCTGATATTGAGCGCGGCATTGAGGTGGCGGCAGAACTTGGCAAGCTCGATGTAGGGCAGGCAGTTGTGGTGCAGCAAGGTCTGGTGCTTGGTGTAGAGGGCATAGAAGGCACTGACGAGCTGATTCGCCGTTGTCAAGATTACAAACGCAAAGGTGTCGGCGGAGTGTTGGTAAAATTGCGCAAACCTCAGCAGGATATGCGTATAGACTTGCCGACTATCGGCACTCGCACGGTTGAACGCGCCCACGAAACCGGTCTGCGCGGCATTGCGGTTCACGCCGGCAACGGACTGATTGTTGATGAAACGGAAGTCATCAAACTGGCCGATAAATATGGGCTTTTTGTAATAGGAGTGACCCCGCATTGAAAAATTTAAAGGTATATCTTATCGCCGGCGAGCCTTCGGGAGATTTGCTCGGTTCTCGCCTGATGCGCGCTTTGCGTCAAAAAACCGATGGCAAGGTGGAGTTCTTTGGTCTGGGCGGCGATACTATGGAAGCCGAAGGATTGAAGCCGATATTTGACATCTCTGATTTGTCAATTATGGGATTGGTTGAGGTGATTCCCAGTATTCCCAAAGTATTGCGCCACCTCAAAAACACTATTGCCGATATTGAACGAATAAAGCCGGATATTGTGATTACTATTGACAGTTGGAGCTTTTGCTCTCGTGTGCACAAAGCGTTGCGCAAGCTAAAACTGGGCATTCCGCAATTGCACTATGTTGCGCCGCAAGTCTGGGCATGGAAAAAGAAACGCGCTCGCACTATGTATAAATACATAGACGCCCTTATGACTTTGCTTCCTCAAGAGCCGAAATATTTCACGCCTCATAAGCTGGAAACGGTTTTTGTTGGGCATCCGGTGATTGAGAGTGAAGTTTTGCGTGCAGATGGCGCGGCTTTTTGCCGGCGTTTTAACATTCCGGCAGATAAAAAAATTGTTGCCATTCTTCCCGGATCTCGCAAAACCGAAGTCAGCAAATTGTTGCCGGTATTTTTGGAAAGCGCTCGCCAATTGCTGAAACAAGACCAAAATTTTTATTTTGTAATCCCCACGGTTCGCACAGTGTCTCAAATGGTTAAAGATATGAGCAAAGATAGTGGCTTGCCGTTGCAAATTGTCGAAACACAAGAAGACCGCTACAATGCTTTTCAGGCTTCTTGCGCCGCCATCGCAGCCTCCGGAACCGTGGCTCTGGAGTTGGCAATTTGCCATATTCCCCATCTGATTGCTTATCGGGTTTCTGGGCTCACCGCGTGGATTGCGGCTCGTTTTCTTAAGATTCAATTTGTAAATCTCACCAATATTATGTTGGGGCGTTTGGTGGTGCCGGAGCTTTTGCAGGAGCAATGCACCGCCGGCAATATCAGCCGCACGATTCAGGAGTTGCTTAAGCAAGGCGATTTGTATGAGCGTGAACAGGAAGGTTTTGCCAAGGTTAAAAATATTTTGAGTAACGGCGAGCAAACTCCAAGCCAAAATGCCGCTGATTTTGTGCTGGATTTAGTATCGCGCAAGCGCTGATATCGAGAGAGCAAATGCGGGCTTTGTGGTTATATCTCAGGCGTCAAGCAGATTTAGAGCCAAACCGGCGCAAACTTTGGTTGCCGGTGTTTTTTTCCCTTGGGATTGGAATCTATTTTCTATTGTCGGCAGAACCTTCAAAGTGGCTGACATTGGGCATTGTTGAGCTGATAATCGTTTTTGCCGTTTTGCTGCGCTTTCATCCGCGCATTTTGCGGGTGCTGATGTGTTTGGGAATAATTGCCGGAGGCTTTGCGTGGGCTCAAATGCAGAGTATATACACCGCTGCCCGACTTGGCGCGGTTCCGCCGGATAAATTATATATACAAGGGCAAATCATCAAAGTCGACCACAGCCAAAAAGGCAAATTGCGCCTTACTTTGGATAGTTTGCAAGATTTCGAGCGGCATGAGCTCAAAGGTCGCTTTCGCGTCACCCTGCGCCAAAAGTACGGAGAATATCGAGCCGGACAATGTGTAGAGCTGATTGCTAAACTAATGCCCCGCGCCCAAACGCAAATACCAAACGGATATCAATTTGATCGCAAAAATTTTTATAATTTATTATCCGGCAGCGGCTATGCCGAGAGTAGGGCGCTGTTGACCGAATGTCCTCGTGCCGATAGCTCGCTTGTTGCCAAGATTAATAATTGGCGGCAAAAAGTTATTGCGCATATATACCATGAGCTTCCAGCGGAAGAGGCTTCGATAACTGCCGCGATTGTCGCCGGCGAGCAAGGCGGTATCAGCTCTGCGCAAGTTCAAAATTATCGCAACTCCGGTTTGGCGCATTTTCTTTCAATTTCCGGCTTGCACATGAGTATGATTGCCGGATTGATGTTCTTTTTTATCCGGTTGCTGACGGCGATGATTCCTCCTCTTGCGCTGAGAGTGGATTCCAAAAAGATTTCTGCGGTGGCGGCGCTTGCTCTAAGCGCGGTATATCTGCTGATTTCAGGAGCGGCGGTTCCGGTGCAGCGAGCTTTTATTATGACCTTTATTGTTTTGCTCGGCATATTCTTCAATCGACGCGCGATTTCCATGTATGCCATCGCTTGGGCGGCGCTGATAGTGTTGTTTTTCGCTCCTCACGCGCTGGTTGGCGCCAGCTTTCAGATGTCTTTTGCCGCGGTTGTCGTGTTGATTGCTTTTTATGAAAAATTCTCCTCGCGGCTCAGTCGATGGTTTTCCGCTGACAAATCATCGTTGTTGTCGGTTGTGGGCAAAGGAGTGATTGCTTATGCTGTAGGGCTTGTGCTAGCGGATTTTGTCGCCAGTATTGCAACTCTTCCATTTGCCATATATCATTTTAATCGGGTTGCGGTTTATACCTCGCTCACCAATCTGCTGGCCGGACCAATAATCGGCTTTGTGGTAATGCCGTTTACCATGTTTGCGTTGTTGCTGATGCCTTTGGGGTTGGACTCTCCGGCTCTGCAAGTGGTGGGTTGGGGCGTTGGTGTTCTTAATGATATTACCGGTTGGGTAAATTCGCTTGAAGGTGCTTCGGTACCGGTGCTGTCAATGCCGTTGTGGGGGCTGATACTGACCGTGTCGGGCGGTTTATGGTTGTGTATATGGGAACGCCGTTGGCGTTTGTGGAGTGTTCCGTTTATAATTTGCGGAATTTTGAGCGTTTTTATCACCTGCAATCCAGATATTTTGGTTAATGAAGAAGCCAATGTAATTGCCGTCAAAGACAATCGCGGCGCTATGGTGATTTTGCCTTCACGCGGCAATCAGTTTACCAAACAAGTTTGGCTGGATAAAACCGCCTCAAAACCATTGGGAAAACGGCGTCAAATCTTGCTCCAAAAAATTTGGCAGGGGCAGGCGCAATCATACAAATGGCTTGATTTGAGTTGCAAAGAAAATATTTGCACCTACAAAAAACGGATTCAGATTATCAAAGGTCAGGGGCTGAAACTTGATGACCGTTTTTTGGATCTGAAAGGCACCGGCGGAGTTGCCATATACTTATCAAGCCAACCTCAGATTGTTTCTGTTCGCCAAAGTATCGGCAATCGCCTGTGGAACCGCTAAAAGGCTGTGACAAACTACCTTAAATTCTTGCTTTATAATTTGTG
Source organism: uncultured Alphaproteobacteria bacterium (assembly GCA_934255405.1). Classification (GTDB taxonomy): domain Bacteria; phylum Pseudomonadota; class Alphaproteobacteria; order RF32; family CAG-239; genus CAZU01. The sequence continues at coordinate 121,197 of CAKQNT010000003.1, forward strand.
AGTGCTAGCATCGGCGCAGTTTTTTTATAATTGTGTCATATTAATCTATTCACTATTTATTATGAAAGTAAGAACCGTAAACATTAAGTTGGTGGTTGGAAGTTTGAGCGATATTGAGGCTGATGCCTATGTTTTGCCCTATTTTCCATATCACGTGAATCCCGACAATGAACGTCTGGAAGTTAAAAGTGCCGGAGCCCGTGGTGTGCGCCGCTTTATTGATCTGCGAATGACTCGCCATCTGCGCGGACACAATCTTTCTCTTGGAGAGATGTATATTACCCAGTCCGGCGGCGGCAAATCAAAGTTTTTGGTTAACATTGTATGTCGCTCACACAATACCGAAAACATTTGCAGTGGCATTCATACCGGTCTAATCGGTATGTTTATTGAGGCTCCTAAGTATCACCTGCAGACGGTTGCCATGACTCCGCTGTGTATCCGCGACGGGCTGACGGAATTAGCCTTTGTCCGCGAGCTGTGGAGCGCAATTGAGAGCTATGTTCAAGATGTCAGCATAGCTGAGATAATCATCGCCTGCAAAGATGAAGAACAGCGTGTCAAGATTGAAACAGCGCTAGCTGAACAGTAACAAAAAGCCTCCCTAAAAGGAGGCTTTTGCTTTGTTTAAGAAAGGTTTTCAATTCCCAGCAACATGTGGTCGCGATATTCTGCACCCCACGCCATCATCGATTCTATCACCGGCTTGAGGCTGTATCCCACAGCGGTGAGGGTGTACTCAACTCTCGGCGGAATCTGGGCATATACCTGACGTATCAACAGCCCTTTTTCTTCCAGCATACGCAGATTAGAGGTCAAAACTTTTTGCGTAATATCCCCCAAAGACTTTTTCAGCTCGCCAAAACGCTTAGTTCCGTCCAGCAGATTCTGAATAATCAGGAGCTTCCAGCGGTCGCCCAAGACCTTAGAGGTCATCTCCGCAAGATATTTTTGCACATCATCAATCATAAAAGCTGCTCCTAACTGTTTGTTTTATTCATTAGTATCTTTTGAGAAACTACGGCACTTTCAAGTGCTTACTTTACATTTTATAGCAAATGTACTGATATAAAGGCAACAAAAAAATACTTAACTATCAACAATTGGACAAGAATAATGAAAAAATTTCTTACTGCTACCACTCTCAGTGCCGCTTGCCTGTGGAGTGCATCAGCTTTGGCCTCCGGCTATCAGCTTAATGAATATTCCGTAACCAACCTCGGGCGTTCTTTCGCCGGTGCCGGCGTTGTCGGTGATGACTACTCGGCGATTGCTTATAACCCTGCCGGTATGACTCTCAAAAAGAGCGGTTTGCAAGCCAGCTTTACTATGGCTGAGGTTGCCGCCGATGTCAGAGGACAATCACCGGATTCCTTGGGCAAAAAGACCGATATGGATTTTGGCGTGCCTCTGCCGGCTGCGTTCGGGCAATATCAAATCAATGACAAATGGTTTATCGGCGGCGGTGTTTATGCTCCTTATGGCTTGGCTACCCGCTACAAAAAAGACAGCTTTGTAGCCGACAGCGCTCGCAAATCCACCTTAGAGGTTATTGATTACAACTTGTCCACTGCCTACAAGCTGAACTCTCAATGGTCGTTTGGCGCCAGCTTTATCGCCCGCTATATCTATGGCAATATGACCAACAATATAAATCATCCCACTGCCGGAAAAATTGGCGAAAGCGAGTTTGAGCTTGATGGCTGGACATATACCGGTACTTTGGGCGTAATGTATTCTCCGAGTGAAAATACTCGTGTCGGCTTGTCTTATAAGCCTAAGTCAATTCAGCGTGTTAAAGGTGATCACACCATCACTGCCACTTCTCCGGCTGCAGCGGGCATAGCCGGTGTATATTCAGATGGTAAATCTTCTCCCGACCTGCCGGAAACCGTTTTGCTCTCGGCTTATCACAAACCGTTTGAAAAAACCGCCTTTACCGGATCGGTTCGTTTCACTCGTTGGGGCGATTCGTTTGAGAAATTCTCAATGACTTCAACCGCCACGGCCGGAAAACCATCTGTAAAATATAATTGGAAAGACAGCTGGACTATTTCCGCCGGTACGGAACATTATCTGAATGATAATTGGACCTTGCGCTTTGGTACCGCTTGGGATCAATCTCCGTCGCGTGACAACCGTTATCGTACTCACCGTATTCCGGATTCTGATCGTATCTGGATTTCTGCAGGCTTGAGCTATACTTACAACAATATGCAGTTTGATTTGGGCTACGCTCACTTGTTTATGAAAAAATCCTTCATTCGTGAAAGTGGGAACCCTGCCTATAATGATCACTCCAGCAAATACGAGGCATACAGCAATATGTATGGCTTAGGCTTCCAATACAATTTCTAGCAAAATTGTTATTCTTCACACAAGGCAAACCCCGTTTGGAATATTCCGGCGGGGTTTTTGCTGTTGATTTTGGGTATGATTTGCGTATAGTAGGGACAGGAGTAAAACCAATGGAAATTAAGACTAATGTTATGCGCGTGCTCGACAAGCACAAAATCCCCTATAATCATTATTGCTATTTGGGCACCGGCGCCACCAGCGGCATAGAGATTGCCGCCGCTTTGGGGCAAGATCCGGCGCATGTGTTCAAGACATTGGTAACCGTCAGCAAATCACGGCATTTTTATGTCTTTATGTTGCCGGTTGCTCAGGAGCTGGACTTGAAAAAAGCCGCCGCCGCGGTGGGAGAAAAGGCCTTGGATATGCTCCCGCAAAAAGAACTTTTGCCGCTCACCGGATATGTTCATGGCGGTTGTTCACCCGTGGGTATGAAAAAGTTTTTTACCACCACCATAGACCAAAGCGCGGCAGATTTCGCCACCATTATTTTCAGCGCCGGCAAAGTCGGCTATCAGGTTGAATTGGCTTATTCTGCTCTTGCCGGTATAATTCCCTGCCAACTGGCCGATATTACCATGTAATCAGTCTTTGCGTTCAATTTTGGCGCAAAATATATTTTCTGGATTGGCAAAAGTCAGATTGCAAGCATAAAAATCGGCAATACATTTAACGATAGAAAGTCCGATTCCGTTGCCTTTTTCATTTTGACCGGCCACGCGGAAAAAGCGCTGTCCGAGTTTGACCAAATCTTGTGGTTTTATTTGTACATCGGTATTACGCACTTCAATATAGCTATTACCTATATTAATCGCAATTTTTGCCTCTTGCGGACTGTATTTTATGGCGTTGTCCAGTAGGTTGCGCAGCATAAGCTCCACCAAAACCGGATTCCCCTTTGCAAACGGACCCTGACCATTTTCGGAGATTTGCAGAGATATTTTTTTTGCCGCAATATCATAACGATATTCATCAGCCAACTGCTCGCATAAAAATTTCCAATTCAGCGATTCTGCAACAATTTGTCCGGTCTGAATAGAGGTCTCCAGTCTGGACAAGGCCAAAAGTTGTTCTACCAGTCTGGTTGAACGATTAATTCCTTGTTCCAATTTATCGAGAGTAACACCAAGTGTTTTGGGGTCATCAGCAGAGAGCTTGGCAACATCAAGCTGAACTTTTAAGGCGGTCAGCGGAGTTCTCAGTTCATGCGCCGCGTCAGAGATAAAACGCCGTTCACGCTGTAAAACCGCATTAACCTTTTCCAACAGTTGATTCATTGCGTTAGTGAGCGGTTTTATTTCCGAGGGAATATTTTGATCGGCAATCGGGCTCAAGTCATCATCTTTGCGCACAGCAATGTCTTTGGCCAAGCGCCGCAACGGCAAAAACTCCCGACTTATTATTCCGATTACGGACAACAACAAAATAACCAAACCGATTGCCCACGGAGTCAAAAATTCTTCCAGCATATCCCAAGCCATATCGTCACGATATTCAATTTCCTGTCCAACCGCAATTCTAAATTTTCCGTCTGCTGATTTGATCCAGATTATTCGCCAATCTTCGCCGTCGACCCGTTGTTTAACAAAACTGCCGCTTATGTCCTGATAAGCAAAATCTTTGCCGTTTTCGTCATCGTGAAAAACCATGCGGCCGCTGGCGTCAAAGACGGCAAAACCGATTGCCTCGTCTTCATCATCGGCGCCCCTGATATCATCAAGCAAGTTATCGGTCTTCTTTTGAATATCTTTATCAATTCGATTCCAGTTGGTGCCAGCTAACTGCCGCGCCATGGCCATTTGATAGGTGTCAAAAAATTCATCAATTTTTTCTTTGGTTTCTGTCCACGCCAAAACTCCTGCGCAGCCCCAAACCGCACAGGATATAATCACAAAAAACAATATCAAACGAAGGCGCAAGCTGAGTTTTTTCATTTATCCTCCATCATGTAGCCGAGTTTGTTTACGGTTTTTATAATATCTTTGCCCAGTTTTTTGCGCAAATGGTGCACATGCACTTCTATGGCGTTGCTGGAAACATCTTCATCCCAAGAATAAAGTTTTTGCTCTAATACTTCCTTGCTCATCACACGGTTGCGATTGTGGAGCAAAAGCTCCAATAGGGCAGTTTCTTTTGGCGCTAAGGCAATTTCTTTGCCGTCAAGTAATGTCTGTTTGTTGTGGGGATTAAAACTCAAATTGCGATATTTAATCAGTTCTCCGGTTTCTCCGCCGCGTCGTCGAATAAGGGCGTTTAGTCTGGCGGCAACTTCCGCCAAAGAAAAAGGTTTGCCCAAATAGTCGTCCGCGCCGAGGTTAAGCCCTTTAATCCTTTCATCAACCTCGCCGCGCGCCGTCAAAATCAGCACCGGTTCTTTGTGCCCAAGGGCTCGCCAACTTTGCAAAATATCCAGTCCGTCAATCTCCGGCAGTGTCAAATCGAGGACAACCGCATCATACGGCAATTGCAGCAAGGCTTCTTTGCCATCTTCGCCATTATCAAACCAATCGGTGCTAAAACCTGATTTATCAAGTCCGGCTTTTAGTCCGTCGCCGATTAATGGGTCGTCCTCAATTATCAATATACGCATTTTGCGTCCTTATCTTATTTTTTCAGTTCGATATGGTCGACATCAATTTCGGTAGAAAACATTTCTTTGTCAACTTCACCTTTGATTGTTACCATATCTTGCGGCTTCACGTCAAGCCCGCGCCAATCCTCATCGTCAATTTCCACGGTTACGCTGCCGGTAGCATCCTTAAACAAATATTTCTCATGGCCAAGGCTTTTTTCAATTTGCCCATTCAGCACCACTGCAGTGTCGTCTTTCATCTGCAAAGCTTCAGCAACAGTTACCGGAGCTGGAGCTGGTCCCTGAAAAGCCGCAAACGCTCCGGATGAAAAAGTAACCGCCAAAGTCAAAACAGAAGTAGAAAGAAGCTTGTTCATATTATTTCTCCTAAAAATAAAAAGTTTGTGTTCGTTTACAAGTTTAGAAAAACATTTTCAACTTAAGGAACGCTTAAGGCTTTAATTTTTTATTTTAGAATTTATTTTTAAGGCAGGGAGGGCGGAAATATGAAAAATTTTCTGGTATTTTTACTGTTTTTATTTTTTCCGATGTTGGGTGGCAAAATCTCCGCGGTGATTGCCGGAGATATGTTCGGAGCCTATAATATTCTGGTGTTGCCGCCATACAGCCCGCTGCCGGAGGCTTTTCCCGTAGCCTGGGCAATTATTTATTTGCTTATGGGGTTTGGGGCTTGGGCGGTTTATCACAGCGCTCTTTATAAGGAGCGCAATCCTGTTTACTATCTGTTGCCGTTTTCTGTTCAGCTAATTATTAATTTTGCTTGGGCCCCGATATTCTTTGGTATGGCTGCCTATTGGAGCGGTGCTTGGTTGGCCTTGTTGCTTTTTTATGCCGTGATTTGGATGATTGTGCGCTTTTATGCAATCAACCGCGCCGCCGCTTATTTGCAATTGCCTTATTTGCTTTGGTGCGCCTATGCCGCTTATCTGAGCTTTGGCATTGCGGTTCTAAATTAGGGCATTAAATTTTTTAATCTGTACTATCAATAATTTTTATTGTACGATTAGCGCCATATTAAAAAAGGGGATTTGATATGAGCGCAGAAACCAACATTTTTATAATATGGCAAAACGGCCGTTATCTTGAGCAACAGATTATTGCGGACATCAGTACCAAGTTTGAGCTGCAACAGATTTTTGAGCTAAGTTGGCCTATGCGAGATTTTCACTATAATTTGGCCAAGTTCTACGGCAAAAGTCTGCCCAAAGGCTGCAAAAAAGAAAAAGAATGCGGCTGCGGCGATTTTTTGGTTGTGGTTGTACAAGATAATCAGCCGCATTATGAAGGCGGCAAAAACAAAAATATGAAAGATGCCAAAGCGCTGTATCGCCAAATGTATGGCGGACAAAATTTTATTCATTGCAGCGATACCCAACAAGAAGGGTTGGATAATCTGGCTTATTTGACAGGGCTCAAGCCGGAAGATGTTGCTGCTCAATATGGCAAATACAACGGCACATATACCAAATTAGCTCACCAACCTCACGCCGAGGCGCGCAAGCTAAGCGACAAGCTTTGGGAGGCGTTGATAAATCTTTACCGCAGGCTGTTTAGGGCTAAATAACAAAGTATTGGATATAGATAAATGCGGTTGCCGCCAAAACCGTAATCAGCATTACCGGCACCGACCATTTCATAAATCCCAAAAAGCTGATAGGTTGTCCCTGTCTGGCCGCCATTCCGGCAACAATTACATTGGCAGAGGCGCCGATAAGAGTTGCGTTGCCGCCAAAGCAGGCGCCGATTGACAATGCCCACCATACCGGCATCATTGCCTCGCGTCCGCCCAAGGCCTCTTCCATAGACTTAAGCATCGGTATCATCGTTGCTACAAACGGAATATTATCAATTGCGCCTGATACCAGAGCAGATACCCATACAATCAATAAACTGGCTTTGCTGATACTGCCCTCGGTCAGTGCCACAAATTTATGCCCGAGCAGAGACAACACGCCGGTAATTTCCAAACCATGAACAATCACAAACAATCCGGCAAAGAAGAAGATTGTTGTCCAATCCACTATCGAGAAAATCTGTTCAACCTTGTGCTCGCGCTCATCATGCGGATTACCAAAAGTGTAGAGCAGGAGCAGGGTTGCCGCACCGGCCATGGCAATCGTGCCGTTGGCAATGTGAAAGTGCTCTGCAGCGATAAAACCTCCAATCACCAAAGCCAGCACTATCAAGGATTTTACCAGCAATGAATGATTTTTAATGCTTTCTTTTTCGCGCAATTGCATAATCTTATTGCGGCGTTGCGTTGTAGAAACCAGTCTCCGTCCGAAAAAGAAATCAAAGATAGCCACCACCAACAGCATGCACAAAATCACAATCGGGGTCAATTCTTTCAAAAAGTCCATAAAAGAGAGATTAAGAGCAGATCCGATTAGAATGTTTGGCGGGTCACCAATCAGAGTTGCAGTGCCGCCGATATTAGAGGCAAAAATCTCTACCAATAAATATGGATAAACCGGCACGCCGAGCTTTTTGGTTATTTGAAACGTTACCGGCACAATCAGCAAAACTGTGGTCACGTTGTCCAAAAAGGCCGAGAAAAACGCTGTTACGACTGCCAAAACCACCAAGATTCCTCGCGGGTTCGCGTGCACTTTTTTTGCCGCCCATATTGCCACAAATTGGAATATTCCGGTTTTTTCACATATCCCCACAATCATCATCATTCCGATAAGCAATGCCAGTGTGTTAAAATCTATGCCCAAAAAAGCTTGTTGTTGAGTAAGAATACCGGCAAATATCATAATCGACGCCCCAAGCAGAGCGACCACTGCGCGGTTTAGCTTTTCGGTAAACAAGATTGCATAGGCAATAATCACAATTGATGCCGCAACAATTTTTGCATCAATTCCCCATACCATTTGCGGCACACTGCCTAACATTGCTCCATCCATATAATTTTCCTTCTAAAATAAATGTTTTGCCTAAATATAATCATAGAGAGGCTAAAATTGTATTAAAGAAACAATTTTTTTCTTTGTGCTATGTTTCCCTTGGTTGTGGCGTTAGAAAAGGAAAATGTCTTTGCGCGAACGGCGTTAGCCGCGAGGAGCAATCCATCTTTACCTCGAAATTAAAATAGATTGTGCTCTCCTATTAATTGTGAGGGCATTTCCTTAAAATATTTTTTGTGTATAAATATCAAACTTGATATTGCAGTATTATTGCCGCTGACATATAGCGAATATAGCTGTTGAGCGGTATTATAATTGTGCAGGCATAAATTGGCGAGAATTTTAATAATCAAGGTTATTAAAAGCGAGCGTCTTTTTATTAAAAAAGGGTCGCCCACAGTATGTTTCGGCATGCTGTTCAGATTTCCAGCGGCGGCATTGCAGTTTTTATTTGGTCGTCTTCTGAGAATAACAATAACAATTCTTGGAAACTCAATCTAAGTAGTGGCAATCGTAATAACAACAATAAGGATAATACCAATTACGCCAGGCCTTGCCAGCTTTTTTAAGAAAAGATATAAAAAATGCTTGTAATATGTAGGGAGCAAAATGTGCAGTATGAGCTTTTTGAAAACACGCCGTTGGGGCAGATTGCCCTGGAAGAAGTTTTCAGGGCTTATTATGACTGCCGCCGAAACAAGCGTCGGACATCCAACGCCATTTCGTTTGAACTGGATTTTGAACGAGAGTTGATTCGTCTTTGGCGGGATATTAATTCTGGTGACTACAAAATTGGCCGCTCAATAGCTTTTGTTGTCAATAAACCGGTTCAGCGAGAGATTTTTGCCGCTGATTTTAGAGATCGTGTAGTTCATCATTTGGTAATTTCCAAAATTAATTCGTTATTTGAAGAATTATTTATTGCAGACAGCTATAGTTGCCGTGTTGGCAAAGGTACTTTGCATGGCGCAAAGGAGCTAAACAATCATATTGTAGTCTGTTCAGAATGCTACACTCGTGATTGCTATATTCTCAAGCTGGATATTCGTTCTTTTTTTATGAGCATAGACAAGACAATTCTTTATCAGATGCTGCATGAATTTATAGACGACAATTATCATTTGCCGGATAAGCCGATTCTGTTGCGTCTTATTAAGCAAATTGTCTTTAATAATCCTGAAGACAACTGCATTATCAAAGGTCGACGTGCTGATTGGAACGGATTGCCATGCCATAAGAGTTTATTTTGGTCGGCGCGTAATTGCGGATTACCTATTGGCAACCTTACATCACAGATTTTTGCCAATTTTTATCTTGATAAGCTTGATAAATATATCACAGAGGAGTTGGGATTCCGTCACTATGTGCGCTATGTAGATGACTTTGTTCTGGTTCATCAGGATAAGGAAGAGTTATTGGCGGCGCGGCAAAAAATAGATTCTTTTTTGCGTTTGCGTCTAAAGCTCAACTTACATCCGCTAAAATTTTATCTGCAACACTATAGCAAGGGGGTAAAGTTTATTGGCGCGGTTATCAAGCCGAATCGCATTTATATCGGCAACCGGAGCAAGGGCAATTTGTATGATAAAGTCCATAAAATGATAGCGCAGATGTCGCACAGTCTGCAAGACACATTTAGCGGATTGAATAAGCTTATGGCTTGCGTTAATTCCTACATCGGATTAATGCGGCATTACAACACATATCGCCTGCGTTGCCGGATTCTTCAAAAGATAGACCAAACATTTTTGGGAGAGGCATTAGAACTTGATCCCAAGGCATCAAAACTGGTTGTCCACAAGCTTTTTCGTCCTCTAGAGCAGAAAAAAAGCCAACTTCGTCGGCAAAAACAAGGCCGCCGTCGGCGCAACCGAATTTTATTAATGAACAAAACCAAAAGAAAAGGGGTTAAAAATGGTAATGTATAATCAACTTCCGATTTATCGGGATTCTTACTTGTTATTGACCGAGATATACAAGGTTACTACAAAATTTCCGCGAGATTACAAATATACGCTTGGTCAGGATATGAAACGAGATGTGTTATCATTGTTTCGCGATTTATATGGGGCAAATGTTTCTGCGGATAAGCGTCAACATCATCTGGATAATTTTCTTACATCTTTTGAACTTCTAAAGATAGAAATACGCCTGTGTGTGGATTTAAACGTTTTATCAATAAATAAATTGGCGCAATTAAGCCTGATAATGGATAGCATAGCCAAACAAGCTCAAGGATGGCGAAAGAAATCCGTCAAGGCAATGCCGAAAAGTTGTTGAGAACTTGGTAATAGAGTTTGAAAAACAATAGCTGTTAGTTATATTGTGAATAAATAGTGACGAAGGAGAGCTGTCATTGCCATCTAAGTCTTCCCCTTGACGGGGCGCGAGGATAAGTAGAGTGCCATATAAGTCTTCCCCCTTGACGGGGCGCGAAGATAGGGAGAGTGCCATATAAGTCTTCCCCCTCGACGGGGGAAGATTTAGATGGGGGTGAAAAAGGAGCAACTTATTTGCAATATTGTCACCCCCACCAAACCTCCCCCGTCAAGGGGGAGGATTTATAAGGAATTGTTTTTTTATATTACCATCGCGCCTGTCGAGAGGGAGGATAGAGGTAATGTAAATAAAGGAGCAAAGTCATCGCCGTTCGCGCAATGACCTTGTAGGAAAATAACATTGTAGGAAGAGGAGTAAAGAGAGTATGACCGGAAAGATAAG
>CAKQNT010000004.1 GCA_934255405.1 uncultured Alphaproteobacteria bacterium
TGACTTGCCTGCTGATATTCTGCAGGCTCAATAAGTTACTGCGCATACTCGCAGTTAAACTTATCTTTCCGGTCATATTCTTTTTGCTCCTTTTGTCGCACTTTCTCAAATTATAAATAAAGCCTAAACGCAAACTTTTCCAGTGCTAACGCTTAGTTTTCAACAACTATTGACAGGTTATTTTTTGCCTTGAGAAAAAGATGGATTGCTTCTCACGGCTAATCGCCGTTCGCGCAGGGACATTGGGGAAGACGGCTACTGTAGTTTGTGCAATAATCATATAAAAGATAAGGAAACCGCCCCTGCGCAAGACAGAGGCGGCTACTTTATAAAGGAGAGTATTTAGTTTTAGAAAGAGTATCTGACACCGGCGGTTACTTCGGCCAGATGTTTCAAATCACGAGTACCAACGTGGCTATAACGACCAATTACACGAGCGGAAATATTATCAGTGATTTTATACTGAGCACCGCCGCCGATACGATAGCCGACTCTGCTTTTGGTGATTTTGTTTTTATGCTTGAGTTCGGTATCGTATACGGCCGCGCCGAGTGTTCCGACCAGACTGAATTTCTGTTCACAGCCCAACGGCATATAACCATAGCCATCCAAACCATAAGCATTAAACTTAAATTTTTTGATGCCGCCGCCCTGACTCTCTTTTAGATGAGCTTTGCGCGATCCGCCAAACTGGTAAAAAGCTTCCCAACTGGAATATTGGGTAATATCTGTACCAAGATTGATTTTGGCGGAGTTGAAATTTTTTCGGGCGTATTTGGCGTCTCCTTTAAGATTAAGATTATCATAAGCATAATCTGCGCCAATATAAGGATCAAAGTTATTCCACATTTTGGCGTTTGCCGATGTGGCGATTATGCAGGCAGCACTTGCAAGTAACAATGTTTTTTTCATTTTTAAAACTCCATTTATAAACAGGTTTTTAGTTTAAGCAGAAGTCCTCTTGCTAAACTGCGTATCAGCAGTTTATGAGAAGTAGATAATCTTGGGCGAAAAGATTTAAAGTGGTTTAAGAAAAAAAATATAGATATTTTGGATTAGTACTTATTTTTTAAGGCTTTGTTTACCACAATCTGCTCTATTTTAGGGAAAAATAACAGAAAGGAACGGCTATGGATTTTAGATGTCCGGACAAAAGTTGCAATAAATGTCCGCGGTTGTTGGAATTTAGACAGCAAAACCAGACTAAATTTCCATCTTATTATAATGGTCCGGTGCCGCCGTTCGGAAGTTTGGAGGCGGAAATCTTGGTGGTGGGAATGGCTCCGGGGCTAAACGGGGCAAACCAAACCGCACGCCCTTTTACTAATGATTATGCCGGCGATGTTTTGTACCCTGCCCTAAAAGACAATGGATTGGCAGAGGGAAACTATGAACGCCGCAAAGACGATGGATTTGAGCTGAAAAATGTGCGAGTGACTAATGCCGTGCGATGTGTGCCGCCGCAAAACAAAGTGGTTGGAGCAGAAGTCAAAAACTGCGGAGCCTATCTGCGGCAGGAGTTAGCGGCTATGCCAAATTTGAAGGTTATTCTAACGCTCGGAGTGGTGGCTCATAATGCGGTGCTCTCGATTTTGGGATATAGACAGGCGGCTCACAAATTTGCTCACGGCAATGTGCATAAGCTGGAAAACCACGGAATCCTGATGTTGGATTCATACCATACTTCTCGCTACAATATTAATACCGGCGTTTTGACCTATCAGATGTTTGACCAGATTGTAAAACAGCTGAAAAATTTGTTGGCAAAAGCTTAGTTGCTGATTCCCGCAAATCCCATAAAAGCCATAGACAATAATCCGGCTGAAATTAAGGCAATCGGCGTTCCTTGCAGTGCCGCCGGAATTTTGGTGTATTCCAAGCGTTCTCTGATTCCGGCAAAGATTATGATTGCCAAAGTGAAGCCTATGGCGCTGGAAAGCGCATAGCAAACACCGGCTAATAAGGTGTAGTTTTTTTGGATTGTTAAAATAGCAATACCCAAAACCGCACAGTTGGTGGTAATCAGCGGTAAGAAAATACCCAGAGCCTGATACAGAGCCGGAGAAACCTTTTTGAGGATTATCTCCACCATCTGAACCAGAGCGGCAATAACCAAAATGAAGGTTACAGTCATCATAAAACCAAGGTTGTAGGGCTGCAAAAAGGTATAATAAATTAAAAATGTGACAATAGTGGAAAGAGTTATGACAAACATTACCGCCAAGCCCATGCCGGCAGCAGTGGAGATTTTTTTGGATACGCCTAAAAACGGGCAAATGCCCAAAAATTGTGATAACACAATGTTGTTGACAAATACGGCGGTGATAAAAATTATTAGGTATGCCATTGGTTATGCCCTCCGCAATTTGTTGAAAATGATAATCAAGCCTGCCAGCGCTAAAAAGGCTCCGGGCGGCATTATGAATAATAACATCGGGGTTGCTTCTTCACCGGCAAGGCTGAGGCCAAAGATGGAGGCATTGCCCAATATCTCTCTGACAATACCCAACAAGGCAAGACCCCAAGTAAAGCCAAGCCCCATGCCAATGGCATCAAGTATAGACTGCCACAGATTGTGCTTGGAAGCAAAGGCCTCGGCGCGTCCCAAAATAATGCAATTTACCACAATCAACGGAATATAAATCCCCAAAGCAGAATGCAATGCCGGAAGATATGCCGCCATCAGCAAGTCTAAAACCGTGACAATGGTTGCAATCAGCACAATGTATGCGGGAATACGGACTTGTGAGGGAATTATGTTCTTTAGCAAAGAAATAATCGAGTTAGACAAAATTAGGGCAAACAGAGTTGCCAGCCCCATTCCCAAACCGTTGACAGCCGAAGTTGTGACGCCCAAAGTCGGACACATACCAAGCAACATAACCAAAGTTGGATTTTCTTTGATAATGCCGCGAGTAAGATTTTCATAACTGGTTTTGTTCATCTTATTTGCCTGCATTAAAGTTATTATAGGCGTCTACAGCCCGTTGAATCGCATCTATAACCGCGCGAGAGGTGATTGTTGCGGCAGTAATGCCGTCAATCTCGCCACCATCTTTTTTTACCTTAAAAATATGTTTGTTGGGGTTGAAACCGTCAAACTGAGATTTGAACTTATTCTCATCTGCCTTGGAGCCAAGCCCCGGAGTTTCTTGATGTTCGGTAATCTTAAAATTTTTGATGGCGCCATCGATATAAAAACCGACAATCATTTCAATCCGCCCGCCAAAACCGTTGTTGGAATAAGTTTTGATAGCAAATGAATTGATTACTCCATTTTTGCGCGCCGGAAAAAACGCCAGTTTGTGTTTTTTGTCGGGAGTGGTGATAATGGTCTTTTCGGCAAACGGATCATTGTCAAATTCCCCCACCACCTCTGATATTGCCTCCAACTCTTGAGAATCTTTGGCTTTGGCAATGGGCTCTTTGGTAATTTGATAGACTCCGGACATTACGAACGCCGACACTACCGCAATACCGGTAAGCGACGCAAACATCTTGAAAAAAGTTTTGTGGTTCATCGGCTTATCTCCTTTGCCCATAGTAGCGCGGCTGGACATATTTATCAATCAGCGGAACCAGAGCGTTCATAATCAAAATCGCAAATGAAACTCCCTCCGGATAAGCGCTCCACAGGCGGATAATCACCGTTAGAAGTCCGCAACCTATTGCAAAGACAATCTGCCCTTTTTGCGTCATGGGAGATGTCGCATAGTCGGTAGCCATAAACACAGCGCCCAAAATTAATCCGCCAGAAAGCAAATGAATCACAGGATTATAACGGACATCGCCGGTAAGCAGGTATAGGAGAGCGGTTATTGCAAACACGGTGCCGATATAAAAAGCCGGAATATGCCAACTGATAATCCGTCGCCAAAGCAAATAGCCGAATCCCAACAGCAAAGCAAAAGCCGAAACCTCTCCAAGGCAGCCGCCGGTGTCGCCAAAAAACATTTGCCAATAATTAGGCAGGTGAGAACTCAAATAAGAGGCTGAGGTATTGGCATCAAGATGTTTGATTATGCCCAAAGGAGTGGCTGATGTCTGAACATCAGTTGAAAAAATGCGCATAAATTCCGGTTGCGGCCACATTGTCATTTGTACCGGAAAAGAAATGAACAAAAACACTCGTCCAACCAATGCCGGATTAAAGATGTTTTTGCCAAGTCCGCCATAGCAGAGCTTGCCGACAACAATCGCCATAAAAGCGCCTATCAGCACCATCCAGAGCGGCATTGAGCTGGGTAAGTTATATGCCAGCAATAATCCGGTGATGACGGCGGAAAGATCAGTTACGGTGTTGCCTTTTTTGAACCAAAAACTATTAGCAAGATATTCCCACATCATACAGGCGGCAACAGAAGTCAGAATAACGGCAAAGGCATTAATGCCAAAAAACATAATCGCCATCGCCGCCGCCGGCATCAGCGCAATTATCACATCTCGCATAATAGAACGAGTGTCTTGATTGGTTTGCATATGAGGGGCTGTAGAAATTTTGAGCATGACTATTTCTTCTTTTTAAGTTCCATTTTAGCAAGTTTACAGTAGTCCAGCAACGGAATATGAGCCGGACAGGTATAAGCGCAGCAACCGCATTCGATACAATCTAAAACGTGGAGATTTTTGGTTTCTTCCAAACGATTGTTTTGCACAAGATTGCCAATCTTGTATGGTTGTAAGCCAATTGGGCAAGCAGAGGTACATTTGCCGCACCGAATACATTCACTTTCGGGGCGTTTGGCAAAGCCTTTATCTGTCAGCAGCAATATCCCCGAGGTGATTTTGGTGATGGGGGCGTTGATGTTAAAGGCAGATGTTCCCATCATCGGACCGCCAAAAACAACTTGAGCGGTTTCCGGCGTGAGGCCTCCGGCTTTTTCAATCAGAAAAGCCGCCGGCGTTCCAACCCGAACCAAATAATTGGCAGGGTGCAGACAAGCATCTCCGCTAATGGTGACAACACGTTCAAACAGTGGTTTGTTTTTTTGCACAGCCTCATAGATGGCAAACACAGTGCCGACATTTTGAACCAGACATCCGGCATCGGCAGGAAGCTTGCCGGAAGGCACTTCTCGACCGGTAATGGCGGTAATTAATTGTTTTTCTCCGCCCTGAGGATATTTGGTGGCACAGGTCTTAACATTTACACCAACATAAGTTTTGGTAATTTTGGTAAGAATTTCAATCGCTTTGGGTTTGTTTTCATCAATGGCGATTATGGCGTTTTGAATACCTAAAATTTTATTGAGAATTTTAGCGCCAATTACAATTTGTTCGGCTTTTTCAACCATCAAACGATCATCAGCGGTCAGAAAAGGCTCACACTCAATACCGTTTAAGATAACCGTATCAATCTTTTTGCCCTCGGGCACGGTAGTTTTTATCGGGGTCGGATACCCTGCTCCGCCCATGCCGACAATTCCGGCTTCGCGGATTTTGGCAATAATCTCTTCCGGAGTGTAGGGAATGTCGCGAATTATATCATCACTGCGGTCAATCGCGGGTTCAAAATCATCGCCTTCTACTTTTATGGTAATCATATCCTCAAGATAGCCAAACTCGCCCTCAACAGCCTCAACCTTGGTCACCTCGCCGGAAACGGAAGAAAATACATCGGCCGAAACAATGCCGTCTGCATCTGCCAAAAGAGTGCCGACTTTTACTTTATCTCCGGCTTTGACTAAAATTTTGGCAGGAGCACCGATATGTTGTTTGACAGGAATATAAACAAATTCAGGCAATCCGGCAAAAATAATCGGAGAATCTGTGGTAATCTTGCGTTTTTCGGGATGAATTCCACCAATCGAAAAGGTATTTATTTTACTCATAATTTTTCTCCGTTGCGAAAGATTATGGCTCCGGTCGGGCAAGTGTTGCGCAGTTGTTCGCCAAATTCGGCGGCAGATACCGTATCAGGAATATAAGAAAGGTTGTTCTCCACTTTGACATCAGAATTTACTTTGGTGCACTTCATGCAGCCAATGCACGCGGCTTTGCAGTTTTTGCGGGCAAGAGCGCCTTTTTGGGTATTGCGGCAAGCCACGTATACCATCTGTCCGCCTTTTTCTAAAGTGCGAATCTCAAACAATCCGCGCGGACATATACGCACGCAGGCACCGCAAGAAGTACACTTGCTATAATCAACTACCGGAATACCGGTTTCTTTATCCAGGCTCAGAGCGCCGAATTTACAGACAGAGGCGCAATCTCCAAGGCGCAAACAGCCGCTTGGGCATCCGGTTTGCCCAACCGAAATACGAGCGGCAATGCGACAACTTCTGATGCCGTCAAAATTAACTTTCCGGGGGGCGTTTTGACAAGTTCCGTTACAGCGCAAAACCGCGGCAGTCGGCTTTTTTTCAACGGTAGCAAATCCTAATACGGCAGCAACTTTGTCCATTACGGCTTTGCCGCCAACCGGACAATAAAGCGAGGCAAAACCAGATTCATCTGCCGCGGCGCAAGAAACCGCAAAATCATGACAGCCGGCGCGCCCGCAACCGCCACAGTTGGCTTGAGGAAGCAAGGTCTCAACCTCAGATATTTTAGGGTCTTCGGCAACAGAAAAACGCCGAGAAACAAAATAAAGCACAATCGTTGATATTGCCGCGGTACAGCCAAGTATCAAAATGCTGAGAATAATTGTATTGTCCATGTTATTCCTAATCGGTTGTTTTGGATATGGTAAAGCGGAACTTTTCGGCTAACCTTTTCTTGCTCAAGAATAGCCAAAAATAATAAGGAATCAAGATAATAATGGCAGATATTCCGCTGGTAATTTCAGAACAACCGCATATTTGGGCAATTATCAAAGTTAGGAGCATAAATATCAAAGGCAAGACATATCCCAACACCACTGCCCAAAGTCCGGAATTTTGCGCCAAACTGACAATAACTTCTTCGCCTTTTTGATATTCTGAAGCATGTATTGTGGCAATCTCAATCATTTTATTTTGGCAATCCATTAATCCGCAACCATGGCGGGCATCGCAATTATGGCAGGCGGAATAACTGGTGATTCTGACTTGAACAGAACCTTTTTTGACGTTTGTTACCGTGCCATAATGGTTAATTTGCTGCATTGCTTTCAACTCCGATAAGCTCTTGGGCGCGGGCTGAGGTCATCATGGTATAGTCGCCGTCCGGTGAATGCAAAAACATAATAACCGGCAGTTTGCGGCGGTTGGCGAATTTTAGTCCGGCTTTGGCGCCCATGGTCATAATTGCGGTGGCATAAGCATCGGCATCTGCGCATTTGTGGGAAAACACCGTTACCGACGCCAGTTCGTTTTTAAGCGGTTTTCCGGTTTGTGGAGATATGGTGTGAGAAAAAATATGCCCATCTTCTTCTCTAAAATTGCGATAATCACCAGAAGTGGCAATAGAATAATTGGACAATTCAAGCGCAAGCGCGTTGGCGCGGCTGTCTTTGAGCGGAACCCCTATTCCCACATTCCATAAATTTCCGGCATCATCGCGAGCTCCGGATAACCGAACTTCACCGCCGATTTCTACAATATAATCCTTAAAGCCGGCTTCTTCTATGGTTTGGGCAATCAAATCCACGGCGTATCCCTTGGCAATAGCAGAGAGATTCAGTTGGGTGCGGGCGTCTGATTTGCTAACAGTGTGAAAATTTGAGCTGAATTTGAGTTTGGCATATTTACTATAAGACAAAACTTGAGCCAGTTGACGGCGGCTTGGTTTGCTATAGGTGTGAGAAGGTCCGAATCCCCATAAATCGATTAACGGACCGATGGCGGGATCAAACGCGCCGTTGGTTTCTTGGTTGATTTGATATGATTTTTTTAAGACTGCCGCCAACTCATCAGAAACATTGATTTTTTCACCTTTGGCGGCATGGTTGATGCGCGATAATTCAGAATCCTCCCGAAAAGCCGACATTTGCGAATCTACCAACTCCAAAGCCTCTTTAACCTTGTCAGGCAGGGTTTTGTCATTGAGTGAAGTGCGAATCTTTACCCGATAGTAGGTATTAAAAATTTGTCCGCCAAACTCCTGATAATCGGAAAACGAGCCGCGCAGGTAAACCGCTAAAACAATCAGCAGAACCGGTATTGAAATATATTTGAAAATACGCATATTTTATCTTTATAAAACCGAAGTTAGTTTTTACATTCCTAAAAAAGTATAGTAGACTGTTCCTAGACTTAATTATTGCGGAGGATTATAATATGCAAAACGTGTTTAAGGCAATAGCTAATAAAATCAACGCACAATATAATAAAACCAATTTGTGCGCCGGTGTGCAATGTTTTCAAAACTGGGCGGAGCGCAGCGGACGCAAACTGGCCAAGGCAGGAATATCGGCCAATATGGTGAGTATCTGCGGCTTTGTTATCGGGATGTTTGCGGTTAACTTTTTGGCTCTGGAAATGTATTTGTGGGCGTTGCTCTGCATTTTGGCCAATCGTGTGTGCGATGCCTTGGACGGAGCAGTTGCAAAAATTAGAGGAAAAACGGATTTCGGAGTGTTTTTAGACGCTTGTTTGGATTATGTTTTTTATGCCGGAGTTATTTTTGGTTTTGCACTGGCTGATGACGACAACGCGGTTGCGGCGGCGTTTTTGCTGTTTGGGTTTGCAGCTTCTGCCTGTGCCATGCTGGCTTATGCCACAATTGCTTATAGCCGCAAGACTCAAGCCGATGAGGCATTGAACGAATCTCCGTTTTATTTGGGAGGATTGGCGCAAGGAGCAGAAACTATTACGGTTTTGGTGGCTTTGTGTTTAGTTCCCTCGTGGTTTGTACCGGCGGCGGGAATTTTGGGCTGTTGGTGTCTGGCCAAGACCTTGCTGGTAGTTTCTACGGCATATTATAACTTTGTAATTGCGGCCAAAGGCAAAAAATAATGCTTAAAAAACTTGCGGCGGCGTTAATCATCGGTTTGCTTTGGGCGGAATGCGCCCACGCGCTAATAGAGGAGCAACTGACAGACAAGGTAAAAGTCAGCCTCTATACACAGTATGATGAGGTTAATCCGGCGCAAAATATGGGATTGTTGCTCAAATTTCAGATGTCTGACGGCTGGCATATCTTTAGCAACAACACCGATGTCGGAATGCCGACAAAGCTTGAGTGGCGCCTTCTGGAGGGCGTTGTTGTCAGCGAAATCGGCTGGAGCCGAGATGAAGAATTTGAAACGGAAGGTATTGTTCAACGCGGCTTTGGCGATACCGCTTATTATCAAGCACTAATCAGCTATATCGGCACCAATCCGCTGTCTCTGGGGCTAAAAGTTAAATGGCTGGCCTGTCGGGAAGAGTGTGTGCCCGAGCAGAAGACATTTGAGATTACCCTCCCCGCCAACCCGCGAGAACAACTGCCGACATCCGCTTGGAAGAATGAACTGCTAGCCGCAGAGCCTTGGTTTCTGCCGGCAGGACAAACGGCAAAGGCTCCGGCAATATGGTGGGTTTTGTTGCTGGCGTTTGGCGGTGGAATAATTATGAACGCCATGCCCTGTATCTTTCCGATATTGGCAATTAAGATTATCTCGCTGGCGCAAACTTCTTATAATCGGCGCAAAAATCGGCTGGAAGCTTTGTTCTATACTCTTGGGGTTGTGTTGTGTTTTGGCGCGATGGCAACGATTTTACTGTTGCTTCGTCTGCAGGGAGAACATATCGGCTGGGGTTTTCAATTGCAATCGCCATGGTTTGTGGGAATAATGGCGCTTGTGTTTGTGTTTATCGGATTGTTGCTGCTCGATGTGATAACGTTAAAAAATCCGTTTGCCGACAGTGCCGGCAGAATGAGCTTTGCCAACCATTTGCTAAACTCGTTTATGACCGGATTGCTGGCAGTGCTGATTGCCAGTCCGTGCACCGCGCCGTTTATGGGAATTGCTATCGGATATACTTTGAGCGCGCCGATTTATATGTATTATCCGGTGTTTTTGGCGCTGGGATTGGGCTATGCTCTGCCCTTTGCGCTGGCCGGAATGTTTCCAAATACTATTCACAAAATATTGCCGCGCCCCGGAAAATGGATGCTGATATTGCAAAAAATATTTGCAATTCCGGTGTTTTTGACCGCCATTTGGTTACTTTGGATTCTGCATAATCAGTTAATGCCGCAGAAGAATGAAACCCTTTGGCAAACTTATTCACCGGAGGCTGTAACAGAGCTGACAGAAAACGGACAGCCGGTGTTAATTGACTTTACGGCTAAATGGTGCCTGACCTGTCTGATGAATAAGCGCAATGTCTTGGATACTCAAGAATTTGCGCAGTTGGCCAAACAGCATAATTTGCATCTGTTGCGGGCAGACTGGACCAATAATGATGAACTAATCGGACAAGCGCTGGAAAGCTATGGACGCAACTCTATTCCACTGTATGTCTATTACAACGGCAAAACTACGGAATATAAACTGCTGCCCCAGCTTTTGACCTCAGATATAATCCGCGAACAGCTGGATTTTTAGCTGTTTATCAAGAAGCATTACAACATTTTTTGGAGCTTGGCGGCGGAAGAAGCGCTGATACGAACCTTAAAAACCATATTTTCTGCTACAGAACGTGAAGATATAATCTCGGCGTTGCGGTGCAGCCAGGAAATCAATTTGCCGTTAGCAGCGGAAACAGAGAATTCCAAAACCTTATAACCGATTGCCAAACGCTCGTCCAGCAGATTTAACAGTGCCGATGAGCCCTCGCCGGTGAGAGCAGAAAGCGGCAAAGCGCCATGATTGTTGGTCAGCTTTGCCCTCTCTTCGGCAGAAAGCAAATCTATTTTGTTTAAGACCTCTATATATTTGCGGCCTTCTTCAATATTTTGCAAACCGAGGCTCTCTAAAACTTTGAGCACATCTTGCTTTTGTTCTTTGCTCTCCGGATTGGCGGCATCACGGACATGAACGATAATATCTGCCTGCAAAACTTCTTCCAACGTGGCGCGGAAGGTCATTATCAGCTCATGCGGCAAGTCAGAAATAAAACCAACAGTATCAGATAAAATTACCATCCGTCCTGACGGCAGTTTGAGACGGCGCAGTGCCGGATCAAGCGTGGCAAACAGCATATCTTTGGCCAAAACATGGCCATCTGACAAGCGGTTAAATAAAGAAGACTTGCCGGCATTGGTATAACCAACCAAAGCCACAACCGGATACGGCACTTTTTGGCGTGAAGAACGCTGGATTTGCCGTGTTTGCCGCACTTTTTCCAAATCTTTTTTAATCCGCAAAATCTTATCATCAATGATACGCCGATCTAACTCTATCTGCGTCTCGCCGGGGCCGCCCAAAAAACCGGCGCCGCCGCGCTGACGTTCAAGATGGGTCCAGCTGCGCACCAAACGACTACGCTGATAGCTGAGGTGCGCCAACTCTACTTGCAACTTGCCCTCATTGGTTTGAGCACGCTCACCGAATATTTCCAAAATAAGCGCGGTGCGGTCAATTACCTTAATTTGTAAAAATTTTTCAAGATTGCGTTGCTGAATCGGGCTCAAAGCGGCATCTATTACTAATAGTTCCACACCTTGAGCAACAAACAGCGGACGCAGGCGCTCCAATACGCCGTGCCCAATCAGAGTTGAGGGTTTGACGGCGCGCAGACGCACCGTCTCCTGATACACGACATCAAGATTTATGGCCAGAGCCAAACCGACAGCCTCTTGCAATCTGGCCTCGGCAGAGACATTGAGATATTGTTCCGCTATCTCTGGAAAGATAACAGCGGCCTTGGTTTGCGGATGGGAATCAAATTCAACAAACGGCAATTTATTCGGCAGCTTCTATATCTATAGCCTCGGCCGGCATAATGGTCGAAACCGCGTGTTTATAGATAAGCTGGGTGTGTCCGTCACGGCGAAGCAGTAAAGAGGCATCGTCAAATCCGGTGATTATGCCTTGAAGCTTTACCCCGTTTACCAAAAACACGGTAACAGATACTTTGTTGTTGTGAATATTATTTAAAAAGTCATTTTGCACATTTTGGGACATTTATTTATTCCTTCTGTTTATTCATTTACTTAAATCTAACAACATTTTTTCAGATTAGTAAAGTTTTTTTACGCAAAAATATTTTCCACCTGTCTGATAGCAGCCGAATCAGTATAAAGCAAAATCATATCATCTGGTCTAAGCTGAGTGGTGGGGTCCGGATAGATTATGCCGCCATCGCGCTTGAGCAAAAAGATACGACAGGCTTTGGGCAAATTCAGCTCTCCGATTTTTTTGCCGGCGCAGATATCATCTTCGGCCAGTTTAATCTCCCATACCTCACCCTGCCCGCGGCTAACTGCATAGGCCTCTTGCATTTTTGTACGGCGAATTTCTTTGAGCAGGTGTGAAGTTGTTACCGAACTGCGGTCTACCAATATATTATCGCCAATATTAAAAACCAGATTATTGTAAGATGGAGTGTTTACAACAGCTAAAGTTGAAGAAACGCCGCGTTTTTCGGCCAACAAGGCTGTAAGGAGGTTGTCTTTGTCATTATCAGTTACGGCAATAGCAGCATCGGTATGAGAGATATCGGCCTCATCCAAAATCACATCGCTGAGCATTTCTCCGTGAATGACAATGGCGCTTTGCAAATCTCGCGCCAGACGGCGAGCAGAATCTAAGTCTTCTTCAATAACCTTGCAACTGACAATGCTGTCATCTTGCTCAATCCGGCGTCCCAAATGCTCGGCAATGGAATTGCCGCCAAAAATCAGCAAGCGCTCGTTGCCCGGTTTCTCTAGTCCAAAGGCGCTGATGGTGCTGTATACGGCCGAAATATCGGTATAAATATTAATTTCATCACCGGCCAGCAAGTTGTCATAGGCATCGGGAATAAAACTGCGGCCATCACGCAAAATATTGATTACCGCAATATCCAAAGTTTCATTTTGGCGGCTGAGTTGCATCAACGGAATATTCAGCAACGGGCAATTTCCGGTCAATTTGAGGGTAAGAATACACCCCTGTTCTTCCAGCACCGGCAAAAAACCGGAGCACCCAGGGTATTTGAGAATTTGCAAGATGGTATTGGCAATTTCAATATCCGGCGATATAATCAGGTCTACCGGCAAATGGTGGTCATTGTACAGCGCACTCCACAACGGATCCAAAAACGCCTCGCTGTCAATGCGGGCAATCTTGCGAGGAATACTGAACAAAGTGTAGGCAATTTGGCAAACCATCATGTTTACTTCATCAATATCGGTCAGCGCCAAAATCATATCGGCATCGGCAGCGCCGGCACGCTCCAAAACATCAGGATGAGAAGATTCACCAAATATCGGCAGCACATCATATTCTTTGGAAATTTCATCCAAACGGCGCTGGTTGTGGTCAATCACAACAATATCGTTATTTCCTTTTATCAGGTAGCTGACAACGCTGTGTCCTACAGAACCGGCTCCGCAAACAATAATTCTCATGCTTTGACCTCATCAAAAAAGCGGTTTATCTCGTTGAGCGCATCGGGAAGATTGTCTATGCGCACATAAGTTTCTCTAAAACGGCGGGCATCGCGCAGATTTTTACAGTACCAGCAGACATATTTGCGCGAAAGTCCCAGCGCCAGCCTTTCTCCATAATAGTCCACCAACCCTTTAATATGGGTTAACAACGCCTGTTTGGCAAGAGGCACCGGCATGGGTGCCGGCTCAGTACCATGCTCCAAATATTCGTGCGTTTGGGCAATTATCCATGGTTGACCGAGTGCGGCTCGCCCTATCATTACCCCGTCGGCGCCGGTATATTCCAACATCTCTTTGGCTTTGTGCGGCGAAGAAACATCGCCATTGCCGATTACCGGTATTTTGACGGTAGATTTAACCTCGCCGATAATATCCCAATCCGCCGTGCCAGAGTAGAACTCCGAACGAGTGCGCCCATGTATCGTAATGTAGGCGGCGCCACAGTCTTCGCACATGCGGGCAAATTCAACCGCGTTAACATGGTTACAATCCCAACCTTTGCGAAACTTAACGCTGACTTTTAATGATGTGGCGGAAGTTACTGTTTTTATAATCTTTTCTGCCAGCGGCATATCCGTCATCAGATAAGATCCGGAATGGTTGGCGACAATCTTTTTAACCGGACAGCCCATATTAATATCTAACGAGTGAGCGCCAAGTTCGGCGGCCAATTTGGCGGCATAATCAAACATAGGCAAGTCACTGCCAACCAACTGCACCACTACCGGATATGGCTCATCACGAACATCGGCAATGCGATAGGTTTTGGGATTTTTGCGCGAGAGAGCATTTATTGCCACCATCTCAGAGACAATATTACCCTGCCCGAATGACGCTGTCAGCTTGCGCAGCGGCTTATCGGTAATGCCGGCCATGGGAGCTAAAAATACCCGACTGTTAAAATCCAATATCTGCATCTATACCTTAAAATCAAATTCGCGATTGTTCTTGAACATAAAATCTATCAGCACCGTTGGTTCTTTCAAGACATTGCCGGCATACTGATAAGAAGCCGAAGCATAGCCGCTGTTTTCGTCGGGAGCAGACATCTGTCCTTGTAAAGACCAGCTGATATCTTCGGCCAAAAGGCTGTATGCATAGCCGTCGACCTTAGATTGTCCGGAATAAGCCTCCTCTGTTGAGGAATCTTTTGTGAGCGATTGCGCAGTTCCTGACTTTTGGCGAATCTTGACAACAGAATAGGATATCTGTTGCTGCAGATTGTTGATATAGTCATTTACATACAACCGGCTCATGGGCTAATTAATCCAGTCTGTCAAAGGTTTTGGCCAAAATGTAATACAGCTTGCCAATGTCTGCGCCAGAAATAACCGAGAGCAGCAATCCGGAATGCTCATGCGATTTGGCAGAGCTGATTAGGACCTCAAACTCTGAAAGATAAGCATTAACCTGAGTGCGGAACTCCTCGTTTTTCTCATATTCTTTGCGAATGGCAATAATTTGAGACTTGGTCATATTTTTGGCCAGATAACGGACAAAGGCCGCAGTATCGCCGTTATAGAACTTCTTCCACAAATCTTCTTCATCTTTGGGATTGAAAATACGGTTGATATCTACCGACACGCTCTCTAATTTTTCAATAATTGAGGACGCCTGCTTTAAGAAGCCTTCAATCTGAATCTCCTGATAAGAGGTGGTCAGGCTCTGCAGAGTGTCTTCCGCCTTGCGGGTCTGTTCATTAATCTGTTTGATTTGGGCGCCGATAATCTCGCTGACCCGCAAAGCGTCTTTAACAACATTGTCTCCGCATAAGCCAAAGTCTTTGCTGGTCTCCAGCAATCCGCCCATGGCCGAATTAACCTTAGCCACTGTGTCATCAGTCGCCGCAACCAACGCATTGGATTGCTTAAGAAATACTTCGCCGGAGCCAAGAATATCATTGGAGATTCGCTCGGCATTGGCGGAAATCTCGCTAATGGCGGCGCGTAATTTGTCACCGGAATTTACCAAATGGGCGGAGCTCAACTTGGCGGCGTCTTCCATTTGCAGGCTCAGATTCTTGAGCTCTTTGCCCAAACCTTTTACCTTATCATAGGCCTGATTTGCGCGCTCGGCCAGCTGGTTGGAAGTATCGCTCAATACGTTGTTAAAGCAATCAACCAGTTTCTTGGTATCATCAGAAATCTGAATCATCTTGCCGCTCTGGGCAGAAATGAGATTGTTGATTTCCATAACACCGGTGCTGGTTTCGGCCGTAACGGTATTAAATCCGGCAATAAATTTCTCATATTCCTTAAACACGCTGCCGATATGGGCTACCGATTGTTTAACCGCGGTGTCCAAATCCTCGCCGGTTTGCGACAGCACAACATTAACCTGGTCAAGGCTCTTCATTGAGTTCTTGGAGGTTTTGTTGACATCTTCGCCGGCCTTAATCAACCTGTCGCCAAGAACATCAAATTCATAAGCCAGCTTGGTGGAAGTATCAAAAATACCGTCGGTGGTACCTTTGAACTTGTCGCTGATTTCTTTAATCTTTTGAGCAACATCAGTCGTGGTATCAGACAAATACTTATATTGCTGAGCCAAAGAAGCCTCGCTCAAGCGGCTTTGCGTGGCCAAAGTATTGGTTATCTCGGTCAAGGCCTCCGCCTGAGAAGACAGTTTATTGTTAATGTCTTCGCTTTGGTTCTGCGCCTTAACAACTGCTAAATCAATATTTTTGACGTGTTCTTCCAAAAGTTTGCCGATATTGGCGCCGGTTTTGCTCAAATCTATCTCAGCTGACTGCAATTTGCCGCAATTTTCAAGAATAACGCCGGTAGTATCTTTGCCCTGCTCGTGGAGTTTTTGCGCAGCACCGCTAAACAGCCCCACACTCTCTTGTAGTTTGCCGGCAAATCCATCCAGATTAGCCGAAGCCTCGTCCACCATTTTTTTGATTAGTTTGTTCTTAGAATCAACCATTGCCTCAATCTCGGCCAGACGATCAATTGAACGGTGAGAATTGTTTACAACTGCTTCCGTATGGCGAGAAGTATCTTCTTCAAGCACAACCATGCGGGAGAATACTTTGTCGGCGCTCTGCTCGATTATACCAACCTGTTGTTTGAGCGCGGTGCTCATGCTCTCGGCATTGTCGGAAATCTTATCACAGAAATTATAAAATTCAGCTTCTTGTTGTTTGAACAAAGTATTGAGCGCGGCGGCTTTTTCATCCAAACCGGCGCTGACACTGGCGGTATATTCGGCCGTACGACGAGAGATTTCGTGCAGTTCTTTGCTCTGAGTTTCAAACTCATCGGCAGCTTTGCGAAAACTCTTAAGAGTCTCGGCGGAGGTGTCACTAATTGCTTTGTTCTGGCGCGATAACGTGCTCTCCATTACTGATGAGCGCTCGGCAACGGTTTGAGTCAACAACTCAATGCTTTGGTTCTGCGCTGTTAATACATTTTCAAACTGCGTAACTTTTGCCAGCGTGCGGTTAGCCGAGGTATCAAACTGATTGGCCTGTTCAGTCAAATTGTCATTAATAGCCTTGCTCTTATTAATAACTTCATTGCAGGAGGCCAGCATTGATGCCAAACCCTCTTTTAGGTTGGCAACCGTTGCGGAGGCATCGTTTTCCAACGCGGCAGAAGCGGTGCTTAATATATCAATCTGCTGTTTGAGTTCGGCCTTAATCTCCTCTACTCTGGCGGCGCTGGAAGTAATATTTTTGTGCTGTTGCGCCAAAGAGGCCTCGCTGACTTGATTCTGAGCCACAACCACAGCGGCGGTTTCGTTCAAAGTATTGGCAAAACGCTGCATATTTTCTGCGGCAGCGTTAATGGCGGCAACAGAACTGTCTGAATTGTTTTTGAGGCCGAGAGCAGAAGCATCAAGCAATGAATTGACTTCTTGCACTTTTGCCGCCACTTCATTAATGGTAGACAAAACATGCTCGCGGCGGCTCTGCATATCGGATCCGGCAATTTTGCTCTGCTCCAGTGTCTCTGCAGACAACCGCTGCAAATCCGCAGTCTTGTCTTCTACCGTTTTAATATAGGTTTCCAACTCGTCTTTGGCAGTAGCAGAGCGGCTTTGCAAAGTATCAATATTATTCTCAAGCGAGTTATCAATCTTTTGCAAAGAATTGGTTACCTGATCAGAAACGCTGTTAAGATTATTTACCTGAATAGCAATGCTGTCTTCCAGATTGTTGCCGCGTACCATGAGTTTATCCAGCTCTTGCGACAAAATCTCGCCATGATCGGAAAGCTTTTTGTTAATGCCGTCAACATGTTTATCCAAAGTATTGATAAGTTCAACCAGTTCATGGCTGTGTTTGGAAACCGCGCCATCAACTTTTTTGACTTGAGCATCAAGCGATGTATCTAGGTTGCCCAAACCTTTGCCGATATTGTCATTAATACTCTCAATCTGCACGGCGGCATACTTGGACAGCTCGTCAATCTTGCCGCGGATAATCAGATTGCTGTCAGAAATTGCCCGTTCCAATTTATTGGTGTGCCCATCCATAACCGCAGCCATATTGTCCAGCTCATTACCAACCGTTTTTTTGAGCACATTGCAGTTGGTGACCGCGGCTGAAGATATCTCTTGCAGGTTTTGCACTTGAGTATTCAGCGCCTCGTTCATCATAGTCAGGTTGCTGCTGGCTTGTTCATTGAACTTTTGCAGCATTTCGTTAGCTCGAACAATATCGTGGCTGTTGGAATCTGAAATTTCATGCAATAGTTCTGAAGACTCCTTTATCTCTTTCAAACGGGGCAAAAGTTTGTCAAACAAACTGTTAAGCGTGTTTTCAATATCAACGGCACCGCCGGTAAACTCGCGATTCAGTCCGGCAAAAGTTTCTACCGAAGTTTGCGCCTTGCCGGTTATTTTTTCAAAATTCTGTGTCAGATATTTTACAACATCGCTCAATTCGACGATGGTTTTGGAGGAATAATTATCTAAAGTAGCAACCAGCTTGGCGAACTCATTGATATTTTGTCTGATTTCATCTTTTATTTTGGCGGTGTGCATCGTTGCCATTTTGCTGACTTCCTG
This sequence comes from uncultured Alphaproteobacteria bacterium, assembly GCA_934255405.1. Taxonomy (GTDB): domain Bacteria; phylum Pseudomonadota; class Alphaproteobacteria; order RF32; family CAG-239; genus CAZU01. The sequence goes on from CAKQNT010000004.1 coordinate 18,460, forward strand.
CAGTTCAACCACCTGAGAACGAATAGCATCAGCCATGGCTTTGGCGGTTTGGGGAGCACCGTCTTCGGGGTATACCAGCTGATTCATATAGGCGCGCAGGAATTTGGCCTCCTGCTTAAAAGAAGTTCCGCGGTCAATATAGGCCATAACTACCCATATAATGGCCAGAGGCAGCGTGATGCCGGCCAAAAATCCGCCAAATTCATCGGGCATCATTAAAAAGAGGTTATCCCATCCGAAAAACTGGGTAATATAAATCAGCACAATGGCAAACCAAACCACGCTCACCCCAATCATCAGCTTGTGCAGATTGTTGTTGAGCCACGACGGCTTTTCCTCAATCTCAATTGAGCGAGGTGCCTCATTCATAAATTGCGGAAGGTTGTTGGCCGCAACAGCTGTGCGGTTTTCACCAGTATTTTCAGACATTTTGTTCCCCATTTTCAATAATATTCCCCTGCCTGTTTTCAGGCAATTGGCATACTAAAACATTATTTGCAAAATGGGAATAGTTTGTACCAACTTCCGCCCACTTATCCACAAGTCTCGAGGCGGACACGGGCATCAGCAAGAAAATTCTCGTCGTCAACTACTTTTGAGGCTTTGGGCGCAGTTGCTGCAGATAATTGGTATAGGAATTATTCTTCGGCCTTTTTGCGCAAAACATAATTAAGTTTTTTGAGAGCTTGCAGATTCATCTGCTCCTGACTAAGAGAGGTTGGCACCACCACGCTGGCTTCTATTCCGGTTTCCGGCTCCAGCGCGGTGACTTTGACATACGCTCCCTGGCGCACATATTCAAACAATACCTCTGCCATTGCTACTCTTTTAAGAACTTGTTGCTCTTAGGGAAGCCAAACGGAGCAAGTTTACCAACCTGAGCCCGATGTCCGAGCCAGTTTAGCAACTCTGTTTCGGTCTTGGTTCCGCCGGCACGATTATAAGTAAAGCCATCTGCCTCATTAAATATTTGAATATCTGCGAGACCGCCATCTTTATACTTTTGCAAGGTTACACCGCGACCGCGAGCCATGGTAGGAATCTCATCTACTCTAAAAATCAGCAATTTGCGGTTATCTCCGATAGCTGCCACCATATCTCCGGTAATTTTTTTGCAAAATTCCAATTGCTCGCCGGCGGCAACATTCATAATCTTGCGCCCGTTGCGGGTTTGGGCAATGATATGGTTTTCATCAACAACAAAGCCGCGCCCGATGTTGGAGGCAATAAGATATTTTGCCTTGGCGTCAAACACAAACATATCAACAATATTGTCCGTATTGCCAAGATCTATCATCAGACGCAGAGGCTGCCCAAAACCGCGGCCGCTTGGTATCTCAGCAGCAGAAATATTAAAAAACTTGCCCGAGGTGTCCAGCAACACAATCTTATCGGTTGTTTGAGCATGGATAGCCATCAGCAAAGCGTCATCATCTTTGAACTTAAATTCTTCGTTCAGTGAATTGTGACCTTTGGTACAACGAATCCAACCTTTTTGTGACAAGATGATGGTAATTGGTTCTTTTTCAACCAAAGCCTCGATAGAAATTTCTATATCATCATCAACCTCGGCAAATTCGGTGCGACGACGCCCCAGCGCTGTCTTTTTGCCAAACTTCTCGCGAGTGAATTTAATCTCTTCAGCAACCTTTTGCCAACGGAGATTTTCGTCAGACAGCAAAGTTTCCAAATTATTTTTTTCGGCACTCAAATCATCAAATTCTTTGCGGATCTCGCTTTCTTCAAGCTTGCGCAAGCTGCGCAATTTCATATTCAGAATCGCTTCCGCCTGATTATCAGAAAGCTCAAACTCCTTCATCATTACCGCCTTGGCATCTTCTTCCTCGCGGATAATGCGAATAATCTCATCAAGATTTAGATAAGCAATCAAATAGCCGGAGAGAATCTCCAATCGAGCATTAATCTTCTGCAAGCGATAGGCTGAACGGCGCTCCAGCACGTGCATACGGTGTTGCAGATACTCATGCAATACCTCTTTAATGCTCATAACCCGCGGCACACCATCGGAATCCAACACGTTCATATTGAGGGCAAACTTGCTCTCAAGCTCAGTTTGCTTAAACAGCAGTTCCATAAGCATATTGGCATCGACATTGCGATTTTTGGGCTCCAGCACAATACGAACATCGTGAGTAGATTCATCGCGAACATCGGCCAGCAATGGAATTTTCTTGTCCATTAGTAATTGAGCGATTTTTTCAATCAATTTGGATTTGACAACCTGATAGGGAATCTCGGTTACCACAATCTGGTACTGCCCCATGCCGAGGTCTTCTTTTTCCCACTTGGCGCGAATACGGAAATTGCCGCGCCCTTGCTTGTAGGCATCGAGTATGGAGGCAAATTTATCAACAATTACACCGCCGGTCGGAAAATCAGGACCTTTAATCTTGCGTACCAGAGGCTCTATCTCAACATCGGGTTTTTCAATCAGCAACAAAAGCGCATCACAGACTTCGACCAGATTGTGCGGAGGGATATTGGTTGCCATACCAACCGCAATACCGGAAGAGCCGTTACACAAAAGATTGGGCACGGCGGCAGGCATAACCACCGGCTCACATTCCTCGCCATCATAGGTGTCGCGGAAATCCACGGCGTCATCATTGAGCCCTTCCATCAATGCCATGGCAAATTCGGTCAGACGAGCCTCGGTATAACGCATAGCCGCCGGACCGTCACCATCGATATTACCAAAATTGCCCTGCCCGTCTACCAAAGGATAGCGCACGGAAAAATCCTGCGCCAAACGAGCCATTGCTTGATATACGGCGCTATCACCATGCGGGTGGTATTTACCGATAACATCACCAACCACACGAGCGCATTTCTTAAATCCGGATTTGGGATCCAGATGCAGCTGGCGCATAGCAAACAGCAAGCGGCGGTGCACAGGTTTTAAGCCATCGCGCACATCGGGCAAAGAGCGGGAAACAATGGTAGACATAGCATAAGAGAGGTAGCGGCTGCTCAACTCTTCTGCCATGGCAACGGTTTTTATTTTTTCTTCCAATTCGGCCATTTTTGAGTACTCAAATCATTATATTACAATGCTCGCCAGACTATCACGGCATTCGGGAAATTTCAAGCCGTGGACGGCAAAAAAGTTTTTGTAGAGGAAAAATCCGGTCAAATCCAGCAGATTTCTTATCTCTTGAGGGCTGGGCGCATAATTGCGGCTGAGGATAAATTGCGGAAACTTGTATAACCTTTCCTTATAAGGTTCTCCGGCTTCTGCGCACACGGCGCGTCCGGTTTTGGGCGAAACATAGGCCAAATTGTTAGTAGCGCCGGTAACCGCGCACTCGCTTAAATCAAGCCCTACCCCCAAAAAATCAAGCAAATAAAATTCAAAATAGCAATAACTTGCCAACCAATTATCTTCATCTATCAGATTAAAAAAACGCTCTATGTGTTGGTATAAGCTATCCGGAGCCTGAAGCTCAGGCATACAAGTATTGCAAAGCGAGCACAAAGAGGACAAAACCTGTAGTTTGCGACCATCTGCAATAAAATTTACCGCAGTTGGAGCAAGCAATTCCACCTTAAGCAAAAGCATATTCTCATCTACTCTGGCCCATGCCTCAAGCTCTACCAGATTGCCAAGCTGATATGTGGATAAGTTCTTTTTTGTGAGGCAGTTTTTGACAAAGCCGACAACTTTGCCGTGCCCTTGTGTCAGCACAGTCAGAATCAGCGAGCGCTCGCCATGGCGGCGCATATTGATAATATATCCTTTATCCGTAAACTGCATAGGCAAAAAATAGTCCCTGCCCACCTAATCGTCAATAAAAAACTCCGTTTATTCAACGGAGCTTTTTGTTTAGATGGTTTTCAACAGCAATTTGCGCTTTTTGGTTATGCGGTCAAATTCCTGCAAATCAGACAAAACTTCTTTCATATCTTTGAGCGCAACCGTGTTGGGACCATCAGACAAAGCCTTGTCCGGATTTTCGTGGGTTTCCATAAACACGGCAGCCACGCCTACAGCAACCGCGGCACGAGCCAAAACCGGAGCAAACTCACGCTGCCCGCCGGTAGAGGCACCATTGCCTCCGGGCTGTTGTACCGAGTGGGTGGCATCAAAGATAACCGGACAGCCGGTATCACGAGCCATCTGCGGAAAACCGCGCATATCAACAACTAATGTATTGTAGCCGAAACTGGTGCCGCGCTCAGTTATGCAGACATTGGGATTTCCGCTGTCGGTAACCTTTTTGACAATATTTTTAACATCCCAAGGTGCCAAAAACTGCCCTTTCTTAACATTTACGATTTTGCCGGTATGAGCGGCAGCAACCACCAAATCGGTCTGCCGACACAAGAACGCCGGAATCTGCAGCATGTCAACGTGCTTGGCAACCTCTTCACACTGCCATGCCTCGTGCACATCGGTTACAATCGGAATATTATTATAAAGTTTTTTAATCTCGTCAAAAGTGCGCATTCCCTCTTCGATGCCAACACCGCGAGCGCCATTAATAGAAGTGCGATTAGCCTTATCAAAAGAGGCCTTGAATACATAGTTCATACCAAGTTCAGAAGTAATCTCCCGCATGGCACCGCAAATATCGATAGCGTGCTGGCGACTCTCTATCTGGCAGGGACCACACAACAAAGACAACGGAAGTTCGTTGCCAATCTCAAAATCAGCGATTTTAATTGTTTTTTGTTCCATTTTTTTACCTTTCAATGAATATGTCGCAGGCTAACAGCATTTTATGAAATTGACAACAGGATAAAATAAAATCCCCAAGCGGGGATTCTATAAAATATTAATTAATAGCTATCCGAGTCCAGACAAACAGTACATTGCCATCGTTTTTGACCCCAGGAACATAAGCCGCCTGCAAAGCCACGCGTTTATATTCAATACCGGCCAAAGGCAACGGCGCCGGAACCGGAATATATGCCCACTCGCTGCGCTGGGTCACACCCAAAGTATAGCCAAGCCCCACTCTAAAATCGCGGTTGCAATTTACAAACCAGTTCTTCATCCAAGCATAGCCGAAAAAGGTTTCAAAGTGTTTGTTAGAATCCTTAAACCCCATAGCATAAAGCGCATGCCAATTGCCGTGCTCGTCAAAACGAGATTTGCCCAAACCGAATCCCCACGGATTCTCGTTGTATTTGTCAATATGCTCCTGATCATAGGCCAAACGATTGTGCCAGGCATAAAGCGGAACGTAGGCATCATATTCCTGCGAAGCCCAAGTAGCGGAAACATCTTGCTTAAGTTGTTGCCAATATTCAGCAAAACCGGCATTGGCCGAGTTTGCATAAAACATAAGCAGAAGTGTGTATATAAATATCTTTTTCATAAGGCCTTTTATATACTTATTTTTTGTAATAGCAATATTTTTTTTGATATTTGATTGTTGATTGTTTAATGATTTATCAGGCTCACCCTTAGGCTCTCGTAGAATGTTACTCCCTGGGCAGCGCCCAGCGGCATTCGTAAGCTGTTACTCACAACTCACTATGTTCGTTGTTCGGGATAGTGCCTGTTTGTTGTCACCTGCTCTGTCATTGCGAGGTGAACCTTAGTGAACCGAAGCTGGGCAGCGCCCAGCGGCGTTCGCAAGAATTTACTCACTTGCTCGCCGTTGGCTCGGCGCTCGGAATAGTGCCTGTTTTGCTCACCAGACTCCGTCATTGCGAGGCGAACCTTAGTGAACCGAAGCTGGGCAGCGCCCAGCGGCGTTCGCAAGAATTTACTCGCTTGCTCGCCGTTGGCTCGGCGCTCGGGATAGTGCCTGTTTAAAAATTTAACCCCAATAAGCCTTTCCACTCGACGGGGGAGGTTTGGTGGGGGTGAAATTATAGCCGAAGCAATCCATTTTTGCCTCAAAATAAAGATGGATTGCTTCTCACGGCTAATCGCCGTTCGCGCAAGGACATTGCTCCTTTATTTGCACTATCTCTATCCTCCCCCTCGACGGGGGAGGATTTATAAGAAATTGTTTTTATAAATCTTATCCTCGCGCCACCCAGCCTCTAGCTTGGTAGCTCGTGAAAATTAAGGACAAAAAAATCCACTCGTTTGAGTGGATTTTTGGTTTGCAATCACTATGGATTATTCAATACAGCAATCAACAGCCTTGCGGACAAAAGCTTTCATTTTTGCCAGCGCGCCACCGGTTTTTTCTTCTTTGACCACCGGAGTTTCCGCACTCTCCAAACGGGAAGAAATCTTTTTGATATCGTCCATCTTGTCTTCTACCCATTTGACGTCATCTGTGCTGAGCATATTCATATTCAATCCCCAAAACAGACAGTATAGCTCATAAGCCTGATTAAACAGCTTGTAGGCTTCTTCCTTATGCCCGAGGCTCTGTTGTTTGGTGCCGACTTCCATCAGGCGCATTGAAGATGCCAACAGATGTTTGGAGATACACCAAACCTCACCTTCATACGCAGGAATAATCTTCTGCATAAGGCTTTTGCGCAGTTCTCGCACGTCTTCAATCAAATCATAAAAAGAATTTTTGCCGGTTTTGGCGCCGGAAAACACCAAATGCTCCTCAATACTAATCAGATTCATGATAGCAATGGTCAAATCCTGATCCGAAGATAAATCTTTAGGATTAACCTTTTTGGTGGCGTCAATGCGTTCTACAAACTCTTTTACATTCTCGGCTTTTTTCATTATTTTTCTCCTGAAAATTCATATAAACCGGACACATCGCCAAAATCAGCGGTATTGCTGCTCAGCGGATAATAGTTAAAGTAAAAACTTAATAAAGCAAGGGCAAATACCGGAAGAACAACTTTTTCAAACGGAAAATGAGCGTGTCCGCCATTACGAGCCTTCATCCACTGATAGAATTTGGAAACATAAATAAAGGTAAGAGCGCCCAAAACAGTTGAAAACAGCAGCGGATCAAGATAGAAGACACCAATTACCTGCGGGCTGTAGGGCATTTGCGACACATACATAAAACCGATTGAGCCGACGGAAATTGCCATCAGAAGCGAATCTCTTCCCCAAAAGTTCCAGTGTTTTTTCTCAAACCACAAAATCAGCCAGTAGCCAAGCAAAGCCAGCATACCACCGGCCCAAACTCCTACCACGCAATCATCCACGCCATAGTGACGAGCAATTTCTAACGAGGCACCCACTGCCACGGTGCAGACAGCGCAAGCCGGATTAGCCAGAGCTTTGGTTGTCAATCCCAGCAAAATTGCCATGCTTAATAAAATAGTCATAAATTTACCTTTCTTCTAACGATTTATATATAATATTCTCTATATATAGAAATTGTCAAGTATTATTTTTTTAACTTATTTTATTTAATGTGTATTATAGATTTTATGCAACTTATTTTTACGTCTTATTTACATTATAAGCGGAAATGATATGAACACTCTGATAAAAAAAGCTATACAAACTCATTCGCTGGCGCAGGAAGAAATATCTGCCCTGCTCCGTGACGATGCAGGACACGATCAATTGCTAAAAGCTGCTGATGAAATTCGCAAACAAAATGTCGGTGATGAAGTGCATTTGCGCGGACTGATTGAGTTTTCTAACATTTGCCGCAACAATTGCCTTTATTGCGGTTTGCAACGCAACAATCGCAAACTGGAACGCTATCATCTTGATGAAGAGACACTGTTGTTGATTGCTAAACACGCGGTTGAAGATTTGAACTTTAAGACCATTGTTCTTCAGTCCGGCGAAGATATGTATTATGACACAGCTCGGATGTGCCGAATAATTGAAGGCATAAAAAAACTTGGTGTGGCGCTGACTCTTTCTATCGGAGAACGCAGCTACGATGATTATAAAGCCTTTCGCGAGGCCGGCGCCGACCGCTATCTGATACGGATAGAAACCACCGATCAAGAACTCTATCATCGTCTGGACCCCGGAATGAGCTGGCAGCGGCGATATGAGTGTCTGCTGATGATTAAGGATTTGGGGTATGAAGTCGGCTCGGGGATTATGGTCGGGTTGCCCAACCAATCAATAGAATCGATTGCTCAGGATTTGCTGTTTTTGCAAAATCTTCCGGTTGATATGGCGGGAATCGGACCGTTTATTCCGCATCCGGACACGCCGCTTAAAGATGAAAACGGCGGCTCGCTGGAGTTGGCTCTGCGCACAATGGCGATTATGCGGCTGTTACTGCCAAAAATCAATATTCCCGCCACAACCGCAATGGAATCGCTACACCCCAAAGGGCGAATTATGGCCTTGCAGGGTGGAGCTAATGTTGTGATGCCAAATGTTACCATCGGTAAATTTCGCAAACTTTATGAGCTCTATCCCGACAAAGCCTGTATTAACGACACCCCTGACCACTGCCGCACCTGCATTGAACTGAAAATCCGCAGTATCGGCCGCACTATCGGAACCGATGCCGGCAGCTCAAGATCCTATAAGAGCTGATTATAGTTTTATAAGCTCTTCAACTTGAGACTTAAACTTCTCCAAGACATCTGATTTGGGGGTATATTTTTCTTCAAACGGAGGCAAAGACTGCCAGCCCAGTTCATCAAACACCTGCTGTATCTGATTGAGGACACCGGCTTTCCAGCCATAGGAGCCGAACGCCAACGCTACTTTGTTTTTGGGCGCCAATCCCCTCATATAAGTTACAAATCCAGCCACTCTGGGAAACAGTTGGTTGTTGAGGGTCGGATTGCCTATCAACACATATTTGGCATCCAGAAAATCAGGCATAATGTCAGAAACATTTTTGGTTGCCAAACAATGTTTGATTACCGGAATACCGGCATCTTGAAAAACGCTCATTGCCATATCCGCCAGTGACGCAGTGGCGCCCCACATAGAATCGTATACAATAACCGCTTTGCCTTCATTTTGTCCGGACGCCCACTTGGCATAATTGTTCAAAATAGCGCCAACTTCTGCTTTGCCGCTCCAAATCAGTCCGTGCGACGGAGCAATCATCTCAATATCCAACCCCAAATCTCCGGCGGTTTGCAACGCTTTGGAGGCCTGAGAGCCAAACGGGAACAAAATATTGGCATAGTAACTTTTGGCGTTTTCCATAACCATATCAAAAGGAGCGTCTTTTACCATCAACGCGCTGCTGGCGTAGTGCTGGCCAAAACCATCGTTAGAGAGAAGCAGTTTATCTTCTTTAACATAAGTCATCATAGAATCCGGCCAATGGAGCATAGGAGTTGTCATAAATTCCAATGTGCGTTTGCCGATAGACAAGCTCTCGCCGCTTTTGACAATCACATATTGCCAACCGGTAGTGTCAAAATGTGCTTCAAGCGCCATTTTGCCGGCCATATTGGTTACAATCTGCGCCTGAGGAGCAAGTTTCATAATCTCGGGGATATTGCCGGAATGATCCATCTCTACGTGATTGACAACCACATAAGCAAGTTTAGAAAAATCGGTTTGGCTCTTAATTCTGGCAAGGTTTTCTGCTGACATATAGTGCTTAACCCCATCAACCAGCGTGATTTTTTCATCCATTATCAAGTACGAATTATAAGTTGAGCCATAAGGTGTGGCGTAGCCGTGAAACTCGCGCAAATTCCAATCTTTGGCACCGACCCAATATATATTCTCTTTAATTTCCATCGCTTTCATATTATACTCCCAATGAAATTGTTAAGTTCTATTTGATAAATAATATTGAAAATCTAACTTGACAACTTTAAAAGATTTTATTAACAATAATAATTATCATTATTGATAAGAGGATTTTATGCGGCACTCAAAACAAAGAGACATTATATTGCAAACGCTGACGGATAACCCTATCCATCCGACAGCTGAGCAGCTATATGCTCTGGTTAAACAGATTGCTCCGGCAATCAGTTTGGCAACAGTGTACCGCAACCTTAATCAGTTGGCAGAAAACGGGGTGATAAAAAAAATTCGCGGTCTTGACGGCACCAGCCATTTTGATCACAATATTCATAACCACTACCATCTGCTCTGCTCAAAATGCCATAAGGTCTATGATGTGCCTTATGACATTGCCCCGCGCCTGAGCGAAGAAGTTTTGTCCCAGACCGGGATGATTGTTGAATCTTGCGATATTGCTATGCGCGGTATCTGCAATAACTGCAAAACAAAAAACTAACTTTATTTTTTAAGGAGCTTATATTATGGAACTCAAAGGTTCAAAAACAGAAAAAAATCTGATGGCCGCTTTTGCCGGTGAATCTCAGGCTCGCAACAAATATACCTATTATGCCTCTAAGGCCAAAAAAGAAGGTTATAACATCATTGCCGCCAAATTTGAAGAAACCGCCAACAATGAAAAAGAACACGCAAAAATTTGGTTCAAACTATTGCACGGCGGCGAAGTTCCATCTACCATTGATAACCTCAAAGATGCTGCCGCCGGCGAGAACTATGAGTGGACAGATATGTATGCCACCATGGCTAAAGAAGCCCGCGAAGAAGGTTTTAATAAAATTGCCGCTTTGTTTGAAATGGTTGGCAAAATTGAAAAAGGACACGAAGAGCGCTATCAGGCTCTGCTGGACTCTTTGGTTGAAGGCAAAGTTTTTGAGCGCCCAACCAAAGTTATTTGGGAATGCGCAAACTGCGGTTGCCGCGTAGAATCTCCCAAAGCTCCGGAGAAATGTCCGGTTTGTGATCATCCGCAAGCTTATTTCTTTGAGCTGCAGGAACAGTTCTAATAAACTATCCAACAAAAAACCCCGAACTTCTCAGTTCGGGGTTTTGTTTTTTAGCCTTAAACTTAAGCCAATTTCAGCTCACCGGCTACGGTTTTGCCTCTTTCAGTCATCAACTCATAGCTGATTTTGGCACCTTCGTTCAAAGTGCGGAGGCCGGCTTTCTGAACGGCAGAAATGTGTACAAAAACATCCTGTCCACCTTCATCAGGGGTGATGAATCCATAACCCTTTTTGTTGTTAAACCATTTAACTGTTCCTGTTGCCATAATATTGTATCCTTTGTAAAAACAGGTTGATAAAATGGGCCTCAAGTATCCTATTATAGGCGCTACCCTGCCCTATAACTATCTGGTCGGTGGTGGGACAATCAGTTTCTGCAAAACTCTCGCTAACCACGGAGGTTTAGTTATGGCTAATAGTCTATCCCATCTTTTTTTGTTTGCAAGTAATATTTTTTCAAATCAGATTGTAAATCCAATATTGTGCGATTATTTATAAAAAGCTATACTGAAATTGTTATTTTTGAAAGGATGTGTTATGAAAAAAATTTATCTGCTTATGAGCGCTGCCGCAGTAACGCTTATGTTGGCGTCTCCGTCTTTTGCTCAGCGCAAAAACACCACTTCTCACGAGGTGGCAAAAATAGAATCTGAAGTTGCTCATCCCAAGCACGATATAAAGATGGGCAAATACCACAATAAAAAAACACATGAGGATATTCAGGATATTAACGAAGATTATCAAAAGGCTCTGCGCAAAATTGATAAATCTTCTTTCTCTGATGAGCAAAAATCACTCCTTAAAAAACAAGCCGCGCAGAGCAAAGAGTTGGCTCTGAAACAGTTGCAAGAACGTTCTCAGATGGCTGAACAGCACCAAAAAGCTCGCGAGGCGCTCAATATGCAAGATGCTATGCACAGCAAAGCCAACCGCAAGGCCGTGAAAAAAATTCACGATATTGCCGACTAACTGGGCTGCGCCCAAGGGCGTTAGCAAGCTGTTACTTGCCCGCACGGCGTTCAAGGCTCGGGATTGTGCACTATCGGGTTTCTTTTTAGGAAATCTGATAGTGCTTTTTTTAAGATTTTTCTTCACAAATTAAATATCTTCTGATAAATTGCCGTCTGCAAGTCTGCGGCAATGGGGTTCGCGGACGTTTCATTACGTTATGAAGGAATATTGAAAAATGGCACTTAAAAAACTTAGAAAAGACAACTATCCCGAATGGTATCAATGCGTGGTTTCTGAAGCCAATATGGCTGAAAACTCCTCTTCTCCCGGATGTATGGTCATTAAACCATGGGGATATGGTATCTGGGAACGCATCCGCGATGTGTTTGATGAACAAATTAAAGAAGCTGATCACGAAAACTGCTATTTTCCAATGTTTATTCCGCTTTCTTTCTTTCAAAAAGAGGCCGAGCATGTTGATGGTTTTGCCAAAGAAATGGCGGTGGTTACCCATTCGCGCCTCAGCATGAAGGACGGCAAGCTCACTCCTGATTCCGAACTCGATGAACCGCTTATCGTTCGTCCCACTTCTGAGGCGATTATTGCGGACTCTTTCTCTAAATGGGTGAAGTCTTATCGCGATCTGCCGGTTCTGATTAATCAATGGGCAAACGTTGTTCGTTGGGAAATGCGCCCGCGACTGTTCCTGCGTACTCGCGAATTTTTGTGGCAGGAAGGTCATACCGCTCACGCCTCCGCCGCCGAAGCAGAGGCCGAAACCAAATGGGCTTTGGAGGCTTATCGCAAACTTAGCGAAGAAACTCTCGCAATGCCGGTAATTGTCGGACGCAAGCCCGAGCATGAAAAATTCCCCGGCGCTGTCGATACTTATTGCATAGAGGCTATGATGCAAGATGGCAAAGCCCTGCAAGCCGGAACTTCTCATTTCTTGGGACAAAACTTTGCAAAATCGGCTAATATTACTTTTGTTAACAAAGAAAATAAACCCGAATACGCATATACCACCTCTTGGGGTGTGTCTACTCGTCTTATCGGCGGAGTGATTATGACGCACGCTGATGATGAAGGTATGGTGGTTCCGCCTAAAATCGCTCCTTATCAGGTTGTGATTATTCCGGTTATTAAGAATCCGGCTGACGAAGACGCTGTTATGTCTTATATCGATGGCATTCGCAAAGATTTGTCCGCACAGACACCGTTTGGCGAAAAAATCCGTGTCAAACTCGATAAACGCGATAAATCTTCAGTGGACAAATTCTGGGAATGGACACGCAAAGGGGCTCCGGTTATTTTGGAAATCGGCAAGCGTGATGCCGACGCCAATAACGCTATGATGCGTATTCGCACTCATATCAACCAACCCGACGCCAAACAAATTGTCTCACGCCAACAGCTGGTATCAGAAATGACAACCACAATCGAAAACATTCAAAAAGAAATGTTTGAAAAAGCAAAATCACGCCTGCAGGAAAATATCCGCACCGACATCAACACACCGGAAGATTTTAAGGCTTATTTTGCTCAGGCCAACGAATGGATTGAAGACGGACAACAAGGCAAAGTTGCCTTCGTTCGCGGCAAATGGTGCGGTGATCCGGCTACGGAAGAATTGCTGAAGGAAATGAAAATAACTATTCGCTGCATTCCGTTTGATCAATCTAACACTGAAGGCGTTTGTTTGCTTACCGGAAGGAAGGCATGCATGGATGTTATTTACGCCCGCTCCTACTAGGCAGCGCCTAGTGGCATTCGCAAGCTGTTACTCGCGCACTCTCTGCGTTCGGTCGCTCGGGAGTGCGTTTTGTTTTATGCTGCTGCTAAAATCACTTTATTCATCCCATTCTTCCACCTCATGCGCAGCGCCTAGTGGCATTCGCAAGCTGTTACTCGCCCGCGCGGCGGGTGGCGCAAACCTAGCTGTTACTCGCGCACTCTCTGCGTTCGGTCGCTCGGGATAGCAAATAAAAAATACCCTGTTTTTTTATTAAACAGGGTATTTATTTAGCGCTCCTGTAAATCCCCAAAACGGCAATTATATTAGTAGCAGACCAAATTCTGATAAGGTAATGCCATGGGATATGTATATGCCCTGCTGGCGGTTTTTCTCTGGAGTTTTAACCTGATTATCGCCAGCTATTTTGCCACCTCGCTGCAGCCGTTTGAAATTGCTTTCGGCCGCTGGCTGGTTGCCGCCATAATCTTAGTGCCTCTGTCCTTAAAAAGTTTAATCCAAAACTTTAGCATCTTGCGCCAACATATTTGGCTGATTATTGCTCTGGCCTTGAGCGGAATTGTATGGGACAACACTCTAATCTACTATGCCGGACGCACGACTTCAGCTATAAACATGGGGCTCTTAAACGTTACCGGACCGCTGTTTTTGGTGATTATGTCGCGAATATTTTTCAAAACCCCGATTTCTGCCTTTCAGACCTTGGGAATGCTGATTGCTTTGGGCGGGGTGATAACCGTTATTGTCAACGGCGATTTCAGCAGCCTTGCCGATTTTAAGTTTGCTCCGGGCGACGGCATAATGCTCTTAAACACTTTCTGCTTTGCTATATATTCGCTGTTGCAAGGCAAACGCCCGCCGCAAGTGCCGCAGTCCGCCTTGCTGGCGGCAACTGTAATTTTCGGCCTGCTGATTATATTCCCGTTTATGCTGATATCAACCGGCGAAAACGGAATCCGCCATCTGCAGCCGATAGATTTGGCCGTATTTGTATATTTAGGAATTTTCAACTCCGTCATTGCTTATTCGGCCTGGAATGTCGCCTTGGGCAAACTCGGCAATCTTAAAACCTCTATCATCTATTATCTGATGCCGCTGTTTGCCGGAATTGAGGCCTATCTGATTCTGCATGAAAAACTTTATGCCGCAACCCTTATCGGCGGCGCGCTGATTATCTGCGGAATAGCCCTTGTTAACTTTGGAGCAAAAAACAAGCCCCATCAAAACTGAGGGGCTTGAGTTTATGCTATATTCCAACCTGCATCGCTCGGGCAGCTATCTTTGCATGTATAAAGTTTTTAGTTTCGCGGTATTCATCTTTGTATTTTTGAAGGTCTCGGTCAAATTCTTTCATATTTCCGCCGATTTGCATATATTTATACAGAGCAACATCAACATAGTGGCTGTCGGTTTCATACGGCAGATGATTCTTGATTACGGCGGCGGCTTTAGAGGCATTAAACTTGATAATTACTTCCTGAAAAAACACATGTTTGGTATTGATATCGTCACCGGTTCCGCGAGCATCAAACAAAGCATCAAAAAGTTGTTTTTTGCTCAGGTTCGGGGCAGATATTTTACTTAGAAAATCTGTTCCTTTGGTGTTCTTATCCTGCATCATAATAGCCTCCTTTTTTCAGGGGATTTTATATTATTCAATATACCATAAATGACGGCAGAAAACAACTGTTTTTGTAACAAAAATGTAACATTCATATTAATTACGCCAATATCCGGAAAAGGCATTTTTCAGTTGTTGATAAATCTTTTGATAAAGCGGACGACATTGGTTATATGTTCCCTTATCCGCGGCAAAAATATAGTACGCGGCACTGTCATCATAAAGAACGCGTTGCGGCTCGTTTCCCAGCTGCATTTGCAAGTTATGATACTGGTTGACTTTCAGCTCCTGCAGCTTTTGACAATTGCGCAATATGATTTCTCCGCCGGAGCTGTGCCCGATTTCAATATATTCTACCGAAGATTCGCTAAAATCGGCAACTCCGCCGAAATAAGCTCCAAAAACCGCGGTTTTTATGCCGCCCTGCCCCCACAAATAAAACTTGCCTCCGGCACGGGCGCCAACTCTCAGTTCATTGATATTGCTGCCGCCCTGCAAATCCAGCGTGCCGAAAAACTCGTCTCCGATAACAATGCCGCGGCTAGCCGATTGCTTGCCTTTACCGCTGATTTTGATGAGCCCTTTGCAATCTTTGCCTATATATAATCCCTGTGCGTTGAGGCTGTCAATTTCCAGATTACCGCGAAAAGAATCGCCAATCCATATATTGCGTTGTCCCCAGTTGTCTTCCAGCTTGAGATTGGCATAGCTATAGTAGCCTATTTGCAAATTATGAAAACAGGAGTTTCTGATATAAAGATTGCCGCTGTATACATTTTCTATATCCAAATTAAAACATTTGCGGCTATCAAACACCGATAAATCACAACGACAATTGCTGCCGATAAAAATATTTTCCACATCACTGCGAGAAAGATTAAGGCTGCCGTTATAATTATTGCCAATTTTTACCGATTGCAAAAATTTATTGTCCCGCGCGTCTACTTGCATATCGCAGTTATGTCCGATTAATAATTTTTTTATTTGAGCGCGCCCGATATTGCATTGCGCGCAACGCGTATATGACCTAAACTCCAATGTGTGAGTCTTAAACCCGCATATATAGAGTGCTTCGGCCTCCAGTGGCAGGTGCAATCTTGATTTGAGCTCGGTTTCATTCAAATATTCTTCACTTTGGTCGGCGTAGCGGATAATCGACAATCCCAGAACTTTGGCGGCATCGGGAGCAATGGAAATTTTTTGTTTTTTAATAAAATCTTGCAAAACTGTTTTTTCGTGTGAGCTTAATTTATGGTTTCGATACGGATAAACCGCGCTTATTTTGGTTTGACACCCCGGCATAACCGCCAGCACCTGCCCGTGCTTATTGCGAAAAATAAGACGGCACTTTAGAGAATTAAGTTGCGCCATGGTATAGCCGCCGCTCAGCTCAGTCATTCTTGATTGCGAGGTTGATTTTGACACTTTTTCCCCTTTGCCAAAAATATTATTCATATTCGAATATGTAATCGGCATCGGACAAATTTAAAGGGTTTTTGATTGATTGGGCGCGGTGTGGTGCCACATGGTTAAATGACTGTTCTTCTTTATCAGCAGAATATTGGCCGCCAGAATAACCACACCTCCGGCTATAAGATTCCAGCTAATCGGATTGTGTAAAAACACAATATCCAACACAATGCCTACCACCGGTTCCAGCAAAAGAATCATACCGATAATGCCGGCAGGTATCTCTCTGTTGGCGGCAAATACCAATATGTTAGCAGGAGTATATATTAGCAAAGCATACACAAAAAACAACAGCCACAAATGCGGACTTAAATCTAATGACATCTGCTCAAACCCCGAAAACTCGCGCGGGTACCAGTCTTTAGCGACGACATACATTATAAACAGCGGAATCACGGCATAAAAACAGGTGCACCAATAGTTAGCGGTCGGAGGAATATCTTTTTTGGAAAAATATTGAGTTACAAATATCCACAATGAGTTGCCGAAACCGGCTAACAGCGGCAATATTAGACCGCGGATGGATATATTTAATCCCTGCAACGGATTTATCAGCAGAAGGAGCCCCAAAAACATAACACCAACTAATATCCATGACGATGTGGGAATATCTCGATGAAAATAAAAACGCTCTATCAGAATTGTCCATACCGGTTGCATATATACCAGCAACAGCACCAGTGTTACCGACACATTCATATACAATGGCACGCACTCTCCTATCAGCACAATCGTGACTGAAAAGATATATATTAAAGTAATGCTTAAGGGAAAGCGAATAAAACGATTGAAATGCCGACGAGCCGACGGCAAAAACACCAAACTTCCGATTAGCACCGGAAATAACATCAACTCAAACGGAGAGGCTCCGTTTATGGCTAAAATTTTTGCTCCAAAGACAATTCCTCCAGAAAGCAGACCGGCCACAGCTAAAATAAGATAATTCATCAGTCCGGCTCCTTTGTTAAAGAGTTTGACCTAAGATTTAAGCTTTTGCACCTTTTGACGAAGTATATTTATAACAGCCTCAAAATCATCGGCATCATCTAACTTATTGCGACGGATAAAACCGCATTTTTGACAACGCTGCACCAAAACATATTTGCCATCTTTTTGTTCAACATCAATCGGCTCCATCAGACCGCCGCAATCAGCAGCGCGATCTCCGGGGTTGATATCCACGTGCTTTGAATATAAGCAATGCGGACAGTGATTTGTATAGCCGTTGCCAAAAACTTTTGCTCCGCAATGTTCGCAAACAAAGTCTTCCGTATGTCGGGAAAAGCGTTTCATAACCTGCTCCTGTTTTGTTTTGCGCAAAGTCTAATTGATTTGCAAATAAATGTAAAGAGCACCAATAAGCAAAAAAACACTTGCAAATTAAATAAATTCGTCTAATTATAAGTCAACCGAGGAATCGGGACTTAGCTCAGCCTGGTAGAGCGCTTGCTTTGGGAGCAAGATGCCGTTGGTTCGAATCCAATAGTCCCGACCATTCTTTGGGATATTATTGGGAGTTTTACTATTGGATGAGAACCAACGGGCGTTGGTTCGACTACAAGGAATAGGCAATACGGGGGTATTGCCGGTTTGCCAGAGGCAAAATTCCGCAGGAGCAACTTTAGTAATCCAATAGTCCCGACCATTCTTTGGGATATTATTGGGGGTTTTACTATTGGATGAGAACCAACGGGCGTTGGTTCGACTACAAGGAATAGGCAATACGGGGGTATTGCCGGTTTGCCAAAGGCAAAATTCCGCAGGAGCAACTTTAGTAATCCAATAGTCCCGACCATTCTTTGGGGTTTATGATATTTTATTAAGGTCCCGTAGCTCAGCTGGATAGAGCAACAGCCTTCTAAGCTGTGGGTCAGAGGTTCGAATCCTCTCGGGATCGCCATTATAAAGAAAGCCTGCCTTGTGCAGGCTTTTTTTATAATCCTGAGAGACCGCAGGATTTGAACCTCTGACACAGAGGTTCGACTACCAGCGAAAGCGATACGGGAGTATCGCGGTCAGCCTTTGGGCTGATGAGCGCCAGTGCAACTCAAGCAAAGCGCAGAGTAATCCTCTCGGGATCGCCATTATAAAGAAAGCCTGCCTTGTGCAGGCTTTTTTTATAATCCTGAGAGACCGCTTAGCCATTACTTTGACGTAGAAGCAGCAGTGAATAACTATTACACAATATGTGTTTTTTATTGCTTTTATTATATATGGTGATAGAGTTGCGAGGTTCTTGATTAACGGCATTAATAATAGGGGCTAGTTTTATGTTTGGACATTTTAATTTACAGCAAACCATCAGCGCATTTTTTGTTTTGTTTGCGATTATTGATATTGTTGGTTCACTCCCGATTTTTTTGGATTTAAAACGACGCGGACGCAAAATTAACGCCGGCAAAGCCACTTTGCTATCTTTTATTATGTTTGTGATATTCTTCTTTGTAGGAGAGGCTTTTCTCACCTTGTTCAGCGTTGATATATCATCATTTGCAATCGCCGGTTCTTTGATTATCTTTGTAATGGCTCTGGAGATGATTCTGGATATTCGCATTTTTCAGGATACTGATGACGCCCCCAAAGATTCTACTTTCTTTCCGGTAGTGTTTCCGCTGATTGCCGGTGCCGGCGCGCTTACAACTCTGATTTCCATCCGCTCGCAATATGACAGCATAAATATTTTTATTGCGGTTTGTGCTAATATGGTAATTATCTATGCTGTCTTGAAACTGGCCAAAAAGATTGAGCAATTATTGGGAGCCGGTATTATCTATATGGTGCGTAAATTCTTTGGAATTATCTTATTGGCGATTTCAGTCAAACTGTTTACCTCCAATTTGACATATATGATTGAAAAATATATTACAGCCGCCCACTAATAAAAAAAGCGCCTTTCGGGGCGCTTTTTATATCTGCTAGGGTTTTAGCAAATTCTGGGCAAAGCTGTAACTATCGGTTTTGCTGATTACCAAATGCTCAAGCAACTTTATACCGATGGCTTCACACGCTTCTTTGATGCGTATGGTCATGGCGATATCTGCCTGAGAGGGCTGAACATTGCCGGAGGGGTGATTGTGCACCATTATAATGGAAAACGCTTTGTTGCCCATAGCCGCTTTGACAACTTCTCTCGGGTGAATTGCCACGCTGTTAATGGTGCCTCGTTGCAATATCTCTTGTCCGGTAATATGCAATTTGGCATCCAGATATATCAGGCGCAATTCTTCGACATCTGAATAACACATGGTGGAGCGGCAATAGTCAATAAGACTATCGGTGTTGAGAATTATGGGCGTGTCTAATGACTGGAGGCTCTGCCAACTGCATCTGTCTGCCGCCACACTGATTATCTTTAAGACCGTTGCCGTATGCTCTTTGATGCCGTCTACGGCAGTCAGATGCTCCAACGGAGCTTTGATTACCTCGCTAAAGCTGCCAAATTTGGCAATCAACTGCTTTGCCAGCGGTTTGACATCTCTTCGGGGTAAGGCAATTGTCAACACAAGTTCCAACAATTCATAATCAGCCATATCTCGCCCACCGCCGAGCAGAAATCTCTGCCGCAAGCGTTCGCGATGTCCGACATAGTCCGGTTGGATTTCTTTTTTGGTCATGCAGTCCGCCATTGCTTAAAGTTTATAAGGAGGTTTATCCAAACCCTTTGGCGAGTAGGTAAAGACCTCATAGCCGTCTTTGGTAACTGCTAAAGAGTGCTCAAACTGAGCCGATAAGCTCTTGTCTCTGGTAACTGCAGTCCAGCCGTTTTGCAAGATGATGCCATCTGGTTTGCCAATATTTATCATCGGTTCGATAGTAAAGAACATTCCCTCTTCCAGCAACGCGCCGGTGCCTTTGCGACCACAGTGGAGAACATTTGGCTCATCGTGAAATACTTGTCCCAAACCGTGTCCGCAAAACATATCAACAACCGAGTAGCCGTATTTGTGCGCCCATTCTTCAATAACAGCGCCAATATCGCCCAGCCTTGCCCCAGGACGAACAACGTCAATACCGCGCATCATACACTCATAAGTAACTTCGCACAAACGCTTGGCCTTGATTTTGGGAGCCCCGACGTAATACATACGACTGGTGTCGCCATACCAGCCATCGACAATGGCGGTAACATCAATATTAACAATATCACCATCCGCCAACTTGCGTTCATAGTCAGGAATACCGTGACAAATTACGTGGTTGATAGAAATGCAGGTTGACTTGGGATATCCGTGATAGCCCAAACAAGCGGGAATTGCTCCCTTGCCGACCATAAATTCGCGGCACAAATCATCAAGCTCTCCGGTAGTTACCCCCACCTGAACATGAGGAGTGATAAAATCCAAGCATTCGGCGGCGACTTTTCCGGCAACGCGCATTTTTTCGTAGTCTGACGGATCGTCATGAATTACTATTCCGTCTTTTCTTTTATATGACACAGTTAATCCTTTCTTCTAGTATACAATCGGTATAATCTGAGACAGTGTTACTCTTTTTTTATTTATATTGCAACTGTATCCGACAAAATTCAATCCGTTTTTTGCGGCATCAAAAATTTTGGCGGCAGCCAGCGGAGAATACTTCCAGCTAAAATGAAGCTCTTGGCAATCGGTGCGCGACATAATCATAAACACACAGGTTTTGTGGCCTTGGGCGCGCAGTTTCTGCATCTCTTCAAACATTTCCATCTCAAAAAAATTAACCTCAGTCGGAAAAACGGCGCCGGCGCCAAACTTGTGATAGACATTGGTTACAAACACAAAACATTTATCGCCTCCGGCAGAACTCAACTCAAAATCAATATGCGGCAGGTGATCTGTGGCATCAAGCCTGCGGCACGAAGAATATTCGGCAAACTCCGGCAAACGTCCTTCATTAAACGCCTCTTCAAACAAATCATTATTACGGTTGGGACGACAATAAATCAGCCCGTTGTTTTGTTCAATAAACTCAAGCTCATAGGGGATTTTGCGCCCTTTGCCGGCGGTGCTTCCGGCATAGACAATCACACCAGGGACACACATCTGTACAATATCATAAGCAGAACAAAAAATCGGCTTGACGGAGCCATCGGCAAATTCGGCATCAATAATCACTCCGTTGTATTTGCCGACCACGGTTGCTTTTGTCAGATCAGCGGTAACTTCAACCATATTTTTCTCCATTTGCGCAATATATTATACAATACTCTGCCGACTTGACAAGCACAAGTGTTGTTTTGGTTGCTTATTATAAAAAATTGCTGGACAGAATCGCAAGATTGCATTATCAATACGAGGTTAAACATTTTTAGATTTTGGGAAGTATAAAATGACTGTTACCGTTAATCAAATCAGAAGCACTTTTCTGAACTATTTTGCCAAGAACGGACACAAAATTGTGCCGTCTTCTTCTCTGGTTCCTAACAATGACCCTACCCTGATGTTTACCAACTCGGGCATGGTGCAGTTCAAAAACATTTTTACCGGCAACGAAGCCGCACCCTACAGCCGAGCAACCACTTCCCAAAAATCGGTTCGCGCCGGCGGCAAGCACAATGATTTGGACAGCGTCGGTTATGATGTGCGCCACCATACTTTTTTTGAAATGCTCGGCAACTTCTCGTTTGGCGACTATTTTAAAGATGAGGCTATTGCCTATGCGTGGGAACTGGTTACCAAAGAGTTTGGATTGCCAAAAGATAAATTGGCGGTTACGGTGTTCCATACCGACGAGGTTTCGCGCAATATTTGGCGCAAGGTTTCCGGTCTGCCGGAAGACCGCATTATCGGAATCAAAACCAAAGATAACTTTTGGCAGATGGGCGATACCGGTCCTTGCGGCTATTGCTCAGAAATTTTTTATGACCACGGCGAGCAGGTTTGGGGCGGACTTCCGGGGACTCCGGAAGAAGACGGCGACCGCTGGATTGAGATTTGGAATCTGGTATTTGACGAATTTGAAGACCTGCCGGATGGAACGCGTATCGGCTTAAAGCAAAAATGTATTGATACCGGAATGGGCTTGGAGCGTATCTCAGCTATTTTGCAGGGTGTGCACTCCAACTACGATATTGATTTGTTTCAGAATCTGATTAAAGCGATTGCCGATATTGCCAACTCCGATCCTAAGGGTCCTCTGCAGTCTTCTCACAATGTGATTGCCGACCACCTGCGCGCAACCGCGTTTTTGATTGCGGACGGCGTCTTGCCTTCTAATGAAGGCCGCGGCTATGTTTTGCGCCGCATTATGCGACGCGCTATGCGCCACACCCACCTGTTGGGAGTTGATGAGCCGATGATTTATAAATTATTGCCGGCTTTGCAGAAAGAAATGGGCGAGGCTTATCCGGAACTATATAGCGCCGAGGATTTGATTAGAGAAACAATCAAACTAGAAGAAGAGCGTTTTATCCGCACGATGGACAAAGGTCTTAAACTTTTAGATGAAGAAACAGTCAACCTTAAAGAAGGTGATGTCTTGAATGGCGAAACTGCGTTCAGGCTCTATGACACATACGGTTTTCCGCTGGATTTGACAGAAGACGCCCTCAAAAACCGCGGAATAAAAGTTGACACCGAGGCTTTTGACAAGGCTATGGAGCGCCAAAAGGCCGAAGCTCGCAAAAATTGGGCCGGATCCGGAGATGCCGGAACCGAAAAAATCTGGTTTGAAATGCAAGATAAGCTTGGGGATACCGAGTTTTTGGGCTACACAAGCCTCAAGTCAGACTGCCAAATAACCGCTTTGGTGCAAAATGGAAAATCAGTGGAATCTGTTGCCAACGGAGAGTTCTTCCTGCTGGCAAACCAAACTCCGTTTTATGCTGAAATGGGCGGACAAGTCGGCGATATCGGCATAATTAAAGGCGATGACTTTGAGATTGAAGTAACAGACACCAAGAAAAAACTTGACGGGCTGTATGTTCATGTTTGCAAAATGGTTAGCGGCACAGTTAAAAATTCTGACACCGCGACTTTTTGTGTTGATGAAGAAAATCGCAGCAATATTGCCGGCAACCACACGGTTACCCACCTGCTCCATCGGGCTCTGCAAGACAAATTCGGCAAAACCGTTACTCAAAAGGGCTCTTTGGTGGCAGCCGACAGAATGCGTTTTGATATCGCCTACCCTAAGCAGATTAGCGAAGAAGAATTGCGTGATTTGGAAGATGCCGTAAACCAAATGATTCGCGCTAACTATCCGGTGACCACCAAACTGATGAGTCAGGATGAAGCCGTGCAATCCGGTGCTATGGCCTTGTTTGGTGAGAAATATGGTGACGAGGTTCGGGTTGTTTGCGTTGGTGACGGAGTTTCTCGCGAGCTTTGCGGCGGAACGCACGTTAAACAAACCGGCGATATTGGATATTTTAACATTGTAAGCGAGGGAGCTGTCGCCGCCGGAGTGCGTCGTCTGGAATGCGTAAGCGGCAAAGGAGCTGAAAAACACACTCAGGAAATTGAAGATAAGTTGCGCCATATCAGTCAATGCCTAAAATCCGGTTTCTCAGATGTTGAAATGCGAGTTGCTCAAATATTGGAAGAGAAAAAAGCACTTGAGGCTCAAATATTTGAGCTCAAAAAGAAGTTGGTAAGCAATAAAGCGGCAGATAATCCGAATAACTATGAAGATGTTAACGGAGTTCATTTTGTGGCGCGTATTTTGGAGAATATCACCACCAAAGAGCTTAAGGCATTTGTTGATGAAGTAAAATCTCAATATCCCGAGAATCTGATTGTCGCCCTGTTTACAGCCAATGAGGGCAAAGCTTCGGTGGTTATCGGCGTTACGGAAGACCTCAAAAATAAACTGCCGGCTAACCAACTGATTCAGGCTGTAGCTCCGTTTGTTGGCGCAAATGGCGGCGGCGGACGTCCGGATATGGCTCAAACCGGCGGTTCTGACGTCACTCGTTTGGATCAGGCGGTTGAAGCTATCAGAACAGCTATTCGCACTCACTAACCCGCAACGGCGGGTGGCGCTGGGTAGCACCCAGTGGCGTTAGCAAGAATTTACTCGCTTGCTCGCCGTTGGCTCGGCGCTCGGGATAGTGCCTGTTTTGCCGACCAGACTCCGTCATTGCGAGGCGAACCTTAGTGAACCGAAGCTGGGCAGCGCCCAGTGGCATTCGCAAGAATTTACTCGCCGCTCACTGCGTTCGGGGCTCGGGATAGAGTCGGACTTGTCGTCCGGTGTCATTCCGGCGAACGCCGGAATCCAGTGAAAAAACATGTCATGCCTCGATTGCGGAACGCAATCGTCAGGGCATCTTCCGTACTAACATTTAAAAAGCTCGGAAGACCGCTTGACCTCGGGCGAGAATACTCGCCTCTCGGAGCGGTGACAGTCTTTATTCTATCTCACCCCCATCTAAATCGTCTAGCTTAGTAAGTTCGCCAAGGCTCACTAACCTTGCCAATTCCAACTAAGCCTCGCTGCCCAGCGCTGGCGCTTGCTTGCTCGGCAAGTTTCATTGCTTGGCTCATAAAAATAATCATTACTTTGATTATTTTTATTTCACAGGGTCACTTGTTTACTAGTTTCGCTGCGCTTGCTCACGCTGTACTTGCTCAACAAGTAAACTTACGCCGCTTGTGGCAAAAACAACCGGAGCAATGGTTGTTTTTATCCTCGCGCCCCGTCGATGGGGAAGACTTATATGGCATTAAATTTTAAAAGAGTTTCATGACTGCCTGTGCCGCTTGTGACGCCAGTGATAGGGAATTTATTGCCAACTGTTGCCGTGTCTGTAGTGCCAGCATATTGGCGGATTCCTCGTTCATATCAGCAAGTGTCAACTTATCCGCACCCTCGGTGAGGATATTAATCAGACTCTCGGTGAAGTCTTGTCGGGTTTGGATTATACTGTAATTATTGCCCAACTCGCTGTCCACTTTGCGCAGGGTAGAAACTACCGATTTAAGTTGCTCAATGCTGGCTTTAATATCGCTTAACGTCTCCCATTGTGCGGCACCAAGTCCCAATGCCGTTGAGCTGATATCCATACCTTTAATTTCATAAGCATGATTACCATTTTCGTTAAAAGTAACCTTGAGGCTATCGCCTTTAATCAGGTTTACTCCCTGATAATTGCTGTCCGATATTAATTGGTCGTACGCATTTAAGGCCGTAGTATATTGCTTAGCGTATGAACTCGTCGATACGTCCAACACCTCAACCTCGCGATTGCTGACACTAATATCCCCACGCCCTTTAGCTATAGCTGTATAAATATTGGGATTGTGTTCCAAATGATAATAATCTTTAATTGCGGTGATATTAGTACCGTGCCAATTGCCCTGCTCATCCTGATAAGCGCTATTCTGCCATTTACTGGTACCAATATCCTTAAGAGCAAAGATTGTCGCTAAGGAGCCATCTTCACTGATATGAGTGACAATACCGACCGCCTTTTTGCTCCCATCATAATCCTCGGCTGAGCCCCAAGTTTTATCAGCATACATCACATCACCAATTTGGGGAGTTGAACCGGAGGATGAATCAAAACAATTTTTTAAAAGCGAGAAAGGACGAACGTAATAGATATAATTCATATAGTCGATACCACGATCTCCATTACTTAGATGGAGTTTCCAAGAAACCTTATTGTCATACTCAGAAGACGACCAATACCAACCTTCAGTCAGGGTTTTGGCATCGGCTCCTTTGTCTTGCAAAGTTTTAAGCGCAGCATTAACTTTAGCTTTATTGTCGCCAATCGCACCTGTCTTACCATGTCCCTCGCTAGGTTGGGTAATTTGGCTATAATCAGTGCCATACATATCGGCTAACTCGCCGATACTTGGCAAATACCATTGCCCCTTGCCAAAATCCGCGTCATTAGTGAGTGAAGCATCTGGTGTATAAGTTTTGCAGGCACTAGCCGCCGCGCCGTCATCACCAATCTGATTTACTATCATATCGGTATTATATTTGCCTGCCCAAAGGTCGGGATTGCCATTAACCAGCTTTTGGCTATAGTCGCCGCCCAAGTTAATGTTTTTTGTTGTATCAAGGCTCAACTTGCCGCCGTTAAGGACTTGTATGCCATACAACCGATTGGCTGTGGTTGTGCCATTTATAGTAATATTGTCTATATCCGCCTTAGCGCCGGCGATGCTGATAGCCGCGCCCTGCGCCGCGCTGTTGGAATAATTGATAGTTAGTCCGCTAATCTTGGTGTCCGCAATTATATTTATTGCGGCATCGCCGGCGACATTCTCACTGCCAACGACCTGAAATCCCTTGGCACCGGCGTAGGTGATACTATGTCCATTGCCGACAATTGTGGTGCCGGCAATATTGATGTTTAAAGTGTCGGTAAGGGTGATGTCATCTTGCAGAGATACGATTCCGCCTTGGTTCAGTATCTGCTGGATTTCCAGTGTTGACATAGAAGAATCAATTTTATGCACCTCGCCGCCCATTACCTCGCTGGCGGATTGAGCAATTGAACTCATTTGCTCAATCAAATTTGCGGCAGTGCTAATTGCGGTTGAGGCGGTTTTGATTGTACTAACCGCTTGCCCCATCGAGTCTAATAAGGCGTCAAGGTCATTGGCTCTATTTGTGAGACTTCTGGCAGTGTAATAAGAAGACGGATTATCGATTGCAGAATTTACTTTGTTGCCGGTAGCAAGTTTGTTTTGGGTAGAGCTAACCTGCCTGCTGATATTCTGCAGGCTCAATAAGTTACTGCGCATACTCGCAGTTAAACTTATCTTTCCGGTCATACTCTCTTTACTCCTTTTGTCGCACTTTCTCAAAAATTAAATAGCACCTAAAGACTGCTTTTTCCAGTGTTAACGCCTAGTTTTCAACAACTATTGACAGGTTATTTTTTGCCTCAAGATAAAGATGCTTTTTTGGCCACCCCCATCTAAATCGTCTAGCTTGGTAAGTTCGCCAAGGCTCACTAACCGCGCGTCGGTCACTTGTTTACTAGTTTCGCTGCGTTTGCTCACGCCGCACTAGCTCAACAAGTAAACTTACGTCGCTTGCGGTAAAAACAACCGGAGCAACGGTTGTTTTTATCCTCGCGCCCCGTCGATGGGGAAGACTTACAAGGTGCTGGTTTTTGTCGCACTTTCTCAAATTATAAATAAAACCTAAACGCAAATTTTTCCAGTGTTAACGCTTAGTTTTCAACAACTATTGACTGATTATTTTTTGCCTTGAGGTAAAGATGGATTGCTTCTATCTCACCCCCATCTAAATCTTCCCCCGTCAAGGGGGAAGACTTATAAAGCACTCTACCTATCCTCGCGCCCCGTCGATGGGGAAGACTTATAAGGCACTATCTCTATCCTCCACCTTGATGGGGAAGATGCTTGTTAGTGAAAATAATCAAATAAAGCTATTGACAAATATGGAAGAAAGTGGTTTATAGTGCTCACTTTTTGATTTTTTACAGATTATTATATTTAGAGGTGCAAATCACGACCAGACATTAAATATGTTTAATCATTCGCAAGGCTAGTTAATGAAATGTCATTACATAGATGCCCTAAGTGCTGATGATTGGTTATGTTGCCTCTGATTTTTTGAAATACTGGAGATTGCGCTCTTTCTTTACGCCTTTTAGGCCGATTGCAAACAGCTCTTTCTTCTTTGAAATTTTGCTATTTTGGAGTTTATTAGAGTATGCCCGTTGCGAAATGAGTTTTTACTCTATGCTTCTGCCATAATATTGAGATTTAATTGTTTTGTTCATGGCACGGTTCGTTGTGAAACGCGCTTTGTCATTATTGCATGATTTAATTTTACTGATTCATTGTGTTAAAATTGATTTGAGAGGAGTTCGTTGTGAAACGCGCTCCTTTTTTTATTTTAAAATTTTCCAAAATAATTATTGACAAAATTTTACAAATATGTTTTATATACCCTCACAATTTTATTAAAAAGATATTATTTTATACTGAGACAGTCGACATTTTACACAAAAATATGTTGATGTTTCGGGTTCTATATTGGTTCTGCACAAAAAACTAACATTTCCGATCTTCCAACTAACACATAGGTAAAAACAACCTATATTGTGCAGAACCCCCTATATAAACGAGGCGAGACTTACACTGAAACAGTACTTCTTCTGCCATATATACTACTATGTTGATGAGTATGTTCTTGCCTCGTTTTTACAAATAACCGTCGCTTCGGCCACGGTTGTAGTATTCAGGAGAGTTTTATGGGTTCTCTCTTGAGTATCGCTAACTTTCTTTGCATGAGGGCGTTCCTGTCGTGAGACACGAATGCTCTTTTTTTTGCCTTTTTCTTCCTTTTTAAGTTTTTGTACATTTTTTGTCTTTTTTAGCTTGCATTATCCGGCAAAATGTGCTTATATGCTCGTTAGATAAATTGTATTACTAACATAAATTATTTAAATTATGAAAAAGAAAATTGAAAATGGTCTTGAAAAGATGATGCATTACGCAAAACCGAGAGGAATTTACGTAAGACAAAGCACTCTTGGGCTCTACAAGGTCGTAAAGGGCAAGAAAGCTGCGATACATGAGGCTGTTAAGGCGGTAACGAGGGACGGCGTCAAAGGCTGGATCATCAACATGGCAGACCGCCAGCGCAAGTTCTACTCTGAATCAGAAGTGCTTGTGTTCCCCTGCTCCGAGGCTGATTGCGACAACAAAGACGCAAAGCCAGCCAAGAGACGGTATACGCGCAAACGAGCCGGCTCGGTGGAAGACTGATCCTTCCCAACAAAAAAATCCTCTCTTTTGCAAGAGAGGATTTTCCTTTTTTAAATCATCTTTGCGGCGCTTAGCGACCGGTAGAGCCAAAGCCGTTTGCCCCTCGCTCGGTGCCAAGCTTTTCAAAATCCTCGGCGCTGATTTCTTCAAACTCCGCCATATAGGGAAAAGGCAATTCAACCTGAGCAATCTTATCACCGGGGGTAACCACATAATCTTTGCCGCTATTCTCGCCATTGGTATTGAGCAGACCGATAATCAGCTCGCCGCGGTAATCAGTATCAATAATGCCGGCAATGGTAATTATTCCATGCTTGATGGCTAATCCACTGCGTGAGTTGACCCGAAACCACAGCGGCGACTCCGGCGCCAACTTAATACCGGTAGGAATCCCGATGTGCTCACCGGCGCGAATCGTCATCGGCTCGGAGATTGCGGCACAGATATCAAAGCAAGCGGCTCCCTCGCTGCCATAGGTAAGGTTAGAAGAATTTTCCACATAATGCGGAAGTTTGGTATATTTTACGATTGTTTTAATTCTCTGCATAACGCCCTCACCTAGACCGCAACATCACCTTTGATTGACGGATGGCATTGGTATCCGACCAACTCAAAATCCTCGTATTTAAAATCAAATACATCTTTAACCTCAGGATTAATCTTCATCTGCGGCAGCGGATACGGATCTCTGGCAAGTTGTTGTTTTACCTGTTCAAAATGATTGCTATATATA
Organism: uncultured Alphaproteobacteria bacterium; assembly: GCA_934255405.1. Classification (GTDB taxonomy): domain Bacteria; phylum Pseudomonadota; class Alphaproteobacteria; order RF32; family CAG-239; genus CAZU01. The sequence goes on from CAKQNT010000004.1 coordinate 48,333, forward strand.
TGAGCATTGCCCAGAGTGTGGACAAACTCTCCAGCTTTGAGTCCGGTTACCTGCGCAATCATCATTGTAAGCAGTGAATAAGACGCGATATTGAACGGAACCCCCAAGAACATATCGCAACTGCGCTGATAAAGCTGGCAATTAAGCCGACCATCGGGCGTGACATCAAATTGAAAAAAGCAATGACAAGGCGGCAGCGCCATCTTGTCTATCTGCGCCGGATTCCACGCACTGACAATCAAGCGGCGGTCTTGCGGATTTTTCTTTATCCGCTCTATCACGTCTTTTATCTGATCTATTCCCTCACCGTTAAAATTGCGCCACTGATAGCCATAGACCGGACCGAGATTGCCGTCTTTATCCGCCCATTCGTCCCAAATATGAACATTATTATCAGTCAGATATTTGATATTGGTGTTGCCGGAAAGCAGCCAGATAAGCTCGTGAATAATACCTTTTAGAAACACTTTTTTGGTGGTGACCAGCGGAAACCCCTTGCTCAAGTCAAAACGCATTTGTCGTCCGAACACTTTGCGGGCATATACTCCGGTGCGATTGTCGGCATCCTGTCCGTTTTGCATAATATCGCGAAGCAGATCCAAATATTGCTTCATAATAAGTCCTCCTCAATAGCGTTGATAATTCTTTTTAAGACTGATTGTTCTACAAAATCGCCTTTTTTGACATATACACGGGTTATGATGTTGTCCAGTTCATAATCCTGCGACATTTGCCGATATTGACGTTGCAAAACATCTACGCAGGCGCTGATATCTACCGGTTTGCCGTCTAAATCTGTCGGCAAATCTCCCTGATACTCGCAATCCACAACAATATCAGGCATAAGCTTGGCACCGCCGGACATAAACAACTTATAGATTGTGGCGCCGCCGGAAATATACAAGTCCTCCGGAAAATCTTTGAATTCGTTGATATTGTTAACCACAAAATGATTGGCTGAATCCGCAACCTCATAGTCGGGATTGAGTGTCAACACATATATTTTGCGATTGGGCAATGTATGATTTGGAAAAGTCTCATACGTGGTTTCTCCCGCCACCAGATTCTGCCCCTCGGTAATACGGCGAAAACGCTTAAAATCAGATTTTATATGCCATGGAATATGGGGGCCGATACCGATAACATTATCGCCCTTGTGGCGACACCATACAGCAACTTTGGTCATTTTGAGCTCCTTGTTTGTATGGCGCACAGTATAAATTCTTATTGCAAAAAACTCAAAGAAATATCCGTTATTGCTCACAACAAAATATTTATGACTTATCTTATATCTTGAAATCTTCAGAAAAATGCATATAATGCCCCTTGTCGAAGCAATTCGACTGTGACACCAGAGGCACTATGAAATAGGCGCTTTGGACCTGGGGGCAGTACCCAGCACCTCCACCAATACCAATTATGGGGGTGAAATAGGATTGACAGGGTGTAGTAAAGATAGATTGCTGTGTCCGGTGAGATACCACCGTTATCGGTTCAACTTAAAATGAATGCTAACGATAATAACGTAGCACCTGTTGCAATGGCCGCTTAATTGCAGTCGCAACAAACTAAATCCTTTTAGCTTTGGTTAGCTAAGAGTGGGGCTGTCGGGACTTGCCCAGCAACAGGAAAGTCCCCCTTATTTTATCAAAGGGTGAATGATGAAAGAGTTGGAAATTAATTACGATAAACTGGTTGAAAAATCACTCAAGCACGTGGTGATTGAGGCATTGAAAATTGCCGCAGACGAGGGTCTGCCCGGCGAGCACCATTTTTATATCACTTTCAAAACCAACCACCCAAACGCCAGAGTTTCGGCTCAATTGCTCAACCAATATCCAGAGGATATGACTATTGTGCTGCAGCACCAGTTTGCTAATCTGATGGTTGGCGCAACATATTTTGAAGTTGATTTGAGCTTTGGCGGAATTCCTCAAACATTGCGTATTCCTTATGACGCAATCACCTATTTTGCCGATCCGCACGCCAAATTTGCGCTAAGCTTTAGCAACAGTGATGATATGTTTGTTAAGGACGAAACGTTGGAAGATATACAAGAAGAGCTAAAAACAAGCGCTCCGGTTATATCGATAGACGAATATCGGAAGAAACATGCGTAAAATCTCGGTAATTATTGCCAACCGCCACTCGACCAGCATTTGTCTGGAAGAAGAGTTTTTTGAGGCTCTAAAACAAATTGCCGCCGCCAGGAATCTGAGTATAAACGCCCTGATAACCGAAATTGACGCCGCTCGCGACACAGAGAATCTCTCCAGCGCAATCAGAGTCTATATTCTAAAAAATTTTATGAATAAAAACTAAATTTGCCCGTTTTTGTTGAGCCCGCCAAACGGGTTATATTGACCGACTCCGCCAAAATATTTGCGGAAAAATCCGGGGTTTTCACCGGGGGCGGCAGTTTCATCAGAACTAACTTTAACTTCTTGCCCGTGAGCCTTGTTCAGGCGGGAAATAGAATCGACTTTGCCAGTATGATCAAAGCGGATTGTCAGCACATCGCGGTTGACTTCTTCCGGAGCAAAAAACGCCACTTTTTTAATATCTGATGACATATAAATCCATGTGTTGCGGTCAAGCGATATAATTGATGACGGCGCTCCCAAAACCTGCATTACCTTGTCCTGCGTATCGCCTTCAGAAATCTCGGCAATGCGTTCTTCGGTCGGCATATTGCCGTTGTGAGAGACAAACCACTCATTGGTTTGGGCTGTGGAGCAAGCACTCAAAAAACAAGCCAGCGCGCCGGCATATAAAAATTTGGGAGTTGACATCTGATATTCCTTGCAGTTATATCCTAGAATAAATTTAGTCCTTTATATAACATAAGGAAAGTATTTATGCAAAATCTTTTTTCATTTCCGTTGGCAATTGAAGATATGGGCACCGGCACCAAAACCTATCATCTGAAAGCCAACACCAAGCAACTCCCCTATATTGCCGAGATTTTGAAAGTTGACGGCATTGTGGAATTTAGCGCAGAGATAGCGGTGACTTTTAGCCGCAAAGCGCATCGTGTAGATGTCAGCGGCTTTGTAAATGCAGATGTTGAACAAACCAGCGTTATCTCTTTGGAAAAATTTATAAAACACTACAATCCGGAGTTTGCAATATTTTTTGACACCGAGCTGACCGAAAAACAACTCCACGATATGGAGTTTGAAGTCGATGACGATGTTCCCGACGTGGTGAAAAACGGGCAAATCGACTTGGCGGCAATCGCAATGGAGCAACTGGCGCTGGCATTGGATGATTTTCCACGCCGCGAAGGCGAAGTTTTTGAGTTTAAATCTGAGTTTGATGAAGAAACAACCGCCAAGCAAAACCCTTTTGCCGCACTGGCAGCGCTTAAGAAATGAGGATTTTACCAAAAAACACTTGCCAAACAGCAAAATATTGAGTAAACATAGCTCAGAATTTCGCAATAATAACACTTTATTTAGTTGATTTTAAAAACCGAATAGGTTATTAATGTCGATTGAATTTGTAAAACAACATTAATTTTAGAGTATAAGAAAATGGCTACACCTAAAAAGAAAACTTCTAAATCTCGTCGCGATATGCGCCGCTCTCATGATGCTCTGACCTCCAATGCTTATATGGAGTGCCCGAACTGCGGTGAGCTCAAAAAGCCCCACAATGTATGCCCTTCATGCGGTCAGTATGATGGTCGTGAAGTTGTGGCTGCTAAAAAAGCCGCTGACGCTGAATAATTTTTTAAGCAACATACCTCGGGACTTGATTTCTGAGGAATATTCGAATGGAGCAGGTTTTGTCTACTAATAATCTGGTCATATCAATCGATGCTATGGGGGGAGATAATTCCCCCCGAATCGTGATAGAAGGTCTGGCTATCGCCGCAAAGAAGAATCCTGATATCCGCTTTCTTCTGTTTGGAGATGATGCCAAAATCACCCCTATTCTCAATCAGTATCCCGAGCTGAAAAAAGTTTGCGATATTCGCCACACACAAGAAATGGTGCACAACGAGGATAAACCATCGTCGGTTATCCGCAATCGCGCTACCAGTATGTATATGGCGATTGACGCCGTGCGCAACGGTGAGGCTCAGGCGGTTGTTTCCGCCGGCAATACCGGCGCTTTGATGGCAATCTCAAAGTTGGTACTCAAAACCATCACCAAAATCCATCGTCCGGCGATTGTCAGCATTATGCCGCATCGCAATGGTAAGTATGTGATGCTTGATTTGGGCGCAAACACCGAATGCAACGCTATCAATTTGGCAGAATTTGCCCTGATGGGCGATATTTTGGCTCGTCACGCGCTAGGCATTGAAAAACCAAGGGTTGCGTTGCTCAATATCGGCGCCGAAGAAATGAAAGGCAAAGAAGAAATTCGTCAGGCCGCTCATATGATTAAGAACGCCAAGATGAACATTGACTTCCGTGGTTATATCGAGCCACACGAGATTCCTAACGGAGTTGCAGATGTGATTGTGGCAGACGGCTTTACCGGCAACATTGCTCTGAAGTCTATTGAAGGCACCGCGCGTTTGGTAGTTCGGATGCTCAAAGACGCAATTAAAGGCTCTTTTTTGGCAAAACTCGGATTACCTTTTATGCTGGGTGTTGCTCTCAAAGTTAAGAAAACCATGGATCCGCGTTTATATAACGGAGCTATGTTTGTTGGGCTGAACGGCTTGTCTGTCAAGAGCCATGGCGGAACCGACGCTATCGGTTTCTCGGTAGCCGTTAGCAATGCTGCCAATCTGGTGCGCCAAAACTTTGTAGCAACTATCCGCGAAGAAGTTGAAAAGATTGACCTTGATGAATTGTCGCAGGAAGCCATTTATGAAGTTTATTAGATCTGAGATTATCGGTTGCGGGCATTATGCTCCGGCCAAAAACCTGACCAACGATGATATGGCCAAAATCGTTGAAACCAGTGATGAGTGGATTTCTACTCGTACGGGAATTAAGGCTCGCCGCATTGTTGAAGATGAGGTGACCTCTGATTTGGCAAGCGAAGCCGCGCAAATGGCTATCAAAAATTCCGGTTTATCGGCTGCGGATATTGAGCTGATTGTGCTGGCAACCATCACTCCTGATGTTACAACTCCTTCAACCGCAATAAAAGTCGGCAAAAGAATCGGCGTGAATTCCGGTACTCCGGCTTTTGATATTTCTGCCGCCTGCTCCGGATTTATTTATGCTTTGACAATGGCTGACAATATGATTCGCCTTGGACAAGTTAAGACCGCTTTGGTTATTGGTGCCGAATCGCTTTCAAAAATCACCGACTGGACAGACCGCAACACCTGCGTGTTGTTTGGCGACGGCGCCGGTGCGGTTGTGCTTAGAGCTTGCGAAGGCAACGGCAACAGCGCTGATGTCGGAGTATTATCAACATCTATTTATGCCGACGGCACGCATTTTGACAACCTGAAAACAACCGGCGGCGTCGCTACTACGCAAACAGCCGGAACTCTGACTATGGATGGCAAAGAGGTGTTTAAGTATGCGATTAACGCCCTCGCCCAAGGCGCAGAAAACTCTATGGCTAAGGCCGAAATTTCGGTTGACGAGATTGATTGGCTGTTGCCGCACCAAGCCAATATCCGAATTATTGACGGCGTCGGGAAAAAACTGAATCTGCCGGATAGCAAAGTTATTGTCAATATTGCCGGACATGGTAACACTTCTGCCGCATCTATTCCGTTGGCATTGTCGGAAAAAGTCAATGATGGAACCATCAAAAAAGGTGATGTTATTGTCATGACTGCCATGGGTGCAGGTTTCACTTGGGGCGGAGCTGTTGTAAGACTGTAAAAAAACTGTGGATTAGCTATTGCCATAGCGGATATTATGGTATATCTATTCTAGCAAAATTAAATGATATTAAATACTTAATGAGGATTGAAATGAAAACTATTACCCGTGCTGATGTTGCTGAGACTATTTATGAAGAAATCGGTTTGTCTCGCAAAGATTCCAATGATATTTTGGATATGATTTTAGATGAAATCGTAAAAGAACTCAGTGCCGGAAATGATGTTAAACTTTCCTCTTTCGGCACATTTTCTTTGCGTGATAAAAAAGAGCGCTCCGGCCGCAACCCCAAAACCGGTGTTGAGGCAGTTATCAGCCCGCGCCGCGTAATTTCGTTCAAGCCATCACAAACGATGCGCAAACAAATCAACGCCTAGTTGCAAAGGTAGCGGCTTATGGTCATAAACAAAAGCAAATCAGCTTTTCGGACTATCGCCGAAGTCGCCGATGAAATCGGGGTGGCTACCCATGTGTTGCGCTTTTGGGAAACTAAGTTTCCACAAATTAAGCCAATGAAACGCAGCGGAGGCCGCCGTTATTATCGCCCTGATGATGTCGAGGTGGTAAAAACCATCAAGTATTATTTGTATGATCAGCGCTACACTATTGAAGGCGTGCAAAAACTGTTTAAGGAAAAAGGGCTAAAAGTTTTGGTCGGAGAAGAAATCCAAAAAGATTTCTTTGAGGCTCCGGCGGATAATCTTGACGCCGGAAGCCATGAACTTTTGGCTTCGCTGCGGCAACAGTTGACGACAATAAAAAAAGAACTGGCAAACGCGCTGAAAAAGTCACAAAAATAAAAAAAAATCTCCGAATAAACTTCGGAGATTTAATTTTAGAACTTCAGATATTCCGGAAGTTAGTGTTCTTTCATAAGCGCGGTCCAGAACAGCCAAAACTCAATGCGCCACCTGCATTTGTCGCCCCAGTTTTCCGGTTGAGGATTAGATTTCTGCCAATCCTTGATTTTGCTGATCAGCAGCCAAAACGGATACTGCGGAAATTGTCTGGAAACCATTCTCTTCAGAGACGAAACCGGCACATCGAAGAAATCTTTGCGGCATTCGGCAGTCACCTTGTGATATGGGTACTCCGGCAGAAAGTTGATATCAGCCATAAGAACCATATAGAAGATGAAAGCTCGACGCAACGGGAGAGGATAAGCATTGTAGAGCTTATGAGAAATTGTTAGCTCGGCTATTTTTATTTGAATCGCCTCCGCATTACAGTACCAGTTGGCATGAGCGTCATGCAACCACTGTCTAAACTCATCAATCGTCACCGTCAGCTCCGGAAGACAACGCGTCACATACGTGTAAACAGGTGTCCCCTCAGGAAACAAATCAGGCACGATGTTATCTTGTTTGAAATTTCCGCTTACTGTTTCTTCTCGCGTAATCTTAACTACATTACCTGCCTCAAGCAAAAGCTTTGAAATCGGCACAAAAACTTTTTTAGCCATAATTATATAAAATTTATAAGTTAATTGTGTCCATAATAACTTTTTTTGTCAAGAAAGCAAGTGCTATATTAAAATTTATAAAAAAGCTGTTGCATAAAAAATTTATTGTGATAAAACTTGCTTGTTTTCGGGACGAAAGTTCAGCCAGAAAAGATACTGTTAAGGAGCAAACAAGCGACAGCGAAGTTAGCGAGCGTTACAGTTTCTTTGACCGAAGCGAAGTTAGTTTTGCGATTGACGCAAAACTTTATGTAGCAAGACAAGATGTCGTTATCCATCTTGCACCTTGTGAATTATTGTGATAAATGAAACATATTCGGGACGAAAGTTCCGTCTGTCCGAACGTCGGCTGCGAGCCGCGCTTGCATGGGGCAGAGATTATAAAAAGTCTCCGGTGGTGAGTTTTTATAACTTCTGAAAAGATACTGTTAAGGAGCAAACGAGCGACAGCGAAGTGAGCGAATGTTACAGTTTCTTTGACCGAAGCGAAGTTAGTTTTGCGATTGACGCAAAACTTTACGTAGCAAGACGAGATGTCGTTATCCATCTTGCACCTTGTGAATTATTGTGATAAATGAAACACATTCGGGACGTAGTTCAGCCTGGTAGAGCGCTTGCATGGGGTGCAAGATGTCGGAGGTTCGAATCCTCTCGTCCCGACCATAAAATATCGCAAAATCAATAACTTGCGATTACAAATTAAGAAAACCTTTTGGCACACCTAAGAGGTTTTCTTTTTTTATTCGCTCTCTGCTATTTTAATCAATAATATCGCTAAATCAATATCATACGTCAATAAATCGTGCCATTTTTAGTAAGGGGCGATGGCAAAAATTGGCACAATTTAGGCTCACTTTTTAAATTGATGCTCAAATGTGCCATAAATTTCCTCGTTCTCCTTAAATTGTGCCAAATTAAATTTTACAAAATCAAGCAGATGGCGAATCACCAAAAATTCTAAAATTAATTTTTACTTTTTTATTTAAATTGGGTATTTTGTGTTTAGAAGATATGGGAAAGGTTCCTAAACTAAACAGTAAATTTGATTGATATGTTTCACAAACATTAAAATCGTGAATAAAAATTTCTCAACATTCAAGAGAAAGCAATAGGCAGGCTCATTGGTTTGCTTATATAACAAAATTTTATTTAAAATGAGGTTTAGAAGCATGAATAATGCATACACTAACAGTCCATACGATACAACCTCTAAACGATACTACTGATACATTTATGTATGATGAGGAAGAAATAACCAAAACACTATGGAAATGCGTTCAAAACAGTGGCTCTGCTTATGTTGAATCTATTACTGATAAAAAATGGTTTTATTATCTAACCAAAGAACGCGGATTTGAAAATAGGTTATCCTAACTTAATTATTACACCTATGGTTTTATATTGGATATGTTTGTATATCAACCATCTTATGTTTGTCGTGAGCGGAAAATGTTGCCAGTGAGTTCTTAAAAAAGATTATGTTAGGATTATCCCTTATAACCTCTGGATATCAGACTTTTTGTTTGTTTTATAAATAATTTATTTTATAATGCTCGTATGGGGTTTGAGGCGGCTTGTTCACATGAGCAATATTCTTAAACCGCTAGTGAGATATGATTAACAATTGGCATAAGAAGATTTGAGATGGACGGTATTGAGTATATAAAACGAGCGGTTGCAGAATTGCTGGGTGATGGCTTTGGCGGACATGATGCCAAACATGTTTTTCGTGTTTATAATACCGCTATGGCATTTTGTGATGAAATTACAGAAGCAAATCGAGATTTGGTTGCCGCAGCAGCTTTGTTACATGACTGTGATGATTATAAATTGTTTGGTGAGGAATCGGCACGATTATTAACCAATACCAGACGTATATTAAAAGGCTCCGGCTTTAGTGATGATTTTATCGCAAAATGTATTGCCATTGTAAAAACTATCGGTTACAGCAAACGTTTGAGCGGGGTTGTGCCCGATTGTATTGAAGGTAAAATTGTTTCAGATGCTGATATGGCTGACGCATCAGGGATTATCGGTATTATTCGGTGTATTGAATACAGGGCTTATCGTTCTGAACATGGTGAACCATTTTTTGACCCTGATTATTTACCGATAGAAATGGATGCGGAAAAATATAAACAGATAAAGTGCTGTCCGGTTGTTAACCATTTTTTTGATAAATTGCTGCACTTGCGCGATATGGCATTAACAGAACCCGGACGCCGGTTTATAGCAAAAAGGCACAATACCCTTGTTAATTTTTTGAAGACCTACTTTGATGAGGTTGATGCCCCTAAAATTTGGAAAGACTTGTTAGCGCAATATAACTAAAGAACTTTAAGCGGCCTCGTGCTTACACCATATCCACCATATAGTTTTTTTATTGCTGCCTATTTTTAACAATCAGCCGTCTTTATTTCATTTGACTGTATTTTTGATTAGTGTTAGCCAAAGATTATTTGTTTTTCTAAATTTTTATTTTTTACTTCGGACTTGCACTGTGCGGCATATTTAGCATCCGTTTCATCACCATATAAATGAACCTGCCATTGCGGCGGGGTTTTGTTGTATTCGGATTTGGGAAGCAGGATTTGAACCTCCGACAAAGGAGGTTCGACTACCAGCGAAAGCGTTTTATTATTATCCATGGTGAGTTTTTTTATTTTACAACTATACAGTGTAAATTTTCTTGATTTGTTTATCTTTCAAATATATACTACTTGAAAATTTGAGTGAATTTTTTAAGCAAGGTCATAAATAATGTCTGAAGAAATATATATTTTGGATGAAAATGGCAATTTTTGCGGGTTAAAGGATCGGCAAGAAGTCCACAAAAAAGGATTATTGCATTCTGCTGTTCAGTGCTGGGTTATGAATCCCACCGGACAAGTTCTTATTCAACGACGCGCAGCAACAAAAGACAAAAGTGCCGGCAAATGGGATGTTTCTTTTGGCGGACATTGTGTCAAAACAGATTGTGATAACAATATTTTAATTGCAAATGTTATCAAAGAGGGTAAGGAAGAATTGGGGTTGGATATTCTGCCTCAAGAGATAATCAAATTAGGTGAAGTGCGTTACACCTCTCAAGAAAATAAAAATAAGGAAATTTTAGGAATATTTTTACTTCAAGTAAATAATGAGCAAAAATTTACTTTTAATGATGGCGAGGTTTCAGAGGTGATGTGGATTAGTCCAGATATTTTACATAACAATATTATCCAAAAACCTAACGAATATGCTAACAGATTAGGTGCTTTGACCTTATTGAATTTTTATGGAATGTAATATGCAGGTAATTTCTTTGACTAAGGGCAAAATTCGTCACACCAGAATCAATGGTCGAGAAATTATTATAAAAAAGTCTGCTTTTGAAGAGATAAAAAAATAGAAGAAGCAAGAATTATTTTAAAAGGTCGTACTATTTTGCTTGGTGGAAAAAATTTTACTTTTCATGTTCCCAAAATATATGATTATAAAAACAAAGAAATCTATATGGAATTTTTAAATGGTAATAAATAAGTGTCGTTTTTAAATGTCTTTTTATATTTTCACTATCCTAAAAGCTGTATTATTGCTATGATATAACAATAAAGCAAAAGGCAAGAAAAAGTCTTGTCTCAACCACCGAATAATTACCATCCTCAGCCATTCTGTTCGGATAAAAGAAAACCCTTGAAACAAAATGTTTCAAGGGAAAGAGCAACTCTTTTTTATCACGTACATTTAATTGATAATTTAGTTAATTAACTCAGCAGCCTTTTTACAGGAAATTCTCATTAGAGGCGGCCGCGTTCCTGAAACTCAGTAGGTGAACGAATTTGCACAGGGAAGGTACTCCTGTTTGGCACATCGGCTACAAATTTTATTGCTCCCCAGATTGAGCAATAAATTGTTGGCAGACATACACAACCTATCGACTCACACAAACCTCGCATTTGCCTTAGTATCAAAATATCGTAGATAATGATAGCAATAAGGAAAAGCAAGATTATTAACACATAATTTTCCATACTAATAAATTTTAGATGTAGAATTTACTAGTTAACAGCTGCATTGTCAAGAATAAATTTATTTTGCCCTAACCTATAGATTGCGAGTTTTTGGGGATTTGGGAAATTAAAATAAATTATCATAAAAACATTTATGGCAAAGAATTGCAATAAGGAAAATTCAGCAACAAAAAACCATTGTTAACGTTTAAGTTAGCAATGGTTTCTAAGTGGCAGATATTTAAAGCTCATCAATGAGCTCCTTGATATCCTTCAAATTTTCAGGAGTTCCCTTCTCCTTTATAACCTCGGCAAACGCCTCCATCTTGGACTTGAGGTTACTAGCCTTTTCTTGATTAGGATGGACCCGAAGCACATCAACGGCATTTGAGAACATCCAGAGACGAAATGCAATCTCGCCTTTCTCATTAAAATACTTGTTCATATAAATAATTTTTTCTATAGCAAATCTACATACTCAAATTTTAGCAAATCATTTTTTTGTATATGATATTTTTATAAAATAAAACAATCTAATATATCTTTTTTTGCCATCCTTTTTTTTGCTATATATGTACCTAAACAAAGATGTTTCTTCTTTGAGTTTTTTAATTAATTTATTTAGGATTTTTTCATTGTTTAACAATGATGCGGCTCTCATATTCATGGAAAAGAGCTTTAGAGAATCTTTGAAATTCAGTGAGTTTATCGTTGATATAACCCAAGATATGAGAATTTTAGGACTTTCTTTGTCATGCCAATAACGATCTAAATATTCAGTAACAATTTTAATTTGTCTGATTCTATTATTCGAAATATTATCTCCGTGGCGGCGATAATAGCAAGTCGGCTCGCGCATTATCTCATATGTATATTGAGGATTGTCTTTAATATAATTAAAAACCTTGGTACGAAGAACTATATCATCACCGCTCATATCTTCATCAAAACCGCCTACAGTGTCAACTATACTTTTTCTGAAGAATGTTCCTTGAATATAAAAAGCGCCAAATTCCTCATATTCCAAATTTAGTAAATCATCTATAGTAGTAGACATCATGGTATTAAGTTTCAGTTCCGGAACCGTATTAATTTTATTGCCATTGCTGTCTATACCACATACCTTGGATGAAGCTATAAATGCTAAATTTGAATTTTCAGATAATTTTGTAATGCATTGTTTTATTTTGTCTGAGCACAATACATCATCAAAAGACATAAATGTTATAAACTGCCCTTTTGCTTGTTTTAGGCCAACATTAAAATTATGACCAACATTGCCGGTATTCTCTTGTAAAATCACATTCATTGGAATTGGGCTAGTCGCTTGCAATTCTTTTAAGATTTCCGCACTATTATCTTTTGAGCCGTCATCAACTGCAATAACCTCTATATTTTTACAGTCAGCATCCCATATAGCTTTAAGATTATCCGCAATAAATTGTGCGTGATTATACCCCAAACAGCAAATTGATAGTAACACATTATTTGTATTCATTTAGCACCTCAACAATTTTTTTTACCTCTTCATTAGTCAGCACCGGTGACATAGGCAAGCTCAACTCTTCACGATGGATTTTTTCTGATACCGGAAATGACATATCTTTCCATTCACAGTACGCTCCTTGTTTATGTGGAGGAGTTGGATAATGAATATTAATCTGAATCCCGTTTTCCTCCAAATATTTTGCAAGTTTATCTCGTTCTGGGGTCAAAATGGCAAATATATGCCATACATGAGCTGTTTCATCATAAATTTTCGGTAAAGTGATTTGTGAATTTTTTATATTTTCACGATAATATTTTGCAATTTGGCGGCGTCTTTGATTATCCTCATCAAGATATTTAAGTTTAACCCCCAATACAGCCGCTTGTATTTCATCCATACGAGAGTTAACCCCTTTATATATATGGTGATATTTTTTATCTGATCCATAGTTTGCAATTGCCTTAATCTTGTTGTAAAGATTTTCGTCATTAGTTGTAACACCTCCGGCATCTCCTAAAGCACCAAGATTTTTCCCCGGATAGAAGCTAAATGCCGCCGCGTCTCCTAAGTTTCCGACCCTTTTCCCTTCATAGATAGCACCGTGCGCTTGTGCGGCATCCTCTATTATTTTTAAATTATATTTCTTGGCAATTTCCCAAATTTTTTTCATCTGAACAGCTTGACCATACAGATGGACAACAATTATTGCTTTTGTGTTAGGGGTGATTTTTTGTTCAATCAGGTCAGGATTTATATTGAAAGTATTAATGTCTGGCTCCACCAGCACCGGAACACAACCATTTTCTGATATAGCCAAAATAGTTGCTATATAAGTATTTGCCGGTACAATTATTTCATCACCATTGCCAAAACCATATGCACGAATAATCAAATTAATAGCATCAAGACCATTAGCAACGCCCAGCGCGTACTTTGTTCCACAATACGAGGCAAATTTCTTAGAAAATTCTTCGTTTTCTTTGCCCTGCAGATACCATCCGCAATCTAGAATTGACTTGAATTTTGCATCAAATTCCGCACGAAAGCGTTCATTGATTTTATGTAAATCTAAAAATTTAATCATATCATTTCCTTAGGAATAAACATAGACAATAATCCAACTGCTTTTTATGCATTTTCTTCCCTTATTATCTTGTAGGTTGCTACAAATTTTACGATAGCAGATTTTATTAAACAAAGCGCAAATCACGTCCATCGTATAAAAACATAGCAACAAATTCGCTATCAGATATTAGGTCAGCGTTGCTCTCTCTGTTTTGAATCATTAACAAAAAATGGTGCAAATGGCAATCTTTATTTTGCTGAGCACAACATAGCTTAAATATTTGTGTTTTACATATGAAACTATCCGCTTGAATAAATAGATTTTTTGGACAACTTTCGGTTGTTAATTTCTTTCACTCTGCTTATGGATAATTTTTTTCTTTTTAATTGAAAATAAAGAAGAGTTTTACGGTGAAGCAGCAAGGATGTATAACAATCTTGGCTTAAATGCATATATGTGCAGATAAATATATTGCTGATTGATTGCGCGCTGTCGGGCTACTTATCCTTGAGGAGCGGATTTATAATCAAGTGAGATAAAACACTTTACATTTGTGGAGTTTCGCCCTAAATTTGCCGTAAGCAAGATAACTTTATATCCGTCTAATGCGAAACTGTCATAAACTTTAGGAGACTACATTATGAAAAATTCTTTTATTTGCAGTTTGTTGTCCGTTGCCATACTTTCGGCCTGCGCAACTGATCCTTACACCGGTGAGAGCAAGGTTTCTAAAACCGCATGGGGAACCGCAATCGGCACTGCGGCCGGAGCCGGAATCGGCGCTCTGGTCGGCGGTAAAAAAGGCGCATTAATCGGTGCCGGAATTGGTGCCGCCGCAGGTGTGGGAACCGGCGCATATATGGATATTCAGGCACGCAAACTACGGGCTGAATTGGTGGGCACCGGAGTTCAGGTAAAACAAGAAAACGGAATGGTATATCTGATTATGCCGGGGAATATCACCTTTGACACCAATGATGTGTATATTAAACCGGCATTTCAGCCGGTGTTGGACTCAATTGCCAAAGTGATTGTTGAGTACAACAAAACCGCCGTACAAATTTCAGGCCACACCGACAACACCGGCACTGACGCTATCAACAATTCTTTGTCACAGCGCCGCGCCAACGCAGTTATGAACTATCTGAATCTGCGCGGAGTTGCCGCCAACCGCATGATTGCCACCGGTTTTGGCTCCAAGAGCCCGATTGCTTCTAACGCAACTGCGGCCGGCCGCGAACAGAACCGCCGTGTTGAAATTGCGCTGATTAGCCAACAGCAATAAGATACTGCAAATTCAAAGCCTAAGCTCTCCTCACCCAGAGGAGAGCTTTTTTTGTAAAAGATGTTGTAAAACCGTATTTTTTGTTTACATACCGCCTGAAACAGTGTATCATAATATAAGATTATGTTTGTGTGGGAGTAGAGCCATGAATAAACGCGCGCTTTCTGTCTGTGTGCTGCTGATGTCGGTATTTATGATATCAGACATTGCTTATGCTAAAGTTTGGCTATTGCCTGATTATCAGGAAAGCGATCTTTTTTCTAAACGCACGGCGAACCACGGAACGAAAAATGGCGACGCTATCACCTGCTCCACCTATGGCGGAATAGCCGAAGCATCGCTTGGCAACGGGCAGGTTTGTTCAGGAACTTTCAGCTTATCTAACGGCACCGCCTGCTGCTCTTCTTATAAGTGTTCCTCCGAATATAAATATAACCTCGACAACTGTCCCACCAGCAAAAATCTCCAATTATCCGGCTCCACTTGTGTTGATTCCAACAATGTCACTTGGCATACCGGATGCGGATGCAGCTCTGATTATCAGGCAACGGACAGCATCTGCGAAAATGGCGTTGACAAAACCAGCGGAACCTGCACCTTTGACGGCAAGACTTATTATGGCTCTTGCAATGACGATCCCTGTTCAAATGAGGATAATGTTATGGTTTGCGCAAAAGAGCGTTGTGGCCATGTCTGCGGCCCCAACAAATGTCTGAAAGATAAGTGCAACACCAACTGTGAGGCCGGCTGGGATGCGGTTGCCGGCAACTGCAAAAAGGTGGAATGCCCCACTCTCTATGCCACCAGCATTGAGGGGTGCTCGAATTATGGTTTGACACTGATTGACAACAGCGAATTGGTGCTCGGCAACACAACCAGCGGCTCGGTCGGCGGCATCGCCTGCCGGATTTGTACAGTGGGCTGCTTGTCTGGTTATGCCGACTATAATCAATTCTGGTGCGAAAAAACACCGGTGACAAATTGTGAAACATTGGGGTATGTCTCAAAGGCATCTTCAACCCAAAGCTGCACCAGCACAACCGGCTATAAGGAGCTGTTTTGCCCGTTTGATACCGGTTATTCCATATGCATTAAGACCGGCTCAACATCTACAACCGATTCTCCTTGGGTAAGCTTCTGCGCCTCTGATGAGCTGGCTGGTGAAAGTGTTGCTCATGCCTATGGCGAAACCAGTTCTTCTACAGCCATGAAATGTCACAAAGCGGCATGCAAAGTAACCAATACAACGGCTTCCTTTACATCGACCTTGGGCACTGTCTATAATCTTAGCAAAGGCGGGTATGTAATTGCCTCTTGCGCGGCAGGTTACCATGAATTTACATTCAAAGGGTGCATCACCAGTTGTCAGAAGACATTTGATCCTTGTGATCGCTGCCCTGATGGTGCAGTCTGCTTGACTAAAGATTCAGGCGCCCAATATATGATAGAGTGCCCTGATGGATGGGATCAGAGCGGCACAGAGACAGGACCGGAGGGTACCTGCGTAACCTGCCAGTGCTCGGGATACCTTAATTCGGGAAAGGCTTGCGAAGTTTGTGGTCAGTATGCATACAACAATTATGGTTGCTATACTTGCACAAGAAATGGCGGCAGCGCTGATGAAACTGTAATCCGTTGCAATTATAATCTGGGTGCTACAGTAAAGTAGATAAGGAGGGTTAAACAATGAAAAAATTATGCTTAACATTATTGAGCCTCTGCTCTGTTTTGTCGCCATTTAGTCTTGCAAACGCGGCTTGTAGCAATGTGACTTGCGAAGAGCTGGGTTACTCCAAATCTGACGTAGCCGGGTGCAAAAGCTATATCTATTGCCCGTTGGACGCCAGCTACAAGGCCTGCTATTCTTATAAATCTTATACCAACGGAGCCTGCCCGACCGGTGCCAACTGCGATATGCGGTATAAGAAAACTAAAACACCAACCTGCATAGCCGGATATTATAACAACAATGGTACGTGCACCGCCTGCCCAGTTGGAACTTATCAGGATCAGACCGGGCAAACCTCTTGCAAAACTTGCGCTACAGCAACAACCACCGGCGCAACAAGCTGTACATCCACCTGCGACAGTTCTTATAACTTGGCCTCTTGCCCGAGCCATGGAACATGTACTTCCTGCGGTGGAAAATTTGCATTAGCAAGTTGTGATGGATGTTCTACCAAGAATGGCTCAAAATGTGACTATCAGTCTGTTATGAACAAGGCTTCAATGTGTCAGGCAATAGGTTATGGTTCTCAAACTTATGCTTTCTGCAAATCTAATTTCACAGGAGACGGATTTACCTTCTGCATTTCTGTATTGCAAGAATTCCGCACGATTAAAACAGACTCCGGTGAAGAAAATGTTTCAATGATTTGTGACATAATGTGCCCGACTGTAGATTCCTGCTCAACAACGCCGTGTCCGTAACCTTAGTGAAACGGGATTGGTAATTGCAACTTTTTGTATGGAGATTGAACCATGAAAAATATAAATTATAAATTATTGTTGGTTGCTTCCACTTTGCTGTTGCTGCCGCAGTTGGTTCAGGCTCAAAATGTGGAGAGTTGCAACCCCACGGATTGCAAAACGCTAGGCTATTCACGCAGTAGCACCGGCTATTGTGCAAAATATCTGGCTTGTCCGTTTGATAGCTCTTATAAGATTTGTCTGAATCAATGCAGTGACAAATATATTGCGGCGGCAGAAAAAATTTCGTCAATTGTTGCGGAGAAATCCACTCCTAAAAAGACCTCGGCGGAAATAGCAGCAAATACCCAGTTGTCTCTGACAGGAGATTTGGGCTTTAGCACGCAGGGCGTAACCGAATTGATTGCGTTGTTGCAGACTGAGTTTGGACAAGAAGCGCCCAATCCATCAGACATTAAAACCGTCGATGATCTTATTGTTACTTTTGGAAGTGATTGTGCTGACTATCCGCTGACATCTTGTCCGAGCGGAGCAACTTGCGAAAGTCAATATCTTATCACCAGTTGCCAAAGCGGATATAAATTAGTGACGACCATTTTGGGTACTAAGTGTACAAAGACGACAACCGAAACGACATGCTCTGCCGGACAGTATAACAACAACGGCACTTGCACCGCCTGCCCCGCCGGAACTTATAGCTCCGCATCCGGATCGGCGACATCTTGCTTCAAGTGCCCAGTAGGAAAGTATCAGGATCAGACCGGACAAACATCTTGCAAAACTTGCGCTACAGCAACAACCACCGGCGCAACAAGCTGTACCATTACCTGTGATGAGGCAATCCAAAAGGCAGGTGGTATAAAACTTACAACTCAGACAACGGTAGAATATGGCTCAAAAAATAAATACTACCTGACTAGAGATATTGACATAGGGGATGTTGATGAACTTTATGGGGTATCATTTTATACTGCATCCTCACTGCCTGAATGCGCCAATGACAGCTCAGTTATGAAGTCGCCGACACTGCAAATGGGCACTGTAGGAAACATGTATGGAATGCTTGAGTTTTATGTTAACACCAAAATTTCACGAGCGATTTTTGGTATAGATACCGAATTTCCTGAATTTTTTGTAAGCAACAATCTTAAGATTTATGAGTTGGTAATGGATAACTCTAATGAAGACACCTCTTTTACTTTGGAATGTGTTGATTTGCAAGATCCAAACGTTTCAGGAGTTCAAGCTGATATAGGATATACTTGTGAGTATGGAGATAATCAGCAATGCAACATGGATTTTCAGTGTCAGAATAATGACAGCATTAAATTGACAGAGAAAGGTCTTCAGACCAATATTTGGTGCCGTGGTGATATGGTTAAAAAGAATGAATCAAATGATTGCGGCATAAGTTGGTACTAACCCAAACGCCTTGCCTCAACGCAAGGCGTTTTTTTTCGGGCTCAGAGATAAATTCTAGTTGTTGAATTTTATCATATCAAAGCCTATAACAAATAAAAAAATATGAGTTTACAATTAGCTGTGTAATGATATAATATAGATATAAGTTGGCTTTTCACAATGGAGATTGAACCATGAAAAAACGAGTGCTGTTTGTTTGTTGGGTGCTGATATCGTTTTTTTTGACATCGAGCATTGTCGACGCAAGAGTTTATTCTATTATTGATTACAAAGATAATCTGGCTACCCGCGACACACCTACGCAAAAGGATACGGGACATACTCCAGATCCGGTTGTGCCGGATAGAAGCTCGACTTGCGCCAATGAAGGCGGTGTAGATATGATATATCTTGCTCCCCAGCATGTATGTAAAAACGAATTTACGTTAAATGATGGCACACGGTGTTGCGCAAGCTATGCGTGCTCTGCAGAATATATGTATAACAGTCTGAATTGTATAGGTGAAAATGTGGAGCTGAGCGGAACTTCTTGTACAGATTCTGATAATAACACTTATTACACCGGTTGCGGTTGCAAACCTGAATATAACAAAACTGCCGAGACTTGTGGTGAATTCGGAGTTGATATAAACAGCGGATCTTGCACCTATAACAATCAGACTTATTATAAATCTTGTCTGGATCCGTGTGATGACGAGGACAATGTGGTGAATTGCAAGGCGGAATTTTGCTCCTACATCTGTAGCGATGGAACTTGTCTGAAGGACAAGTGCAAGGAAAAATGCCCAATGTTTTATTCTACTACTGTAACCGGATGCAGTGGCTCCGGATTGTCTTTGCCGAGCAACGCATCTTATGCTTTGGGAAGCAAAACCAAGGGAATGGAAAATGGCCAAACATGTTATGAATGCACATATAATTGCAAAACCGGTTATATAAAAGACGCAAACGGAATGTGCTCAACCTGCCCATCCGGACATTATGAACAAGATGGATTTTGTAAAGAGTGCAAAGCCGGAACTTATGCCGCGGCTGGTGCAAAATCTTGCACTATATGTCCGGCTAACACATACTCAGCAGCCGGAGCAGCTTCTTGCACCAAATGCGGCATGGGTGAATATTCTTCCCAAGGGTCAGCCGAGTGCAAAAAATGTCCGGCGGGAACTTATTTATCTTCCAACTCATGTGTTTTGTGTCCGGCGGGAACTTATTCCAAAATTGCCGGAGTCATATTTTGCACCCCGTGTCCGGTCGGAAGATACTCCAATACTGATGGAGCAACCTCTTGCAAGTCGTGCAGCGCCGGTACTTATGCCGCCAATACAGGCTCCACATCTTGCACTCAATGCCCTAGCGGACAGTATTCTAATGGTACTGGAATGAGCCAGTGTAAGGTATGTCCGGAAGGAGAACAGGTTAACAGCACCCAATCCGGATGTGAAAGAAAAGCAACGTTTAGATGTACCTCGTTTATATGCGATGTTGGTGTCAGAGAGTTGCCAGACGGCACATGCGAATGTTGCACAGGAGGAGACAATTGCATGATGAAAGACCTCAGTAATAAATTATACAAAGAACCGCTCTTGCCAGGTGTGGCTCCTAGAAAGTAAACCACACCAGAAAGTAAAGTTGTCAATATAAGCGTGTTTTTGGGTTGACATTTAGAGAGCTTCTCTTAAACTTTGTTGTAATACATTTGTTTAAGAGAGGCTCTTTTTTATGAAAAAATGCAAACTATTCGGGCTTTTGGCGGCAGTCGGCGTATTTTGGTGCAGCGCGGCCGGTGCCGGAACGCATTTTATTGCCGATTATCAGGGCTCCCTGCCCTATAGCAACCGTACCAACGACAGTTTGGAATCGCAATCAGAATCTTCGGCCGCTGCCGTCTGTGCATCTAATGGCGGAATTGCCAAAGACTCTTTGCCCAAAGGGCAAACTTGTCAGGGAGAGTGGACAATGTCCGGCGGAATTAAATGCTGCAGAAGCTATACCGAAAGCGAAAATTGACATCTGCAAAACTATTCTGAAATTGCTCAATAGGATTAATTAAAAAAACTATTGCTTCGCATAATTAATCGTTATGCGGACGTTTTTTGTCTATTGACGTCCAAATAAATTTATGCTATCTCGGAGATCTGATATTTTATTATTTCATTTAAAATTTTATAATTATGCAAGAAGATTTAGTAAATTTTCCGATTTCTACCAAAGATATTGTAGAAATAGTTGGGTACAATGATCCGACAACCTCAGATGACTTGTTGCTTAAGCTGATTGACCTGACCAAGATGTCAATCAACGGCAAACATCCACTGGCGTTTGCCCAATCGGGGATTTCCATAGAAGAAAAAGCAGATATTCTGTCTCGCCTGAAAGCAATGCTCTCTGGCGTGGAGTGTGTGGCAGATGCCGAATATCTTGATATGAAGCGCAATCGCCTCAATATCATGGTTCTGGAGAACCAAAAGCGCCAGTCAAAACTACCTTGGTTTTATAAGCGCCCCATCTGGTGGAGAGGCATTGCTTGTTATCCGCTCAAAAGCGTTATTAACGGATTTTGCCATTCTGCGGAGACAAAGGTTGACACCGAGGCGTTGTATGTGGCTATAGAACAAGCAATTGTGACCTGCTAAACAAAAAAAATCCTGCTTGAAAAATCAAGCGGGATTTTTTTTGTATGCGCCTCTCACCTTATCTTCCAGACAAAACAAAAGAGCCTCTTTTTAAGGAGGCTCTTATTGTTTGTTTCTTGTGTAGTGCGTTAGAGTTAGGCGATAGTCTTCCACTCTATGCAAGGCTCCAGCTTTTCATTGCTGAAAACCTGCCCGATTTGGAGTTTGACCACGCCGTCGCACAGAATCTGACGCTGGTAGGTCTGCCCCATATCGATGATGCCATGAGGCTTTAGCTCGCCGGCGTAGATGTATAACAGGCGGGCGCTCCCAGGGGCGGAAGTCTCTTCTAAGATGGCGTGATGTGTGTATTTGCCATTGTAGAGATCCATTACCCAAATCGGTCCTTCCACATACTCAATGGTTGCCAGATAGGCGTTACCATAACCGGAATAGCCTTTCAGCTCTTCCTTTAGCATCTCGGCCATTTGCAGGGTCACACTCTCCGGAGTTGCAATCCTTTGATTTACTTCCTTTGCCATAATAACTAGATTTTGAAGATTAGTACTATTATCTTACCTCTATAACCTTGGTGTAGATTCTATAGAAGGTAATCACTTTTTCTCCGTTGCAGTCGACGACTCTCATCAGACCGCGCTTGGTAGTGAAACTCCTTGGCTCAACCCGAATCGGGAAATGCACAACCTGATTCATCAGGCGGACAAATATGCGCTTAATCGGATAGTAAATAACCGTCTGCTTGATTCCGTCTTCGTTGGTCAACGAAAAAACAAAGCCGATGCGATACTCGTCACGAGGGTGAACCAGATAGGACAAAACGCCCTTTTCGATGTTAAAATGCTCTTTGAGGTTCGGAAACTTCTTATCAAGCTCCTCACGCACAGTTTCCGGTGTCTCACACCAAAATCTGTTTACCATTGCTACTTTACTTTTACTCATAATCTCGAGAATTTAAAATTGTAAAACATAATTATTTTTCTTGTAGTCTAAGGCTATAAAATATTTGGACAAAAGTCAGGGGGATATTGTGTAATTTGTCTATTATTTTAGGCAGGGTTTAAATTCGCCGCCGCCGGTATATATGGTGCGATAGGTTTAATTAATTTTGTTTTAGGAAACGCCATGAAAAAACTTATTACCGGAACCGCACTTGCCGCTCTGGCACTTATCTGGAGCGCGCCGGCACCTGCTCTGGGCGCATCTGCCCAAGCCCCTATCACTCGCAGTGCCAAGCAGAGAGTTGCCGCATCCAGACACCGCAGCAACCTCTCGTTTAGCCAAATCGGCAACGACTACACCGATTTTAAGAACTATTTGCAAAAAAAATATGGCATAGGCTACGCTCTTGATGTATCTTATATGCCGCAATATGGCGCGCCAAGCGGCAAAAAGACGGCTTTTCAGACTATAGTTTATCCATCGCTGACCTGGAATATGTGGAACAACTCCTATGGCAGCGCCACACTTAATGCGGCTTATAATATGACACGCTATTCCGGAGCAAACGGCACCAAAATCGGTAAGCGAATCGGAACAGTTACCGAAATTAATGACTATTCCTCGCAATCAAATTCTTTTGACGAGCTATACCTCTCCTATCAACTGCCAGACAAACTTAATTGGTTGAGTTTTGGCATCGGACAATTTCCGATTTATAATTTTGACGGAACCGCCTATGATGCCAATCAGCAGGAGAACTTTATAAACTACGCGCTCTCGCAAAACGCATCTTCCACCTACCCCACGGCCTCTACCGGCGGATTTGTGCAAATTGCTCCCAACTCGGAGTGGTCTTTTGCTATCGGCGCCCAGGACGCACACAATATCGACGGCAACGGCATATCAACCTCGCACCTCTTCAAAAAACACGCTCATTACACCTCTTTTGCCTATGCGGCATACAGCCCCACAATTAAAGGACTGGGCAGCGGACAATATTCGGTTTTGCTGTATAATCAGCCATGGGTAGATGTTCAAAAACAAACCACTAACGGCTGGTCGCTCAACGCCAGCCAAAATATCGGCGACAAACTGGCAATATTCGCCCGCGCTAACGGCGTGTCCGGCACAACCGCCACAATCAAGCGCTCATACGTCTTGGGCGGAGTGTACAATAATCCTCTAAACAGAAATCCGCTTGACCAAATCGGATTTGCCGCCGCTTATAACCAAATCAGCAAACAAGCTGTCGGCGCGGAAATTAACCATAAGGCCGAAACCGTGCTGGAAACTTATTGGGCTTGGGGAATCTCTAAATGGATGACCCTGACTCCAGATATCCAGTTATATATAAATCCGGCACTCAATGCCAAATCCGATACCGCTACCGTATTCTCTTTGCGCGCCTCCATCTTCTTCTAAGTGCCGAGCCGGCACGGGCATTCTCAAGAATATGCTCACAACTCACTATGTTCGTTGTTCGGGATAGTGCCCGTTTAAAATTTAATCCTAATAAGCCTTTCCTCGCGCTCCGTCAAGAGGGAAGACTTAGGGCTTGCAGATTAGAAAAAATGCCTGATTGTGCGATTTATTAATTAGCATCTGAATATTTGCAAATTTTACTTTACAAAACATTGCTTTTGGGAATAAATATACATAACTTTAACTTATAAGCTAACGTGTTGTAATGTCAAAATTTTCTAAATTTTATCTATTAGGGGCGCTCCTTATGGTAAGTGCTTGTCAAAATAACATCAAACCGGCGATTGTGCCACCGGCCGAAATTACGCCGCCGCCCGCCCATAGTCTGGAAATTATCGGCGGAGTGGAGCCGGTGTATTTTCTGCCCCTAAAAGCTCCGATTGCCGCCCGTATTGATACCGGCGCCGAAACATCTTCGGTTGATGCCGACAATATTCGCGCCTTTGAACGAGACGGCGAAAAATGGGTTTCTTTCCGTTTGGCCAACGCCGCCAACGGCGAAAATCATGTATTTGAAAAACGTATCAAACGCAGAACCAATATCCGCCGCGCCGAAGGCAATGAGTTCCGCTATGTGGTGAATATGGATATTAAAATCGGCAACGAAATCATTAATGCCGACTTTACTTTGGCCAAACGTGATAAATTTAATTATCAGGGGCTTATCGGGCGTAATATTATCAATGGTCGTTTTATTGTCGATCCTTCGGTCGAAAACACAATTCGCTAATCAGGACTTGAAAAATGTTAAAAAAATTTGCTTCCGTTCGCGGTGTTCTTTCTACTTTGCTTGTTTTGGCAACCATTTATGCGGCGTATAGTATCTATTATAAAGTGGAATATTGGGGTTTTAGCGTCGCTCCCAAACAAAACACCAACTTGTGGTCGGTGGAGGCAAATATTTCTTTTCTGCCCAATGGTGAACCGATAAAAGTTTTGCTCACCACTCCGCGCAGCAACGACTCTTTTAAGATTTTGGAAGAAAACGTTGTGGCAGACGGCTACGAGGTTCGGCGCAACAAAAGCGGTTCTCTGCTGACTATGACGGCACCGGCGCAAACCGAAGAGCAACACATCTATTACAAAATTATGCTGTTTGATAATGTTGATGCCCGCGGCAAAACATGGGCGCCACAGCCCGCACGGCCAGAAAAACCGGTCTTTGACGAGCAGAAATCCGCCGCCGCCAAACAAATTTTGCAGCTTGCTAAAAAAATGCCCGGTGATGATGTCCGCCAGATTATCTTGCTATTAAACCAAGAGCCGCTAGACCCTGCGGTGCAAGCGTATCTGCCGGTGCGCAAAAGTCCGGCTGAAACAGTGGAAATCATCAGCGAGCTACTGGCGCTCAAGGGCATCCCCTCGCGACCGGCTCGCGGTTTTAAGCTGGAAGAAAGCAAAAAAGCCCTTACTCCTGATTTGATGTTGGAGGCTTATCTCAATGGTTCTTGGCGTATTTATAATATTGAAACCGGAAAAAAAGGTATTCCGGACAACTTTGTATTGTTTCAGCGCGGCGGAAAGTCATTGATTGATGTGATGGGCGGCGAAAACTCCACCATCAAATTCTCGGTGCTCAAATCAGTTACCTCTTCTATGAGTCTGGCACAAAAACGCGCCAAACTTGCCGGCAGCCAGTCCTGGTTTGACTACTCCATCTATAACCTGCCGATTGCTCAGCAAAACACCCTCAAGTGGCTGTCTATCTTTCCGCTGGCAATTCTTATCATTGTGCTGATGCGCAATGTTGTCGGCGTGCAGACTATGGGCACCTTTACCCCGATGTTGCTCTCCATGGCGCTGGTTAAGACCGGATTTTGGCCGGGGATGCTCTGCTTTGGGCTGATTGTCGGCATGGGATTGGTTATCCGCTTTTTGATGAGCCGTTTTAATCTGCTTTTGGTTCCGAGAATTTCCGCAGTAGTGATTTTTGTTATTCTGATGATGCAGGGACTGACTATTTTGGGCTATAAGATGGAACTGAACATTGCGCAATCGGCGGTGTTTTTCCCCATCATTATTATGGCGTGGATTATTGAGCGCGCGTCTATCACGTGGGAAGAAGATGGTCCGATAAACGCCGGCAAAGAGATTTTTAACAGCGTGCTGGTGGCGATTATTGTCTACTTTGTTATCAGCAGCGAATATATTCGCCATATTATGTTTGCTTTTAATGAGTTGAATCTGGTGATTTTGTTGGTGGTTATGTTGCTGGGCACATATACCGGTTACCGCCTGCTGGAGCTCAAGCGCTTTAACCCGCTGGCAAAGGATTAACCGATGTTTGGCTGGCTGAAAAAATATTCCCGCCCCTCGGCTCTGCGCCGCGCCGGCGTGTTGGGTATGAACGCACGCAACTTTGATGTGATTTCCAAGCACAACAATCGCAGGCTTTATCCGCTGGTTGATGATAAGGTGCAAACCAAGACTCTGGCTAATGCGATTGGTATCAGCACACCTAAGCTGATTGGCAAAATCGAATATCAGTACGAAGTCAAAAATATTTTGGATATTATTGCCGGACATACCGAATTTGTGATTAAGCCGGCCAAAGGCAGCGGCGGCAAAGGCGTGTTGGTTATTCGCAATTATCAAGACGGAATTTTTACTACCGCCTCCGGACGGCAGATTACCTATCATGAAGTGTATCAGCATATCTCTAATATCTTGAGCGGGTTATATTCTCTGGGTGGAAGATATGACTCGGCAATTATTGAAGAATTGGTGCATTTTTCTGATATTTTTAAGGAATACAGCTATCAGGGCGTGCCTGATGTGCGGCTGATTATTTACAAAGGTTTTCCGATTATGGCTATGACCAGACTGCCGACCAAGCAGTCCGGCGGTCGTGCCAACCTCCATCAGGGGGCGGTCGGCGTGGGGTTGGATATTCGTACCGGTCGCGCTCTGCATGGTGTTTTGCGCAATCAACCGGTTACCCGTCAGCCTGACACCGGAGCGGATCTTATGCAGATTTCGGTGCCGTTTTGGCGCGAACATCTATATATTGGCGCACTAGCTTATGATATGACCGGACTCGGCTATTTGGGGGCTGATATTGTGCTTGATGCCGACAAAGGCCCGATGATGTTGGAGCTTAATGCCCGCCCAGGCTTGGCAATCCAGATTGCCAACGGTTTCGGGCTCAAAACCCGCATAGATGAGGTTGATAAATATTATCCGCAGGGTTTGAACGCTCAAGAGCGTGTTGATTTTGTTCTGAACTATAAAGATGCAAAATGAAAAATTTGTACCTATATAAGTAACAGATAAGTTTTTAGCGAAAGGATTTGATTATGAAATTACTCAAAAAAGAAGCCACTCCGAAACTGGAAAAATCAACCACCAAAGGTTTGGGTAAGAGCGAGACCAAAAAACTGACCGTCAGCAAGACCAGAGCAAAAAAAATCAAACACTCTTATTCGGTAAAAGACGCGGAAAACGCCCTGCTCCTTAAGCTGAAAGACGGCGATGTGGTGATAGAGATGTTTCCGCAAGACGCTCCCAACCATGTTGCTCGTATTAAGGAACTGGTGCGCAGCGGGTTTTATAACGGGCTGAAATTTCATCGCGTGATTGAGGGTTTTATGGCGCAAACCGGATGCCCGTATGGCAACGGAACAGGCGGAAGCGGCAAAAAACTTAAGGCGGAATTTAACCGCAATCCGCACAAACGCGGCACCGTGTCTATGGCGCGCTCGATGTTTCCGGACTCTGCAGACAGTCAATTTTTTATCTGCTATGGCGATTGTGATTGGCTCAACGGGCAATACACCGTTTGGGGGCAAGTTGTGTCCGGTATGGAGCATGTAGACGCTATAAAAAAAGGCAAAGGTGCTAATGGAGAAGTCAGTGAACCAGATGAAATTATCAGCATGACCGTTATCAGCGACCTCTAGACAGCGTTTGATAATATTGTTTTGGATATGCAAAAAGCCCTTCCGAAAAGGAAGGGCTTTTGATTTGTGGAAGAATTGCTAATCCAGCCAATATTCCACGGTTGAAACCACGCGGACAGTCTTGTCTATGGACTGAGCCTCTGATTCATTGCCGCCCTGCTCGCGCGGTAAAATCGAAAACACTCCCTGACTGGCGCGGCGAATATTGCCAACCTTGCTGGAAGACGCTTTGGCAAACTCGGCGGCCGCGGCGGCGGCGTTCTTGGTGGCTTGCTCCAACATCTGCGGCTTAATCTGATTTAGTCCGGTAAAGATATATGATACCGGCGAACCGTATTGATTGTCTAAGATGATGCCGGCGGCAACCAAATCGCCGTTTTGGCGCAAAGCCTTATCAACCAGATCAACATTGGCAGAGCGAACTGTGACAGTCTGATTCAAAATAAAACGAGAGGTCATATCGGTATTGCTGCGATACGGATTGGCCATCAGGTCATTGGTTTCTATGCGTCCATCGCTGATTTCTTCTGCCTTAAAGCCTTGCTCCGCCAAAAATTTATAAATTACCGCGCGCTGAGAGTCTATTTGCTTTTGGGCGGCGCTGAGGTCATCTGAGGTTAATACAAAACGCAGATTCCAAATTGCCAAATCTGCCTTGACGTTCATTTCTGCCAAACCTTTTACAGTGACAGAATTGGCGTTGATTTTGGCTTGATAGTAATAATATCCGGGGAAAAATCCACCAAGCGCAATACCCAAAGCCAACAACAAAGACGCAAGCATTTTGCCGCCTTTGCATCCGCATTTGCCGCCATCGCCGCAACCGCAATCGCATTTGTGTTCGTGCTCGCAATTGCAGCCGCCTTTATTCAAATCATAGTTCATGATATCTCCTCTCAATCTAAATTGTTGTGTTGCAATATTAGGCTTTTTTTTGAAAAATTCAATCATTTTCATCGTCCTCTTCTTTGCTAAACATAATCCGCCACAGAGCATCGCGATACATCCAAAGGTTAAATATTCCCAATGCCACGGATATCATACCAAACAGAAAAAGCACGTAGTACCAATTAAGCTGATTGGCATCTAACATTACATCTTGGCGGCTCAGACGCACAAAACCTATGGCGACAGAGGTGATTATAAAAGAAATAATAAATGCAGATGTCCAAATCTTGCGCTGCTGACGTAACGGCAGCATATATGACGTGAGTATGTATAAGAGCAAAAAAGCAAAAAATAAATATAACTCCATAAGAACCTCCGCAATCTTGTATAAATGCGATATATGCTTTTTTGCGGCGATATCAAGAGATGACAAAACCCGTCCCTGATGAAATCAGAAACGGGTTTTGTTTATTTTGCTTTCGCCACAGCAGTAATGAGGCTGCGGATTGCTCCGAAAACCACCAGTGTGGCAAAAGTAACTGCGCCTACGGCTATTGCAAAGCCAAATGCGCTGTTTTCGGCTATACCATTGACAAACAGCCAATACAGGCCATAGCCAGCACCGATTATAAGAAGCACACCCAAGATATACTTTCCTACAATGTCGAACAGCGCTTTTGCCAGCGCAAATAACATAATTATCCCGATGAGGATAAAAATTATGTTTGCGCAGTGGCATTGTCTTGGAATTGCGCAATATGCAACCCACAGACCAATGCCGATTGCCAACACCGCTACTCCAGCCAAAGCAACTCCTGCTTTGGACAATCTTCTGGTATTTGCCAATAGACAAATGATACCGAAGATTGAGACAACAGCCAGCACGCACAGTATGAAAAATATTGTTGCATTCATACATAATCCGGTTTGTTTTAAGAGGGTGTGCCTTTACACGTCCGGTGCCCTCTTTTTATGATTATTTTATTATTTTTCAAAGTTGATGTCCGTATTTGCAAAATATTATAACCATCAAACCAACCGGCTCAATATGAAACAACACTTTTTAATAATACGAACAAAATAACTTTTTACAGTATTAATATACCATAAAATACGGAACTTGGCAACAAATTGTAAACAAGGCCAAGGCTCACGCTGTTTTTAGGCAGCGGCTTGGGGAGCCTTCTTAAGGCGGCTTACATAACGTTTGGCCATTTTTACAGCGCTTTCATAATTAGAAGCCGTTGCAATATCGGCTAATTTGATATGAGCATTGGCAAACGCGTGGTGCAATATGCGCTTGGGTTGAGTTTTGATATTAGAAATAATAACTTTAGTATGGTTTTTATGCATTTTTTCAATAAACTCAACTATCAGATTGGCTCCGCTGGCGTCTATCATAGAAACGTGACCCATTCGGATAATCACTACATTGGGGCGCTCCTCCAGATTCAGCAAAAAGTGCGAAATCTCTGAAACCACGCCAAAGAACAACGGGCCGGCAACCCGAATAACGATGATTTTCTTTTCGTGCAAATCGTGAGCGACCTCTTCATCCTCATCTTTGAGCACCGTTTCCATATTGGCAAGCTCAATCTCCTTGCTCATACGGTGCATAAAGATAATTGCCGCCATCATAAATCCGACTGCAATTGCCGCGCTCAAATTTACCAGCACAGTCAGCAGAAGGGTAACCACAAAGGTATATCTGTCGCCGGCTTTGGAGTTTATCAGCGAGCGCATTTTATCCAGATTAAGCATATTCCATCCGATAATAATCAGAATCAATGAAAGAGCAGACAACGGAATATATTTAACCAGCGGCGAAAGCCCAAACATAAAGACAAATAAAAAGAACGACTGCATCATGCCAGATACCGGCGAATATGCATTGGCGCGGAAATTGGTGGCCGTGCGGGCTATGGCTCCGGTGGCCGGCAGCCCCATAAAGAAAGAGGCGCCCAAGTTGGCCAAACCTTCGCCAATCAGTTCAGAGTTGGGATTATGCGTATCGCCGCTCATGCTGTCTACAACCTTGGCGCTGAGCAAGGATTCAATCGCCGCCAAAAATGCCACGGTTAAAGCGGCAGTAAATACATTCTGGAACACATCAAGGCTCAAATTCGGCAGGCTCGGCATCGGCAAAGTTTTGGGCAAATCGCCATATTTGCTGCCAATGGTTTCAATCGGCATACTGAAAATTGTGGCTAACAAGGTGGTAATAATCAGAATTGCCAAATATACCGGAATTTTGGGGGCATATTTGCGGATAACAATATAGATACCCAAAGACAAAAAGCCGATAACCGCGGCATAAATATTAGAATGCGGCAAATTTATTATATATGTCCACCATTTGCTCAAAAAACCGCTGGGCAAGGCATTCAAGTCCATGCCGAAGAAATCTTTAACCTGCGTGGTGATAAGCGTGATACCGATACCGGCGGTAAAACCGATGACAACCGGATAAGGAATATACTTAATGTAACTTCCCAATTTCAACAATCCGGCAAGCACCAACAAGATGCCGGTGATAATCATAGAGGCAACCAGACCACTGTAGCCATACCGTTGCAAAATATCGAGAATAACAACGGCAAAAGCGCCTGTCGGGCCGCCAATCTGAAAACGGCTGCCGCCAAACACGGCAATCAGCAATCCGGCAACAATGGCGGTATAAAGCCCCTGCGCCGGTGTCAGACCGCTGGCGATGGACAATGCCATGGCCAAAGGCAAAGAAACAATACTGACGGTTAAGCCGGATATGCAATCTCTCCGAAATAAGGATAAGGAATATCCCTTGCTTAAGATTTCTACAGATTTGGGCATATAGTCGTGTTTTATTTTATTCCAGAGAGCATACATATTTACTACCTACATTTTTTATTGATTAAACTCGGGGAACAACCATAGAACAAAAAATTTTTGAATCAATAAAAAACGAGGTTTTGCACCTCTTTTTCTTTGTCTGCCCCAAACAGGCAGCAATCCAGCCTCCGATTGGCGATGCTCAAACGATTGGCGGCGGGCGAATCGCCAATGATTATTTTTTCAGCACCGGCCAATTGCCGTCTGCCACCTGCTTCAAAGTCGGATTAGGCAGATTAAAGCGCATATTATATATCCAATAGTTGGCCATTACCCGCTCAATATAAATACGGGTTTCGGCCGAAGGTATCGCCTCAATAAATAGCAGAGCATCATCGCCATAGCGAGTGGATTTTTGCCATTTTACAAGATTTCCGGGGCCGGCATTATAGGCTGTCATCATATAGAACAAATTGCCTTCAACAAACGACTTGTCCATCAGATAGCCCACGTATTGCTGCCCCAATTCTAAGTTATAGTCCGCTTTTTTGAGAATATCTTTATTGCGGCGGAGATTGCTGTCTTTGGTAATGTGATATGCGGTGCGCGGCATCAGCTGCATCAGTCCGCAGGCTCCGGCCGCGCTCTCGGCATCTGCACGAAAAGAAGATTCTTGACGAACCAAACCAAGCACCAGAGCTTTATCCACTTTCCAACCGCGGCTGGGGAACCAATCGGGAACCGGATAGGCAATGCCATCATAGCTGCGCCCTGCCCCAACATCTTTGCACTGGTTGCTGGCATAGATAGCCAAAGCGTGCAAATTATATTGGCTGGCAATAAAAACAACGGCTTCTTTTTGCTTATCGTTCATTTGGCTGTAGCCAAAGCGTAATTCCTTTTCGGCCAATTTAGGCTGTTTGGCATGAAGCAAAATTATTGCGCGGCGGATATTGGGAGATGCCAAAAGTTCATAGATATAGTCAATATTATTAAAATCATTAAAATATGCTACGCTTTCCCAATTATAATTGAGATTTTCGCCCAGTTTATAGGCGGCCAAAATGCCATAAAAAGTATGCTTATAACGAGCTGCAGACTGCAACATCTGTTTGGCTTTGGCAGTCTGCCCCAGACGGCTGTAGGCTCGCTGCGCCCAATAGCCTCCGGACGCAACCAGCCACTCGTCAGAGTTTCCGGATTTGGCCAACCGCTCAAAATAGTCGGCGGCATTTTTATAGCGTTTTTGCCGCCAGGCAGACAACCCCGCCACCCACGGCG
Source organism: uncultured Alphaproteobacteria bacterium (assembly GCA_934255405.1). GTDB lineage: Bacteria > Pseudomonadota > Alphaproteobacteria > RF32 > CAG-239 > CAZU01. The sequence continues at coordinate 81,216 of CAKQNT010000004.1, forward strand.
CAACGCCTGAAGTTTTGCGGCGCGAGGCTTTGGTGCCCCACTGCCAGGCAAGCTGATCGTAGCCATCAACAAAATATTTGAGCGCCAGAGTCGCCGCCAATTCATCCCAATAGGCATCGGGCAGAAGTTTGCGGAGCTTGGGCTGCTCCAGCACCAATCTGGCCTGCTTGGTTTTGCCGCGGCGGATTGCTCGCCGAAATTTGGCAACTTCTTTTTGCAGATAGGCCTTGTTGGCAACATTTTGCAACCGGCTGTCGTCAGAGATCTCATCTCCTTGCGGAATACTCAACCCTGCGGCTTTGCCCTTGCGCTGCGCCAAACGATATATCCGCGCGGCATAGGGCAAATCGGAGTATTTTTCCAGCCATTCGCGCAGTTCTTCAAAATTGCTGCTGTATTTGAGATGCAAATATTTTTCGGCCAAAACCGTGCCCAACAAAATATGATTATTAAGCTTGGCAGTCAGTTTGTCGGCAGTAGCAAAATCTGCCTCATCAATAGCGCGAAAAATCTTTTTATAAAGGGTAACATCGGTCTTATCTACTAACAAATAAGACAGCATTTTGTCATAAGACGCGGGATTGATAACCTGATACTCGGCGGTCTTGCCGGCCAGAGCATAGACAGTGCCAAACCCAAGCACGCTCAAAAACAGAAATAAATGCAGTTTTTTTATCATTTTGCCGGCACAGCGTTTCTGGTGTTCAGCCAAACGATTTTATCGGCGCAATCAGCAGAGTTCATCCCCTTAACACGACAGCGGTTTACCACAATGTTGGGCATCTTGTCCATATTGTAGCAGCCGTTGCCCAATAATGTATAATCCAGATAAGTCGGCGTATTGGGCATCACATTGCTGAAAGAAAGCGCGGTAGTCAGCCCCGGCCAAACCAATTTGACATCAAGGCTGGTCAATTTTTTATCCAGATTGCTAAGAACAATAAAACGGGCATCACAAGTGGCCGAACCACCAAGAGTGCCAGATATCTTGAAGTTTTCGTAGTATAAAAAGATTTTGTCGGCGCGGCGCGACTGCCCTTGATCGTTTACCTCAACAATTGCCATTCCGCCGCGTTTGGAGCCGTCGGCTGTCGGGCGAGCCAAGACATCAAACCCGCCGCCGGGGATAAAGGTGTTGTCAATTGCCTGCTGCTGAATTTTTTCTCTTTCATCGGCAATGGCTTTTTCAAGCTCGGCATCAGAAATCGTCGGCTTATTTGAGGTTTCTGTCTTGAGCACGATGCCTGAAGTCGGAGCAGCCGGCGCCGCGGGAACAGAATCGCCAAACGTCTGAGCATTAGCGCCCCCAACGCCCAACAAAATTCCGCTTATGGCCAAACATGCTTTCCAACTTTTCATCGCTTACTCCTTGTCGGATATTTCCTGACGGGCTTTTTTCATATTGTCTACAATATTGTTGGCATGGGCAACCGTATCGCGGTAGAGATTGTTAATCTCCTGCTTTTGCTTGTCGGAAGCACCCTGCTCCCGAACTGCCTGCTCATCAGCGGAAACCTCCTTAAACTCAGAATAATATTCCGGAGACTTGGGACCGACAAAGCGGAACAAATTGTCACAATTTGCCTTAGACGAACTCTTGGCGCCGGCGGAAGCCGTGCCACACTTGGTAACATTTACCTCCATATCGTTCAGCAATAAAAAGCATCTGTCGGTTACAACCTTGGATTTGAGGGTCACCTGCTGATGTGGTTTTAGCGGCGGCAGGCGCAGATTCATATTTACATTGCGAGAATTGTAAGTTGCGGTATTGTAGCGCGGCAAGTTTCGGCGACCGGTGCGCTGCGCCTCTTTGGCATTGCGCTCTTCCTGATTGATAGCATCGGCCACAACCTCGTCTGCCCAAACCAAATTCAGCGCGGCATTAGAAATCTCAGTGGCGGTACGATTATAAAATGTTGCACCGACCTCACACAATGTTACATTGCCGTCTGCATTTTTTACCGGCACAATATCATGAATTTTGAACAAAACCGCATCAGACGCCGCCGCGGCTGCGCCGATATAAGAGGCCATGCCAACCCCAAGGCAGGCTAAGAAAAGTTTTGATTTGTCGGTCATATCATCTTCCTTAATCTAATAAATTAGAACATTTAATTTGAGTATATTTTATAAAATACCAAAAAATAGTAAACTTTTTAATTAACTTCTGCACCGATTTCCGCCTTCAGCTCCTTGGACAAGCGCAACAAGTCCGCCCAGGCCTTGGCCTTTTGCCCCGGAGTACGCAGCAAATAAGCCGGATGAAAGCTGGCCATAACTCTGGCGGTCTTGCCGTTGGTTTTGGTATATTCATACCAGTGTCCGCGCATTTTGCTGATGGTTTCGGCCATATTTAACAGCGAGTTTGCCGCACTGCCGCCCAATATAAATATATAGTCCGGATCAACCAAATCTATCTGACGTTTTAGAAACGGCAGGCATACGGCAATTTCAGAATCCAGCGGAGTGCGGTTTCCGGGCGGGCGCCAGGGTAAAATATTGCAGATATAATATAAATCGCGATTCAGCCCGATGGCGGCGGTCATCTTGTCTAACAGCTGCCCCGACCGCCCGACGAAAGGCTTGCCGATGCGATCCTCGTCTGCCCCCGGAGCCTCGCCGATAAACATAACCCGAGCCTGAGGATTACCATCGCCAAACACGGTATGCGCAGCCGTAAGTTTGAGCGCACAGCCGTCAAAATTTTCAACCGCGGCTCTAAGCTCCTCAAGCGTGGCGGCGGAATTGCAGGCATCATTGGCGCTTTGGCAGGCGCCGCCGGTATTTTGCGCCAAACCGGTTGTGGCAGGACGCATAGTTGAAGAAACCGGCTGCTCAACTTTGGGCAACGCGCGCCCCAGAGGCGCAGGCGCAAAGGCAACATCGCCGCAAGTTTCATCAACTCCGGCGCACAAATACCATTCCAAAATCCGCCTTACATCCATATTTTCCGTCATCATGACTGATAAAATAGCTTAATTCTCTTAATTTAACAAGATAAAACATTTATTTGCACAAGGCGGTTAATTATATTTAATAAGCTGTTGCAGGTTTTGGAAAAACATATAATATAAAATTGTTTGCAAATGTAGGATTTATAATGAATATGGCCAGATGGACTTTTTTAACAGGTTTATGCGCGGCAATTGCCGTGTTTGTTTCGTGCACCAGACCAGAAGTGCGCGAGGTTCAGATTGTAAAAAACGATGCTGTGTCTGAGGCAGCGCCGCGGCAGTCATACGGCGCATATCTGGCCGGACGAGTGGCTCACCTGCGCCGCGATTTTAACACCGCCTCTGACTACTATATCAAGGCGTTGCAGATTGACCCCAGCAACAAAGAGTTGGTTAGCCGTCTTTATCTGCTGCTGGTTTCAAAATCTCGAATTGATGAGGCCGCCGCTTATGCCAAACAAAATATTGCCAACGGAAGCAAAGATAATTTTGCCTACACCGTTATTGCCGTAAAAGATATGCATGACGGGAATTATCAACAGAGTATTGATGACACCAAGCAATATGACAATCCTGCCTACAAAGAATTTATTGCCCCAATGCTCAATGCCTGGAATTATGTCGGGCTTAACCAACCGGACAAAGCGCTTAAGTCTTTGGATATTCTCAAAAAAGAAAGCGGGTTCAAAACCATTTATCACTTTCACGCCGGCATGATTAATGATTATTTTGGGCGCAACCGCGAGGCTCAAAAACACTACGACTTTATTATCAACAACGAAACCGCCGAGCTCTCCATGCGCTCTTTGGAAATCATTGCCAACTTCTATGTCCGCACCGATCAAAAAGACAAAGCAGTTGCTTTGGTTGATGGTTTTAATGACGAAAAAATTATTGCCGAAATGCTGCGGGCATTTGCCGCTAACATCAGAACATCTTCACCCAAAACCGCCAAGCCTTTGATTGCCACTCCCAGCGAGGGAGCGGCCGAGGCTTTGTTCTCAATTGCCGCAACATTCCGCTATGATGACATTATAGATGTGGCACACATGTTCACCAGTCTGGCAATCTACCAAAATCCGCATTATGATTTGGCCAAACTTTTGCTGGCGGATATTTTGGAAGACCGCGGTATGTATGAAGACGCCAACGAGGTTTATGAAACCGTCAATAAAAACTCTCCGGCGTATTATGCCTCTCAACTCAAAATGGCGAATAACTTTATTAAGCTCAATGACTATGACAGCGCCGAACTGTTGCTCAAATCGCTCAGTTTGGATTATGACACGGCGCAGGTTTATCTGGATTTGGGCGATGTTCTTCGCATGAAAAACCGTCCGGAAGAGGCTATTGAATATTATCAAGAGGCCATCGAAAAGAGCGGCAACAACCCAAGTAGCTGGGTTTTGCACTATGCGCTCGGCGTTTCTTATGAACAATCCGGCAACTGGAAAAAAGCCGAAAAATCCCTGCTGAAAGCACAAAAATTGAGCAACAATCATTATCTGGTGCTAAACTATATCGGCTACACTTGGTTTAAACAGGGACACAACATTAATCAAGCTTTTGAGATGATTGTTGATGCTTATAATCAGGCGCCTGATGATGCAAATATTACCGATAGTCTGGGCTGGGCTTTGTATAACCTCGGATATTATGGCATGGCGGAAAAATATCTGGAAAAAGCCACCGAATCCGCTCCTGCCAATGCGGTTATCAGCGATCATCTCGGCGATGTATATTGGTTTACCAAGCGCCGCAATGAGGCACGTTTCCAATGGCGGCACGCCCTTGATCTCAAAGATGAAAGCGGCGAACTAAACCGCAGTGAGGTCAAAAGTAAAATCGAAAATGGTATCGCCTCTGCTCCGAACTATGCCTTTGACAAAGAGTTAGTTGAAAAACAGCTCCAACAACTCCCCAAATAACCCGCAACGGCGCTGCGAACGCGCACAGCGATAGGCAAGCTGTTACTCGCTGGGCAGCGCCCAGTGGCGTTAGCAAGCTGTTTCTCGCTTGCTCGCCGTTGGCTCGGCGCTCGGGATAGTGCCCATTTAAAAATTTAATTCTAATAAGCCTTTCCCCTTGACGGGGAAAGGTTTGGATAGGGGTGAAATTATAGCCGAAGCAATCCATTTTTGCCTCAAGATAAAGATGGATTGCTTCTCGCGGCTATCGCCGCTCACGCAAGGACTTTGCTCCTTTATTTGCACTATCTCTATCCTCCCCCTTGACGGGGGAGGTTTGGTGGGGGTGGTAAAATAACAAATTATGTGATAAAGATGGATTGCTTCTCGCGGCTACCGCCGCTCACGCAATGACCTTGCTCTATTTTTCACCCCCCTCACCTATCATTCTCGGGCTTGACCCGAGAATCTAGGTGATAATATTGCTGACTGTTATTCTCTGCAGCGTTTTAATGCGGTGAAGAGAGCATCACTTTCATAATTAGTAATATCAACAACATCCTCGTTTTTTTTGTCCTTGGTTGCCCACTGCGTAAACCTCCCGCTTCCGCCATAGGGATTATCAGGATTAAAGTTGCCGACACTGCCTTCGGAGCTAAAGGTTAAATCCTTGAGGTTGATAATCTTGACTGAACCGGAAACTGTCGATACAGCAACAATTATTCCGACCGCCTGCTTGCTCCCGTCATAATCCTCAGCCGAGCCCCAAGTTTTGTCGGCATACATCACATCGCCGATTTTTGGCGCGGCTACGCCGCCGCTACCGCCTTCGGCGGAAAGGGTTAAAGGGTTAAAGCAATTTTCTAAAAGCTGAAAAGACCTGACGTTATTGGTATGATGCTCCTTATAGTCGGTACCACGACCGCCAATACTTGGATGGAATATCCAAGAAGTGTTATTGTTCCTCTCAGAAGACGACCAATAGTAGTCTTTGGTTAAGGCTTTAGCGTCAGCGCCTTTTCCTCCCAAAGTTGTGAGTGCCGCATTGATTTTGGCTTTATTGTCGCCAACAGCCCCGCTGTCGCCGGTGCCGCCGGTTATTTTCGACACATCAGTGCCATAAAAATCTATCCATTCGCCAATAGCGGGCAAATACCATTGACCTTGTCCAAACGCGCCGTTCTTGTCGCCGACGTAGAATTGTGTTGTGGCGTAGGCTGCTAAAGCCTTATTGCCAAGCTGGGCCACTATCTTTTGGGTATTGCTTTTGCCGTCAAATAAGCCAGATAACTCAGCGTTAGTAAAAGGACAAATAGGCTTCTCCTTAGTAGCACATGTTTTGAGCATGGTCTTAAGCTTGTCACTGCTATAATTAGGTACAGCAGTAACATTTACTTCTCTCTTATCATACGGTGCCCAAACACTCTCTTCATACATGCCGCCATAAGGATTATCAGCATCAAAGTTGCCGCTGCTGTCTGTGGTGCTGAAAGTCAAATTTTTAAGGCTGATAATTTTAACCGAGTTATCTGTTTTATCAACCGAGACAATTATTCCAACCGGTTTCTTACTACTTCCGCTGTAATACTCATCTGCACTGCCCCAAGTTTTATCGTCATACATAACCAGTCCGACAGCAGGAAATGCGTAATTATATTGTGCATTGAAACATTTTTCAATTTCCAAGAACGGGCGAACATAAGTATGATCTGAATAATCTTTTAGGGCATAAGAGCGGTTACCCGAACCATTGGCAGAAGAAGCAGTTAGTGTCCAGACATGATTCGCAGCATTTTCTGATGACGACCAATAACTATCCGACAGAATATCAGTATCAATACCCTTGTCATACAGAGCTGTAAGGACGTCATTAATTTCTTTCAGGTAGCCACCAGTTGCACCGCTTGTGCCGCTGCCAGAAGTTATCTGATCCGGATCAACGCCATACATATCAACCAGTTCGCCAATACTCGGCAGATACCATTTGCCTTGTCCAAAATCACCATTCTTATCACCGACATAATATTGATTAGCCGCGGTTGCCGCCAGCGCATCTGCTCCCAGCTGGCTGATGATTGCCGTGGTATTGCTTTTGCCATCATAAATATCCGCACAAGTATCGGTCATGGATTCCGGCGCATCTCCGCATTCATAGCATAAATCTGTGCAACCGCTGACTTCTTTGCCGACAGCACAGCCATATCGACAATCGGAACGCGCTTGGCCGGTTTGCGTCAAATAGGCGCAGTTATCCTGACAGCCATTAGTATCGCAATAGTCGGTGCAATTTGCTTCTTTGGAGGCCGTGCAGTTATGTCCATCACCTTTGGCTTGACAATCTTCTACCGTAATATTATCCGGTTTGCACTCCGGTTTGACACAGGCATAGTGCTTGGTGCCATCTGGCTTGTCATCGCAATAATTATTTATATCCGGAATAAAACCATATTGGCAGCCTCCGGTTGTCGAAGTGGTCGGATACAATGTTGTGTCACAACTGCAGCTTTTATATTTGCCTTTGCATTGATCGGATAAAATATAAGGTGGGGTTGGACAATCGGCAGAACTGTATTTATACTCGCTCTCACAGGCACAAGTGTAGCAGGTTAGACCGGAAGCCGGATATACTACGCTGCAGGTCATACCGCTTTGAATTGAATTATACAATCCATAAGGGGAACAGGTGATGATGTTGTTTTGCTTATCTGTATCTTGGATACGACGCTCAAGGCCGGCTCCTTGATAATCAGGCAGAAAATATGACCTTGCCAAAGCCAATGTGCTGGTTAAAACCAATGCTAATGTCAACAATACCCTGCGCATGTCGCCACTCCTATGTATACAATATTGTTAATATTCTAACATAGAAGTTGTTACTTGTAAACCACCAATTATAGGCGATGGACAAATAAAAACAAGCTACAAAAAAGCCGCTCGATAATGAGCGGCTTTGAGGTTGGTTAAGAGGCTTTTTTGTCCTCTTTATGGTCCTTCTTATTTAAGATAAATTTGGGAGCCTTGCCGTTATTGATTACATTTTCATCAATGATGATTTCCGCAACATCTTTTTTATCGGGGATATCATACATCAGCTCCAGCAGATTGTCTTCCATAATGGCTCGCAATCCGCGGGCGCCGGTTTTGCGCTCAATCGCTTTCTTGGCAATGGCTCGCAGCGCCTCTGGTGTAAATGTTAATTTGACACCTTCCATATCAAACATGCAGACATACTGCTTAACCAGAGCGTTTTTGGGCTCGGTCAAAACTCTGACCAGAGCGTCTTCATCCAAATCACTCAGGGTGGCGATAATCGGCAAACGACCAATAAACTCGGGAATCAGACCGTATTTAAGCAAATCTTCCGGCTGAACATCTTTGATAATATCGCCGATGCCGCGCTCCTCTTTGGCCGCAACTTTGGCTCCGAAGCCGATAGAGGTTTCTTTGCCGCGACGGCTGACAATCTTCTCCAATCCGGCAAAAGCACCGCCGCAGATAAACAAGATATTGGTGGTGTCTACGTGCAAAAACTCCTGTTGCGGATGTTTGCGCCCGCCTTGGGGCGGAACATTGGCAACCGTGCCCTCAATAATCTTAAGCAACGCCTGTTGCACGCCCTCTCCCGAGACATCTCGAGTAATAGAGGGGCCATCGGTTTTGCGGGTAATCTTGTCAATCTCATCAATATAAACAATGCCGCGCTGAGCCTTGTCAATATCGTAATTGGCATTCTGTACCAGTTTCAAAATGATGTTTTCAACGTCTTCGCCTACGTAACCGGCCTCGGTTAGAGTGGTGGCATCGGCAATGGCAAACGGAACATCCAAAATCTTGGCTAAAGTCTGAGCCAGCAAAGTTTTGCCGCTTCCGGTGGAGCCGATAAGCACAACGTTGGATTTGGCAATATCTACATCTTTGTTGCTCTTTTGCGAATTGAGGCGTTTGTAGTGGTTATAAACCGCAACCGAAAGCACCTTTTTGGCGTGATCCTGCCCGATTACATATTGATCCAAAAACTCTTTGATTTTGGAGGGAGATGGTAGAGAAGAGCCTGTGGAGTTGATGCTCTCGGACTTTTTCTCCGCGGCAAATTCTTCGGCCACAATGCTGGTGCAAACATCAATGCACTCGTCGCAGATATATACACCGCGACCGGCAATCAGTTTTTTAACCTCATTCTGGCTCTTGCCACAAAAAGAGCAGTGCAACAAACCGTCTTCATTTTTGGTATCTTCTGTCATAGCAAAATCCTATTTCAAAATATCTTCGCGAGAGGTTACAATATGGTCAATAAGCCCAAATTTTTTGGCCTCTTCCGGAGTCATAAAGTTATCTCGCTCCATCGCTTTTTCAATGACCGAAAGTTTCTGTCCGGTCTTGTCGGCATAGATTTTGTTCAGGCGTTTTTTCATATCCAAAATCAGTCTGGTGCGAATTTCCATATCGGTAGCCTGCCCCTGAAATCCACCGGACGGCTGGTGAATCATAATCTGAGAATTGGGCAGAGAAAAACGCTTACCCTTGGCGCCGGCGGTCAAAAGCAGCGAGCCCATAGAGCAAGCCTGTCCGATGCAAAGAGTGTTTACATCACAGCTGATATATTGCATGGTGTCATACATAGCCATACCGGCGGTAACAGAACCACCAGGGGAATTTATATAAAAGAAAATATCTTTTTTGGGATTTTCTGATTCCAAAAACAGCAACTGCGCGCATACCAGAGAAGAAACCTCGTCATTTACCTCGCCGGTCAAAAATATAATTCGCTCTTTGAGCAAGCGAGAATAAATATCAAACGAGCGCTCGCCTTTGGAGGTTTGTTCAATCACCATCGGCACAAGTGCATTGTCATAAATATTGCCAATCATAGCACACCTTTCAATAATTCAATCTGAGATATTATATATACAATATATTCAATAAATTGTTAAGAAAAGAGAAATTTTGAGGCTATTTTACAAATGATTTGTAGTATTTGCCGCGCCCATACAGATTTTTATTAAGCTCCTTAACTCCAATTTGCTCAATAAGAGTCTGTTGCTCCGCAGGAGCAAACGCAGAAACCCCCAATCCGGCTCGATGATGAGGCAAAACCATCCCCAAGCTTTCTAAAATAGTCGGGTACAAGTCCAGAGTGGTAATCATTCGATTAGTGCTCCCCTGCGGCTGAACACGAGAGTTTACAAACAGATTATATATCGCCGCCCCATGGTTATTAGCCCAAAACTTATCGTCTTCATCATTAAATTTAAGCTCCCATTTCTGATGATCGCCCAACACAATCAAAACGGTGTTGGCGGCAAACGATTGACGCTTAAACCAATCAACAAATTCTGCCGCCTGTTTATCGGCACAACTAAACACATCGGCAATATTTTGAGACGAACCGGAGCATTGCGGCGCAAGTTTGGCATAAGGACTATGAGTATCTATGGTTTCCATAGCGGCAAAAAACGGCTTCTTTTGCCGGGCAAGAGATAATATTTTTTGTTTGAACAAAGAATATACCTGAACATCAGGCAAGCCCCACGCATTGGTATTGTCTTTTAGTATATCGGAGGATAATGTTTCGCACCCGACAATGTCTGCTGAAGCAAATTTGTGATTGCGCAAAAAGATATCAAGTCCGGCAAATTTGACCGAAGAGCCTTTGATAAAAAACAAAGAATAACCATTTGCGGCTAAAATATCCGGCAAACAAACAGCATTTGGCAAAAATAAATTTTCTTTTTTATCGGGAACCGCCGTGTTAGAAAGCGGAATTCCACACCAACCCCCAACTATCGCCCCCATGGTGTAATATGTGCCGATAGTTCCGTATTGCCGGCTAAAACTAATATTTTCATTAGCCAATTCAGTAAGTTGCTCCAGCACATTGCGCTTATTGTCAGCAGTATCTTTTATCTCGCGCTCCATTGATTCTAAATACAACAAAATCAGATTTGGTCTTTCGCTACCCCTAAACTCCGCACCGACTTTTGCGTAGTTTCGCTCATAAATTTCATCTTCATTAAACGAGCTTCTAATATATGAAAAGAAACCGATATTGTATAAAAATGCCACAAAAAACGGCACACTTGCCAGCGCCAAAGCAACAAACCTAATTCGGCGCAAATATTTAGAAACCAGCCAATAGACAAACGCACTGCTGATTAATGTCCAGACCAGCATATAGGTTACAATGATACTGACGGCGTCTCCGTAAAAAATCGCACGGAAATAGCGAAGATGATACAATATGCTGTCCATACTCAAATTATAGAAAAATGCCGACAATATACACAGTTCCGCCGCAAGCGACAAAAACACCGCCAACAATACAGCAACAAATTCTTTGAGTATGATTTTAAATATTTTATTAGTCATATACCTTTTTACCTATGCCGGAAGAATCCTCTTGCAAGCCCCAAAGCAAAAACGACATCACGCTGAGTCAACACAAATATTTAGACACCGCAAACCTTTGCCGCTCATGCTGTCAAATATTAGCGCAGCGCGCCAATATTGTCACAGTCTCTATTTGTTTTTCCACAAAAAAGAGCACTCCGACATCAAGCCGGAGTGCTGCAATTTTTGCTTATACCGATTAAGCAGACTTCTTGGTTGCGGCTTTATCGGTTGCTTTTTTAGCGGTGTTTTTTTTAGCCGCTTTGTTATCTTCATCAAAGCGATAAAGCTCTTCAACGCTAACAATCTTTTCGGCAACATTTGCCTGACCGATGATGTAGTCAACAATCTTCTCCTCAAAAATCGGAGCTTTCAAACCATCAACGGCGGCTTTGTTTTTGAGATAGAAGTCAAAAACAGCCTTTTCTTGTCCCGGATATTTTTTAGCCTCATTCATGATGGCGGCATTGATATCTTCAGGCTTAATGCTGATTTGAGCATTTTGACCAACTTCTGAAAGCAACAAACCCAACTTAACACGGCGCAAAGCAATATCCTTGTATTCTTTGAGCAATTCTTCTTCTGACTTTTCTTTTTCAGAAGCATCGAGTTGGTTATGCTTTTTGGCCTGTTCATACTGGCTGACAATAGCTTTGTATTCGGCCTCAACCAAAGATTCCGGAGATTCAAAGTTGTATTCTTTGTCCAAAGCATCTAACAACTGACGTTTAATCTTCATACGAGAAGCGTTTTCATAATCAGCTTTAATGCGATTTTCAATGTCTTCTTTGAGTTTTTCGAGGCTCTCAGAACCTACGGATTTGGCAAACTCGTCATTGAGCTCAACTTTTTTGGGCTCGCGAACTTCTTTGACATCAACGGCAAAAACAGAATCCTTGCCGGCCAAATCTTTGGCGTGGTAGTTCTCGGGGAACTTAACCTTAACATCGACATGGCTACCGGCTTCAGCGCCAATCAACTGATCTTCAAAACCGGGGATAAAGGAGCCAGAACCGAGTTCCAACGGATAGTTATTGCCTTTTCCGCCTTGGAATTCTTCGCCATTGATTGAACCAACAAAGTCAATCATAACAACATCGCCCTTGGCAGCCTTTTTGCCGGCAACTGCAACTGTTTCTTTGTGAGCTTCAGAAATGTATTTCAGAGCTTTTTCTACTTCTTCTGCCGGAACTTCAGCCATAAATTTATCTAATTTAATTTTGCTGAAATCGCCGAGTTTGATTTCCGGAATATTCTCAACATTTACATCGAATTCCAAATCCTTGCCCTCGGAAAAAGCAGTAATTTTAACATCCGGCTGACCAGCAGGACGCAGTTTGTTTTGAGAGATAACCTCAGCGGTGCCCTCGCGAACAGCATCTTCAACAACTTCACCGATTACGCTGTCATGATATTTTTTCTTGAGCATTGCCAAAGGAGCCTTACCGGCGCGAAACCCCGGCAACTTGGCAGTTTTGGAAATTTGGTTGATTTTGGCATCGATTTTAGCCTCAAACTCAGCGGCCGGAATAACAACTTTATATTGCTTTTTGAGACCTTCTGATTTTACTTCGGTTATATTCATAAAAACACACTCTTTCTATGTTTATCGGTTGAAATTCAGATACTTGTAAATGGTGCGGATGGGGAGACTCGAACTCCCACGCCTTGCGGCACCAGAACCTAAATCTGGCGTGTCTACCAATTCCACCACATCCGCAAATATCCCTTATATTGCCTTGCATACTACATAAATATTTCAAGAAATCAAGCACAAATTCACAAAGCAAACAAAATTATTGTAATGTTTACGATTATTTTATAAGATGTCGATAAATTATTGTTGCTGAGGTTTGAGAAAATCAACTCGAAACTTCAGGTTTTGAGTATAACGTATTGAGGAGCAAAGCTTTGTTTTCCGCGCGTATAGATAGATTGCTGATGTGCACCGCCGCTGTTGCCGTTTTGTCCGGTTGCGCAATTTTTGAGAAAAAAGACTCGGATGAGCCGTCTAATCGGCTGATGCAGTTGTTTGAAAAAGACGGCGCCGCCTATGCCGACAAAGCCACTTTGGCGTATTCAACCGGCAACTTTAAACAAACATTGACACTGGTGACAGAGGCGCTTAAGGACAATCCCCGCAATCAGCAGGCTTTGTTGGTGGGCGCGCTGGCGGCCGAAAAACTGGGAAGGTTTAATCGCGCTCGGCAATATTATGAAGATTTGATCTTGATTGACGGGCAAGCAACCTCTATTTTGGGCAGCAGCTCAGGTCAGCCGGAAAAAATCTCGGAAATTGCCAAGACCAGACTACGCTCCATCACTATCAAACAGAGCGAACTGGTGATTGAAAACAAAAACGGCGTCAGAAGTTTCAACCTTTCTAAAGATGCCGGAGCAACTATCAGCAAAACCGCCATTAACAATGCCATGAGCCGCCGCAATGCCGCCAAACCAGCGCCCAAAAAACCGGCGCCGACAGTTGCAAACCTCTTTAATCAGCAAGAACAAAACATTATTACCCGTTTTTTGGTGATGAAAGAACTGGCGGAAAAAGACTTTATCAGCAAAGAAGAATTTTTATCCCGCCGCAATGCCAATATCGGCGGACTGTTGCCGCTTACTAAGCAGGCCCCCGGCGTTGGGATAGATCAGCCGGTGCCGGCTCCGGAATTGATTGTGGAACGTATCAATGTATTAAAAGAAGGAGTTGAGGCCAGAGCCATTACTCCCAGAGAGTTTTCAGCCGAGCGCGAGGTTATTATCGAAGCTCTGATGTCGCCATCGCCGCGCGCCAGACTTAAGAACAAAGCTCCGTCCAGGGATATTCTCGGAGCGGCAAAAGATTTGCGCAAGCTGGAGGTATTGTATGACTTAAACCTGATTACCAGCGGTGAAAAGGCGGCGGAGAAAAAAGCAATTGAGAATTATTTGGGAATTAAGCGCGATGAGCCTAAACCGGCTGCCACAGACAATTCTGCCGCTTTGACTGCAGAACAGGCAGCCAAGCCGGCACCGGTACAAGCCTTACAGCCGGAAGTGGTTGAGGTCAAGACCACGATTGAGGAGAACCCTATTCCGCTCAAACCGGAAGTTAACACCGTGACCAAAGGCGACCGTGCAGTAGCGATTGTTACAACCACAGAACCGGTGCAAACCGGCGGAGCACCGCAAAATATTGTACCGGACGTGTCTTCTCCGTTTTAGCTAAAACAATCAAAAACTTCCCCTTGATAAAAAGGGGAAGTTTTTTTATGGATATTTCCGCTGACAACAATAGAAATTATGAATCGCCGTATCTCATTATCAACTTGACTAAGCTTTATTTTTCGGCTACAAAGCAAACAATTTTTTTAATTTGAAAGTTTAACAATGCCAGATAACAAACCCAATATTCGCAAAACATTTGCGATTATTTCTCACCCCGATGCCGGTAAGACAACCCTGACCGAAAAATTGCTGCTGTTCGGCGGTGCAATTCAGCAAGCAGGCGCTGTCAAAGCTCGTGGAGAAAACCGCCGCGCACATTCCGACTGGATGAAAGTGGAACAAGAACGCGGAATCTCAGTCGCCTCCTCGGTAATGACTTTTGACTACGAAGGCATTACCTTTAACCTGCTAGATACCCCCGGACACGAGGACTTTTCTGAAGACACATATAGGGTTTTGACTGCCGTTGACTCGGCTATCATGGTGTTGGATTCCGCAAAAGGTATTGAAACACAGACAAAAAAACTATTTGAAGTGTGCCGGCTGCGCGATGTGCCGATTTTGACATTTATTAATAAGCTGGATCGCGAAGGACAAGATCCGTTTGCTCTGCTTGATGAAATTGAAAAAACTTTGGCATTGGACGTTACTCCGGCAAGTTGGCCGATTGGCAGTGGAAAAGACTTTTTGGGTTGCTACGATTTGATGGGAGACCGCTTGATTCTGATGAACAAAAACGGCAACAAATCGCAAATCAACTCAACCATAGAAACCTGCAATGGATTGGACGATCCCAAACTGGACGAGCTTTTGCCGGCGCATATGGTGACAAAACTGCGTGAAGACGTGGAAATGGTTAAGGCGCTTTGCCCCAAATTTGATCTTGAGGCCTATTTGCAAGGAACCATGACACCGGTATTTTTTGGCAGTGCGATTAACAACTTTGGAGTACGCGAAGTTTTGGAGGGATTGCACAAAATCGCGCCGACACCGCGTCCGCATCCGGCAATGGAGCGAATTGTTAATCCCGACGAGCCCAAAGTCAGCGGTTTTGTTTTTAAGATTCAGGCAAATATGGACCCCAAACATCGCGACCGCATCGCCTTTATGCGAATCTGCTCCGGTCACTTTAAGCGGGGAATGAAATTGATGCAAATTCGCACCGGTAAAGAAATCAAGGTACCGACACCGGTTATGTTTTTGGCACAGGAAAGAGAATTGGCAGAAGACGCCTATGCCGGAGATATTATCGGTATTCCCAACCACGGACAGCTGCGTATCGGCGACACTCTAACCGAGGGGGAGAAATTTAATTTTACCGGTATTCCATCTTTTGCGCCGGAATTATTGAAATCAGCCAGAGCACTTGATCCGCTTAAATCTAAGCATTTGGGCGACGCGCTTAAACAGATTGCCGAAGAAGGCGGCGCATCGGTATTTAAACCGGTTATCGGCGCAGAGTGGATTGTTGGCGTGGTCGGGGTTTTGCAATTTGAGGTTATGGCAGATCGGATTAAAAACGAGTTCGGACTGCCGGTGATGTTTGAGCCTACCCAATATTATACAGCGCGTTGGGTCTCCTGCCCCGATAAAAATGAATGGCAAAAATTTGAAACTGCCAATAGAATGAATTTGGCAGAGGATAATGACGGGGCGATTGTCTTTTTGGCGCGCAATGCTTGGCATCTGAACAAAACGATGGAAGACTTTCCCAAGATTGTGTTTACTAAAACTCACGAGGCACATTAAAAATCAAAAAACACCTTAGGACAAACCTAAGGTGTTTTTGCTTTAGTCGGTGTCAAAGTCATCTTCGACATCGTATGGATCCGGCTTGGTGGGCTCAGGAGCCATATAATTCTTATCTTTCCATCCGCGGATGAAAGATATGATTGCCAATATTACCTGAAATAAGATAAACAGCTCCGTCAGATAATTAAACTCCAGTTTTGTAAAAACTGTATAGGAGAATCCGGCAACAAACATCAGCCAGCCGACTGTATAAGCCAAGAGAACAACACTCCTGAATTTTATCGTCTGAGCAGCACAGGCTGAAGCCAAACAGGTAAAAACTCCAACGAAAACTGTCATAAATAGCAACTGGTAGCAATTCATATTTTAATTTTTTATGGGTTAATAATCAGAAAAATTATACTTATATGAGATGGAACCTACCCCACTCTAGACAAAAAAGCAAGCCTTTTATGCAAAAAAAACACCTATGGTCAAAAACCAAAGGTGTTTCTTCTTTAATTAGAACAAGTCTTCAAGCACGCCGCCAATCACCAGAAAAACTACCGCAACCACAATACACCAACAGATACCGATGGCTTCAAGCAGCCAGCTAATCGGCTCTACCATCAGCCAAAGCGCAATAGCATTTACAAGGGCTGTCAGTAAGTATAAAATTGGAGGCTGTTTGTAATTAAACGGGCGGAAGCATCGCATTTGCGAATATCCTATGGTTACGAGCAATGCCAAAATGAACAACACTCGGAGACTACCAGAAATTCCCAGTTTCTCCCACGCTTCAAAAAAACTCATAATTTAAATTTTTAAAGTTAGTAATCATTTTTTCTTTCAGAATTATTGACAATTTTGCAAAGCTTAGGCTTGCTTCTTTTGCGCTTTAATATAATCTGCATCCACCCAACCTCGCCAAAAGGCAATTATCGCAACAACAATCTGAAGAACGATAAAGATTGCGACATATTGATTGAGCAGAGGATTTGAAAACGCAGGATAAGCAATTCCAACCACGAAAAGCAATCCGCAGATAGAGCAAAGCAAGTGATCAACGCTCCTGAATTTTATCGTCCGAGCAGCGCAGGCAGAAGCCAGACAGCTAAAGACTCCGACGAAAACCGTGATGAAAAACAACTGATAAATCATATAAGTGTGTTTTTGATTAATAATTAGTAAGTAATTTATAATTGGATTAAAGCTAATCTGCTTTAGACAAAAAAGCAAGCCTTTTATGCAAAAAAAACACCTATGGTCAAAAACCAAAGGTGTTTTTAGAGTGTTTAGCAGGCTCCGGCTTTGGGTGTGTCATCATTATCAGAGCCTTGATTATTATGCCAGCTCAGCCAAAAAGCCAAAACCGCAATTATAATCTGCAAGGCAATCATCACCACTGTATTTTCACAAAAATAATTAGTGCTGATGTAGACTGCCTGAAAACATACTGAAACCAAAATGCAGCTTACAGCGCCCTTTGTCGTTTCCTCATCGCGATGCTTAATCCAGTCAGCAAGATATGCGAAACCGGTACCGGTAAACAATCCAATGATTAAATTCATCATTATAAAATTTGTCAATTCCATATAGAGTAAATTTATGAAGTGAAATAATATGCTAATAGAAATCATACGTCTCGAATTTAATTTTATTCAGGCAAATTTGCAAGTGTTTTTTGTTTGATAGTATATCGTTTCTTTCAATAGACCTCAATAATATATTTACATACTCAACAAATCATGTTATCCTTCAGGTAGTGCAACTGATGGAGGACTATAACAATGATTACAAACGAACAAGCACAAAAATTATTTGACAGACCAACTATGGAAGCAGAGCCGACCGGAGCTCGCCGTTTGATTATACCGGCTTATGGATTTGCTGGCGGCAAAGATACCAAACGTGAAGAATGGGGAGCAGACGGACCGTTTATGGAAGATGTAAAAGGTTTGGAATTTTATAATGATAAAGACCAAAAGACACAAGTTCTAAAAGCAAAAGACGGATGTCTGATTTGTTATGATGCTCCTGGGCGTAAAGAAAAAATTGACCAATACATAAAGGAGCACCCGCATACTTTTGCAACTGCCGCTCAAGTAGGATATTTGATTGATTTTATTAAAAAAGATATGGAAGCAGCGGGACAAACTCCGGATTTGTATGATACTGATGTGAATTTTGCCGCAAATCTCAAAGATGCACCGGCTCGTGAGGATATTAAACCGGGGATGACTTTTTCTGGTGTTAAGAAAAAAGAAGTGTATCATGTTGTTGCAATTAAAGAAGGTGAAGAATTTGGCGGGGCTACCGCGGGAAAAGGTGGTGCTTATTTGCGCAAAGACGCAAAAGGCGATATTAAAATGATTCAGAAAGCTGAATTTAATAATGCCTATATTATCACCAAAATGCCGCAAGAACATACTCGCCAAAATACCAAATAGAATAACATTTTGGCATTAAACCAAGCCCCTCTTTTGAAAAATCAAAGAGGGGCTTGATTATTGCGCGGTCAAATCAAATAACTAGACCTGACCATGGCAGTGTTTGTATTTTTTGCCGCTACCGCAAGGGCACAAGTCATTGCGCGCAACCTTGCCCCATGTTGCCGGATTGTTGGGATCTACGCTTCCCTTGTTGTACTGAAACGGCTCTTGTTTTTCAGCTGTTTCAGGCTCCGGCTGCCCGCCGACCAATGAAGTCGGGCTCTCGTGGATTGCCTGAACATTGGTATGCTTGGGATTTTGGTTTTCAACCTTATCGGCGTCTTTGCTCTGAATTACGGTGCGAAGCAAAATAAATGTCACTTTTTCGCCAAGCTGATTCAGCATATCGGAGAACAAATTAAAAGCTTCTTTTTTGTATTCATTGAGCGGATCTTTCTGCCCATAAGCACGCAAAACAATAGTATGGCGCATATATTCCAAAGTGGCGATATGATCTTTCCACAAAGAATCCAACTCTTGCAAAAGAATAGACTTCTCTACCAAACGAACAATCTCTGCCGGAACGCCGGCGTTCTTTTCGGCAACTTTGGCATCAATAGCCTCAATGACCTTATCCACCAATTTTTCGCTTTCCATTTCTTTTTCAGCCGCCCACTCGGCAATCGGCAAATCTACACCAGACAAGCGAGCCAAATCCTGACGGATTTCTTCAACCGGCCATTCACGCGGAGAAGAGCCATATACAATGCGATTATAAATCACATTGCGCAGCTGATCGTGGCGCATATCAACAATGGTTTCCGACACATCATCGGCTTCCATCAGCTCTTTGCGCTGCTCATAAATAACTTTGCGCTGATCATTCATCACATTGTCATATTTGAGCAAGTTTTTGCGGATATCAAAGTTGCGTTCTTCAACTTTTTGCTGAGCTTTTTCCAACGCTTTGCTAATCCATGGGTGAACCAACGCCTCACCTTCCGGCAAACCCAACCGCTGCAGCATAACACTCATACGCTCTGAACCGAAGATACGCATAAGGTCATCTTCTAAGGAAAGATAGAACTTTGATGTTCCGGGATCGCCCTGACGTCCGGAACGACCGCGCAACTGGTTGTCAATGCGGCGGCTTTCATGACGCTCAGTGCCCAAAATATACAAACCGCCGGCAGCTTTAACTTTGTTTTTATCGGCTTCAACTTCGGACTTTATCTTCTCTCGCATTGAGGCAATCTGTTCCTCGGTCTCATCACCTTTGAGCTCAGACTTGAGGCGCATATCGACGTTGCCGCCCAGTTGGATATCCGTACCGCGGCCAGCCATATTGGTAGCTATGGTAATGGCTCCGGATACGCCGGCCTGAGCCACAATCGCAGCTTCTTGCTCGTGGTGGCGGGCGTTTAAGACCTGAAATTTAACATCTGAAGCCTTGCGCAACATCTCGGCAACCAACTCAGATTTTTCGATAGACGTAGTACCAACCAAAACCGGCTGCCCTTTGGAGTGGCATTCCAAAATAGTTTTGATGATGGCATTGTATTTTTCTTTTTCGGTACGATAAATTTCATCGTGCAAATCTTGACGCAAAACCGGACGGTTGGTCGGAATCTCCACGCAAGTAAGATTGTAGATATCGTTAAACTCGGCTTCCTCGGTCATGGCGGTTCCGGTCATACCCGCCAATTTGGGATAAATGCGGAAGTAGTTTTGGAAGGTGATAGAAGCAAGAGTTTGATTCTCTGATTGAATAGCAACTCCCTCTTTGGCCTCAATCGCCTGATGCAAACCATCTGAATAGCGGCGTCCTTCCATCATTCGTCCGGTGAACTCATCAATAATAACCACCTTGTTGTTTTTGACGATATAGTCAACATCGCGAATGTGCATCTTGTGAGCGCGCAAAGCCTGATTTACGTGATGAACCAGACTTACATTGGCGATGTCATACAACCCGCCCTCTTTAATCAGCCCGACTTCTTTGAGCAAAGCCTCCACATGGGTCATGCCGGCCTCAGTCAGAGTTACGGATTTGGCTTTTTCATCTTTTTCATAATCAGCCGCAACCAACTGCGGAATAATCTTGTTAACCAAAATATATTTTTCGGAGCTGTCTTCGGCGGCACCGGAGATAATCAGCGGAGTACGCGCCTCATCAATAAGAATAGAGTCAACCTCATCGACAATGGCGTAGTTAAACGGACGTTGCACCATATCGGAAAGGCGAAACTTCATGTTATCACGCAGATAGTCAAAGCCAAGCTCATTGTTGGTGGCATAGATAATATCCGAATTATAGGCGGCGCGGCGTTCATCGTCATTTTTTTCATGGACAATGTAATCAACGGTCAAGCCCAAGAAACGGTATACCTGCCCCATCCACTCGGCATCGCGCTTGGCCAAATAATCGTTAACCGTAACGATATGCACTCCTTTGCCCTCGAGCGCATTGAGATATGCGGCCAATGTGGCAACCAATGTTTTTCCCTCACCGGTTTTCATCTCGGCGATTTGACCACGGTGCAAAACAATACCGCCTATCAATTGGACATCATAGTGGCGCTGCCCCAGAGTGCGTTTGGCGGCTTCGCGGACGACGGCAAATGCCTCCGGCAAAAGATCATCTAAAGTCTCACCTTGTTTGAGACGAGCTCTGAACTCATCGGTTTTGGCGCGCAGTTGTTCATCGCTCAACGGCGCAATCGTCGGCTCCAGAGAATTAATTTGCTCCACGATTTTGTATTGTCTTTTAACGTAGCGGTCATTGGCGCTGCCAAAGAGTTTGCGTGCGAGGCTGCCTATCATGTATTTGGTTTCCTTATCTTAAATAATCAATTAGTCTACATTTAGTGTTTTATGGCTCAGAAGTCAATAGATTGATACTAAGTTATAAACGGACTTAAAAAAAAGTTGGAAAATTAGCGTTTTTTAGTGTATAAAATTGGCAGAATCAATTTCTGATAAGGAGAAAATTATGATGAACAAAAAATATGCCGCTTTGGCAATGATGGGTGCAATGCTGGTTTCGGCGCAGGCTTTTGCCGAGGGCAAGGGCGGAATCGCCGCCACTGTTAACGGCAAAAATATTACCGTGGCGCAGATTAAAGAAGCCTATAATATGAACCCGAATATCAAATCTCAGGTTCCGTTTGACAAGTTTTATGAAAAAGCTCTTGACGTGTTTGTTGACGGCGAGTTGGTATATCAGGCGGCAGTGGCAGACAAAGTCACCGAATCTGCAGATTATCAGAAACAGCTTAAAGCCATGAAAGAGGAACTGGCTCGCAAAGTTTATGTTGAGCAAAAAGTGGATAAAATGGTAAGTGAAGCTCAGCTCAAAAAAGTGTATGAGGAATATAAAGCCTCTTTTAAATCTCAGAAAGAAGTAAAAGCCAAACATATCTTGGTTGACAACGAGGCTAAGGCTAAAGAAGTTATTGCCAAGCTGAACAAAGGCGGCAATTTTGACAAACTGGCCAAAGAATATTCCAAAGAGCCGGCGGATCTCGGATATTTTCCTAAAGAGGCTATGGTGCCGGAGTTTTCTAAGGCCGCATTTGCCCTCAAAAAAGGTCAGCACTCCAAATCTCCGGTCAAGACACAGTTCGGTTATCATGTGATTTTGGTGGAAGACATCAGAGATGCCAAGCCGCAACCTTATGAAAAAGTAAAACCACAGCTTAAAGGTATGTTGGCTCAGGGCGCAATGGGCAAATTGTTTGATGATATTGCCAACAAAGCCAAAGTTACAAAATATGACCTTAAAGGCAAGGTTATAGACGCTCCGGTTGCAAAATAACCACAGCGCACAGATAACTTAAAGCCCCTTGTGTCATAATCACTCGGGGCTTTTTTGTAGAAAAAAACAAATGGTAAAGCTATGGCGCAATATTCAGCGCGACCATGATATCATTATAAATCAAGTTTGACAGGAATTCTATTTTAGCGGTAACTATTATCGGCTGTTTGCGGTGGTTTTAGCATCGCCGGCTTAAATAGTGATTAAAATTTCCACAGTACGATTAAGTTTTTTGCTCCGCTATTGCCAAAAATTCATAGATTGCTATTATTGCTTATGATTTAACGGAGTATCCTTATGAGTGAAGATAAAAATAAACAAAGCAAAATTGTTGAGGGCTTGCGAGTGCTCATTAGTTCACCCGTAAACACGCTGTTGGCGATTGCCCTACTCTATTTTGCAACTAAAGTATATTTGTTTAACGGCACAATGACCGACAAACTGTTTATGCTGGGAGTTATGGGAATTTGGATATTTTGGTTTATAATTAAGCATATCTTTGCAATGATAATTTTACTCATTCTGGCCGGCGGCGCAACTTATTGGCATTATTTTCACTTGCAAGAGCTCAAAGCAGAATGCGAACAAAACGGCGGCTCTTGGAATGCAGAAACCAAACGATGTGAAGAAAAACATTCGCTATGGCAAGAGTTTCAGAATAAGATTAAAGACCTGAGAGAAAAAGCAGAACTATTGGGAAAATTTAGTAAATAATAAAAAAGCTGACTTCGAAAAGTCAGCTTTTTTTGATTATTTCCGTCTGGGGCGGAAATGAGTTGCGCCGTATTTGCGTAGCAACTTCCTCATCTCCACAGTTCGTGCAGCGTCCAGACAGTGCTCCAATTGTTCGCTCCAATTGATCTGACGCTCCCAGTCCTCATATCGTCTGACCATGGCGGCGTTCGGATTAGCACCAAGGCGTAAGAGCAGTTTGGCATTGCCAAAATTGTTTTCAACTACCGCCGTGTATAGCGCGTTGTCCTTATTCTCTTGAGTCCAGTTGCGAATGTCTATGGCAACAATTATTGGAGCCATAAGCGCCGCAATCACAATAACCGCGCCAAGAATTAGCAGAGCTGTGATTACTGACTTCGGAAGCAAGACTACATACGCTACAATCCCTATCATTAGAGAGACACACACAGATGTTGTTAAGGCGCTGCTAAACATCTGGTTTTTCATATTAAAAAAATCTGTCATAATTGTATATTTTAAAATTAATAATCATTTTTGCTTGGTTATTTTATAGCACAATAATCAAAATGTTTCAATAAAATTTTAGACAAAACCTGTTAAATGCCGATATTGCAATTTTACTGGATTTTTGCGGCGAGATATATTATCTTGTTGGTATCAAACGAGAGGTGTTTTATGGCAGAAGCTGATAGAAAAGTGGGAATTTTGAACAGAATCAAATCGTTGGTGGCAAAAACCGGACGCGGCATAATCTGGCGCGGGCGCCCCAAAGATAATGAAATTACCGAAAAAATCGCACAGAAGATTCAAAAGAACTCTTATGATTTCAGTATGATGCAGCGCAAAGACACCTATACGCCGCCATATTTGAATCTGGCCGACCAATTGCAGGTTGATGATGAGCAAATTTTTCAGGCTGCCGTATACAATTTGGCAAACATTGCCATTGCCCGCCCCCGTTACAAAGCAGATATTGTCGGCGTATTGCAAGGATATCTGAACAAAAATGACATTAACGAATCGCGGCGCGAATATGTGGCGCAAAAGCTAGTCAGTATTAAATAAATTACTTTTTAGCCAATTCACGAGACTGATTCTGCGCAAATTTCGATTGATAAGATTTTTGCAGATCTGCCACCATATTCTTAAAGTTAGCCAAATCTCGACCGGCCAGATTCTCGCCGGTGGAAGCGCGAATGGTGCGTGGGTTTACACGGCGGCCGTTCTGCACTACCTCATAATGCAAGTGCGGACCGGTGGAACGTCCGGTGCTGCCAACATACCCAATCACCTGTCCTTGTTTTACTCTGGTGCCGGGGCGAATCCCCTTGGCGATACTTTGCATGTGCCCGTAGGCGGTTGAAAACTCCGAGTTATGACGAATTTTAACATAGTTGCCATAAGCGCCGTTGTATTTGGCTACCTGAACCACACCATCGCCGCCGGCATAAACCAAAGTGCCACGAGGCGCGGCATAGTCTACACCCCAGTGAATTTTGGTCTGACGGAGAATCGGGTGATATCTTTTGCCAAAAGGAGAAGAAATGCGAGCATTTCTATAAGACATAGGTTTCTTGTCTAAGGTCTTTTTGAGCGCCTGACCTTTTTCGGTATAATAGTCAATATTGCCGTCACGACTCTTAAAACGATACATAGCGATTTTATCTTTGCGGAGAATCAGCGCGGCGTATACAACATTGCCGGATTTTACAACTTTGCCGTTGGGAGCAAGGTAATTTTCATAAACAATCTCAAACTTATCGCCTTTGCGGACGTCGTGCCGAAAATCAACAGCATAGGCAAAAATAGAAATAAAGTTATTAACTATGCGATTCGGCACTCCATGCGCCTGCATGCTGCCGGAAAGTGTGCCGCTGATGGATCCGGTGGCGCTGTTAACCTCTTCTATAAGCTCATCTTTAACCGCAGAAACCTCAAACTCGTCATTTTCATTCAGCACCGCAACCACACGCTCTCCGACTGCCGGTTCAATAGTCAGACTGTTGAAACGGATGATATCGCCGGAACGGCTGTGAATCGAGAGATTAGCGGCCAGTTTTTGCCCAATCTTAAGATTACGCGGATCATAGTGCTTCTTAAGAGCATAAAACAAATCATTAGACTGCTCGCGATTCAGCCCCAGATTATTGAGGATAGAGATAAGAGTGTCACCTTTTTGCACAGTGATTTCCCTGTCAACGTCCTTTTGGCTGACAAGAGTGTTAACCATTGAGAACAAAGAGCGGATATTATCAACAGATGCTTCAGGATATATGGTATCAGGGCTGCTCATATTGTTGACAACACTGTTCTCAATCATCAAATAGCCGGCGCGGTCAGACCTGGATACCGAAGCTTCAACCGCATTATTGTTGGTAAGCGACAGAATAAAAGCAAAAGTAACCGCAACCGCATAGCCCATAGTAATGAGCTTTTGGCGGTTTTTGTGCTTGATATCAAATTTCAAATAACTTGGTAGCTGCATATTTATCCTATCGTAACTTATTGAATAAAGGCATTTTACTGCGGGTTATATAATCCATTTGCGGAATATAGCAGTTTTTGGCACAAATATAAAGCTTTTTGTAGTTTTATGTGCATAATTGAGCATTATAAACAAAAGGTTATGAAAAAAATATAAATAATTAAAAAAAATGCTTGCTTTTATTTTTTTTGTTGAGTATAAGGGTATTCGCAGTTGGGGGTGTAGCTCAGTTGGTTAGAGCGCCTGCCTGTCACGCAGGAGGTCGCGAGTTCGAGCCTCGTCACTCCCGCC
>CAKQNT010000005.1 GCA_934255405.1 uncultured Alphaproteobacteria bacterium
AGTGCCAATATGCTGGCGCTACAGACACGGCAACAGCTAGCGATTAACTCACTATCCCTCGCATCGCAAGCGGCACAATCTATAATGAAGTTGTTTTAGGCGAGGTTGTCTAGAGGTTTTATAGAGCAATTTGCGCAGGACGGCGACATCCTCATTTACCCTTTTGTAAACTCCGGTGTCGCCGCCTTTCAAATCACTCTATAAAATCCACTATCCAACCTCGCTAGAGATTGTGCCTTATAAGTCTTCCCCATCGACGGGGCGCGAGGGGGAGGATTTATAAGGAATTGTTTTTTATGAATATTACCATCGCGCCCATCGAGGGGGAGGACTTATTTTGCTATATCTTCGCGCCTGTCGATGGAAATTGGTGGGTGGTTGTTTTTTGTGAGAAATGAAGATATTACAAAATTTATTCGTGAGGAGATGGAATATAATAAAAGCGCTATGTTGTTTTTGAACTTTCTGAGCTTATCTCTTGAGAGCAACAATCAAGGAGGAGCAATATGCAAGTTGAAAGAACCAAAGAAAATCTTAGAGACTGTCGGTGTCGAGATTGTCCGTCTTATACTATGGGGTGTAAGGTGATGAATTATCCGCTTAATTTGCTGAAGTTGGCCGCAGATTTGGATAATGTCGAACATTTTGAAGGTATGTTTTGCGCTTTTGAAAAAAGTCACTGCATTGAAGAGGATAAAGGCTGTTTGTGCGAGGATTGTCCGGTGCATGCCAAATATGATTTGGTGCGTGATGATTATTGCCTGAAAACCGGCGGAGAAATAAGTAAAACCTGCAAAGCCGGTTATGTGCGAAAAAACTGAGGGCGCCGATATGCAGGAGCAACCGCAAAATATTATGCAGGCTTTCCGTATGGCCAATGATAGGGTGGCGGATAGCAAAAATATCGATGAGATGATATCGGCTTATGATCAGGTGGTGAGTTTTTGCTCCGGTAATAAAGCTTGTCGAGCCGAACGCAGCACCAGACGTGATATGCTGTTGTATTGGGCGTATAATCATATTGCCGGAGCGTATCTTCATAAAGAACTGCCGGCTGCCGCGGTGCTGTATTGGGAAAAAGCGCTGGCGATTTCGGCCAATAATAAGCAAAAAGCTCATGTGTTGGAGCAAATGCTTGATGCTGTGAGCAAAGAAAAACTGCATACCATAGATAAATGCCACAAGATTTTGGGGATTATCAATCAACTAACGGCAATTTATAAAAATCAAAGCGATAATGCCGATTTGCGCCGGATTACCGCTTTGGGTGAAAAAACATTGGAGATTTTGAAGAAATCTGAAACTAGTTGGTAGTTTTTTCTCTCAATAGTGCAAACTCATGTTTTTTGCGATCAAGCATTTCTCGCTGCTCACCTTGCAACGGAGATGGTTTGCGAGCGATTACATACTGTGGCAATAGTTTTTTGATCTCATCAATCGGACGGTTCCAGACCTGTGGGCGGAGGCGGATTTTTTTGCCTTCGCCGGCAGAAACTCTGGGCGTGATTTCTCCGCTGACGGCGTCTTCAAACTCGGTTAGAGTGAGACGTAAGTTGCTCAATCCATTAGGGATAAGAAATTCGATAAATTCGCCGCTGTTGATATAATTGCGGATTTCGAATATGGCATCATCTCCCTGCCACTCTACGATTGAGCCGGCAAACAGCCAATCTCCGAGCGTGCGGGTATATTCATAATTTTGGCTGATGTTAGTTAGTTTGCCATCGTGAAAACCAAGGCAATAGCCGCGGTTCTGCAAAGTGTATAAATCATCCATATATTTATCTGCGTTCCAGTTTTGAGAATCCTGATACCAATCGTCAATCGCTTGGCGGTAGGTGCGGGCTATAATTGCCGCATAATATTCAGTTTTGTTGCGTCCCTCGACTTTGAGAGAATCCATGCCTATGCTAAGCAAATCGGGCAAACGCGGCAAAAGGCACATATCCTTGGAGTTGAGCATATAGCCTCCGTGTTCGTCTTCGACAATCTCATAATATTCTCCGGGGCGGAAGTCTTCTTCAACCGCAAAATCAAAATTGTTTTTGTTGTTTTCATTAATATCAATATCTTTAACAGTGCCATCTTTGAGGCGAATGTGCAGTTTATAGTGCCAGCGGCAGCAGTGCGCGCATTTTCCCTGATTGGCGCTGCGATCAGCCAGATAGTTAGAAATCAGGCAACGTCCGGAATAAGACATACACATTGCACCATGCATAAAGCATTCCAGCAAAATATCCGGACATTGTTCGCGGATTTGCTTCATTTCTTCAAAGGTGACTTCGCGTCCCAGCACGCAAAGTTTGGCTCCTTGCGCCTGCCAGAATTTTACTGCCTGCGCCGAGCAGATATTGGCCTGAGTAGAGACAAACAGATTCAACTCCGGTGCGTGATCTTTGACATATTGAAAAACTCCGGGGTCAGCAATCAATACTCCGTCCGGCTTAAGTTGACGCAAAGTGTCTACGAATGTCGGCAGTTTTTCAACATCGCGGTTATGCATAAATAAATTGAGCGTAAGGTAAATTTTTTTGCCGTTGGCATGAACAAACTCAATGCCTTCTTGCAGTTCTTCCAGCGTGAATTTGCTTTGGGCTCGTAAGCACATGTCGGGAGTTCCGGCGTATACGGCGTCGGCTCCGTAGAGAATAGCGGTTTTTAGTTTTACCAGAGATCCGGCCGGTAATAACAATTCGGCTTTGGCTAACATTTCTTATTCCTTTATAGTAACTTTTGAAGTATATGCGTCAAGTCTGCCAAGAGGAGTGTTTTCAACCATAACTCTGGCAATAAACGGATGCCCTTGCTCTTCTAATATCCAAAAATAAATCGGGCGTTCCGAGGTCAGTTCCCAAAGCATGTCATCATCTTTGGAGTTCAATTTATCAATATACATGGAACATTTGGCTGCAGTGCCATGAAATGAACTGTATTGGCCGGCGGAGATTTCCTCTTTGCCTTCATCTTTGATAATGACGTCAAAACGGCGTTTTCCGTCAAAGACTTGCATACGGGAATCGCAGAATTTTACATCGTTATATTGTTTGGAAAGCGCGGCAAATACGGTTTGTAAATCGGTGGTTCCGACGTTGTCGGGGCTCTCTTCGATGGCAACTTTTTTTTCTTTGTCATTTTTGGAACTTATGCGGTATACCGGCATGCCTTTTTCATTGTATACCAATTCTTTGCTGCGACGGTTAAAGCGGCTTTTGGAGCGGTAGTAATAATGTCTGGTCTGCAGTTTTCCATTGTTAATGTTGCCTGAGGTCATGTAGTCGGCGCGGAACGGATACAGCGTGTTAAACATTCCGGCGGTACGCACGGTGGACTCAATTTTATAGGAGGCTTTGTTCAGGCTGTAGCTGAACATAGTGCGGCTGGCATCAAATGGACCGATAATCACCGTAAATTCATGTTCAACCGTGGTTGAATGCGCAGGTGCTGCAAAAATGAGCCCAAACAGCAGAAATAGTACAAATTTTTTCATTACTTTTATTCTTTCTTTAATCTTTGTCGCTACAATAGCATAAAAATTTATAATTTAAAGGATTAAAAGATGTCTAAAAAAGTTTTGGTCGTGATGGGCGGATTTTCTAATGAAAGAGAAGTCAGCCTGACCAGCGGAAGGTGTATTGCCGAAGCTTTGCGCAGTAAAAAGTATGAGGTAGTTGAGCATGACTTAACCGATGGTTGGAAACTGGTTGAGGCAATAAAAGCCGAGAAACCTGATGTGGTGTTTAATGCGTTACACGGAAATTGGGGAGAAGACGGCGAAATCCAAGGCCTGCTGGATATGTTGCAAGTGCCTTATACTCATTCCGGCCTAAAGGCATCAATGCTCGGCATGGATAAGGATTTGACTAAATATATGGCTCAATCTTGTGGGATTAAAGTTGCTTTGAGCGAAAAGTTAAAAGTCAAGGATTTTTGGGAAAAAGGCACGATGGTGAGTATGCCTTATGTTATCAAGCCGGTCAGCGACGGCTCCAGTTGCGGTGTATATATTGTTACTTCTGAAAAAGACTTGGAGCAGGTTCATTACAATGATGAAAATACGGAAGTTTTAGTGGAAAAATATATTGCCGGTAAGGAGCTGACTATCGGCTGTATAAACGGCAAAGCCCACGTGGTTACGGAAATCAGGCCATCGGTGGAATTTTATAATTATCAGGCCAAATATACAGATGGCGTGACCAAACACATATTGCCGGCCGAAATTCCCGAAGATGTGGCTGAAAAATGCAAGCGTTGGGCGGAAAAATTACACCACAAATTAGGTTGTTCCTCGGTTTCGAGAATCGATGTGCGCTATAATGAGCAAGATGGTCCCGTGTTTTTAGAGATTAACACTCATCCGGGTATGACTCCGCTTTCTCTGGTTCCGGAGCAAGCCGGTTATGCCGGTATTTCATACGCCGATTTGTGCGAGATGTTGGTTGTTGCTGCTTCATGTCGTCGGAGAAAGACTGTATAATGGCTCATCTAAAGCGGTTTGTTCAGGTCAAAAGTTTCCTCACGTACTTCAATGTACGCTCCGGTACTTTCGCCTTTCCAACCACTTTATCTAAACCATTCTCCAGCCTTTCTGTAAAAACGGCAATGGCTCATCTAAAGCGGTTTACACAGGTCAAAAATTTTCTCACGTACTTCAATGTACGCTCCGGTACTTTTGCCTTTCAAACCACTTTATCTAAACCATTCTCCAGCCTTTCTGTAAAAACGGCAATGGCTCATCTAAAGCGGTTTGTTCAGGTCAAAAATTTTCTCACGTACTTCAATGTATGCTTCGGTACTTTTGCCTTTCAAACCACTTTATCTAAACCATTCTCCAGCCTTTCTATAAAAAAGGCAATGGCTCATCTAAAGCGGTTTGTTCAGGTCAAAAGTTTCCAGTTATAAAGGCAAAGAATATGCTAGAATTAAATAATATAAAATCTAATTCCGTTATCATTATCGCCGGACCGACGGCTTCGGGAAAATCTGCTTTGGCATTGGATATTGCAAAACGATACGACGGAGAAATCGTTAATGCGGATTCAATGCAGGTATATGCCGGAACACCAATAATTTCGGCAGCTCCAACTGCGGAAGAAAAACAAATTGTTCCTCATCATTTGTACGAGATATATTCGCCCGACAAAAATGGTACGGTAGTAGAGTGGTTGAAATTAGCGGTGTCGACAATCAAAAAAATATGGAGCCGCGGAAAATTACCGGTGATAACCGGCGGTACCGGTATGTATATTGACAACCTGATAAATGGGACGACGCCAATCCCCGAGCCTCGAGCAGAGATAAGGCAGAAAGTGTCGCAATTATCTGATGTTTATGATTGGTTGCGGCAAAATGATAAATTGGCAGCGCAGATGCTTAATCCGTCCGATACTACTAGAGTCAAAAGGGCTGCAGAAATCTTTATGCAGACCGGAAAATCAATTGCCGAATGGTATCAACTGCCAATGATTAAACATTTGCCGGAGGCGGAATTTAGAGTAATTAAAATCATTCCACCGACAGAAGAATTGGATAAGCGCTGTTATCTGCGTTTTGATAAAATGATTGCAGCCGGCGCCTTGCAGGAAGCGCAATATCTTGACAGCCTGAAATTGCCGGAAAATCTGCCGGCGATGAAAATGCTGGGAGTGCCGGAGCTGTTGGGATATCTGCATGGCGCAACTACTCTGGAAGAGGCGGTAAGTTTGGCTAAACTGCATACCAGACAATATGCTAAAAGACAGCGGACATGGTTTAGAAACAAACTTGAAGCGGAAGTGGAAATTAGTAGTTGTTTTAAATAATCATATTTTTGATGTTAACAAGATAATTTGTTGTTGCACAAAGGCGTATATCGTTATAAAAATCAATTAATATCAGTAAAAAAACGGAGATAAATTAAATGTTGTCAAAATTTATGGGATGGCTGTCTGCTGATATGGCTATCGATTTGGGAACCGCCAATACTCTGGTATATGTTAAGGGTAAAGGCATTGTCCTTAATGAGCCTTCAGTGGTGGCTATCGAAGAGTATCGCGGCAAAAAACAAGTGCTGGCTGTCGGTAATGAAGCAAAACAAATGTTGGGGCGTACTCCCGGTAATATTCATGCTATCCGTCCGTTGCGTGACGGTGTGATTGCCGATTTTGAAATTGCCGAAGAAATGATTAAGTATTTTATTCGCAAAGTTCACAATCGTCGTACTTTTGCCTCTCCGATGGTAATCGTTTGTGTGCCTTCGGGGTCTACAGCTGTAGAGCGTAGAGCTATTCAGGAATCGGCTGAAGCCGCCGGCGCTCGCAAAGTATGGTTGATTGAGGAGCCGATGGCTGCCGCTATCGGTGCTGATTTGCCGGTTACTGAGCCTACCGGTTCTATGGTGGTTGATATCGGAGGCGGTACTACCGAGGTGGCAGTGTTGTCTTTGGGTGGTATCGTATATGCTCGCTCTGTTCGGGTCGGCGGTGATAAAATGGATGCCGCTATTATCTCTTATATTCGTCGTAATCACAATCTGTTGGTTGGTGAGGGAAGCGCTGAAAGAATCAAAAAAGAAATCGGGTCTGCTTGTGCTCCGGAGAAAGGTGATGGACGT
Source organism: uncultured Alphaproteobacteria bacterium (assembly GCA_934255405.1). Classification (GTDB taxonomy): domain Bacteria; phylum Pseudomonadota; class Alphaproteobacteria; order RF32; family CAG-239; genus CAZU01. Next base: position 6,590 of record CAKQNT010000005.1, read on the forward strand.
ACTTTTGAAATCAAAGGGCGTGATTTGATGAATGGCGTGCCGAAGGAGATTGTTATTTCTGAACGTCAGGTTGCAGAGAGCTTGGCTGAGCCGGTTGCCCAAATAGTGGAGGCTGTAAAAGTTGCTTTGGAATACACGGCGCCGGAATTGGCCGCTGATATTGTTGATAAGGGTATCGTCTTAACCGGTGGTGGTGCGATGCTTACGAACCTTGATCAGGTTTTGCGTAATGCAACCGGTTTGCCGGTGTCTATTGCAGAGAATCCGTTGGCATGCGTAGTCAAAGGTACCGGAAAAGCTTTGGAAGAGCTTGATAGGTTGAGAACTATTTTATCAACCATGTATTAATATAAAAACTTGTATAATGGGGTATCTAGAGGCGTTTGGTACAAGCTCGAAAAATTCATATACTGCTTTGTATGCTAAAGTTTTTCTCGTTTTCCAAGCTCCTCTATTTAGTCCATTCACCGAGTTTTTGAGAGATTGGGTGGCGTGTTTGGTACGAGCTCAAAAGAATATGTACTTACTCTGTATACTAAAATTTTTCTCGCCCTTAAAACTCTTTTATCAGGTTGGATTTTGAGGTTTGGAGAAAATAAGGCAAAACGCGGCTCTGTTTTTTATTGTTTCTTGATTGATGTTAAGGTTACTGCATGAAACGACGCAGAAGTTTATTTTTACATTTGAGTCACATCAGATTACTGGCCAAAAAATTTGCGCTGGTATTTTTGTTTTTGACAGCGTTTGTTTTGATGTTGGTTAACAAGACAGACACCGTGATTATTGATAAGACTTCTAGTGTGGCGACAGATGTGGTTTCGCCGATGATAGATGTGCTGGTTATTCCGGCAAAAATGCTGGCTAAAGGATATGATTATTTTCGGGATTTGAAACAGATACATAAGGATAATCAACGCCTTAAGGAGGAGAACCAGCGGCTTAATGTAATCTATGACCGTTATCGGGCACTGGAAATAGAAAATAAACTTTTGAGCGAACTGCTTAACTATGTGACTCCGCCGGAGATGGAACTGGTTACCGGTCGAGTAATTGCTGAGGAAGGCGATGCTTTTTCTCATTCGATGATTGCTTATACCGGCGATGAAAAAGTTAAAAAAGGTCAGGTGGCAATGGCAGAAAAAGGCGTGGTCGGAAGGGTTGACCGCGTAGGAATTAATTATGCCAGAGTTATTTTGATTACGGATATTAACTCCAAGATTCCGGTTATGGTTGAGAAAAGCCGCGTGCGTGGTATCCTTTCCGGTGATAATACAAATTTGCCCAAGTTGATATTTATTCCGTTAGATGCCGGAATCAGTGTTGGCGATCGGATAGTTACTTCTGGTGTGGCCGGTGTCTTTCCGACTGGGTTGCCGGTTGGGCGCGTGGTCAGTGTGCGCAAAGGAGAAATTACGGTTAAGCCTTTTAGCAATTTGGAGCAATTGGAATACATCAAGCTGGTTAATTATGGTTTGGGCGGTATATTAGACGCGGATAATGCGGCAGAAGGAAAACACTGATGGCTCGGGAGCTGGGGGAAAATATAACTTCGGTGTTTCAGCGGGTTTTGCCGTTCTTGAGTTCTGCGGTTTTGGTGCTGTTTTCGTACGTTCCTTTGGATTTTATGTTTTTAAACAGCATTCGTCCGGCCATGGGGATTATTTGCGTTTATTTTTGGCTGCAACATCGTCCGGATTTGTTTAATCTTGGTTCGGTGTTTTGTTTGGGGCTGCTTGATGATGTGGTAAGCGCCTCTCCGCTGGGATCAAATATTTTTGAAATGTTGCTGATGTATGTGTTGGTTAACAATACTTCGCGTTTTTTGAATGCCAAGCCGTTTGTGGTTTTGTGGTATGGTTTTGTGCTTTTGTCTTTGACTTCGGTATTGTGTCGTTGGCTTTTGGTATCTGTTTATTATGGGCGATTTTTGCCGCTTTCGATGTTATTCTTTAGCTATATGGTTACGGCGGCATTATATCCGCTGGTGTCTTTGCTGCTTGCGTTTGTGCAAAACAAGCTGATTCGGGATGATGACTGATGAACCGTGATAATGATAAAGGCAAAGTTTTAATAAATCGGTCGCTGATATTGGGCGCCGGACAGCTGTTTTTGTTGTTGCTGCTTATTCTTCGTTTATACTATTTGCAAGTTTATCAGGCTGACAAATATAAAACGCTGGCCGATGAAAACCGCATTTCTACTCGTTTGTTGGTGCCGCCTCGTGGAGTTATTTATGATCGTAATGGCGAGATGCTGGCGACAAATCGGCAAAATTTTCAGGTGATGATTGTGGCGGAACAGACTACAAATGTTCAGGAAACGCTAGATGCCTTTAAGAAGATTATGCCGTTGAGCGAGGCGGAGGAAGATAAAGTTAAAAAAGATTTGCGCAAAAATCGCAGTTTTGTGCCGATTAAGATTAAAGATAATTTATCTTGGGAAGAAGTTTCACAAATTTTGCTCAATGCTCCGGAGCTGCCGGGGATAATTATTGATGAAGGTTTGAGCCGCGATTATCCTTATGGCGAATTGACTGCACATGTAATCGGTTATGTTTCTTCGGTAGGTGAAAACGATGTTCATGACGATCCGCTTTTGCAAGTGCCGGGGTTTAAGATTGGTAAGGCCGGAATCGAAAAATTATATGAGAAAAAATTACGCGGACGGGGCGGAAACCTTAAACTGGAGGTTAATGCCTATGGCCGCGTAATGAAAGAAATTGAACGAGTTGACGGGGTGCCCGGTGAGCGCATAGATCTCAGTATTGATGCCAGATTGCAAAAGAAGGCTTATGAGTTGTTTGGCGAAGAGAGCGGGGCGGCAGTATTGGTTAATGTGCATACCGGAGAAATCCTGTCTTTTGTATCGGTTCCGTCTTATGATCCGAACTTGCTGACGCAGGGATTGTCGGTAAAAGACTGGAATGATTTGAACAATAATGAACGCAAGCCGCTGATGAATAAAGTTTTGGCCGGACAATATTCTCCGGGGTCCACGTTTAAGATGGTAGTGGCTTTGGCCGCATTGGAAAGCGGAGCCATAAATTCACAAAGTCGTTCTTTTTGCGCTGGACGGATGTTTTTGGGTAGTCATGCCTTCCATTGTTGGAAAAAACAAGGCCATGGCTATCTTGATGTGGTGCAGGCTTTGCAGCATTCTTGCGATATATTCTTTTATGAAACCGCGCAAAAAATCGGTATTAATAAAATTGCCGAGATGTCCAGAAGATTTGGCTTGGGGCAAAAAATTAATATTGGTTTGGAGAATGAAAAAGAGGGGCTTATTCCGGATTCTGATTGGAAACGTCGGCGTTTTGGAGAGCCGTGGCAATTGGGAGAAAGCCTGATTTCGGGAATCGGGCAGGGATATATTTTGACTACTCCAATTCAATTGGTGACAATGACTGCACGTATTGCTAATGGCGGTTATGCGGTTAAGCCGACTTTTGAAAAATATGATTCCGGCAATAAAAATGTGCCGGAAAAAATGCGAATTAGTCCGGCAAATTTGGCTCTGGTCAAGCAGGGCATGTTTGATGTGGTGAATGTTCCCGGAGGTACGGCATTCGGTTCACGCTTTGATTATAAAGGGCAAAAAATGGCAGGCAAGACCGGTACAACTCAAGTGCGCAGAATTAGCATGAAAGAGCGGCAAACCGGAATCGTAAGACAAGAAGATTTGCCTTGGAAATATCGCAACCATGCGTTGTTTGTCGGTTATGCTCCTTATGATAACCCGCGCTATGCCGTTGTGGTATTGGCGGAGCACGGGCGCAGCGGTTCGGCTGTTGCGGCTCCGATTGGCGGAAAATTGTTGTTGGAAGCTTTGAAATTGGAAGATGCTGACCAAGCCGGTGAAAACGGAGAAAATAAATAATGTATAAATTCTATGAAACAAGTTTTAAGAATCAGCCTCCGTCAATGCGGGAAAAACTGCAAAACATCAGTTTTTCTTTTATTGCACTGATTTTGATGTTGGCCGGCATGGGGGTGGTTATGCTTTATTCGGCAGCTAACGGGCATTGGAGCCCTTGGGCGCTGAATCAGTTGATGCGTTTTGGGCTGGGATTTATGGCAATGATTGTTTTGGCGCTGATTGATATCCGTTTCTTTATGCGCTATGCCTATGTTTTTTATTTTCTGACTTTGGTGTTGCTGATAGTGGTGGAGGTAGGCGGACACGTTGGTATGGGCGCACAACGCTGGATTAATTTGGGGTTTATGAAACTGCAACCGTCTGAGCTAATGAAAATTGCCTTGGTGCTGGCTTTGGCGCGCTACTTTCATTCTTCATCGCTGCAGAGTATTGAAACAACAAAAGGTATTATTGCTCCGGCGCTGATGGTGCTGTTTCCGGCTTTTTTGGTTATGACCCAGCCTGATTTGGGCACGGCTCTGATGCTTGTATTTACGGCTGGAGCAATGTTTTTTGCGGTTGGGGTGCAGCTTTGGAAATTTGGCATCATTATCTTGGGCGCGCTGATAAGTATGCCCATCGCATGGAATTTGTTGCATGATTATCAGCAAAATCGTGTGCTGACTTTTCTTAATCCAGAGCGGGATCCGCTTGGCGCAGGTTATCATATTATTCAGGCTAAAATTGCCTTAGGATCCGGTGGTGTGTTCGGCAAAGGTTTTTTGAAAGGTACGCAAAGCCATCTTAACTTTTTACCGGAAAAGCATACAGACTTTATTTTTACAATGCTGTCAGAAGAATTTGGCATGATTGGCGCGGTTTTTGTGGTGATGATTAATGTATTGCTTATAGCATATTGTTTTGCATTTGCATTGCGCAGTGCCAGTTATTTTGGCAAATTGGCGGCTATTGGTTTGGCCACTAACTTCTTTTTATACGTAATGATTAATATTTCTATGGTGCTAGGTTTAATTCCGGTCGTAGGTGTGCCATTACCCTTAATTTCCTATGGCGGAACCGTTATCCTTTCCGTGATGGCTGGTTTTGGCATAATTTTATCGGTAAATGTTAATAGAAATTTGAATATTGGTAAGGATTAGGCAAGCTCGTAATAGGCGAGGTTGTCTAGCGGTTTTCTAGAGCAATTTGCGCAGGACGGCGACATCCTCATTTACCCTTTTGTAAACTCCGGTGTCGCCGCCTTTCAAATCACTCTATAAAATCCACTATCCAACCTCGCGAGGCGCAAGCTCGTCTAGCGGCACATCTAGAGCGATTTTACGGTGACAGAAAATGCTCACGTACTAGTCGTGTACGCTCCGCTTTTCAGCACCTAGAAATCACTCTATCTGTACCACTATCCGAGCTTGCTAGAGATTGTGCAAAAAAGCTGAAAATTCATTTTTGAATTTTCAGCTTTTTTTGTGGGGTAAGGTCATTGCGCGAGCGGCGATTAGCCGTGAGAAGCAATCCATCTTTATCTTGAGGCAAAAAAATAACCTGTCAATAGTTGTTGAAAACTATGCGTTAGCACTGGAAAAGTTTGTGTTTGGGTTTTATTTATAATTTGAGGAAGTGCGACAAAAGGAGTAAAAAGAGTATGACCGGAAAGATAAGTTTAACTGCGAGTATGCGCAGTAACTTATTGAGCCTGCAGAACATCAGCAGGCAGGTTAGCTCTACCCAAAATAAACTTGCTACCGGTAACAAAGTAAATTCTGCCATAGACAATCCGTCCTCATACTACACCGCGCGTTCATTAACCAACCGCGCCAATGATTTAGACTCCTTGCTTGACTCGATGGGGCAGGCGGTGAGTACCATCAAAACCGCCACCACAGCCTTAGAAACCGGAGCGACATTTCTAGAACAAGCCGCGGCAGTGGTAACCTCGGCTCTGGAAACAACCAAAATTCCCGATAAAGAATGGTTTGCTTCACAATCTGATGTTGTCGCAGTTGTAACCAGCAAAGCCGAATTATTAGATGCTCTAGATACTAAAATCGGCAATATCGTTATATTTGGGCAAATTGATATGGGGGCGGCGTCGTTGTCGCTGAAAGATGGTCAAAATCTTGTTGGTGTCGGTTATTTTGCCAGTCGCAATAAAAATACCACTGATTCGGAGTTGGATAAATTTTCGGCATTGTCTTTTGATTTGGCTGATTCATTAAATACTACGGCTATCACTGCCGATGTAGGAAACAATACACTTAGCGATTTAACCATAAATGTCAACTTTGGCACGCGAGAAAAGCTCACCGCTCTCAATCTTAAATCTGCAGCTATTAATAATTTAAATTTAGAAATACAGTCGTATGGTAAAGAAGATAATAATAGGGTGTTATCTTGTGGCATTATATCTAAAGAGAATATAACTATAACCGGTATTAATAATTTTCGTCAGATAGGGCAACCTGGGTATTTTTCTATGCTTGTTGGTAATGTTGATGCTCAAGATGCTGATATTAAAATCTTAACTCAGGGTATGAGAGCATGGGGAGTGAACAGTGGTATAGCTGGTTTTGCCTCAAGTATGAATTTATATGGAACAACCGTATGTTCTATAAGTAGTGATAATGTTTCCATAGAAAATACCAGTATTAATATGTATGAAAATTCGCAGATTTTTACTAATAGTGTATATGCAACTGGAAAATTTAATCTTCATAGTCCTAATAACCGTATTTATGTCGGTCATAAGCAATTATACTATTATAGTAAATCTGATAAGCGTAATTTTTCGCCATCGTTCTCTATGGTGGAGGGGGCTACCATTACTACCAATACGGGGGAGTATACCGTTCCTGCAGGAGGAATTAGTAATAAAAGAGGAACAGATCCTAAAGATTTGACCGATATAGGCCTAAATAAAATTTCAAATATCAAAGCTTCAGAGACGGCAGAGTATAAAAATATTTTTGCAGATTTTATGATTAACAAGACACCAAAATTCGGATCATCGCCGGATTATTGGTCATCAGAACAGGAGAAAATGCAATATAATCAGATCATTCAACAATATGATAACGTGATTGAGGATAGTGATTATAAGGGAATAAATCTGCTTAAAAATGGTAATCTTAAGGTGGATTTTAATAAGGATAGTACCTCGTTTTTACAAGTTTCGGGATGGGATGCTACTTCTACTGGATTAAAATTATCTACGGCGCAGTCAGATAGCCAGCTTAGCACCGCGCTTGACGAAATCCGTCAAGCGTTGTTGCAAATTAGAGCCTTTACCGCGGAGTTGGGAAATAATTATTCAATTATAACTTCAAGGCAGGATTTTACCGAGAATTTGATAAATATTCTCACCGAGGGCGCGGATAAGCTTACATTAGCGGATATGAATGAAGAATCCGCCAATATGCTGGCGCTACAGACACGGCAACAGTTGGCAATTAACTCTCTCTCATTAGCGTCACAAGCCGCGCAGGCGGTGATGAAACTCTTTTAAAATTTAATGCCATATAAGTCTTCCCCATCGACGGGGGAAGATTTAGATGGGGGTGAGATAGGAGCTAATTATTTGCTATTTTGTCACCCCCACCAAACCTCTCCCGTCAAGGAGGAGGATAATGCTACAAGCTCGTTTAGCGGTTTTCTAGAGCAATTTGCGCAGGACGGCGACATCCTCATTTACCCTTTTGTAAACTCCGGTGTCGCCGCCTTTCAAATCACTCTATAAAATCCACTATCCGAGCTTGCCGGAGATTGAGTTAAGCATAAAACAATAAAAGAAAAACCGCCCGATTGGGCGGTTTTAGTTGCAGAGGCGATTTGTTATTCGCCAATTTTGCTATCAAAAGAGAGCTCTTCGCCGGTTTGCGCATATGCGTCAACAGCTCGGGCGGCCTTTTTAGACAAGGCAATGCATCCGGGACCGGATACACAACCGCCTTCGCAACACATAACTTCCAGCATATTATTCTCGCAACCTTTAGCGGCGTAGCGCTTAAGCAATTTAATGTTGTCTTTGGTCAAGCCATCAATGGTTTCCGGTTTGATCTCATACTTATCGCCAACCAGACTGGCAACCGCACCGGCAACGCCTCCGGTAACCGGAAATTTGCGTCCTTGAGCGTGAGAAATTTTGGTGAAGGGCTGTTCGGCGCATTCGTCAATGTTAATGCCGGCAGCTACCAACATAGCACCAAGTTCTTCAAAAGTCAGAACATAATCAACATTGTCGTCCCATTCTGCTTCGGCGCGTTTGGCCAAACACGGACCTACAAACACGGCTACGCAGTCAGGCATTTCCTGCTTGATTAATTCAGCCGTGTAGTACATTGGCGTTTTGGTGTTGGAAACATAAGGCTGAATTTCTGAAATATGAACTTGAGCCGCGCGGAAATATGCCGGACAACAAGAAGTTGTCATAAACGGCTTGCCTTCTTCCATGCGTTCAATAAATTCAGCGGCTTCTTTTTGGGTGGTGATGTCAGCGCCAACAGCGACTTCAATTACATCACTAAAGCCAAATTGTTTGAGCGCGCCAACCAAATTGTTGAGCGAGCCGGGGAATTGTCCGGCGATTGCCGGAGCCAGCATAGCAACAACTTTTTTGCCGGTTTCTTTAATCTCGCGCATAACGTCTATCATCTGAGAACGCTCGACAATTGCGCCAAACGGACATGAAGCCAAGCATTTGCCGCAAGAGATACATTTTTCGGTATCAATATGTTCTTTGCCTTTTTCATCTTTGGTGATGGCGCCGACCGGACAAGCCTCTTCACAAGGAACCGGAATTTTGACAACCGAATGATAAGGGCAGACTTCATAACATTTGCCGCAGTTTACGCATAAATCGTGGTCAATGCGAGCTTGTCCGTTAACAATGCTGATTGCCTGTTTGGGGCAGTTCAGACGGCAAGGTTGGGCAAAACACCCGCGGCAGACGTTGGTTATTACATATTGAGATTTGATGCAGGCAGAGCAAGCAATATCAATAACCGATAGTTTGTTTTTGGCAGCTTGGGTGCGTTGCAAGGCTTGTTCGCCATATTCACGCAAGCTGGTCAATTCATCGGTTTCTTCTTCTGGACAATGTCCGAGCCCAGCCATGCAGCGGTATTTGAGCACAGCTCGGTCTTTATATACGCAGCAGCGGCTTACTTCTCCGTCTTTGGGGCGCAATTCCAAGGGGATTCTGTCCGCATCTTGAAATTTGTCTTCCAGATAACTTTGTGCCAACTTGATTAATATTTTGGTTCTCATTAGGTTGGCATTATTTTTAGGTATTAGCATATTTATAGTTCTTTCTCTATTTATTAGGCAGGCTTAGTTTTTGAGTTTTTCTCTGATTTTGGAAACAACTTTCTCGTAAGATGCTTCTTCAATCAGTTCATCATCTACATAAACAAATGGTCCGTGATTGCGTTTGCGAGCAATGTCTTTACAAAGATTCATGCAGCGCTCTTCAACAATTTCAATCTTATCGGCAATGTCGGCCGGCGCGTTGAATTCAAGTGACTGGATTTGCGCAGAGCCCATTACAAAACAAGATGTTCCTACGCAGATTCTGACTTTTATTTTATCCATGGTCTGGTCCTTTTCTAAATGTATTTGACACTAATTTCTTTTAAGTATTTATCCTGCAAAAGCCGAAAAATCTTTTTAACTATGTTGCGGCGGATTTCCAATTCCATCGGTAAGTTGGGATCCTGATGGGCTATGTTGATTTTTGTTCCGACAACAAAGTCTATTTTATCACTGTCCAGAATCAACTTTGCCAGACGTGTGGCGCCGTTATTTCTATCAGTATCAATGCCTTCTTTTAGCATACGATACACATCAGTCAAGGTTAAAATTCCTTCCGTGACCAAATCTACGCCCTCCATGGTGGAACACATGGGAATCTTTGGATCTAAGGAGGTTTTGTCAATTTCACACTTTAGGCATAGTTCGCGTTCGACAATGTTGGCGGTGGTTCCGCCGCAGATTGCTGTTTTGCCGTCGTAATCAGAAACCATTTCGGCAAATTCTTTGTCGCGATTTTCATCAAACGGCGGACCGGTTAGAACCAGTAGTTTGCGCGGACGGCGAAAATATAGGACAACACAGCTGATGTCATCGCCGGCATGTTTGCCAACCTCTTTAGAAACTGCCTCTTTGACAATGGCATCGGCCAGTTCATGCGCTGAGATATGAGGATTTTTGCGAATTTTTTCCAATGCAAAATCAAGACATCCCTGCCGTTGCCAGCCCAAAGGATATAAGCGATTGCCAAGTCCGGCCTGACTAACGCCGTCAGAAATCAGGATAATTCGATCTTCTTCCTGATTGGTCATTTGCGAGATATTAATGGTGCGATCTCTCCATTTTTCGGAAGAAATCTCACGATATCTTACATTTACGGATTTGCCGCCGCGAATCATCATAAAAGGAGGGTTGTCCATTTCAAAAATTCTGGTTTTGCCATCAAGCTGGGTGTCTACAATGGAAAAAGTGGCATAGCTGATTTTGCGAATTTGGCAAATCGGCAGGGCGTCCATCATAACTTCTGATGAATGCATAAGTTCCATATTGCTTTCGACAAAAGTCATGGCCATGCGTGTGGTCATAGAAGACAAAATATTAGCTTTGACACCGCTGCCTAAGCCGTCAGAAAGAATGGATATGATTCTTCTTTCTTCGGGGATTTTTTTGGAATAGATGGTGTCACCAAAACAATCTTCTCCGTATTTTTGCTGCTGGGCGGTGCCGATTTCAATATAAAGAGAATCGCTCATGGCGGCTATTTCCTCTCAGCGGAATTGGTGCGAATCTTTAGTTTTGCTTCTTCGGTCTCTTCGGCGGCGTAGTCTTTGGCAATAGAGCGCAGCAAGACTTCTGTTTCTGCCATGTGTTCGCCAAGCGTGCAGGCTATTTGTTGTACGGTTGCCAGATTTTTATGGATAACCTCTCTGGCTCGAGCGGCGATTTGTTCTTTGTGCATTTCGGTATTGGTTACGTCTTCAATAATGCCGCCGACACTTTGTTTTTTATCAATATTAAAGACTACGACGTCATATAATTTGTCATCTTGGCGGACGTGTTCTTTGTGAATATCCTGCTCTAACTCCAAAGATGCGGAAAAAAGATTGGTGAAGCTGATGAAGTCTCGGAGATTGGCTCCGCGCAAATCGTTGTAGTCATATATATCCGCGTGTTCTTCCTCGTTCCAGAACATATCACGAAACTCATCATTATATTCCATAATATTAAGTTTGGCGTCGGCAATCACAATGGGCGAAGGAATACAGCGGATTAGGGCATTGGCTTTGCGCAAAGCCTGATGTTTCATGTGAGAAACACACATATCCGGTTCAGCCTTGCCTTCAAGTAGAGCGCGGGCAAAATTGCGGCAAGTGTCGTATCCGCAACCACCGCAGTTGAGCTCATCTTCAACTGAGAATTTGCCGATTTTGGTTAAGACGCGGCGGATTTCGGTTTCTTCAAAAACGCAATCATTATCGGGGTTTTCTTGTGATTTGTAGTTTAAGGCAATGTTGTAATCCGGCTTGCGTTTGCCGGAGTTTTCGGTGAATTGGGTATGATTTAGAATTTCCATTCTTTTTTCTAATCCGGATTTTTTGCCACTGGTGCATGGTCCGGAAACACAGCCGCCATAGCAAGCCAGACATTCTAAAAAAGTCGGGCGATCAACGCTTTCGGGGTTGAGGTTTGATAACTCATCTTGAATGCTATAAATTCCGGTAATTTGCGAGGTGTAGATATTGCTATCCAGATTATAGGCTTTGAGCGTTTCCAGCATTCCGCCCTCTATCGGGTAGGCGGTACCTTCTTCGGCTTTGTCTGGCGTGAAGACATCAAACACACCGGGGGTAAGTTGCGCAGGGTCTATGTTTTCGTCCTTAAACCATTGGCGCAAATCAGTGAAACTTATTGCCAGACTTAATAAATCAGGATGGCGGTCGGCTTCAAATTTTTTGGCAATGCAGGGGCCGATAAATATGGTTTCAATTTGTTGCCCGAATTTGTTTTTTAGCATGCGGCAGTGAGCCAGCAACGGAGAAGATATCGGGGTGAGGCAGGAGGTGAGTTGGGGCAGATATTTTTCAATATATTCAACAATTGCCGGACAGGCGGTGGAGATGAATAACTTTGTTTCTCCTTTGGCGGCGGAGGCTTTGAGCATTTCTGCAGTTTGAGCAGTGACCTCCTGAGCGCCGAGAGCGGTTTCGCTAACGCCGCGAATACCTAACTTTCTGATGGCGGCAATCATTTGTTCGGCAGAATATTCCGGAAACTCGGTAATCCAAGAAGGGGCTAATGAAACATAAATTTCTTTGTGAGAAGAGATTAGATATTTAGCACGAGCCAAATCATTGCGAGGTTGTTTGGCTTTGGCAGGACAAACTTTGTAGCAAATGCCGCAGGCAACACACAATTCCGGCACAATCATTGCCGAGTTGTTTTCTATCTTAATGGCTTTTACCGGACATCTGCGCACACACTTGTAGCAGTCCTGACAATCTGTTTCTACGGTATGAAGGGGAAAATCGCGATCAGACATGGCTAACTTTCTTTGATTTTGTAGTGTTTCTCTAAGATATCCAGCAAAGTGCCGTTATCGATATTGTTATATTCGGTGTCATCAATGGTGATGTTGGGACCCTTGGAACAATTGTTGCAACATCTAAGTCCGGTGAGCTGAATTTCGGCGTCCAGATGATTTTTTTCAATAAAATTTTGGATGATTTGCAGGTTTTTGGAGTTGCCGCGGGCAAAACAGGAACTGCCCATACAAATCTTGATTGTTGATGTCATATTCCCTCCATACGCAATTGATTTGCATAAATTATATAAATTCCAGCGAAAAAGGCAACATAATAGTTTGCGGATTCTGAAAAAATGACGCTATTTTAAGCTAGGAAAAAAGACTATATTTGCTTGCTCTTATTGCAAAGCGAGTTTATGATATGCTAAAAAGTGTATGAGGCGTTGGTATTAAGATGGCTAAAACCGGAAAATTTGCGGCAGAGAAATATTTGTTGGAATCCTTAAACCGGATTGCTCGCAATCAGGCAATGTATTCGGTTTTGTATGTTAATGTTTCTAAGCTGAAGGCGAAAAATCGGCACCCGTCGTTTTTTAAGATAATTGCAAAATTGTTTGACGATTTGGTGGGAGCGGTTTCCGGTACGCTGTTTGTTCTGAGTAATTCTGATTTTGCTATTTTGGGAAGAGATATTGATCCTGAGGTGGTTGAAAGCGCAGTTAAAAAGCTTAGGGCAGGATTGTTTTCTGATCCGATTTTGTTTGCGCCAAATAGTGGCGAGTTTGCACATCTTTATGAGTTTCCTGATGATTTTGTTGAGCTGTATAAGCGCATAGAGAAAATGGTGGAAGATGCTCAGCTGCCGGATTTATCATCGTATAAATATCCGGTGGAGGCATCGCAAATCGATGGTGTGGTGGAACAGCTTAATCGTATAAATGTATCAGAGCTTATCAAGCATCAAAGTGTGGTCAGAATAGATAACGCCAACAGTTTCACGACATTGTTTCAGGAGTTCTTTGTGGCGGTTAAAGATTTGAGCCGGCAATATGATGCTGATATAGATTTGACGGCAAACAAATGGTTGTTTTTGTACCTGACGCAAATGTTGGACAAGAAAACAATGTCATCTTTTATGTATGCAGATATCAAAAATTGGCCGCAGCAAATCGGGCTTAATCTTAATTTGTCTTCGATTTTTTCAGATGAATTTGTTGCTTTTGCCAAAAATGCCTTGCGGCCGGAACAAAAGATTGTGGCGGAAGTGCAGATGATGGACGTATTCAACAGTCTTAATCTGTATTTTGAGGCGATGGAGGTTCTGCATAAAGGCGGACACAAAATTTTGATTGATGCTGTTTCGCCGGAGATGTTGCATATGCTAAATATTGTGCGCTTGCAACCGGATATGGTCAAGATATTCTGGGATCCGATGATGCATGATGAAGTGAACAGCGAGGAGCTTTTGCAAATTATTCAGGATTTGGGAGCAGAAAAAGTAATTTTGGCCAAGTGCACTGATGAGAATGCGGTTCGCTGGGGTGTAGGGTATGGTATTCGCAGTTTTCAGGGGCCGTATATTGATAAGCTGGAAGTTGCGCTTATTCGGAGCCAGTGTCCAGAGGGCAAAAACTGTAGCGCGGAAGAGTGTTTGAAACGCAGACGTTTGATTGCCGGAGTGTATCGCGATGAGTGTCAGCATAAAGAGTATTTGGAAAAGTTATTGGGATAGGGCAATGGCGGCAGAAAATCAAGCGGAATACAGACAGGTGCGTAAAGATTTGCTGGTCTTTGAATATGTGAAAAAACTTGAGACAGAAGGTATGGGCGCTTGTGGGGTGCTGTATCTGAAATTGAGCGCATTGCAAAGCCAAACTCTTAATTCTGCAAACAGACAAGCTTTGCAGGATACGTTTGTTGATTTTGCGCCGGAAGCAAAAGTCAAAGTGTTTGAACTGCATAATGAAGATTTGCTGGTTGTATATGGCAAAAATTGGCACGATGAAGTATTGTCTTGTTTGGTTAAAATAAGATTCTTGTTGCATGATGATCCGATGCTGAAAAATGCTGATGATTTGGAGCAGAGTGGTTTGGCTCAGCTATTTATGTTGCCGGAGCAGAAGAAAAATTTGAGTAATCTGCTGCAAGAAATTATCAGCGAAGCGCAAAATGTGGTATCTGCGAAAAGTTTGCCCAAAACAGTACCGATTTCAATTTTTAATACCAGCAATAAAAAGGTTAAACGCGGTCTTTCTCCCGAGATGTTGGCGAAAGTGCAAAAAATCTTGTCGGTGGCGGATTTTTCAAGCTTTATCAGAAGACAGTCGGTGTGTGCTATTATCGGCAAATCTGTTCCGCAACGTGTTTTTGAGGAGGTGTATGTCTCAATTCCGGATTTGCGCGAGATGTTGCTGCCAGATGTGGATTTGACATCTAATCCGTGGCTGTTTTTGTCTTTGAGCGAAACCTTGGATAAGCGCGTTTTGGAGACAATCAGCCGCCATGATGATGGTTCGCTGATTGGAAATTTTAGTGTTAATATTAATGTTTCTACCATATTGTCAGATGATTTTTTGGAGTTTGATGACAATATCAATGTTTCAATGCGTTCCAGCATTATTTTGGAACTGCAATTGGTAGATATCTTTAGCGATATTAAGGCTTTTATTTTGGCCAAAACTTTTGCACAAGCCAGAGGTTATAAAGTGTGCATTGATGGAATTACGGTGGATAAGCTGAAATATCTTAATCGCACTAATTTAGGATGCGATTTGATAAAGATTATTTGGCATCCGAGCTTTTTGGACGTTATTCATGAAGACAGGCATTTTATGGACTATGTCAATAAGGCGGAACGGGCAAAGATGATTTTGTGCAGAATTGATGATCCGCAGGCCATAGAAGTCGGCAATTCGTTGGGGATAAACTTGTATCAGGGACGGTATGTGCAAAGACTATTGAGCCAGCGTTCAAATTTCAGTTTTAAGAAATAAGCAAAAAGTAACGGCCTCATCTGGTGTAATGAGGCCGTTTATCTTTGAGAAGAGATTGACTACTGTGCTTGCAGAGTTCTTCTGAGCATTTCATCCTTTTTACGCAGCTTCTCTTTCTTGAGTTGCTCAATCCGAATCATATTTTTCCAGACATGACTTTCTTCCTCCCGAATGGCGGAATCAAGCTTAGCATGCTGAATCTTAAGGCTTTCCATTGTAGTTTCGATGTACTCCATAGGGAATCCTCCTTTGAAAATTATGTGTATATTATAATCCAGATTTTTGCTAATTTCCAGCAAAAAGAATCAAATAATCCATTTGGTGTAGATTATTTTTTGTTGCCAAGCAGATTTATTAATTCTACCGGAAACATGGCAATGGTTTGTGATTGCGAAGCCGAGATATCCTTAATAGTCTGCAGGGTTTTTAATTGCATGGTGACAGGACTCTTTTCAAGAGTGTTGGCGGCCTCGAGCATTTTTTGCGCAGACTCGACTTCGCCTTGTGCCGATATGACCATAGCGCGGCGGTTGCGCTCGGCTTCGGCTTGTTTGGCCATAGCGCGTTTCATGTCTTCGGGGAGCTCAATCTCCTGAACATTAATCGCTTCGATATCAATACCCCATTTGTCAGTGGTCATATCAACAATATTTTTGATTTCTTCACCGATGCGTTTGCGTTCTGACAAAATGGTGTCAAGGTCATTAGTGCCAATTACATCTTTGAGAGCAGATTGGCTTTGCTGAATTACGGCAAAGACATAATCACTGATTTGAATTACGGCTTTTTCGGGGTTGTTGACCTTAAAATAGACAACGGCGTTGATGTTTACGGGAATGTTGTCTTTGGTCATAACTTCTTGTTTGGGAACATCTACCGTCATTATGCGCATGTCTATTTTTTGCATGGTCTGAATATATGGGACAAACCAGCGCAAACCGGGGTCGCGGGTGCTGGTATAGCGACCGAGAGTAAAAATAATGCCTTTTTCATACTGCATAACAATGCGAAAACCAGGAATTATAATCACAAACAACAAGACAAAAAGAATGGGAAGAATCGAGACGAGCATTGTTGAGAGTCCTTATAAAATTGACGATGCTAAAAATGTAGTATGGAAATAGCAGCTTGGCAAGCGGATAAATAAGAAAAAAGTGTTCTTTATTATGAGAAGAAAACTTGGGATCGCTATTGCCCGAGGTGTTGGCTCTTTGGAGCTTTGCTCTTTTGGGGGGCTTTTAACTAGGAAAGTAAAATAAATTGAATTTAATCCTAATAAATAAAACAAATGTCTAGTTAAGGGAGTTGACAAAATTTGCAATAACGTGTACATGTGAATTACGTGTTAATTATTATATGTTTAATTTAAAAATTTTTCATTATGGAAAAAACTAGAATAATTATGTTAGGCAGCAAGAAAAGTGACTCGAAGAGCCCATTTGCTGTTTTTGAGAACTTTGGAGATTGGAGTTATTTGAAAAATAACAAAATTATTCCAGAGGGAATGTATTTTGCGGTGGTAGTACCGGAAAATAACAAAAAGGTTGATATCTTTCCGGATCTTTTTGTTCAAGGATATCGCCCGCACAGCACATTGGCCAAGATGTCTGTAAGCAAGCGGCGCTATGGTCGTTTTGTTGAGGGGCTTGCCGAGTTTGATGACGATATGCCGATCGTATCATCTCAGCTTTATAGAGCTGTGGGGGAGAGAGAGGTTGAACTTGTCCTCAAGGTTGGAGAATGTCGCCAGTTGGCCAAGATTGTTTTGCTGGCCTGCGAAATTTGCAGAGAGTTCAATCTTGAGCGAATGGGCGCCTTGAAAATGGTCAAATATAGCTGCTCAGCTTCTTCTGGCTATTTCCTGAAAGGGCGAGACTACACGGTTTGGGCCATGGTAGTTGGAGAACGCAAGGATCTTAGCCTCGTCAAGAAGGCTTTGGTGTTCGACTTTATTACTGGTATTCCGGGAGTAGTTGAGTACAAGGAAGAGGACTTTAAGGTTATGTAACTAAGGTGGTGTCTGACAAGCTTTTTGATAAAAGTTTTGTTAGGCACCATTTTTTTGTTGGTGCTCCAAAGTTGACGAATTGCTGAACTCTATTGTTGATGAAAGTATTGATATAAATGGCTGGAAAAATTGATAATAAAGTTAATCTTTACAACTTTTTCTCATACCAAGCACCTTTGGTAGAACCATTTTTAACCAAAATACCAATATCAACCAATTCTGCTAATGCTTTTTTTACTGTTGCGATATTGATATTGGTTTCTTTGGCAATATCAGAACTTGTCCATTGGTTAATATTTTCAAATAAATTAAGTATTTTTGTTTGATTTAGAGTTAAACCTTGTTTTTTATCTAATCCAATTTTCTTTTCCAATCTTATTTTTTGCTTTAATACTGTCTGTAAAAAGAACATCAACCACACATCATAATTGATATTTTCTGTCTTAAATGTCTGTTGGCTATTTCTCAATGCTTTATAATAAGTGTTCTTATTTTCTTCAATTATAGTTTCCATAGAACTATATGGAACATAAGAATATCCACTTTTTAACAACAATAATGTTGTTAATGCCCTTGATAATCTGCCATTTCCATCTTGGAAAGGGTGAATTGCCAAAAAATGAACTACAAATAAAGCAATTAGAATCAATGGATGTAAAGCATTATCTTCCAATAACTCTCTTGTTTGTGCTATTAGCTTTCTCATCAACTCTGGTGTTTCAAATGGGGTGGCTGTTTCAAATACAATACCAATCTGCTTTCCATCTGCATCAAAAGCAGCAACACTATTAGATAAAGTTTTATAATTACCTCTATGTGCTTCATCCTTACTTGAATATGACAAAAGTATTTTATGAAGTTGTTTTATGTAATTTTCAGTAAATGGTATTACATCATAATTATCAAAAATATTTTCCATTAAATCAGCATATCCAACCACTTCTTGTTCGTCTCTGGTCGTAAAAGATTGTTTTTTTATATTAGATAAAATGGTTTCAACTTGTCTGTCAGATAAAATATTACCCTCAATTCTGTTTGAGGAACCAATACTTTCAATGGTTGCCACCTTTTTTAAGGATTGTAATTTTTCGGGTGATCTGGCAAGTGCATTCCAGCTTCCTTTAAATTCATCAATCTGTGATATGATATTCAACATTTCTGTTGTGATATTTATGTCTTTTAAACTTATCATTTATATTCCTTAAAAGTATATAATTATCTTCAAATATATTTTATTATATCTAATTATATTTAATTTTCAATAATAAATGAAATATATTGACTTTTGCGGAGAATAACAGTTATAATATCCGCATATTTTGCGGAGATTGCTAATGTATATTCACGAACAAAAGAACTGGCCAGACTTTATTTGGAATAATGATGCACTTTTTGATATTATCACAAAGGTATCATTTAAGCAAGGAACACTGCTGGGCAAAATGCAAAGTCTTGGTTTTGATTTTAGGCAAGAAGCTCTTTTGAACAACTTGACCGAAGAAATAACCAAATCAAGCGAAATTGAGGGAGAATTGTTAAACAAAGACGAAGTTCATTCCTCTATTGCCAGAAGGTTAAATATACATAATGAAAAATCCGTTGGCAGCAGCCATCATATTGACGGTGTTGTTGAAATTATGATTGATGCCACACATAATTTTGAAATCCCTTTAACTTATGAAAGATTGTGCGGTTGGCACGCTGCATTGTTTCCGACAGGATACAGCGGAATGTATAAAATAAAAACCGCTTGTTACAGAGATGATAAAGAAGGGGCAATGCAAGTCGTTTCCAATAACAGGGGACGGGAAATCGTGTATTATGAAGCCCCAAAAGCCTCTTTGATAAAAGCATATATGGATGATTTTTTTAAATGGATAAATGAAACAAATGATGTCAATCCGTTGATTAAAGCCGCCATAAGCCATTTATGGTTTATTACAATTCACCCGTTTGAAGACGGCAATGGCCGCATAGCACGAGCCATTACGGAGTTTATGCTGGCAAAAGCCGAAAAGTCATCTTACAGATTTTACAGTATGTCGGCTCAAATCCAAAAGCAAAAAAATGAATATTATAAAATATTGGAAACAACACAAAAGGGAACACTTGACGTCACAAATTGGATAAAGTGGTTTTTAGAAACAATGTTACAGGCTTTGGAAACTTCCGAAACAATGGTGGAGAAGATTATTATTAAGGCTGAACACTGGATGGAATTTAATAAATTCACGTTAGATGAGAACCAGAAGAAAATGATTAATATGCTTTTTGATGGTTTTGAAGGTAATCTGACCTCAAGCAAATGGGCGAAAATCTGTAAATGTTCGCAAGATACGGCAAGTCGTTCCATTAAGCAGCTTGTTGAATTTGGAATATTAAAGCAGCAAGGAAGCGGTCGCAGCACGCATTATATTTTAGCTTGCGGAGATTAGCTCTCATAATCTCCGCATATTTTGCGTGGATTGATGTGCTAATATTTGTAAACAAAGGTTATGTAAGAAATTCCCTATTTCCATTTTAGAAAATCTCCAATATTTGGCACTTTCTAAAATGGAAACAGCAAAAATCCCGACTGTTTTTGCATTTAATGGTAAATCAGTCGGAGTTTGAAAATATATATTCAAAGAACTATTGAAAATGCCGTAAAACGGATGAATTCTTCCTTTCCTGTTGTATTGATTACAGGACTAAGGCAAGTTAGTAAAACAACAGTGTTTAGATGTTGTGACGAGAATCGTAATTACGTGTCCTTGGATACATTGGAAAACCGTAAATTAGCCAAAGAGAAGGCATTGCTGTTGCAAAAATGCACGGCAAATATAAAGGTGGCAAAAATAAATTATCTACTGAACAAGTAGCTGAATTAAATGTCCTCCATAAGCAAGGAATGCCTATCGTTCGCATTGCCAAGCAATTTAAAATAACTCGCCCAACTGTGTATAGTTATTTGAGGAATGAAAGAAAACAAAGTTGCTAATAAGAGTTTGAGTTTCTTATTAGAATAAGAAAATACAGAATTTTTAACACTCTATTTTCAAAATTTCCCGCTCTTCACGAGAATAGTAGTAATTTATGATTTCTCCTGTTTGGAAGAGATAAATGGCCTGTTCTATAACCCCTAAAGGCACTTGGAACCACTCCCTGACTGTGTGTCGTGTACCGTTATTATCCATCACATCAATACTTAAACGAGCAGCATCAAAAAAGCGGTGTAATAAATCTTCAAACTTTTGGGTATTAACATTATACATCTTATATGAAGACACTACTTTCACTTTGGCCATAAGATATGTTGTTTCGTTTGCTGCATTTCTGATCCGATCTTCAACAGCAGTTTCAGAATAACCAATTTTATATAAATCTTTTACGGCTTTTACTTGCGGATCCTTGCTGAGTGACCTTAAAACATAGATGTAGCCAGATGGTTTATCTTCTTCTGTTACGCCTGAAAACTCTTTTAACGCTTCTTCATAGTTTTCCGTTACGATTTTTCCATCAGAATACATCGGTTTAGCCAATGAATTGCGAAGTATATCCGATTCAGTTCCATTTTCATAAATACAGCGAAGTCTGGCTTGTTTTCTCTGGTTGCGTTGTGAAAAATTACCAACCTTATCAACATATAGCAACATTCCACGATAAACCAGAAAAGCACCTTCTTTGATTGATGTTTCGGTTGTAAATTTCATCAATCTACGCTTACCGTTTTTAAGATCAACTTGGCAGGCCTTAAATAATGGTTCAAACTTATCAAAATCCTCACACTTCTTAGCACGAGCCACATAATCATAAGCACCAACGGAACGATCAACCTTTTTTAGTCCATGTCCTAAATTAAATATATCATCTTCTTTAGGTGTTGATAAAAGGCCAAGGTCATCATCATTTAATATATCATCAATAGATTGTGGCTTTTCTTCTGTTTCTTTAAGCAATCCCAATGTATCAAATTCTTTTAATTGATTGATTTTGATGCTGTCTTCTCTGATTCCTTCAAGACGATAATACAATGAATTTTCCAGAATATCATTTGATAGCGCCGGTTCTCGTTTATTTTCTTCTATAAACTTATTGATTTCATCAAAGCTTTTAAGCAGCCGTTCATCAGCTGTGATACGAACGTTTTTAGGTTTAACTTCTAACAAACCTAAATCGTCATCATCAACAATCTTCTGCAACCAATCTTCCATATTTCAATCCTACTGCTGATTTCTCTTTTTGCTACGAATATAGAGCAAAGCCGCGGCCAATTCTCTTTCTCTTGGATCAAAGGAGTTTTTATCTGGCTCATTACCGGTTGCCTTTACAAACTCTTTAATCTTTGGCCATAAAGCAATGGCTTCTTCATCTGTCATTTGTAATCTTGTAGCATCTATACATTCTTGAATTAAACGGAATGTCCGTTTATCCAGTGTCTTTGATAATACTTCAAACGCTTTCTGGAATGGATTTATAGAATCAATCAAGTCAATGCTCAATTCATCAATATTAATAAATCGGTTTGCCATACGAATAAAGCGAATATCACCGGTATCTTCAATAGATCCTGTTTTGATGGCAGAATCTGCAATAACATATTGTCTTACCTCTTCAACTTCTTCATCAGTTAAATCAGGATAAGTTGTTTGAATAATCTTTGGTATCAAAACCTTATTGACAACAATAGGATCAACATTCCCCGGCAATGCTTTCAAAACATTCTGATCTTGTAAGATTTTTGCTTTAAGATCATTCAGATCTGCCTCAATAATTTGCTTTACTTTTTCTGTTGAGGGCTGTTTAAATCCTCTAATCTTAATTTCACCTTTTTGATTTTCGCTATTGTCATCTTCCAAACGAACCTTAAAATTAAATTTTGGAGCAAGTACTTGTTCCATTAGTAATGAGCAAGTAATTGCTTTAAGCATATTATTAACCGCTTCGGTTACTTGTCCATCAGAAGCATCTGGATGTGCAATAAGGTTAGTAAATTGCGCGTGTGTTTTATTTTCACTATCACGAGTGCAACGACCGATAATTTGCACAATTTCAGTTAATGATCCACGATAACCTATAGTTAATGCTTGTTCACAGAATGGCCAATCAAAACCTTCTTTTGCCATACCAAGTGCAATCAATATATCCAAATCGTCAACATTATCTATATGTCTTAAATACTCAACAACCTTTTCTCGGCCTTCTTTATCTTCAACTAGATCCGCGATTTTTAAAATCTTTCCATCACTGTGTCTTTTAACATACAAAATATTTGTTTCTGGGTCTTGATGGTCTAATTCTCCGATAATATCAATAATCCGGTCTACCTCGTCATATTTATCTTTAGTTGATGCTAATGAATTAACACTAGGAATATGAATGATTGTTTTTTTATTGGTATCTAAAATCTCAGGCAATGCAGATAGATATTTTCCTTGATAAAAATGATAACCAATCCCTAAAGATTTCAAATAAGTATAACCATTTAATTGTTCATAATAGTTATAAGTTACACGGTCAAACTTCATCTCATCTTCAGGACGCATAACAGCCACACCATCGCCACGGAAATATGATCCGGTCATTGCCATTATATGCGCGGTTGATTTCGTCATAATAGAATGTAGAAGTTCACCTAATTTACTGCTATCCAAATCTGCTGATACGTGGTGAAACTCATCAATAGCCAACAGACAATCGTTAAACTTGGTTTCTTCAATGGTTTCATAAGCAAAACGTAGAGTTGCGTGGGTACAGATTAGTATTTTAGCATCAGAATCCATAAATTCTTGGAAAATTTTAATCTTTCCTTGGCTGTTATCGGATCCTCTGGTGCATAAGTTATATCTGTCTTCAGGCATCCAATCGGCAAAGAAGCCAAATTTCTTTAATTCTGTTTTCTTAAATGAAGAACCAATAGACCGTTCAGGAACAGCAACAATAACCTTTTTAATACCTTGGTTTTGTAACTTATCAAGGGCAATAAACATCAAAGCACGAGATTTTCCTGATGCTGGTGGAGCTTTCAAGAGTAAATACTTAGACGTACGATAAGCATAAGCTCTTTGTTGCATTTCGCGCATACCCCAAGAGTCTGTTTTGGTGCTTTCGCCTGTTTGAGCATATTTAACTTCTACCAAGTTTTCCATATTATAATCTCCCGATCATTTTTTGTATAAATCATTTATAATTTCAGTAGATTTTTCAGACTTAAAGAAATTATGGTTGGAAAAATTCTTATTTTCATTCTTTTGTTTTTCAACAATTTTATTCAATGCGGCTAAACTTTCATCATATGCCGTTATAATTTTATCTTCACTATAAGAATTTTTTATTTCTGGATGCAACATGCCCATTAAATATAGCAAGGAAAAACTTGAATGTCTTAAATGCTGTATTTCTGGATTTTCTTTATTTTTCTTTTTTATAATTTGAAAAATTTTAAATGTATTAAGCAAATCCATGTGAATATTTGGTGTATTATATACATCATCATAGTAATCTTCTATCAATTTGCTGATACTAATCTTAGCCTTATGGGGTATCCCTTTATATAAAGAACAATACAGTTGTAACAAAGTATCAGAATTTATAGCATCTGGAAGTTTTTTTTCTTCAACATCTCTATTAATAAGTAATGATACATTATTTTCCAAAAAGAAATCCTTAATTTTTTTTAAATTAACATTAGCACTCTTCAAATCATACATTGTGATTTTATTTTGAGTATTTGTCCCTTGTACAATATCTGTTATTTGTTCAGGAATGGTTGTTTGATAAATACGAGCAATGATATTTGCTTCATATAAGGGTATTAGTTTGTCTTCATCATTTTTGTTATCAAGATAGTGATTGTAGATTGTTTTTGTGGTTTGCCCACCATTCACAATGTAAGGGCGTTTAATTTCAATTTCTTTTCTTCCTGATATTGTTTTTACTTCAAAACGTTCGCAAACAATTGATAGACCATTATTTTTATACCAAAACATTTTAGGGTCAGCAACAAGACTATTATATATGTCTTGGTTAATTTTACTTTTTATGAGCTTTCTCACATTTTTTTCCAGTATTGCATCACCCACTTTTTCATATAGTTTGGCTATGTCATATGCGCTAAAACTCACAATACAAGTATTAATTCCGTTATTCATTTGGATATAATTTTTATCAATGGGAATATGTATATCTTCAACTGGCACTTCTTTATGCCCAATCAAAAATTCATATTTAAAGAAGACTTTAATGTCTTGAATTATGCTGTTTTCCTGCTTAAATTGGGTAAGTGTCTTTTTTTCTTGTTCATTTATATCTGCACCATTAGTTGCAAGATACAAATTTAAATGGATATTATTTACTTCCGTTACTTTGGTAATGTCCCATAATAAGTTTAATTGTTTTGTTAAATATGGGTTCATAGTTATATTAGAAGTATCTTTATCTATTATGATAGATTTAATCTTTCTAAGAAATAAATCAATATCATTTTCCCCAATTGTTGATTTTAAGTTTTTTTCTGTTTTATACTTACATTGAAATACATTTATATAAATCTCATCTGATGATGCGTCATTATCTATATGCAAAATATCTATTGCATTATCAAGGCTACCTTCTGTGATATTGTCAATGATTTCATCAACATCATAGTTATCAAGATAGCGTTGCAATACGTATACAACAAAAGCGAATGATACTTTATCTTTTTCCAAAACAGATCGCTTGGAATATATTCCTAAACGCTCTAATTCTTGTGAAACTTTTTTTAACCTTGATTCTAATATATCATTCTCTAACTTTTCCATACTATACTCCTAACTCTAATTGTTTTAATTCTTCTTCTGAGGCATGGTTTGTCATCATTTCATACATCTTGAACAAGTGTGCTAATCTTTGTTCATCATTTTCAAAAGGTTTCCTACGATAACAATATTCAATAACCATATCCAAGCTGTGATGAGCTTCTAATAGATCTTTTGGCATTTTATCAGGATCATATAATTCTGCCATTGTCCGTTCAGAATACTTCTCACGAACACGTAAAATATCTTGTACACAAAGCTCTATACGCTTCTTCTGCTGGTCTGAAATCTTTGGGAATGGAAATGTATTATAGCAAAGTTCTGCGGAATATCTAATACGTGTTTCTAATCTACCAGCAACAGCCCTTACCCATACCATGTGCATATTAGAAGTTATAATTCCCATGAGTATAGGTTGTGGATTGTAAATTACACAAATTCCATTATCAGGAACAATATCTGACGATATAAAACCAATAGGAATATACATTCTGTTTTCAGAGGATGTTGCTGGAATAATCAAAGCAGGAGATTCTTGATATTTGGGATACTTAAACTTGTAAGGTGTATTAACAGCTTTTTGAGCATCACGGCCTTTCTTTTTTCTCCAATCTTTACATTTTTCAATCTTTTGTTTTATATCATCAATTTTTGATGCTTCTTTATATTCTGCCTCATTTATCCATAAACAATATCTTTGAACACCATCAATATAATCACCACCACTCAAAAATGGTTTTATGTAACTTATTGCCCTTGGTGTTCTACTTATGATTTTATCTTTTTCGCTTTCTGATAATTTTAAATTATCACCATCAAGAGCCGTGCTACCCAATGCCATTTCTGGAAAAGTAGAAATAGATTTTTTATTTGCTTCAATATATAAGTCTTTATAATCAATTAAATACGCATTTATGTTCTGGACCACTTCTTTTTGATTATCAACATATATTGCTTTAATTATTCCTTTGATTTTTACCTGTATCCCAATAATTACACACGTTACACCTGCTTTGTTCTTTGCATTATTTGACCATTTAAATGACCTATATGCAAAAAATATTTCCTGATTATCTTTAAGAATATTTGGCCAAGCTGATGCTACTTGTTCACCTTGACAAATTGAATTTGTTGAAACGAAAGCATATTTTATTTTTGAACTATTATCAATATAATTAGCCGCCATAGAAAACCAGCCAAATATATAATCAATGTTCTTGCTTAAAATGATTTTTGAGCTGTATAAATAGTCCATATCTGATCTTTGTGCAGGTGTCTGCTTTTTAGCACCAGCATAAGGCGGATTGCCTAAAATATACACTTCTGCTTGTTCTCTTGGGGTTTCAAAGTGTAATGGCGTATTTTTTACATCTGCCTCAGCAATAACTCTGGTTAAGTTAGATTTTTCAATATATTTAGGACAAACCTGTTCCCAATCCATACGAAGAGCATTGCCACATACAATATGCCCACTTTCACTCAACGGTAAAGTTGGTCTAGGTTCGCCAATCTCTTCTCTGAACTTACAATTCATCTGGTGTTCGGCTAACCACAATGACAATTTAGCTATTTCACAAGCAAAGTCATCAATTTCTATACCATAGAACTGTTTCAACTCTATAACAGATAAGTTCATTTGAAAATCTTTTTCACCGCTGATTTCTTGAATACGCTTGATTATATCCATTTCCAACAATTTCATTTGCTTAAAGGCGATAATCAAAAAGTTACCAGATCCGCAAGCGGGATCAAAAATACGAATTTTGGATAATCTCAGTTGCAAAGACTTAAGTTTATTAACGCTATCCTTGGCTTTTTCAAATTCTTCACGCAAATCATCCATAAACAACGGATTGATAACCTTCATAATGTTTGGCACTGAAGTATAGTGTTGCCCGAATCCAGAACGAACTTCAGCTGTTTTAACTGCTTGGAACATTGAACCAAATATATCTGGGTTAATTTCTTTCCAATTATTATGATCACCGCATTCAATCATCAGTTCTCTTGTTTTAGCGGTTAATTCTGGAATATGGATCCGATCTCTAAATAATTTACCGTTAACATAAGGAAATTTTTGGATATATTGCGGATATTTAGACTTATCTTGTTTATCCAATGCCTCAAACAGAATT
The DNA here is from genome assembly GCA_934255405.1 of uncultured Alphaproteobacteria bacterium. Classification (GTDB taxonomy): domain Bacteria; phylum Pseudomonadota; class Alphaproteobacteria; order RF32; family CAG-239; genus CAZU01. Next base: position 33,925 of record CAKQNT010000005.1, read on the forward strand.
TCAAAAAAGGCCTAAAGATCGCTTCCATCTTCTTGTGTATGTTCAACTAATGGTTTAGTAAATAAACTATCTTCGGTAAAAATTCCCGTATCTTCCGCAAAGAAGCAAAAGAGCAATCTTGTTAAAAAGACATTAAGATCATGGTTATATTCATTGGCAAATGTTTTATTGTTATGATAAATTTCATCATAAATTTTGGCCATTTTCTCAGCAGCTTTTACATCAGCCATACTTTCTACGTGTGGTTGATACTTTTCTTTACCTGACCATGGCAAGAAGAAATCCGTATGTTTCCAAAGATCCTTAAAATCAATATCACGTGTATCTTTGGTTTTGGTATCAACTGCTAAAAACTTTTTGTAATCAGTAACAATAATAAAGCGTGGATCATGGGTGTAGGTTTTCGGATCATTCTTAAGTGATTCTATCCTTTCCAACAAATCAGCAGTCTTGGCTTCAAATAAACTGGTTCCTTGGTCATAAAACTCAAAAAACAACTTCTTCTTGATGATGATTTGGTTATCTGCCTTGTTTAACCGTGAATTTTTGGTCTTGGTAACAGTACTTTTGGGCAAACCATAGAGCAACAAGAAGTCAAAAATAAAGTCTTCATGATTGTTTTGATTGACTAATTGCTTAACTTTTTCTTCCAAATCCATTTACAGCTCCATTAGTTTAAACCCATTCGCATGGTTTACGATCATAAATTAGAATCGTAAAGAATCAACTAAATTTCTGTTGAATTATCTGGCTTAATTTCAAATTACATGATAATAAAGCATAGAACTATTAAATAAAGGTATCAGCAAGGCAGAAATCGCTCGTTTGATGGGTTGTACTTGGCAAACTCTGCACAGATATATAAATGAATGTATTGCCAATTAATCAAAAAAACAGAATAGGAACTCTGGTTTTATTGCATAGTTCGTTGCGAACACGGCAATATTGTCAGAGAAAATGTTTTGTTGAAAGAAGTTGAGAAATCTCTTTCTTTAATCTATGTTGATGATGATTTGAAATATATTTAATGAGAAAAAACTTCAGCCTCCTATCAAATTTAGGAGGCTGCAAAGATTGGTGCCCTGGAGAAGACTTGAACTTCCACTGGCTGAGCCAACATGCACCTGAAGCATGCGCGTCTACCAATTCCGCCACCAGGGCATTCGTTTCAAAATAACAGAGATTTATATAACCTCAAAAATTTTATTAGTCAAGAAACTTATTTAAATATCCGTAAGAATCCAACAACAAAATTGTGCCTAAGATTATGCGGTAGATTACGAAGGGTAAAAATGTCGATTTTTTGAGCCACCACATAACAACATATATGGCGATTATTGAGGCGATAAACGAATATGTTACGCCATCTATTGCATAAAAAAGCTCGCTCAAATTCTGCTGCTGATACATCTCCCACGCAACTAAAGTTGCGGCAGCAATTATCGCCGGAATTGATAGCAACATTGAAAATTTGGCGGCTTCTCGTCTTTCCATGCTTAAGAATCTGGCCATGGTAATGGTGATGCCAGAGCGACTGGTGCCGGGGATGAGAGCTAGGCATTGGGCGCATCCGATAAGAAAAGCATCTAATATGCCAAGGTGTTTGATCTCACGTATGGTCATGCCCCATTTGTCGGCAATGAACAGAAGTATGCCATAGCCGAGAATCGTCCAGCCGATGATCGTGGTGCTGCGAGCCCATTCCATGCCGGTTTCTTTCATGAGGTAGCCGACAACCACAATGGGCAGGGTTCCGACTACTACTAACCAGAATGTTTGCGCACCGATGTTGGCAAAAGACGGAATAAATTTGGTTTTAAACAATCCTTTGATAATTTGCCAAACTGTTTCGGAAAAATATATCATAACGGCCAGAATTGAACCGACGTGTACGGCAACATCAAGCGCTAACCCTTGATCCGGAAAAGTGGTGAATTTGGAAAAAAGAATCAGGTGTCCGGATGAACTCACCGGCAAAAACTCAGTCAGTCCTTGTAGGGCTGAAAGCAATATGAGATGTAAATCTGTCAATTTTATACTCTTTCTTGTTTAATTCCGAATGCTGTACATATACGCTTTTTTAGAGCCAACGGAGATATTGGTTTAACCAGATATTCCTGAATCCCCAGCTCTTTGGCTTCCAGCACGGTCTTTTCTTTGGTGTCTACTGTAATCATGATTATCGGAATGTTCTTGTTGCCATCAAGGGAGCCGGTTTTGATGGCTTTGGCCAGCTCCAAACCATTTTGGTTGGGCATTTGCTGGTCCAACAAGACAACATCAATCTTAAAGCTGTGCAAGAGCTCAACTGCTTCTTCTGTAGAAGTGGCTTCTTTGGTGTTTTTGATGCCAATCTGATAAAGCGCGGTTTTGGTAAAAGTGCGAGAAAACTTGTCATCGTCGACAATCAGGCAGACAATAGAGTCCCAAATTATTTGTTTGTGCGTATTTTCCATCATGAAACACCTCGTTGCGGCATATAAGATAAAAAGAATTTTACAATATTAGTTTATAAAATAAAACAAAAATCGTTACTCTTGTTTATATTTAATAGTGATGGCGGGTTAAATTTGACGCCATTGGCTGATGCGCCCCAGTGCAGGTGAGGGCCGGTTGCCCGTCCGGTTTGTCCGACAAGCCCGATGATGTCGCCTTGTTTGACGGTGTCGCCGCGTTTTACATTCATTTTTTGCAAATGGGCATAGATGGTGTGTAAGCCGTATCCGTGGTCAACAATTACCACGTTGCCGGAATAAAACAAATCGGGTTGCGCTAATGTGACGGTGCCAGCAGCGGGAGCTTTGACTTCTGATCCGGCTTTGGCGGCAATGTCCATGCCGGCGTGAGGGTTCTTCTTGACGCCGTTCATAATGCGCTGACCGCCGAAATTGCCGCTGACCCGTCCTTCTATCGGCATAATAAAACCTTCTTTCCAATAGGCATTGTTGCTTTGGGTTTGCTGAGCAGCGCGGACAACTTTCTGTTCAAATTCAATATCGCGCAAATCTGAGTCCGAAGGAGTGACTTTGCGAGGCGGAATACCTTTTATGTTTTGGATATCCCACGCATAGGGGGCAACCTCAAAATCATAGCGGCGGGCATCAGTTCCGTTGCTGACAATGAGATTTGCATGAGCGGATTCATCGCGCCCGAGGGCTAATAAAAATGTTCCATCAGCTTTAACCGGAATATGATTTTGGTTAAAGATAACTTCAGTCGCGCCAGGGGCTTTGCCTACTAAAATGCTGCCCTGAACCGGTTTGCCGCAAAGCTCAACAGCTTGGGCAGAAATACTGAAACATAAAAAACTAAAAATTAAACAAATCAGTTTGTAAGGCATCTTTTTGTCCTGTTTTTGTGGTTTTGTTTTTTGCAGCGGAACCAGAATTAGCCTTAAAGCTTCCGTCATAAAAACGAATCTCCAGCTCTTTGGCTTTTTGGGCGGCGGCAACATCGTAAACGGTTTGCCCGTCTTGATTCCTTACCCAGGCGAATCCGCGCTTAAGAACCGAATCCACTGACACTGACTGCAAACGTATCAGCAAATTGTTTAAATTTTCTTGTTTTTTCTCAAATATATTTTTTACATAATAAGGCTTGAGACCACATAGAGCCAGTTTGTCGGTTTTGTTCTTGAGCAGATTCTTAAAAGATAGGTTCAGGCGTTCAATGCGGTCGTCAAATTTTTGGGCGGCTTCCTGAAGTATTTGTTCCAGATTGGGGATGCCCCGCGACAATCCTTGTAGTAAGGTGGTGCGCTCAGACAAGTATCGGCGGCTGCCGTTAAGCAAGCGTGCGCTTAGGGTGTGAAGTTGAGCGCTTAATTCGCTTTTTACGGGAACGGCAAATTCGGCGGCACCGGTAGGCGTTGGTGCGCGGCGGTCGGCTACATAGTCAATCAACATGGTGTCGGTTTCGTGTCCGACTGCTGAAATTATGGGAATCTCTGAGGCATATACGGCACGGATTACACATTCTTCATTAAAAGGCCATAGGTCTTCAAGGCTTCCGCCGCCTCGAGCGACAATGAGTACGTCAGGGCGAGAGGGCGAGCCGTTGGTCGGAAGAGTATTAAAAGCACGAATTGCTGCGGCAATCTTTTCGGCTGCTCCTTCGCCTTGAACCGGAGTGGGCCACAATAAAATATGAGATGGAAAACGATCGCGCACACGGTGGATAATATCCCGAATCACGGCACCGCTGGCTGAGGTTACTACGCCAATGGTTTGCGGCAGGAACGGAATCGGCTTCTTGTGGGCGGCATCAAACAATCCTTCTGCGGCAAATTGTTTTTTGCGCTCTTCTAAGAGCTTGAGCAAGGCGCCGGCACCGGCAACTTCCATATCTTCGATTACCAGTTGGTAGGAGGATTTTCCGGCAAAAGTAGTGATTTTTCCGGTGGCAACAACTTCTAATCCATCTTCCGGTTTTATCGGTAGGCGGAGAGCAACGCCTTTCCAGATAACCGCCGATAGAGCGGCATTTTCATCTTTGAGCGATAGGTACCAATGACCAGAATCGGCGCGTTTGGCGCCAAAAATTTCGCCCTTGACCCGAACTTTGGCAAAGGCCGTTTCTACGAAACGTTTTATCTCTCCGGAAATCTCGCTGACGCTGAACTCCGGAACTGGTTTGGGCTCGCTGCGGGAGTATGATAGTAAGTCTTCCATTGTATAACCTCGAATATGAGGCGATTTTATATGTTTTTGTATGAGATGTTAAGCGAATATTGTCCTATGTGGAAGATATTTAGTTCGGCAAAAGAGGCAATTTGTGGTTTGGTTAATTTCTTAGAAAATGCTTGGTTAAGCCGTTAGTGTTCATTAGAAATTATTTGTTTGAAGTCTATTAGAGGTTATTAGTTTGAGATTTTTTGTGTTCATTATTTGAGATTTTTTTGTGTTCATTATTTGACATTGCAAAAATTTTAATATACAATTATTATCGTTTATCGATAGGCGATAATATGTGCATTATCAATATGATGTGATGTTATTGTGTTGTGATGTGTTGTTAATGTGATGTTCTATGTTTTGATGCGATCTTGTTTGAAGTGGTGCTTGTTTTGTAAAGTGATGTATTGTGAATAGTGATTTGATTTGTTGTTAGCGCTTGGGGTGTGTTGTAGTAGAGCTGTTAATTGGTGTGATTAATCTTAAGACTGTAAGGGGCAATTATGTCAGAATTGGAAAATAAAGGTGTGAGTGAAATTAAACGGCTTTGTGGCATTTATGGAATTTCGCCGATTGAATTGTCTTTATACTTGCAAATTACTTGGACCAGAATTTATGAAATATTGTCCGGAAGGCGGAGAATTACTCCGGATACGGATATTAGGCTGTGTCATTTTTTTAATTTGGCTTATGGGCATTTTGCCAAATTACAACTGGAGTATGATTTGCAGATATCCGAAAACGAGTTGGCTGATAGTTTGGAGAAATTGCCAATCGTTGATGGGACTGTAAAAGCGTTGTAATTTTAGTTTAATCCCAGCAGGCTTTGACTGTATTCTTCGGCATTAAATTCTTGCAAGTCTGCAATTCCTTCGCCAATCCCGATGAAATATACCGGTGTGGGGCATTCTGTGGCAATTGCCGCTAAAATTCCGCCTTTGGCGGTGCCGTCAAGTTTGTTGATTATCAGACCGTTAACATTAACTGCTTTTTTGAACACTTTTACTTGGTCTAGTGCATTTTGTCCGGTGGTGGCATCGAGGCAAAGCAATGTATGATGCGGAGCATCGGGCAAAACTTTTTTGATTACGCGCACAATTTTTTGCAGTTCCTCAATTAAGTTGGTTTTGTTTTGTAAACGACCGGCGGTGTCTATAAAGACAAGGTCATCATTTTGACGGATAGCTTCCTCCAGACCGTCAAAACACAAACCGGCAGCATCGCAACCTTGAGGACCACAAAAAACACGGACGTTGTTGCGCTCTCCCCATACGTTTAATTGTTCTACTGCGGCAGCGCGGAAAGTGTCTGCGGCAATCAGAGAAATCTTTTTATCTTTGAATTTGGCTGCCAGTTTGCCTATGGTGGTAGTCTTTCCTGCGCCGTTGACGCCAACCATCATGATCACAGTAGGGTGGTTGTTGCCTAAAATTAATTTTTGTTCGCAAGGAGACAAAATATTTTGCAGCGAGGATGACAGGCGTTGACGAATTTCTTTATCATCAGCATTTTTATCAATTTTTTGCGCAGAAAAATCTTTGATTATGCGGGTTGTTGCGGCAATCCCCATGTCGGCACAAATCAGTAATTCTTCAAGTTCTTCACGGGTGGCGGAATCCAGATTGCGGCTTCCGAATATGCTGCTCAAACCAGAAGTAAGCGGTGTCGATGTTTTCTTGAGTCCCAAACCCAGTTTGGAAAACCAATTAGTCATCAATAACTTCTCCTTCTAATCTCAGTAGACGAGCGCGTTCTTTGCGGATTTCTACGGGAACCTGCGGCATTAGGGCGGCAGGAGTTCCGGGGCGTTCTGAATATGGAAATACGTGCAACTTGCTGATTCCGGCTTCTCTTACCAATTTGATGGTATTTTGAAATTGTTCATCGGTTTCGGTTGGAAATCCACAGATAAAGTCTGCGCCGAAAACAGAATTTGGTCTGGCTTCGCGTAGTTTGGCGCAAAGCCTTATTACATCTTCTCTGCTATGGCGGCGACGCATACGTTTTAATACTAAGTTATCCCCAGATTGGATTGAGAAGTGAAAGTGAGGGGTGATGTTGGGGTGTTGTTTTACCAGCTCAATAAAATCATCATCAATGGCAGCAGGATCAAGAGAGCCAAACTGCAATGCCGGTAGTTCGGGAATTTTTTGAAGGATTTCTTTGATCAGTCCGCTGAATGAAGGTTGATAAGAACAAACATCGACGCCGGTGAGGCAGATTTCTTCAAAGCCTTGAAATAATAATTCTTTGATTTGTCTTATGACTTCTGCTGCCGGAACCGAGCGATTGGCGCCGCGAGCGTAGGGTACAATACAATAAGTGCAACGGTGATTGCAACCTTGTTGAACTTGTACAAAAGCACGCTGGCGACCTTCAAAGCCGGTAATTAAATAGTGGTCATAATTGTCATAGTCAAAAATGTTGCCAACAATGCTCTTTTCGGTAATTGGAGCGGATATGTATTTGAGAATTTCGTTTTTTTCTTTGTTGCCCAAGATTAAGTCTGCTTCCGGCATATCGGCAAATTTTTGCGCGGCAATTTGCGCGGCGCAGCCGGTTACAACAATACGAGCATGAGGATTTTCACGCCGGAGTTTGCGAATTGTCTGGCGGCATTGGCGTTCGGCTTCGGCGGTAACCGCGCAAGTGTTTATTACTATCAAATCTTCGTGTTCGGCTAGTTTTTCTTTAAGAATCTCTGATTCATAAGCATTTAGACGGCAGCCGAGAGTGATAACTTTGACCATGGCGTTCTTTCAGTTGAATATTTGTCGTTAATATAAAGTCAAAACCCTGAAAGTGCAAGAAACTTCTGGAGGTATTATGGCCTTAAATATAAGTTATTGATTTATTAATAAATATTGAATACACTCTTTGGTATCTGGAACAAATGCCGCAAGGTGTGAGCTCCGGAATTTTTATCAACATAAGGAGAGTATTCATGAAATATAAGACTATGTTACTTGCTTCTGCTGCTGTTATGTTTGCCGGTTCGGCTATGGCGGCTGACTTGACTAATCCGTTCTATACTCCTAATGAAGGAGCGTTTACTTCTGATACTGCCGTAGCACATAATCGTGTATCTTATAAGCATGGCGTTGCTGCTGATAAACAAACCGTTTTGGGTGAAAAGCTGACCTATGGCGTAACTGATCAGTTGGCTGTTTGGGGCGCTGTTACTAACTACTTTGATACTAATCATGAATTTAATAATGACCACAACTTTGAATATAATGTAGGCGCTGCTTATAATATGAGAGAGGGCAATGTTTTGGCTCAAGTTGCCGGTGGTTATTATACATGGAATCCTAAAGATTTTTATGGCAAGAAAGATGCCAAAGAAGCCAATGGCGGATATGATCGTTGGGAAAAATATCTGGAAGGTGAACTGAAACTCGGCTATGATATGGGTGATGGTTTGGTACCTTATGTTGCTTATAAATTGACAGGACAGGTCGATATTGCAGATCGCGAGTTAGACCAGTCAGTTAAAGCCGGTGTTCATAAATATGACGGTGATTGGGTCGTTGATGCCGGTGTTCGTTATGACTTTAACACCGATGGCAAGAATAGCAATAAATGGTTTGCTGAAGCAGCGGTTGATTACTATGTAAGAGATAATGTTGCTCTGGGTATGTTTGGCGATTATTTCTTGGCCGGTAATGGTTCTGATGAAATCCGCTATGACTACACCGCCGGTGCTCATGTAAAAGTTTTGTTCTAATATTTAGACAGAACTCAAAAGAAAAGGCTCTCTGTTTGGAGAGCCTTTTTGCTTGATAAATAATAACTTATTTTTTGTCAGAGCTGATTTGTGCCAGCGCTTCTTCTGAAAATTGTTTGATTTTTTCAGCGCTGAATTTAACATCGCGATGCTCGCTCTCAGACAAACGCGGATAAATAACACTATGGACACCACGTTTACCAACAACGGTAGGCATAGAAAGGCATACATCAGAAATACCCTCCACATTGTCTTGGTGCGAAGATACGGTAAGAATCGCATATTCGTTGGTGGTGATGGCCTGACAAATGCGGCACAAAGCACCGGCAATGCCATAAAATGTGGCGCCCTTGCCCTCAATAATCTTGTAGGCCGCGTTACGAACACAATCATCAATTTCAGCCTTAACATCAGGAGTTAGCGGTTTGTCAATCATACGGGCAAGCTCTTCAATCTGAACTGTGCCGCCATCGCCGTTAGACCAAATCAAAACTTCACTATCGCCATGTTCGCCCAAGACGTTGGCGTGAACAGATTTGGGAGAAATCCCCAAATGATAGCCAAGCAAGGTACGAAAACGCGATGTGTCAAGAACAGTGCCGGAGCCGATAACTCTCTCTTTGGGAAAACCGGAAAGTTTGAGGGCAACCTCAGTCATAATATCTACCGGATTGGAGGCAATCAGCAAAGTGGTATCCGGAGCATTAGCAACAACCTGCGGAATGATGCTTTCAAAGATTTTTACATTGCGCCCCAACAAATCAATTCTGGTTTCTCCCGGCTTTTGGTTGGCGCCTGCTGTAACAATAACAACTTCACATCCGGCCAAATCCGCATAATTTCCAGCCTTGATTTTGTTGGCATAAGCAAACGGCGTAGCATGAGCAATATCCATCGCCTCAGCTTCCGCTCTCTTTTCATTAGCATCAATCAAAACAACTTTTCTGGCAACGCCGCGCATAATCAATGCGAAGGCTGCTGCACTGCCGACTTGTCCGGCTCCTATAATACCTACTTTCATTTTATTCTCCTTTTTAGAGGTTGCTCTATGGACACCTAAAGCACCTGCCTGCAGTCTCGGAAAATTCATGTACTATTTTGTACACTAGAATTTTCCTCGCTTTGCCAAGCACTTTATTTGTCGCATATATCAACCTCTATTCTTGATATATTTGAGGTTGTTCTATGGACACCTAAAGCACTTGTCTGCAGTTGTTTAGATATATTTGAGGTTACTCTATGCATATCTAAAGTACCTGCCTGCAGTCTCGGAAAATTGCTATTTATTATATTCCGATTTGGTGTCTGCACACTCTTTATTATTTTCTAAATTTCTTTTCCTGTTTATATATATAAATGTTTTATAAAATTACAATAAAAAAAGGCTGCTTGGAGGCAGCCTTTTGGTAACAAAATCTTTCGATTTGTTATTATTTTGCGGCAGGAGCCGGAGCTTCAGCCGGTTTTTCTGTAGCCGGAGCGGCAGGGGCTTCGGCAGCCGGAGCAGCAGCTTCTTCTGCAACCGGAGCAGCAGGTGCTTCGGCAGCGCCTTCTTCAACCACTGTTTCATCTTCGTCAGCGGTGGCTTCCGGATTAGTTTCAATAACTTCTTCCGCTTCAACCTCGGCAACATCGCCATCAGCAATGGCATCATCGGCAACAACGCCTTCTTCAACCACAACCACTTCTTCAGGAGCAGTAACGGTGTTATTGCGTTTTACAAACTGACCGATTACCAACAAAGCAACAATTACCAGAACAATATAAAAAATCTTTTTCATCAGAAACCTCTTGGATAAAATTATGTATCGGTTAATAGATTAGGAATTTAGTAGATAAATGTCAATATGAATCGCAAATTATCTGACGCCAAAACGATTACCCGAGCCATAATGCTTAAGCCCCTGGCGATATGCCCAGATTCCTAGACCTAAAAAGGCAAAAACTCCGCAGCAAAGAATGCCAAGATCAATAAAATTAAAGTTACGAATCAGTTCTACCGGATATAAAGATATCAGTCCGGCGGGAATTATGGTTAAGAATACCAATTTATACCATCCGGTGAAGATAGATGCCGGTTGACTGGCAAAAGTGAGTAGCGACATGGTGATGTTGTCTCCTAAGCGTTGCGAATCGCTGACAAAAAATGCCAGACACGAAACCAATAATCGGAATCCGTATATCAACAAAAATGCCAAGAATGAACATAACAGCATAATGCCGAAACTTTTGAGGCTGACATATCCGGACATAAAATATACTAAGAATCCGGTGACATAGTCTCCCCAGTTGGCAAAAGTGGACTCGGAGGTGGAAATCAGAAATAAACTGCTGCGAGGCGATATCAGGTAGTTGTCTAAATTGCCGTTATCAATATATTCGGGCAGAGTTTGAATACCACGGGCAAACAAGGCAAAGGTGGCAAAAGCATTGTTCATAACCGAGAATAACAATGCCATATCGCCAAAATGCCAGCCGTTGACAGAGCCTTTGTTCTGAAAAATTACCCACCACATAAAAACAAAAGACAGGTTGTTGATTGTCATCATCAAGACATTTACAACAGCATCGGATTTGTTCAAAAAAGCGGTTTTGAGGTTACTTTTTTGAATGAACAAAAACAATTTGCAGAGATTGATAAATTTATCCGCCATAGACATTTACCCTTTTGGTTAGCTTTTGGTAGGTGAAGTATGCAAAAATACCCATCAGACAGACCCAAAAACAGTTGAGAACAAAAGCATTGAGCAAATTGTTCCATGAAAAATCATAAACCAATTTGATTGTCAGGTAGTAGAATGAATAGAACGGTGTCCATTTGGCAATGTCTACAAACCAATCAGGATAAATGCTTAAAGGAAAAATTGCTCCGCCTAAAATAAAGGCCAGACGCTCAATAGCCATGCTGAGGGTTCTGATGCTGGAAAGCCACAGGCTGCAAAGTCCTACAGCGGTATAAAGCAGTATGTTGATGCAGGACGAAATAAAACAAGCGCAAAAAATAATCGGAAACTGCCACCATTCAAAAGGCGGAGTTCCGGTTAAAATCAAAGTTGCGGCGGTGCCGAATCCTCCCATAATCAGATACGATACACTCATATTGCCTATAGCTTCGGCGTAGCGCATAAAAAAGAATGATATGGGCTTGTTGATGTAATATGCCATTGTGCCAGAGCATATATCATCAAACAAAATACGGTCTATTTTGGGGCTGGATAGAATAATCATTTCGGCAAACAGCAGATACCATATAAATGTGCGATTTAGGCCGTTTTCCAAACTATCGGCAGCGATAACTTCCCAGAGGCGGTTGTAGATGAACAGCAAAATGAATAAGAAAAACAGCAAGCCGGAAAGGTTGGCTTTTTTGCTCCATGCTTGTTTGAAAGAGATGAGAAACAGAGCCAGATATTTATTCACGGCGGTATATCTCCTTAATAATCTCTTCCATAGGCGGGTTTTCTACCGTCATATCAATAACGTGGTATTTGTTTACCAGTTCATCAATGGCTTTTTTGACCGGCGTTTTTTTGGTGTTGACTTCTGTGCGAATCTTTTCACCGGTATCAGTGGCGATTTCTATATATTTTTTGCTTAGGAACGAATCTTTGAGGGTGGAAATGGAATCGTCAAAAATAATTTTTCCTTTGTTGATGATGATGACTCTTTCACAGACTTTTTCCATATCATCGGTATCGTGCGAAGTGAGGAGCAGTGTGGTCTCTTCTTCCAGCGCTTGTTTTTTTATCAGGTTGCGGATAATCTCCTTGGCGGTGACGTCGAGCCCGATGGTCGGTTCGTCCAAAAACAATACCTGAGGTCTATGCAAAAGAGAGGTGACAATTTCGCAACGCATACGTTGTCCTAAAGACAAAGAGCGGGTGGGGTGGGTAAGCAGATCTCTTATTTCAAACAAATTTACCAATTTTGATAAGCGGCGTTTGAAAGGAATATCTGCGATGTTATATATTTTACCCATCAGGGCAAAACTGTCTTGCACCGGAAGATTGTACCATAGTTGGGAGCGTTGTCCAAAAACAGTGCCAATGCCGGAGCTCAACTCTTGTCGGTTGTTCCAGGGAATCAGTCCGTTTACCAACGCAGTGCCCGAAGTCGGGTGTAAAATTGAAGAGAGCATTTTGATGGTGGTGGATTTGCCGGCGCCATTAGGCCCGATAAAAGCAACCCGCTCGCCTTTGGCAATATTAAAACTTATCTTGTCGACGGCAGTTATGTTTTTGTATTCCGGATGAAAAAAACTTTTGAGTGTGCCGGTGTGTTTTTGGATTTTGAATTTTTTGGTAAGTTGTTTAACTTCTATAATGTTTGTCATGATTTTATCCACTTTAAGGCTATTCGCAAAGTATAAGTTTTTTGCGCCTTAAAGCAAGTGTTATTTGCCCATTTTGTGTGTTTTTTGAAAATAATGCTTGTCAAATAGGATAAAATTGTGCTAACAAGTCAATCACGGGCTGTTGTGGTCCGATTAATTTGTTTTAATTTATTTGAGGTTTATCATATGACTGATACAGCAAACCGCGTTAAGAAAATCGTTGCCGAGCATCTTGGCGTTGAAGAATCTAAAGTTACAGAGAATGCCAGCTTCATCGACGATTTGGGCGCAGATAGCTTGGATACAGTAGAGTTGGTTATGGCTTTCGAAGAAGAATTCGGTTGTGAAATTCCTGATGAAGCCGCAGAGAAGATTCTGACTGTTAAAGATGCTATCGATTATCTTTCTAAGAATGCTTAAGTCTGTATGACTTTGGAAAAAATTGTGAAACTCGCTCATACCTTAAAGCGAGTTTCATTGTTATCTGCCGAATGGTTTTAAGAGGTGAACTGATGAGAAGAGTTGTTGTTACTGGTTTGGGTGTATTGTCTCCGTTGGGACGCGGTGTCGAGCATAACTGGGAAAGTATTTTGGCCGGTAAATCCGGAATCAAAAAGATTACCAACATTGATTTGAAAGATATTCCGGTTTCGATTGCCGGTCAGGTGCCTTGGGGTGAAGGAGAAGGAGAGTTTAATCCCGATACTGTTTTGCCGCCAAAAGACCAGAAGAAAAATGACAAATTTATTCTCTACGGTATGGCTGCCGGTACCGATGCCATGCTTGATTCCGGTTGGAACGCAGAAGAAGTGAGCGAAGAGGAAAAATATCGCGCCGGTGTGATGATGGGTTCCGGAATCGGCGGATTGCAGACGATTTATGACAATTCTGTTTCTTTTAATGAAAACGGAATGAAGAGAATTTCTCCGTTCTTTATTCCGGCATGCTTGATTAATCTTATTTCCGGAAATCTTTCTATTAAATTCGGGCTTAAAGGACCGAATCATGCTTGTGTTACCGCTTGTTCAACCGGTACTCATGCCATTGGCGACGCCGCGGCGATGATTGCTAGGGGCGACGCTGATTTGATGTTGGCCGGCGGCGCGGAATCTGCAGTTAATGTATTGGGGTTGTCCGGATTTGCTCGTATGAAGGCGATTACCTCTGATTTTAATGATAATCCTGAGAAGGCTTCTCGTCCGTGGGATAAGGATCGCAGTGGTTTTGTTATGGGCGAGGGAGCCGGTGCGTTGGTACTGGAGGAACTTGAGCACGCTAAGGCTCGCGGTGCTAAAATTTATGCCGAGGTTGTCGGTTATGGTATGAGCGGCGATGCCTATCATATCACGGCTCCGTCCGGTGATGGCGCGTATCGCGCTATGAAAATGGCGACTGACCACGCCGCCGAGCATGGGGTTAAACTGAGCGATATCGGCTATATTAATGCTCATGGAACCTCAACTCCTGCCGGTGATGTCGGCGAGGCCTTGGCGGTTAAACGTTTGTTTGGTGATGAAGGAATCAAACACGTTTCCATGTCTTCTACAAAGTCTTCAATCGGACACTTGTTGGGAGCTGCCGGCGCTGTAGAGGCGGTGTATTCAATCTTGGCTTTGAGAGATCAGATTTGTCCTCCGACACTGAATCTTGAGAATCCTGAAGAGGAGTTGGCTGATTTTGATTTGGTTCCGCTTAAGGCTAAAAAGCGTGAAATAAATGCGGTTATGTCAAATTCATTCGGATTTGGCGGCACCAACTCTTCGGTAATCTTTAAACGCTATAAATAAAAGCGAGATTTGTTTAGATGAAAAAACTGCTTTTGCCGGTAATTGTGGGGACGCTGGTTGTTTTGGCTTGGCTGAAACAAGAAATTTATGCCCCCGGAAAAATGCCGGCAGAGGCAGTTGTTTTGGTTAATAAAGGTTCGGGCTCGGCGGTGGTGGCGCAAAAACTGGCAGATTCCGGAGTTATCAGATATCCGTTGGTGTTTAAGATTGCGGCAAGATTGAAAGGGTTGGATAAAAATCTTAAGGCCGGAGAATATTTGTTTGCACCAAATATTTCTATGGCAGAAGTTATTTCTCAAATGGCTCGCGGCGATGTGCTTTATCGAAGACTGACATTGCCGGAAGGGCTGACATCAGCGCAAATGCTTAGTATTATCAGGAATAATGAATTTTTGGGCGGTGAAGTATCGCAAGAGGTGGAAGAAGGTTCATTGTTGCCGGAGACTTATAGTTTTTCACGCGGAGATAGTCGAGATAGCATTGTTGCTCAGGCGCAGGCTGCTATGCAAAAAGCTTTGTCTGAAGTGTGGCAAAATCGAGATGAGTATGTTCCGGTGAAAAACGCTAAAGAGTTGTTGGTTTTGGCTTCGATTGTTGAGAAAGAAACCGGAGTGCCAGAAGAGCGCCCTTTGGTGGCATCGGTATTTGTTAATCGTTTGCGCAAGGGAATGCGTTTGCAGACAGATCCGACGGTTATTTATGCGCTGACCAATGGACAAGATGATTTGGGGCGGGTGTTGACACGAAAAGATTTGCAAGTTGACAGCCCTTATAATACTTACAAATATAGCGGTTTGCCGCCAAAGCCGATTTGTAATCCGGGGCGTGCGGCGCTGGAGGCGGTGGCGCATCCGGAAATGAGTAATTATTTATATTTTGTAGCCAGCGGCAATGGCGGACATAATTTTGCCGAATCATTGAACGAGCATAACCGCAATGTGAGCAGCTGGAAAAAACAACAGCAAAAATAAATCAAATTGTTAGAGAATCGGATTGCTTAGGCCTGACCGGCGGTTTCCATCAACATAGGATAGAGCGCCTGTTTGGGGTCCATTCCTTTAGTGAGTACAACCTTAAAAATCGGATACATACGTTCACATTCTTTGATGGCAATATCAATCATTTGAGCAATTTTGTGTTCAAAGAGTTCATCATCATAGTCCAAAAACAGCGAGTGCTTGAAAACCGGAGTGTTTTGCTCAGTCCAATATGAGAAATGTCCGACCCAAAGTTCTTCATTAATCAGAGCCAACAGCTCAAAAATTTTGCTGCGGTCAGCAAGTTTGTTTTCAATATCCATAAGGCACGACAGATGCAGGCAGTTCATGCTGGGTTCCCAGGCAAAAAACAGCAACATATTGTTCCACTTGCCCTGCACCTCAATCACGACCTCATTAACATTGCGGCGCTCCAGCTCAAAAGAGCGATTGGCGAAAATATTCTCAACCATATCGATGGGATTATATGCAGGGGCTAAGTTCTTTGCCGGTTCCATTTCTTTTTGCTCCGATGTCAAAACTAATTACAAAATCAGCTTGCAATGCCGAGTCGCAAATTTCAATCCCCGAGTCGCAGTTTTCCACTTAATTCACAATTGTGGATAAATGTTGATTTGCTAAAACGTGAAAAATCAATGTGTTATCTGTGGTCTGTGGATAAAGATTTTTTTAGGTGTGGATATATTAGGGCTAATTAATTATTCTTTAACCGAAATGATAACTGTAAAGGTGCAAAAATGGTGGGATTGAGTTTTCCGGATATTTCTCCGATTATGTTTAGCATAGGTCCGTTGGCAATTCGCTGGTATTCTATGGCTTATTTGGTAGGAATTGTGGCCGGATGGCTGCTGGTTAATCGAAATGTGCGGATAAACAAGCTTGGTTTGGAAAAAACGCAAATAGAAGATTTGATGTTTTATATAACGCTGGGAATTATTTTGGGCGGTCGCTTGGGGTATGCGATTTTTTACGGCGGGGCGGAGATGTGGCTGAAGCCGTGGCGCTTGTTGGAGATCTGGAAAGGCGGGATGTCTTTTCATGGCGGGGTAGTCGGAGTGATTGCTGCGGTTTGGTTGTTTTCTCGCAAGATAAAATATTCTTTTTTAGCGCTGACTGATTTGGTGGTTTTGTATGCGCCGATAGGAATTTTTTTAGGGCGCTTGGCTAATTTTGTTAATGATGAGTTATGGGGGCGGGTGACAACCGTGCCATGGGCGGTACGTTTTCCGGCCGGAGGATATTTGCCGCGGCATCCTTCACAGTTGTATGAAGGGCTGTTGGAAGGCGTATTGATGTTTGTCGTCTTAAATTTATTGTGGCAGTTGCCGAAGATACGCCGGATTCATGGTGAGGTTTCTGCTTTATTTATAATTTTGTACGGATGTTTCCGAATAATCTTGGAGCAGTTCAGAGAGCCGGACGTGCAGTTAGGGTTCTTCTTTGGCGGGGTTACCATGGGACAGATGTTGTCGATTCCGCTGATGGTCGGCGGTTTGGCGGTATTGGTGTGGTGCTTTCGCAAAGATTAGGCTTTTGAGGTTACATTGTGGCTGAACGCGCGAATTTTTCGCATAGCCTTATCGGCTCGAGCTAAAACTTCAAATGAGTTGGCATCGCTGCGTTTTTTTTCTGATACTCCGGCAGAGACAGTCAGTTTAATCGGTTTGTGGCGTGTGCTGAACTCAAATTGGGCAGAGGCAATGGCGCGGCGGATAATCTCTAAGCGCTCAAAGCTTTCGTTCTTGTCCAGATTTTTGTAGAGGATAACAAATTTATCGTCATCATAACGATATATGTTTTCGTCTTTTTCCAGATTTATAATTTGTCTGGCAATCAGCTTGGTGAGGATGTTTTGGATGCGGCGACCGAAGTTTATGCCCAGTTTATCATAGTCATCAATACTGATAACGCCAACGCAGTATTTGAATGGCAAATTTTTGGAGTGAATGATATAGTAATTGCGGCTGTCCAATCCGGTGAGGGTGTCTTTGTAGGTTTCGTTATAGATAATTTGCGCCAGTGCGGATAATGAGATTAATACCGCGCAAAAGCAAAAGATACTGAGACCGGAGGCGGAATCCGAATAATAAAAAGCCAGACAAACTGATAATGAGGTAAAAAAGTAATTATAGTCGGCAATTGAGCCGCTGATTGCGGAATTATATAAGGTTGTCAGCAACAGAATAATAAATATCATTAGGCTTACAAGATTCAAGGTGTTCGGAGAGTAGATCGAGATGCCGAGAGCAACTTGGTGGCGGGCCAGTAATTCAGCTAATGAAAATTGAGCAAAGATTCCCAGCAGAATCCAGATATTGATTTTATTGAAAAATCTTTTTGCCGGCAAAAAATATAATATCAGGAGGTTGAGCGGCAGTAAGGTGGCAAGGCTTATATAGGCGGCGGATTGCGCATATTCGGCGCCAAATAGGTGTTTTAAGAAGTTAATCAGCACATAGGCTAAAGCAATAAGCAAAAAAATAAACACCGGTTTGCCGCGGTTGCAATATAGCAAGGTTAGAAATCCGATAAAGCTCAACAAATAGAATCCGGTATGAAAAACGGAAGTTGCGGTGTTGGAGAAAGTTCCTTGCAAGCAAAAACTCAGCAGCGCGCAGGCAAACAAAAATGCTGGTAATAGCATATTGCCAATCAGAGGGATAATTTTTTCGATTTGGGCCAGTTTTTTCATCGCAACTCCTAAAGTGCGACTATTATAATCGAAAAAAGTTAAATTTTATTTACGCACTTGAGGATAGAACTGTCGCCGTATGAATAAAAACGGTATCCGTTTTTGATGGCATGGGCATAGGCTTGTTGCATACGTTCTGTTCCGGCTACGGCGCAAACCAGCATAAATAATGTTGATTTGGGTAAATGAAAATTGGTGATGAGCATATCAATCATTTTAAATCTATAGCCGGGGGTGATAAATATGGAGGTTTCATCAGCAAAAGGGTGAAGAATTCCGCTATCATCGGCGGCGCTTTCCAATAACCGCAAAGATGTTGTGCCAACAGCAATAATTCGGTGTCCTTCTTTTTTGGCCTGATTGATAATATCTGCGGCCTGAGGCGTGATTATGCCATATTCTGCGTGCATTTTGTGGTCTTCGGTGTTATCGGTCTTGACCGGCAGAAAAGTCCCAGCGCCAACGTGTAAGGTCAAAAAAACTTCTTTTACGCCTTTGTTGCGGAGCTTTTGCAAAACATCATCTGTGAAGTGCAGACCGGCAGTCGGGGCGGCAACGGCTCCTTCGTGTTTGGCGTATACAGTTTGGTAATTTTCGCGATCGTTAAATTTGTACCATATGGAATCCGCCGAAGGACGGTTGCGTTTGATATAGGGAGGAAGCGGCATAAATCCGTAGGTTTCTAACCGATGCGCCAGTTCATCAGGAGAACAGTTGAATGATATCATAACGCCGTCTTCGCCTTGTTTTTCGATAACCGTGGCGGAAAAATCAGATGCTTCAGGAGAAATTTTGTCAGTGTAAAATTTTATGGTATCTTGGGCTTTGAGCCGTTTGGAGTTTTTGATAAAAGCCATCCAGCGAACACCATCTATCGGGTGATAGAGCGTAAGCTCCACCAATGCCTCTCCGCGGGCACCATAAAGGCGAGCCGGTATCACTTTGGTATCGTTAAATACCAAAACATCGCCGTCTTGCAATAAATCCGGCAAGTCGTAAAAATGGCGATCATTAATCTCGTTTTCTATGGATAAGTCCAAAAGGCGAGAAGTATCGCGAGGGTGAACGGGCTGGTTGGCAATAAGCTCTTTGGGGAGCTCAAAATCAAAAATTTCTACTTTCATATCGGTTTCCTTCTGCGGATGTTATATTATATTGATAATTGATTAGCAACCTTAAAATGCTAAATTATTGTATCTGTGTAATTTTGCTTGCTTTTACATCAAAAGTTGTTATTATGTAACCAAGCAATCAAACATAGGTAGATAGTGAAGGGTATACGCTATGTTAGGAAAACGCGGATTATCAGAATTGCGTGCTGCTGCGTATTTATACGCAATAGAGCAGTGTGACGGCAAGCGAGAAGCCGCCAGAAAGATGAGAGTGTCTGTTGATACTCTCAATAAATATATTGAATTTTTGGAAGAAGATTGCGGAACCGAGTTGCTTTGTACAACCGGTAGTGATTTACAGCTGACTGCTCGGGGCAAAAAGATCACTTCTTATATGTCTACAATAGAACGAGTTTTGCAACATATGTATGAGGTGGTGTCAGAACGCGATAAACTCAATGGAGATATTCGTTTGCTCTGGAATCTTAGTATTCGGTCCAGTATTATCTCTTCTGAGTTGTGGAATTTTTTAAAATGCCATAGTAATTGTACGATTTATTCAACCTCTGTCAATGCCGGAGCGGATATAAACAAATTTGATTGCAATATTGCTTTGGTGCAACAAGTTCCGCAAAAAGGAGATTGGGAGGTGGTGTATTCGAAGAAAATCCGTTTTGGATTTTTTGCCACCAGCCACTATCTCAAAAAACATGGTTATCCGCTAAATGCACAAGATATGCTCAAAAATCATTATATGATATTTAAGAAAGGCACTGAGATTTGGCTGGAAAACGGAAAAGAAATTGTCGCTAATGCCCAACATAAAGTCTATGTTTCAGATACGTCTTTTATGATTAAAGAAAGTGTGGAAAACGATGTCGGAATCGGCTTGTTGCCACTGTCTTTTGTGCGCTACGGTTTGGTTTGTTTGGATAATATTCCATGCGACACAAAAACCAACGCATATATCTTAGTAAGAAAGAGTCAGGTCAATGATAAACAAATTAATTTGTTTTGCGAATACTTAAAAGAAATTATAAAAACGGCCTGATGAAAGGGGCAGAGCTATGTTGAATGCGGAAGATTTACACAATTTGGAGGCTCTTGTCGGATTGACGGCAATCTCGCGCTGCAACGGAAAGCGAAGAGCGGCTGAAGAAGAGGAAATGTCGGTTGAAACGCTTAATAAACAGATCCGTGAATTGGAAAAGAATCTGGGCTTGAAGTTGGTGGATACTAAAGGCAAAAATTGTGTATTAACATCATCTGGCAAACTGGTGGTAAATAATATGCTGGAGGCTGCAGATGTTTGGAAACAGTTTAGGCTGGAAAAGGAAAATCGCCACCTTATTTCAGGTCAGGTTAAGGTTGGTGTGGATATTAGCGTGGCGCCGTCGCTGGTGCCAGAAACAATAGCAGAGTTCTTTGAGCATTATCCGGCTCTGGGTTTGGAAATGATATCTTTGTTAGATGTGGAAAAAGACAGTGTAGATTGCGATATCTGTATTACCAGAGAGCCAATATGCAAAAATAATGATTTTGTGGTTATCTTTAAGCGAAAATTGCAATGCGGATATTTTGCTTCTTCGCAATATTTGGCAAACCACGGGTATCCGGTTGATTTGGCTGATATGGCGGCAAATCATCGTTTGGTGGTGCGCCGCAACGCACAAGTTTATGACGATGATTTTCAGCAGGTGCTGAAAGAGTCAACTAATGTAAATATGGTGTCTTCAAATAGTTCGGCGATTGTAGATTTGGTACGTAGTGGTGCAGGTATAGGTATCTTGCCGCTAAAATTCAAAGATGAAGGATTGGTGCGTCTTGATAATCTGGTTTGCAATACTCCGGCGATGTTTTATCTGATGTCTAGAATTAGGATAAAAGATGTTCCTCGGGTGCGTTTAGTGCTGGACTATTATAAGGAAATGTTGGCTGAAATTAAGTAAAATGGCTAGTAGTCTCAGACAACCGCGCCTAAATTCATGTCTTAAAAAAGCACCTTGAAAGGTGCTACCTTAATAAATGGTGCGCCTGGCCGGCTTAGCTTCGCTGCACTGCGCTCATCAGCATAAATGCTGACCGCGCAATCATACCAACAAAAAAAGCCACCACGAGGGTAGCTTTTTTTTATTGGTGCGCCTGGCCGGAATTGAACCGGCACGTCCTTGCGGACAACAGATTTTAAGTCTGCAGCGTCTACCTGTTCCGCCACAGGCGCGACACTCGTCTTGTTTTATACATAGCTTTTATGTTAATTGCAACCACAAAATTATATAACATTTGCTAAATCGTTAAAATAATCGTTGCTCTATTGAAAAAAATGTGCTTTTTTTATGATGTTATAACTTTCGGTTTGAGGCGTGTCTGCGGCAGTTGACTGCGTCACGGCAGATGCTTCCTCTCTCCGAGCAACATAAGGAAACTTTTATGAAAAGCATTAATCTTTCTTGGCGCACTTTTTTGTTGCCGAATATTCATAATGAAGGCTGGCGTTTTGTCGGTATTTTTGCTGCAATAACCGCGTTATTGGCAATTATATGGGAGCCTCTGGGCTGGATGGGCGTTGTGCTTACTGTTTGGTGTTATTATTTCTTCCGCGATCCGGAGAGAGTTACGCCGGAAATTAAAGACGTGGTGGTTTCTCCGGCTGATGGTACGGTGCAAATGATTGCTAAAGTTAAGGCTCCGGAAGAATTGGGTATGGGTAAACAAGAGTTTACTCGCGTTAGTATTTTTATGAGTGTGTTCAATGTCCATGTAAACCGTTCTCCGGCTGATGGCAAAATTACCAAAGCGGTTTATGTTCCGGGTAAGTTTTTGAATGCTACATTGGATAAGGCCAGCAAAGATAACGAGCGTCAGCTCTTGGCCATGAAAACCAAAAGC
This sequence comes from uncultured Alphaproteobacteria bacterium, assembly GCA_934255405.1. Taxonomy (GTDB): domain Bacteria; phylum Pseudomonadota; class Alphaproteobacteria; order RF32; family CAG-239; genus CAZU01. Next base: position 56,136 of record CAKQNT010000005.1, read on the forward strand.
GGTAAGGATATTTGCTTTGTGCAAATTGCCGGCTTGGTGGCTCGACGTATTGTTTGTGATGCAACCGTCGGACAAGAGTACAAAGCAGGTGAGCGCTTTGGTATGATCCGTTTTGGTTCTCGTCTTGATGTATATTTGCCGGAAGGCGTTGAGCCGCAAGTTGCTTTGGGGCAGACAATGGTTGCTGGTGAAAGCATTATTGCTAACCTGACTTCCGATGCTAAAGAAATTAACGGAGTAATCAGATAATGGAAAAGATTAATCAAAAAATTCAGCTTTCTAAGCAGAAGCTGAAAGCTTTGCCGTTCCGCAAAATTGCTCCGAATATTGTAACTTTGTTGGCGTTGTGCGCCGGTGTTACTTCAATCCGCTATTCAATTCAGGCTGATTGGGCAAAAGCAGTAATCTGTGTATTTGTCGCGGCTTTTTTTGACTTGTTGGACGGACGTGTAGCTCGTATGCTCAAAGGTTCAACCAAGTTTGGCGCAGAATTAGATTCATTGTCAGACTGCATTAGTTTCGGTGTGGCTCCGGCAATTATGATATATCAATGGACAATGTTTGATTTGCCAAAATTCGGTTGGTTTTTTTGCCTGCTGCTGAGTGTGGGCATGGCGATGCGGTTGGCTCGTTTTAACACGATGCTGGAAGATGAGCCGCAGCCTGACTATTGGCATAACTTTTTTGTTGGGGTTCCGGCTCCGGCAGCGGCGGCGATGGTTATGATGCCGATTATGATTTCGTTTGATTTTCCGGAATTGGATTGGCTGGTTCGCTCACACGCTTTTTGCGCGATATTGCTGGTGGTGGTGACTTTCTTGATGGTTAGCAGAATTCCGACTATATCCACCAAGAGATTGAAAGTTCCTACCTATATGTTTATGCCGTTGATGCTGATTGTGGCGCTGTTTGCGTCGTTTATTATCACTCAGCCATGGTTGACTATGGGAATTATGGTGGCGCTGTACACGCTTTCAATTCCGCTGGGGGTTGTGTTCTTTATTCACCAAAAGCGGGCGTTTGAAGAACGAAGCAAATAAAATGAAATCCGGATGTTTGAAACATCCGGATTTTTTTTAGCGAGCCAGAGCAATTTTGTGTATGGTGACCGGGTATGCGGCAAACATTACTTTTTCGCTTAGTATTATAGGACTGAGGGTATTTCGTTTGTTGAATATGGCTTTGCCTCGACTGCCCAAGCTGGCGTTTTCTAGAACGGTGGAAAACTGCTGCAACGGGTAATTGAAAACGGAGTTGGCGTTCTTTTGAGTGATGATGCCCATGTGGTGTCCGTTTTCTAGGTCCGGCAAAACATGTTTTTCGCCATTGTCCCAAACCGCAAAATTTTCGGGCAAGTTTAAGGCAATAACATAGTTGCGCTTGTCCGGCATGATGGTAATGCGTGCTTGTTGCTGATTGTTGGGAATATATTTGCTCTGTTCATACAGCTCAGGATTAAACATCTTGATAAATGGTTCTTTGCGAGAGCTGTCTTCGGCAAAATTGCTCATAAAGTGGGCTCCGGAATATTTATTTTCTTTTTGCGCCGGCAAAAAGGCATAGCTGACTACAAATATATTCTTTAGGGCGTCAGATACGGTCTTTTTGTCATAAATCTGTTCGGCCAGATGCTCAAAGGCATTAATCCAGCGGTGTGCGTGAGCTACGCCGGCGCAATAACCTAAAATGGTGATGTTGCCGCAATTATTTTTGAAAGTCTCCGGAGAGTGCGGCTTTCCGGATATAATTTGATTGTCGGCGTCTAGTTTGATGTCTTTTCCTAAGAAATTTGTCCAATTGTTTTTTACAAATTCCATATCTGCAGTTTCAAAATAGTCTTGCGGTGAACGGACCGTTTCCAGCGAAAGCGCAAGTTTTTCGCCGCGCGGCTGCTCTATCGGAAAATGGCTTAAATATACATCTACCTTAGAACCAAAGATATCGTGCCTATCAAGAACCTGATTAAGGTATTTGCTGCTCCATTTTTGCAGTTCCGGTTGCGATGGGGTGATGTGAAAAGGCATTGATATAAAGAGATTGCGGCGCCGCGGGTTAATCGTAAACCCGTCGGCAATAAATTCAGCGTCAGCCAAAGTGTTGCGGTTGATGATTTTCCAGAATTTATAATCGCAATGTTCAGTAAAGATATATTTGCTGTCTTTTATTTTTCCGTTGCAAGAAACAGAATATTTGGCGGCGGCGCGGTAGAGGTCAATCAAATCCGGGTCGCAAGCTTGGGAGTTGCTGAGGTTGCTCAGCGCCTTTTGAGCATCGCGAATATAGCCGCTAAGCTGAAGAGAGAAGGTGAGCAGATTTTTTTCATCGGCAAATTGACTGCTGCCGCTGACCGGAGCTTGTCCGGATTTGGTCAAAAAGCTGTTGATGGCATTTTCAAACAGGCTAATGCGTTTGTTTCTTAAAATGTTGGCAATGGTATTCTTGGTAGCATCTGCGTTGTCTTTATCTATCGGCTTGGACAAGACGTTTTTGATGTAGGCATTGCGGATAACTGCGGCAATTGGATTGTTGTTCATATTTCTATAGTTTCTATTGGTTTATATTTATTCATTATTATAATGAAAGAAACATATAGCAAAAATGGAGAATGTGTTGTCACTTTTTGATAATAAATATTACAAATCTTCGGAACAGCCTGAAAAATTGGTGATTTTTATCCATGGATATAATGGTACTCCGGAGGCAATTGATTATGCAGTTCAAATACTTAGGGAAAAATTGAAAGGCGCGGTGATAGTGGTGCCCAGAGCTCCGTTTAAGTGTGAAAAAAATGGGGATAATCTGCAGTGGCTGAGCTTTTATAAGGTCGATCCCGAGGTTAGATTCAGAAATCCTGAGGCTTCTACAGAAGAAATTTTTGATATATTTAATCGACTGGGGCAAGATTTTGCTGCGGTTGCCGCACAAATGAACGAGTTTATTGATGAGCAGCAAAAATTGTGGCAAATTGATGATGCTCATACTTATGTAATGGGATTTTCTCAAGGGGCAATGATTTCTATCTTTACCGCTTTGACACGTCGGCACCGATTGGCCGGTTGTGTTGCGGTTGCGGGGATTGTGGCCGGACGCGACTTGTTGGAAAAACGTATTATTTCTAAACCAAAATTTTTGCTATTGCACGGGCGTGATGATGCAACGGTGCAATACAAAACTCTGCCGGTGACCTTGAAATGGTTTGGGCAGCATAAGTTGGATTTCAGAGTGGCGGAATTTGATAATCTGGCGCACCGGATGAATGAGCCGGAAATGCAGGCGGCGGCAGATTTTATTAACTCTTGAGATACATTTGTTCTAATTCTTTAATCTTATCACGATAGGCAATGGCGGTTTCAAATTCCAAATTGGCGGCCGCATCTTGCATTTTTTTGTTGTACTCACGCAGAGTTTTGTCGATGTCTTTAATCTTTTCAACTTGAGAAGGTTTGGTGTCAAGATAATCTTTGGCGGTCATCTCGCTCAAAGAATCGGAAATTTTCTTTTTAATAGTTTGCGGAGTTATGCCGTGAGCGGTGTTGTAATCAAGTTGTTTTTGGCGGCGGCGGTTGGTTTCATCAAGAGCGGCTTGCAACGAGCGTGTCATATTATCCGCATAGAGAATGACTCTTCCTTGAGCATTGCGCGCGGCGCGACCGATGGTTTGAATAAGTGAACGTTCAGAACGCAGGAATCCCTCTTTATCAGCATCTAAAATCGCTACTAGGGAACATTCGGGAATGTCTAATCCTTCGCGCAATAGGTTTATGCCTACCAACACGTCAAAAACGCCCAAGCGCAAATCGCGGATGATTTCAATACGCTCAAGTGTATCTATATCAGAATGCAGGTAGCGAACTTTAATGCCGTTGTCGCCTAGATATTCGGTTAAATCCTCCGCCATTTTTTTGGTTAGAGTGGTAACTAAAACTCTTTCCCCTTTGGCTGCGACTTTGCGGCACTCGTTCATAAGGTCATCAATTTGATTTTCCACCGGACGCACAATACACAGCGGATCGGTCAATCCGGTCGGACGGATTACCTGCTCGGCAAAAGTACCGCCGCTTTGCTCAAGTTCCCAGTCTCCGGGGGTGGCTGAAACAAAAATTGTTTGTCCGCGCATGGCGTTCCATTCGTCAAATTTGAGCGGACGATTATCTACACATGAAGGCAAGCGAAAACCATATTGTGCCAAAGTTGATTTGCGGTTGAAGTCGCCACGGAACATTCCACCGATTTGGGGGACAGACACGTGGCTTTCATCAATAAAAAGCAAAGCATCGGGCGGCATATATTCAAATAGCGTCGGAGGCGGATCGCCGGCTTTGCGTCCGGTCAGATAGCGGGAATAGTTTTCAATTCCTTTGCAGTGTCCGGTAGCCTCAAGCATTTCTAAGTCAAATCTGGTGCGCTGTTCAATCCTTTGCGCTTCTAACAACTTATTTTCTTGGGTAAAGGTCTGAATCTGTTCGGTTAATTCTTTTTTGATGCCGATAATCGCTTGTGATACGGCAGGGCGAGGAGTTACATAGTGATTGGCCGGATAAATGGTGACGTGCTCCAGAGCAGCTGTGCGTTTGCCGGTCAGGGAGTCAAACTCATAGATATTGTCAATTTCATCGCCAAAGAAAGAAATGCGCCATGCGCGGTCTTCATAGTGGGCGGGGAAGATATCCAGAACATCGCCTTGCACGCGGAAAGTGCTACGGACAAAATTTTGCTGATTGCGCTCGTACTGCAATTCGCTTAAGCGGCGGCAGATTTCTTTGATGCTGATTTCTTGTCCGACTTCTAGCGGAATAGTCATGGCCGAATAAGAATCAACATCGCCCAATCCATATATGCAAGAAACCGAGGCGACGATAATAACATCGCGGTTTTCCAAAATATCGCGAGTGGCGGCGTTGCGCATACGGTCAATTTGCTCATTTTGCGCCGAATCTTTTTCTATATAAGTATCTGTCTTGGGAACATAGGCTTCCGGCTGATAGTAATCATAGTATGAAACAAAATATTCAACATGATTATGCGGAAAAAACTCTTTCATTTCGCTATAAAGCTGGGCTGCCAAAATTTTATTGGGTGCCATAATCATAGACGGACGACTGCATTGCTCAATTATTTTGGCCATGGTATAGGTTTTTCCGCTTCCGGTAACTCCGAGCAGAACCTGATTCTTTTCACCGTTGTTGATGCCATCTACCAATTCTTTTATGGCTTGAGGTTGGTCTCCGGCAGGTGTAAACGGGCTTTCTAATTGAAAAATGCTTGACATATCTTAATCTATGTTGTTGTTTTGCAGAGATTCCTGATACAATTTGGCATAACCGGCAAAGGTCTCTACATCGTTGACTATAGAATTGATTTCTTTAATGTCAACTTTATCTTTTTCCAGCTGATTAGTTAAGATATTAAAAATGCTATGATATTGAGTATTGGCAAAATAAGGCAGAAACTTGTTGCGCAAGCGTACCAAAACCGTTTCTTTGCCGGCTTTTTTTAGAGTGGTTGCCCAGTCTAAAATATAGTTAATCTGCTCGGTGGAGAGCGGTTTGCCGGGGGTTGGTTCCTCTATCAGATATTTTACGGTATCTGCGGCATCGGCCCAGCGTCCTCCGTCCCAATAAAGCTTAAACTTGTGGAGTAGAGCAGTGCGGCTGTAGTCGTCCGCCAGCAATGCCAGCGCATCGTCGGTTTTGCCGATTTCCGACAGAGCACGGGCGCGGATTACTCGGCGGGGATTGCTGGTTTCGGGAGAAAGGTTTTCCGAATAAGTTTTTTTGAGAATTTCTATAGCCTGAGCGGGGTGTTGATTAAACAGGTTGATAATAGCCAGACGGGCGCCAATTCGGGCACGGTTTTCAACTGATAGATTTGCCGAATTTAGCAGAGTGTTGAGTAAATCTGCTGCGCGCTCAACCAAATCTACCGCAACCAATCTATCAGCCAGACGCTGAATAATGGCGTTTTTGCGAGAGCTCATATCGGCCAGCCAATTAAAGTCTTTGTACAAAGCCAGCGCTTTTACCGGCGAGAGTTTATCATCGGCCTGATTGCTCAAAAAGATGTCTTCAAATACTCTAACCATTTTGTCGGCAATGAGTTTCTTTTGTTCTTCGGTTTTGGCGAAGTCTACGGCCTCACTCAAAACCCGCAGCGAATTGTAATAATCAAAGTCTTTGAGGTAGAGGTCTGACAGTTTATTCAGCAGCTGAAGTTTGAAACGCGGCTCTGTCCAAGCAAAACGCAGCATCTCCAGCTCGGAAATGGCATTTTTCAGCGGCATGGATTTGATGCTTTGGCTGAGAACGGCATTTTTATATCTGGCCAAAGCCGAATATTTGGCGGAGGCGCTGTGAATGATGTTGCGGTATTCTTTAATGGCGTTGCGCGGATAGCCCTGCATTTCCAGCTTTTGAGCGGCCAGATAATTAATCTCGGGATTTAGGTTGCGCATGCGGTCGGGAACAGAGCGTAAAATGTCAATAAAGTTTTGGGTAGAAAGATCATCTCCAGATTTAATGGAATTTTCGGCGGCAACCAGCGCAATCTGATCTTTTATCGGTTGGGGGTAGTCGCGAATCAACGAAATATGAGCAAATATAATGGCATTGTTGGGCTCTTTATATTCATATGCACTTTGGGCGAGGGTGCGCCAGAAAATTCCTTCATTTTGTTCCGGAAGTTTTCCGTATGAAAAGTCTTCAACCGCTTCGGGGTAGCGACGAGCTAAAAAGTTGGCGATACCGCTCAAAGCATGGAACTTTTCGGTATTTGCTTCTTCAAGCTTGTTTTTCTTAAATTGGTTGAGAATATAGAGCGCATTGGAGCCCAGACCATTATATAAGTAGAACTTGGCTAGTTCAATACGGAGGAGGTTCTTTTCGCTGATGGGGGCGGTGATAATATTTTTTTTGAGCTGATCTACCACATCAACAAATTTGCTGCTGATGAGTTTTTGGGGAATCTGCAAATCAAAAAAGTTATCCCCTGCGGCTTGTTCTTTGGATTGCTGGCGGCGTTTGAGCAGATCTAAATCGCCGGTAATATTCAGGCTGCGTCCTTGGGCTCGCAAAGTAAGTCCGGAGTTGCCGCGAGTCAGCATAATATCTGGCGCATTGATAACAAAAGCCAAACCTTGCAGTGTGTTTAAGATATCAAATTCCGGATAGTGGTATGCGTGATTGATGCCGATATTGGGCTGCGAAGACGGCGCAATGCTGATAATATCGCCGATTTCTGGGTCAATGATGGAAATTACATTGCCGGAGCCGGTGGTTGGAATGTATAGATAAGGCTGTTTGAGGCTGTCATATTGAGTGAATATGGTAAGCTCCTTAAAATCACGATGCGGAATCTCGCCGGTATATAAATCCAAAATCCACAGCAGACCTTCTTTACGGATTGAAGATTTGACACCTTCTGCCGGAGTAACCTGAATTAGAGTTCCCAACGGGTGCGGAAATTGCAAAATATTTTCGGCCAAATTGCCGGCGGTTTGTTTGAGGGCTTCAATGTCTATCTGTTGCGGGTGATCAAAAATCAACCACAATTTGCCGTTTCTTTCAAAGGCGCCCAAGTTTACCGATGTTGTCCAGCCAAAGCTCAAGCTGGCAATTTGTCGTTTGGCAACTTTAGCCGGCGAGGCTACAATATCGGTATTGCGAACGGTATTTACGCTTTCTACCACCACCGGACTAGAGTGGACGGCAATGGGCAAGTCTTCTATGGTAATGGCGTCGCGCGCAAAAACTATCTTTACGCAAACCAGCTCAAACACGAGCAGGGCGAAAAAAAGTATTAATATATTGCGGACAGCCTTAAACAATTTTGAGCCTTATCGTTATATGTTATTGCCAATCAGCTCGGCGGTTACGGCCTGAGCCTTTTGCGAATCCATTTGAGACAAGATGGCCGAAGAGCTGGAGGGTTTCATTCCTTTGAGTAGCGCAACGGTTATATTCATATCTAAGCTATTGAAGATGCGCGCGGCATCTTTGGGCTTCATGGCGGTATACATCTTGACCATAGCGTCAATGTTGGCTTTTTCCTGTTCGGAATAAGCGTTAACCAACTTCTGTAGTTTTTGTTCGTAGTCTTTTAGCTGGCGAAGTTTTTTGTTAATTTCCTCTTCGGTGACTTTGAGCTGAATGGCGCGCTTGTCAATTTCTTGCGCCCGCAAATCCAAAGTCTCACGGCGTTCGGCAAGCTCTTGCAGAATTAGAATCTCTGACTGAGTAAAGGCAGTGTTGGGATTGTCGCCGCTGGTTTTGTTACCGGGTTTGCCTTTGTCTAAAACCGAAGACAGCTCGGCGGTTTCTTTGTTGAGCTTTTCTTCCGCCAAAGCTGCGGCCGCAGAAATGCTAAGGCTCTGTTTCAGCTGGTGGTTGTATATATCGAACACGTTGTTGACTTTAATGCTTAGGGTCAATACGGCCATAAAAATGAAAAAAGGCAGCAAACGAATTTTATTTTTGTTTTTAAACATTGACGGTCCTTAATTTACTTTATTGAGCGCAAAGCTTTCAGCAGTTCCAGCTCAGCTTCGGAACGGGCATCGGAATTGTCCGAAACGAATTTTTCTTCTGTTCGGCTCTTGTTGTCGGTGTCGGGTTTGATGGTGCGTCCGGTGCTGATTACGTTTTCCAGCCGGTCGGCCAAATTATCGGCTCTTTCGTTAATGAACAACAAATCATCTTTGAGTTCTTTAGCACTGTCTACAACTTCCTTAAGCCCTTCAGAAGAGTGCTCGGTAACCGACTTGAGTTTGGGAATACTGTTTTCGGCCTTAAATGTGGCTTCATTAAGCGCATTGACCAACTGTGCCAGACTGTTTTGGTTCTGGCGCAAAACCTTAAGGCTGTTGTTGAGGCGATATGCGTAAACAATTGTCGGAATCAGCAACGCGATAATAATGATGTTGATTATCAGCTCCAAATTAGCCATCTTTTTCAGCCTTTCCTTCAACTTTGATGACAATGTGCTCAGATTTGCGTCCCATTGCGCCCTTAAACAGCGGAACATCGCCGCAGACAATGCTTACATCTTCGGTCGGAGGAATATCCAGCGGGAGGAACGAGCCCTTTCCCCAAGAAGAAATCTCCGCCAGTTTAATGTCTTTTTCTTTGAGCACGGCCTTAACTTCAACCTCGGTATCCCAGAGCTGGTTCATCAGATGGTTTTCCCATATAGTATCACGGCCAAAGCGTTCGCCCATAAACATTTGCAACAACAACTCGCGCACCGGTTCCAGCGTGGCATAGGGAATCATCAGATCAATTTTGCCGCCGCGGTCTTCCATGTCTATGCGCAGGTGGGCAACGATAACGGCGTTGGACAAGCGAGAGATGGTGGCAAAACGCGGGTTGGTTTCTAAGCGGTCAAAGGCAAAAGAAACCGAGGTAATCGGGTCAAACGCGGTGGATAAATCACTCAAAATGAGCTGAATCATATCTTTGACAATATTGAGTTCAATAGTGGTATAGGGGCGCCCTTCTATCCGCATGGCGGCGGTGCCGCGGCGTCCGCCCAGCAAAACATCAACCATAGAATAAATCAGGGAGCTGTCCAATGACATCAGTCCATAATTATCCCATTCTTCAGCCTTAAAGACGTTTAGCAAAGTCGGCAGGGTGAGCGAATCTATATATTCGCCAAAGCGCATGGACTCAATGCTGTCTAGTGATACTTCCACATTGTCCTGAGTAAAGTTTCTTAAGGAAGTTGCCATCAGGCGGATAAGGCGATCAAACACAATTTCCAGCATCGGCAAGCGCTCATAAGACACCATGCTGGAGTTGAGAATCGCTCTTACGCCGGTTTTTTGCAAGGTGTAGTCGGCATCACTGCTTTCGCCATAGCCAAGCAGGCTGTCAATTTCTTCCTGATTCAAAATCTTAGAATCGGGAGCGGCAGTATCTGCAGAATCTTTGATTTCAATTGAATCTGCCCAGCTTTTATCGGTTCCTGTTCTTTTTGCTTCTTCTACCATAACCGTCCTTTATTACTTGCTTTCCTGCTCTATATTGAGAGAGCGGATATTTAAATTGCTTACCTTAATTGGCGAAACCACCAAATTAATGCGGTACAAAAGTTCTTCCTTAAGCCAATACAAACCATTGGCGCCAGATACCTCTTCCGGACGCAGCTCAATCACGTGCGACAGAATCACATCATTTATTTTGGGGGTGAGCGCCTCAATCGATTTGATATCTTCCACACTAGAAAGTTCCAAATTAACGCCCAACCGCAACATTTCTTTGCCGTTGCCATCGCCGCGCAATTCCAGCTTGAAATCGGGCAAATCATAAAAAACCGTAATACTTTCAGCTCCGCCAGCGCTTGCCGTGTTTTTTATAACGCTATAACTTGCCGCTTCTCTATCGCCGTAGTTGCGGTTAAAAACATAGTAAAATCCGACAGATAAACCAATAACAATCAACACCGGCAGAATAAAAATAAGCATTTTTTTTCTGCTAGCCCTATTTTTGGCCTCTAAATCTTCATTATCCTCAAATTCATCATCCTGGTCAATCATATACCCTCCGGAGGCTTGCCAGTTTTCTAAATACTTTCCTACTATAACAACAAAAAAGATATAATAAAACGTAAATTTTGCACTTATACAAAGGTTAGTATAACAGGCTATCTAAAGCAATTTGCTCAGGTCGAAAGTGTCCTCACGTACTTCTATAACAATTTGTTGCAAAATTGTTAAGTTTGGGAATTTTTTGCGGGATTTAATAGATTAGAAACTTTTTTTGTGGTAAACTAGCAGTATATGTAAATTTACAAAGGAAAACAGATGTATATCTGGGTGATATTGGCAACATTTTTGGCGATGCTGGCGTCTTATACACTCTCTATCCGGCCGGATATGCGGGCGATTACGGTTGAGCCGGTTGCCGAGGCGGTGGTGGGTAAGGTTATGGTGCAGCACAAGGCCGCCCAAAACTATGTAAAATATCAAAAACCGCCCTATACTGCTGATAAAAAAATGGTTGAGTTTGATGCTGGTCCGATTTCTGATGGCGATATCTTGAAAGAAATGCCTTATGGATTTGAGATGCCGGATGGATACTACAGCTACATCTATTGCCTTAATACAGATATGACAGCAAGTTCAGGGGATGAAAGTCCGTGTAATGACAATAGCGGCAAGCGTTTGCTGGTTACATTCGGACCAATTCCGCATAGGTGGGTTATGCTCAATGCGGATATGGAGCGTCCAAATATGGATTTGATAAATGCCATGCGCAAAATTGTGAATGGTGGTGAAAAATTTGGTTATATTGCGCCAATTGCAAATGCCGATGATGTTGATGCCGTAGGCAATGTTTCTCATTCTGATGTTCGGTTGATTGATCGCGATGGCTCATACGGTGTTTTTGTGCCGCGAGCAGTGGTAGAAGACGCGGATTTTAGGTCGGTTTGCAGTATTGAAGAAAACAAAATTTGTTTGGTTTATATGAGCAATATATAGCATTTGAGGAGAAAGCTCATGAAAAACAGTTGGAAAATATATGCCGAACGCGGCAGCATGATGGTAGAGGCTCTGGCTATGCTGGGGTTGATTACCATGGTTACTCCGGTGCTGTACAAAAAAGCGGCTGAGCGCACAACTGAGCTGCAGGATATTAATACGGCCTCGCAAATGCGCACGATTTCTAAGGCGCTTGACGACTATATCTCGGATAATTATACGGATTTGTCCGCGGGTGATCTCGGCGCGGTGGCGATTGATAAAAATGATATTGTGCCATATTTGCCGTATGGTTTTGATATTAATAACTCCAAAATGTTTGATGAATTTCAGTTTGCAATTCGCAATGAACTGATTGATGCGGGAACACCCAAAGAGCATTCGGCGATAACCGGTACGATATTGGCTAAATCTGACAGCGGAGTGCCGATGATGCGTGCCGCCAAAATTGCCTCGATGATTGGCGCTAACGGCGGTGTGGTCAATAACAACAGAGTACAGGGTGTACAAGGCGGCTGGGGCGGAGAAGTTTCGGATTTCTTTGGCGAGGGAGCAAACGTGGCTAACGGTAGTTTGGCGGTTTCTTCGGTGCACGCGGTTACCTCGGGCGGCGGTGGAGGCGAGGTGGAGTCTGATCATGTGTTGTATCGTGATGATTCTCATGGAGTTGAAGGCAACACGATGGTGACTAATTTGATTATGGGCGGAAATGATATTGATAGCGTTAACAAACTGATTGCCGATGCCGACCAAATAGAATTAGTTACCAACGGCGGAACAGTTGTTACTGATGGTAATCTTGAAGTCGGGGCAGACGCAACTGTCACCGGCAGTATATCTGCCGACAGCGGCACTATTGCCAATTTGTTGGAAGCGGGCAGCGCGACAATCAATGAAACGCTTAAAGCGGCAGGCGAGGCCTTAAATGTGACCAGTACAGATATCACCATGAAACCTACCGCCACGACCGAAATTGCCAGCCCGACCGTAAAGGTGACCGGAGCAACAACTATTACAAGTGACGGCGGAGCGGTTATTGCTGCGACCGGCAACAATGTCGGTATTAATGCGGGCAATAACGGTAACATCAAATTTAATACTAATGACCTTGTAATAGATAGCGCCGGTTCGCATTTGGTAACAGTAAATGATGGAAAAAAGCAGGATGGCGGTTTGCTTGTAAGAGGCGGTGTTGCGGGGGCTGATAGTTCTGACACCGGCGCCTTTGCTTTGGCGGTAGATGGCAGCGCGTATGTTGTCAATAATGCTCGAATTGGCGGGAATTTGTATCTGGGCGGAAGTCTGGATGCAGATAAATTGTATGGCCGCACGGAGCTTGGCGGTGGCAAATTGTCAGACGGAACATATAATTTTGTTGCCGGTAAGGATAGTGTGGATATTGCGAAGAATAATTTTACAGTTGGTGATTGGGTTGAGACAAAAGGCACTAGCGCAAGGTTCGGTTATAAGAGTGCAGCCGACACGTTAGTAGGAAATGGTTTGTGGATAATGAAACCAATGGGTAGCAATAAAGGTCAAACATATTTGAAAGGACCGGCATCTAACCTGAGGATGATGGAGACTTACAGCAGATTTAGTACCAACAATTCTTTTGATGTTGTAGTTGGCAGTAGCGATTCAACGGACTACTCAACAAGTTTTAAGGTTAGCGATGTGGGAGCATACCTAGATGTAAAGAATGGTGGAGAACGTAGAGCCTTGGAGGCAATGGGGAGCGGTACCATTTTGAGAGGCACTAAAAGCAGTGCAGAAACATCAGCTGTTCCAACGCTGGCATTAGCATATGGAAATGCAACGATTACGGCTGATAAGATGCTGGTTAACAGTGATAATTTGAAGTTAAATGAAAATAATTTGGTATTTGATAGCAATGCTGTTTTTCCGGCGGATACTTCTGTTCGTTCCAGCGGTGTGAGAATTAACCGTGAGGGTATAGTTGATTTGCCACGCGGCACCAAACCTACCAGCGACAGTACTGTCGGCAAACTGGGAACCTCGGGATATATTCGCGCTGACAGATTGGTTGCCAATCAGGCCTTTGAAGAAGTAAGTGCGAATATGGTTCATTATGATGGTACGATAAATGGTGATGTTTATAAAGTGGCTTCTAATCCTTATGATGCTTATCAGGTTAATCCGGCCTATACTTCGGTGATGCATGATATCAAACTGACTACCCGCGGTGGGGCGCGTCTGAGCGATATTTTGCCGGATTTTATTAACAAAGGCATTTATGTTTTGGATAATACCTATAAAGAAGAAGGGGAGAAAGACTGGACTAAGTATTCTGTGGCAGAGGGTACGGGAGGAAATCCCCCGCAGATAACAGGAGCGCCGGGAGAGTGTGACAGCTTGGATTGTGTTGCGTCTCCATGGTTGGGCTTTGTGCCGACACCGCAGTGTCCGCCGGGGTATTCTAAAGTGATTACAATCAACCCGATACGTTGGAAAATGGCGCAGGCGTATGCTATTTCGCAGGCTGGATTAGAAATAGGCAATATATTTACAGGTGAAGGCGACAAAAAAGTACTTGAATTGCCCAAGTATAATGCTTATTTCACTACTCCGCTTAATCCAGAAGCAGCTAGGTTTCAACTAGCGGATAGTAATGGCGGTGAAAAACATACTCATACTGTTGCATCTGGTATTCCGCTAACTTTTCAGGTTAATACCTGGTTGAATACCACGGTTTACGGAGTTAGAAAAGGCGGTGGAAATGCCAATGACACGACCAACCATAATGCTCGTTTCAATGATTTTTTGGGGTGGCACGCGATTATGGGTTTTTTGTACTATGGGTCTGATTATACAGAATGGCTTACGGTTGCTGCAGGAAATGCAGGAGATTATTCAGGTAAAGTTATTTGGAATCTATTTCCGGTCTTGACGCAAGAGATGGCGGCAATTGCCAATGTCTATTGTTATTTTGAGCGCCGCAATATGGAAAATCCAACGTGGAGTTGGAAACAGAATTTAGTTGATGGCGGCGCTGTCGGGTATGATCAGCTGACTAATTTCCGGTCAGGTTATCTGAAAAATAATTCCAGTTATCGAGAACGCCTGAATGATCCGGCGTTGGGGTATGATGAGGTTTGGTAGAGATTAGGCGAGGTTGTCTAGCTGGACAGGCAAGCTCGCAAGAGCGCTGCCTAATCGTAAAAATAAGAAAAAGCTGAAAATTCATGTACTACTATGTACACTAGGATTTTCAGCTTTTTCATTTTTACTTCTATTCAGCGGCTCTATCGAGCTTGCTAGAGATAGTGCCTTATAAGTCTTCCCCCTCGATGGGGAAGGCTTACAATGCCTATTTTTTATAAATTCTGTCTTTGCACACATCAATGTTGGTGATTTGCTTTAATTAAAACTGTTTATCAGACTGCCGGCGAGCAGATACCAACCATCTACCAACACAAAAAATATCACCTTAAACGGCAGCGCCAGCACGGTGGGCGGCAACATCATCATACCCATAGACATCAGCACCGAGGCAATCACCATATCAATAATCAAAAACGGAACAAATATCAGAAATCCGATTTCAAAAGCGCGGCGCAACTCACTAATCATAAAGGCGGGAATCGCAACTTTGAGAGGGGTTGCGGCAACACTCTCGGCGGGCTTTTCGCCGCTGAGGTTAGAAAACAACATCAGGTCTTTTTCTCTGGTGTTGCGAACCATAAAATCTTTGAGCGGAGCGGCGGCTTTTTCTAATCCGTCCATGACCTCAACTTTTTCATCAATCAGCGGCTTGATGCCCTCATTCCAAGACTTTTCAAAAGTGGGAGTCATAATAAACAAGGTGAGAAACAACGCCAAAGAAATCAGCACCATGTTGGGCGGAGTGGCGTTGGTGGCGAGCGCACTGCGAGTGATGGAAAATACAACCGCGATACGAGTGAAAGAGGTCATCATAATAAGAATCGACGGCGCCAGCGACAAAACCGTAATCATCATCAATACGCTAAAAATTCGACCGGTGGCGGTGCCGTCCGGAGCATCTGCCAAATTAATGTTTATGCTCTGGGCGCAAGCCGGTTCGGCATAGCACAAAAATCCTAATAACAGAGCCGGAAGAAGTAAAAACAGTTTTTTAGCCATGGTTGTTTTGTCCTGATACGGAATGAGAATCTAAAAGCAAATTGCCCCCGCTGCCAAGCAAAATAAGATATTCGGTGTTATCTGCGCGGATTAGGGCGATTTGAGTGCGAGAATCCAGCGCGCGCTTTTCCAAAACCTCTAGTCTTTGTCCTGACTTTAGGGTCTTGATGAATTTGCTGCGAAGCCCCTTTTGCTCAAGATATTTGAACACCCATAAGGTAAGAAACAGCAGGCCGATAACAAATATCAGCGATAAAATTGCTTGCAAAATATGGTGCCATTCCATTGAGTTTGTCCTAAATTGCGATTTATCGGAATTATAGTCGCAAAGTTGGCGGCTCGTCAACAAAAGGCTTGCCCTTGTTGATATTGTTTGCTAAATTGCCGCTATGGCAAAGAAAAAAGAAATAAACTTCATTAGTGAAGAGCGCAGAACTCACGATCTGCAGTCGGTGGCCTCTATGTTGAGACCGCTGGCTAAAAATTTGTTGGGCAAAAACGGTTTTACGGAAATTGATTTGCTCACCAACTGGACGGATATTGTCGGCGAGGAAACCGCCGCTTATAGCTTGCCGCGCCAAATTGTGTTTAGGCGAGGAGAAAAAGCCGGCGGAACGCTGAATCTGGAGGTTCCGAGCGGGGCATTTGCTCTGGAGCTGCAACATCGGGAAAAAATGCTGATAGCCAAAATAAACGCTTATTTCGGGTATCCGGCCGTGGCGCAAATTCGCATAACCCAAAATGCAGAAATCGGGCTTGACGCGCCGGAAGATGAGGCTGTGCAAGAGGGGCAAAAAATACTTGTAACCGAGGCGGAAGAAAATTATATTAGAGAACTGGGCGAGGGAATAGAAAATTTGGAGTTACGACAAAAATTGCTCAGCCTCGGGCGATACATTATAAATGATAGCAAAAAGTGAGTAGCAAAAATGAAATTGGAACAAGTTATTAAGAATTTGAGCGCTTTGGTTGCCGGCGCGTTTATATTTTTTATGGCCGGTGGAATATATCTTTCCAGCAAGGGCTTTGAAATGGACGAAAACGGTGAAATCGTTTTGATGAAAAGAGCCGCCGCGCAAGAAGAAACTCCGGCTCCAACAAAGGAAATTCCCGATAACTACGCGTTTCCGGATGAACACAGTATCGGCAGCAAAGACGCTCCGGTGACTCTATATGAGTATTCGTCTTTTGGTTGCTCGCACTGCGCTGATTTTCATCTTTCTACTCTGCCGCAACTCAAGTCAGAATTTGTTGACAAGGGCTTGTTGCGGTTGGTGTTTGTGCCTTTTCCGATTGATAAACATTCCATGAACGGCGCGCTGTTGGCAGAGTGCGTTGATGAAGACAAGTATTTTGCCTTTGCAGAAGTGTTGTTCAAAAAACAGCGGGAGTGGGGTTTGGCGCGTAATCCGGACAAGGTCTTAATGCAATATGCCGCACTTAGCGGACTGCCTAAGGAAAAGGCTAAAGCTTGTCTTAAAAATGATACCAATGCCCGCGAGATTTTATCTAATCGGCAAAACGGGTTGACCCAGTTGGGGATTCAGGGCACGCCGTCATTTGTGATCTCTGCCGGCGGACGCAGCGAGTTAATCTCCGGTACTCGCACTTTTGAATCTTTTAAGGAAATGATTGAGGCAAAATTGCCCGAAAAACCTGCTGAAAAATAAAAAAATAGCTTTCTTTTTTAATAACTGCTTAACATTTTATAATGTAGAGTTTGAGAATGAAGAAAACACCTGAGGATATAAGACTGCTGGAACTAAAAATCCAAGAGCTGAAATCTCGGGAGGCTGCGGCGCGCAAAGATAAAGAAGAATCTGAGTTTGCTCATGCCTCCAAAGTCGGTTTCAGAATCGGGGTGGAGTTGCTCTCGGGCGTGTTGGTCGGCGCCGCAATCGGATATGTGCTTGATCGCGCTTTGGCAACTCAACCATGGCTCTTGATATTGTTTATGTTTTTGGGCGGTGCTGCCGGTGTTTTGAATGTGTATCGTTTTGCCAAAAGCGAAGAAAACAAGCATAAGGAGCTATAGATCGTGTCCAACCCGATGGAACAATTTGTTGTTAAGCCGCTGATACCCCTCAAGGTTGGCGGTGTGGACATATCTTTTACCAACTCGGCCCTATTTATGATGTTGGCGGTTGCGGTATCTACTCTGTTGTTTGCGTGGTGTTTGCGCAAGCGCACTTTAGTGCCGTCGGTGTCGCAGTCCATTCCGGAAAGCATATATGAGTTTGTGTCGTCATTACTTAAGGAAAATGTCGGGGTCGAGGGGCTTAAGTATTTTCCATTTATATTTACAATGTTTTTGTTTGTGGCGTTTGGTAATCTGCTGGGGTTGTTCCCTTATGCCTTTACTTTTACATCGCACCTGACCGCAGTTGGAAGTTTGTCTTTAATCGCTTTGGGCTATAATGTTATTATCGG
The DNA here is from genome assembly GCA_934255405.1 of uncultured Alphaproteobacteria bacterium. GTDB lineage: Bacteria > Pseudomonadota > Alphaproteobacteria > RF32 > CAG-239 > CAZU01. Next base: position 74,164 of record CAKQNT010000005.1, read on the forward strand.
TATCAAAAAGAAAAAACTCGGCTGGTTGCGTACCTTTATGCCGCGTGGAATCCCGATGGCGCTGGCGCCGTTAATTGTGCCGATTGAGATGATATCGTTTTTATCCAAGCCTTTCAGCCTTACAGTCCGTCTGGTTGCCAATATGACCGTTGGGCATATTATGCTGAAAATTATTGCCGGATTTGTGGCGGTGCTGGGAGTGTTTGGGTTTGTGCCGGTGTTGTTTAATAGCTGCATCGTGTGCTTTGAAATTTTTATTGCTTTGCTGCAAGCCTTTATATATACCGTGTTGAGCTGTATATATTTGGGCGATGCGCTGCACGAGCACTAAAATGTGTGCGCATAACAGCACATCTAGAGGCATTTGCTCAGGACGAAAGTGTCCTCACGTACCTTTTTGTACGCTCCGGTACTTTCGCCTTTCAAATACTTCTATCTGTACTGTTCTTCTCACACATTGGGTTTCGCCCGCATAACGGCGCACCTAAAGCGTTTTTACGCTGTCAAAAAATGCTCACGTACCTCTCTTATGTACGCTCCGCTTTTTTGCAGCTAGAAAACACTTTATTTGCACCATTCTTCGGGCGAAGGTGTGCGCATAACGGCGCACCTAGAGGCATTTTTGCTCTGCGCGTTGGCAATAACTATTATTTTGCTTAAACTAACTTTAGAAAGGAAACAAAATGGAACCGTTAGCTTTTATTGGCGCCGGTATGTGCGCTCTCTCTATGATGGCAGCCGCTTGGGGCGTGTCTCAGGTTTGGACAACCATTATCTCTACCGTAGGCCGCAATCCGCAGGTTAAAAAAGACGTAGATATTTATGGTTGGGCGGGCTTTGCAGCTGTTGAAGCTATTGCGTTGTATGCGTTGGTTATTGCGTTGGTGATGCTTACCGGAAAATAAGAGCCGGGCTACGGTTTTATTGGCTTTCTAGAGGCGTGATACGCGGCTCACATCCTCACGTACGCCCAAGTACGCTGCGGTGTTGCGCTGCTAGTCGCACCTCTATAAAGCTCACTAAAACCATAGCTTTGAGATTGCTATAAAGAATATTGGAGTTTTGTTATGCCACAGCTTGATTTCAGCATTTTTCCCTCACAGTTCTTTTGGCTGTGTGTGTCTTTCTTTTTGATGCTGTTTATCATGAGCAAGTTTATCATTCCCAAAACCGCGGAGATGATTAATTTGCGCAAGGCCAAGATAGACGCAGACCTTGAGGCGGCGGCAGAACTCAAAAAGAAAGTGGAAAAAACGCTTGAAAAATATAATCTGGCGTTGAAAAAAGCCACCGATGAGGCCAATGCCTCGCTGCAAAAAACACGCGAGGATTTGGCAGATACAATAGAGCGCAGACAAGCGGAATTGTCAGCCGAGCTTAATCGGGAAATTGTTGCCGGTGAAAAAAAGATAAATGCCGCCAAACAAAAGGCTTTGGACGGTATTGAGGATATGGCTGCCGAGCTGGCACCGCTGGTGCTGCAAAAGCTTGGTGTGGTCAAGGTTTCGGCAAAAGAAATTCAGACAGCTCTTCAATCCGGAAAGGAAAACTAACCATGGCCGCAGAAAACGAGATTATAGACGCAACGCAAAACGCCGTGTTGAATGCCGCAGGCACAGTTGTAAACGCTATTGAAAACACCGCTCAGGGGCTGGCTCATTCCGAGCCATTTTATCAGAGCGCGGAGTTTTGGGTGGCGGTTTCGTTTTTGTTGGTGTTTTTTGGGATGATGCGGCCGATTTGCAAGTTGGGGCGCAGAATGTTGCGCAAACGCGCCAACCGGATTGGCAAACGGATTGAAGATGCCTCCAATCTTAAGGAAGAGGCACAGAAACTTTTGGCGGAATACGAGCGCAAGTCTCGTCGCGCCAAACAAGAGGCGCAAGAAATTTTGGCTCGCTCCGAGCGAGAGGTTAACCTTATGCGCAAAGAGCAGATGGCTAAGCTGGAAAAAGATATGGAAATCAGAAGCCGTGATGCCAAATCCAGAATAAAATCAGCTCAAGACAACGCTGCAAAAGAGATTTCGGCACAAGTTGCCGAGCGCACAGTTGCAACAGTTAAGGCTGTGTTGAACCAAAAACTTGATGCCAAAACTCAATCTGCAATGATTGATGAATCAATTGCCAGACTTGCCGCCGAAGAATTTTAGGCGGATTATTTCTTTAGTTTATTCCATCCCTTATTGGCGGCGGCTTTTTGTTGTTCGCCGGCCTGCCAGTTGCGTACCGGCTCATTTTGCTTGTTGATGAGCTCTTTTTGCGAATCGCTTTGAGCTATTCCCACCGGCAACAACTGGTTGAGCAATGCCGGCGAGGCAAAATCGATTTTGCCTTTAATCAGCGGTTTGATAAGAGCATCTATAATCGGTGCCGCAGGTTTGGCATTGAAGGCATTAACCTTGCCGCCATAGAAGATGGCAAAAGCGTGGCAAGGGCTGGAGAACAAAACATCTGTCGAATCTACGCCGCGGACGAATCTGAGCATAAGCTGCGGGTTGATAACGCAGTTTTCGGTAACATCAAAAACAATGTTATCCGGATTCATAAACATCTCGGAATTAATCATTGTTTTTAGCTCATTGTTGATAATGCCGCAAAAACCGACCAGCGCCATGCCGTCCAGTGTATAACCTGTATAGTTATCGGGTTTGTTGGCGATTTGATAGCAAAAAACCTGCTCGGCGTCGGTGATGTTTTTGAGTGCAGAGGGACCAATTGCCGAACTGATTTCATCTAACACAACATTGTGTTCGGGATTGGGCTGCCAAGTGGTGTTTGCGGCGCTTTGCGCCAGAACGGTGCCGCTGTATAGGGTAATTGCGCAGGCGGCCAAAGTTTGCGAAATGCGGTTCATTACAAATCTCCTCAGATTGTCAATTTGCAAGAAGTATATATTTTTTATTTTTAGTTTGCAATAACGTTGTTGCGCCGTGTTTGCGCTTATCTTTAGACAGGGTGTTAATAAGAAAGTTTGGCGGTGAATGAATATAAATAGCAGATAATTCGGCGCTGTTAATATTTCAATAATATTTTTGCGTTTATAGTGTTATGAATAATAAAAATAATGCTTGAAATATTTTTGGGTATGTGTTAGCCTTTGGACAAAATTAACAAAATTTAAATTTGGAGACTTTATAGATGACTAAGACTTTTGCAACAGTTGCCTCTGCTTTGGTATTGACAATGGCAGTTGCCGCTACCGCTGAGGCTCGTGATGGTTTTTATGTTGCTGTTCGCGGCGGTATCAGTGATTATAATATGAACGCTAAGGATGATTCTGTTTCTATGGCACCGCGTGCTGAATTTGGCGATGTATGGAATGTTTCCGGCGCTTTGGGTTACAAATATAAATACTTCCGCGTTGAGGGCGAGTATGTTTATCGTGACGACGATGAAGATGAGATGAAAAACAGCGTTGGCACCGTAACCAATCAATATACTTTGGAGAGTGATAGCTTTATGGCTAACGCATATGTTGATTTGATGCCGAATTATTGGATTAGTCCTTACTTTATGGGTGGTATCGGTATTAGTCGTGTTACTTTGAGCAATGAAGATGCCGGTGGAAACAAAAAAACTTGGGATGACGATTTGTTTTCTTGGCAGGTTGGCGCAGGATTGTCTTTGCGTCTGAATCGTTGTTTGAACTTTGATGCCGGATATCGCTATATTGATATGGGTGATATTGATGATGCGGATATCACCGCTCATGAATGGTATGGCGGTTTGCGTTATACTTTCTAAGATTAGCTTGAGAGAGTTAGAAGAGCTTGCACTTGTTGCAGGCTCTTTTTTTGTTGTGAAGAGGGGGATTCTTACTGTCCAACTTCTGGGGTACAGTTCAGGGGAGGAGGGGTTAAGGATAGTAAAAAAGAGGGGGAAAACGAGACAGCCGCCGAATCCTAAGAGGAAACAGCGGCTGTCACTATAATAATATTGGTTATTTTACTCTATACAGAGCCCATCCAATGCGGACGCCTGCATAGAAATAACCAAATTTCTTTTCAAGCGGAGAAGCAATATTCTGCAAATTTCCATCTGCATGAACTTCTCCGGTCTTCATCGCCTTACCCCAAGATGGAGTAATACGATATCCGCAGAAACCTTCTAGATAGAGACGAGGCTCTTTCTTTGAAGGCTTCCACTTGAGGTCAAACTCCGCAGAGGCGCAAAACGCCATTCTGGGGGCTGCGACTGCGATCCAAGAGCTGCCTTCGGTTTGCTTGCCGAAGTACATATCCTGGTCACAGGCGCCTACCCCAAGGCGGAGTGCAGGTATAAGCACACTCTCAGCAGTGTAAATGCCGAGATTCTGCTTCACATAGGCTTCAGCAGAAAATCTGTTGAAGTCTGATGAAGCTTGTGCTCCAAATTCGAAACCGCCTGTCTTTCCCAGCTGGTAGCCGAGAGACAAGGTGGCTTCTGCCGACTTGGTGAGAGAGTTGAAATAACAACCTCCCGCCAAGTGCAGAGCTCTGCGTCCATTGTCTGGATTTAGCGCTCTTGTCTTGGCTCTGCCTCGGCTGCTAGCTTTTAGCGAATCGCTAAGAGCTTTATACTTAGCCGGAGACAGAATATAAACCTGCTGACCACTCATAGGAGCAGCGAAGATGCTGCTCAAAATTGCGATTACTATAATCGCAAAAATATTTTTTTTCATAATTTTTTTTGTTTTGTGCCCCCTCGCAATACACTGGAATAAACCAGAGATGTGCGAGAGGACGGATTTAACTTTTTTTATTTGAGAACAAGGGTGCGACCGTTGGCGAGCGCAAAAGAAGTGCTCTGGTCGTCCTTGTCGTACACGCCTGAACCCTGATACGGATCGCGGAGTCTGGCAGTTGTTGAAGATATCGCAGAGACAGCAGTGTAGGTGCCGTCAAATGCGTAGTACGTATAGACGTTGGGGTCTATAAGTACATATCCTGCAACAAATGCATTACCGCCGGCGTGTTTCATCGCCAGTCTCATTCCCTGAGGAATTGACTTGCCGCTCGTGTTCTCACGATAGATCTCGGCACCTGTAGTTTCGTCAAAAGCGACGAAAAGGGTGTTGTGACTATCAGTGATTGACTCAAACCATGCGCAGATAGGAGTAGACTCCCAACGATCACGGTTTGTATCATAACGATCGGTCTGGTCAGCTCGCACAAGGCGATAACCAGCGATGATGTAATCAGCTACCTTCTTCTTCAACGTTACAACTGTTTCATCAGAAGCAGAAGTATTGTTGCGTGAAGCAGTGTAGTTGAGAGAGAAAGCACAAGACTTGTAACCGTTTGCAACGTTTACATTTCCTTTTACAGGAGCAGTTGCAGATACTACAACATCGCTCATGCTGACAGGATACTCATGACCCTTGTAAACGATAACATAGTTGTCGTTCTTGGTCATAGTAACGGTATTGTTGATACCATTGCTATAAGAGTAGCTGTCAATACGACGGTATGAAGTATACTTCACACCGTTCAAGCTCTTGGTGCCTGTTGCAACCCAAGATCCTTCGGTTTTGCCGTTGGTCTTGAGCTCTAAATTGTCGACAATCTTGCTCTGATCTGCTCCTGCTACGAGGCTGATTCCGGAAGGAGCGGTGAAACGTATATCCTTTTCTCCGTGAAGGATAAAGGTTACGTTACCGTTTTCTTCTTTTTCAAACTCAGCGTAAATACGCTTGGTTTGATGAACCTGCTTGGTGTCAGTAGCCATATCAATACCATCGCACACGAGCTTGAAATAAGCGGTGTTCATGATATCAATATTCTCAGAGTTTTTCTTGTCGACTTTAATGCTGCCGTTGCTTGTGACGACAAGGTTCTTCCATACCACTTGCGCAGTGTGGGTTGAGCCTTCGTCTGAGAACTGTACGCTGGTCGGCATGGTTACGCTAGCGGTAAAGCTAACGATGTTCATGCTTACAGTGGCAGTTCCATTAGCAACGGTAGCTGCGCTGCCGTAGGCAAGAGACGCGAGGTTACTGGTCTCAATCATCTCGCCACACTCCAAACCGGCTGCAATAGCAACGGTGATAGGAGTGGTTTCGGTGATGTTTCCATTAACCTTGACAGTCTTGATAATCTCTACGGTAGTAGAGGTCTTGACTGTTGCGTCTGAATATTCTACGGTGCGAACATCATCCTCGCTGATGGCGATTTCAACGGGGATCTCAATGCTCTCATGATCTTTTACAATCACTTTGCCGTTGAGGATATTCCCATTAATCTCACCAATCCGGAGGATGGATGGTGTCCAGTTGCACGCCGTAAGGGCGGCAATGGCACCATCTTTGAGGAAGTTTTTGTGGCAATAGGTTTTGCCATTTTCCTCAAAATACACACTCTCGCAATTTTCCAACGCTATGGATACTGTAAGAGTGGCGGCACCGTTGAGGTTGAAACCATCGGTATAAGCGATGGTTTTACCTACGAGGGTTTCAGCCAGAGATCGCTTCACAGCTACCTTATTTATAACTACACTGTGTTTGGCAGTGTAGTTATGGTTCTCGACAACCTTGTTGTCTTCCTTAAGGAGGGCAATGTGTTTATCAAGAATCATGCCATCGGCATAAGAGGCACTCACGTGCTCTGTTGCGATGGTGTACTCCTGTGGCTGAGGAGTTGGATTTTTTTCCAGCTCCAGCCATGCATCAGCCTCACAAGATGAGAGGAATAATGCACACAGGATTGAGATTGCTACGGTCAAGAAATTTTTATTTGTTGCCATAGTTAAATTTTTTGTGGGCATGAATAACAAGTTGCCTTGTCAACTTCCCACTTTAGTGTCCGCTCATCTGATTGTAAATCTTGGTCAAACCTCAATATCTGTACAAAGGGTACTGTACTTCGCCTCTGCCGGTTGTAGCTAAAATGCCGGAGATATGATGTTGGTCTGATTAGGAAAAATAAACAGGGATAGAACGGACTTTATTTTTACATTTTTGAATTCAAACAACCTATGCCGCTGACATAGGGAACAAATACTATGGCAGATGCCAGCTCTCTAATTAAAAAAGTTAAATCTATCTTCAAACAATCAAGAACGTTATCTTGATAAATTATGAAAAAGTTCTGATTGATAATGATAGACATAACGCTAACTAAAGATAATATTTGTACAATTATATTTATAGCATAAAGGCTTGATTTTTTCAATAAAAAATGTTTATAACAGGCGGAATTTTCGGCTTTTTTAAGATATTTTTTACCTTTGACTCAAAAGTTGAAACTGGACGCAATAGCCGAAATCGGGGGATTCCGCAAAGAAACAGGGTGGAAAATGCCGTTTTATCGAATCGTTAGCGTTTGGGGAGTGAGGGCAGGTTTTGTCAAAAGGCAGGCAGAACAGGGCGTGCATGGTATCTTTGCGACTCGGAAAATCCGGCGCACGCGCGCCAAAAAGATTTTGCCGGCGGTGTTTTGCCTCTTGAGTCGCTGCTAAAGGGGAGAAGTAGCGGAACAACCTTAATATATTTCTTGCAGAATCGGATTTATTGTTATATTTTATTGCCGAATGTAATTTCATCGGGCAGAGTTCTCTGCCTGATTTTCGTTAACAAAGCTACTAAAAGGAGCTCCATAAACCATGAGTAAATGGGTATATACATTTGGAAACGGCAACGCCGAAGGCGATGCTACAATGAGAAATCTCCTTGGTGGTAAGGGTGCTAACCTGGCAGAAATGAACAAGGTTGGCTTGCCTGTACCTCCTGGATTTACAGTTACGACAGAAGTTTGCACTTATTACTACAATAATAACCAGACCTATCCGGCTGATTTGAAGGATCAGGTCCGCGAGGCTGTTGCCGGTGTTGAAAAAATCATGGGCAAAAAATTTGCCGATGCCAGCAATCCGTTGCTGTTTTCAGTTCGTTCCGGCGCCCGCGTTTCTATGCCGGGTATGATGGATACCGTTCTGAACCTCGGTTTGAATGATCAGACTGTTCAGGCTTTGGCAAAAGCCTCTGGTTCTGAGCGTTTTGCTTATGACTCTTATCGTCGTTTTCTGCAGATGTTCTCTGACGTGGTTTTGGGCGCTGACCTTGACCTCTATGAAGAAGCTCTGGAAAATATGAAGAAGTCTAAGGGTTACAAGTCTGATACAGATTTGACCGCTGAAGACCTCAAAGAATTGGTTAAAGAGTATAAAGCCATCGGTGAGAAAATCGGCAAAGTTGTTCCGCAGGATCCGTGGGATCAGTTGTGGGCAGGTATTGGCGCTGTGTTTGGTTCTTGGATGGCCGCTCGCGCTATTACATATCGTAAACTCAACAACATTCCGGGCGACTGGGGCACAGCCGTAAATGTTCAGACCATGGTGTTTGGTAATGCCGGCGACGATTGCGCTACCGGTGTTTGCTTCTCTCGTGATCCGGCTACCGGCGAGAATGTTTATTATGGTGAATATTTGGTAAATGCTCAGGGTGAAGACGTTGTGGCCGGTATTCGTACTCCGCAACCGATGGCCTCTAAGGGCGACGGCACTTCTTTGGAAGAAAAATGGCCGCACCTCTATCAGGAGCTGGTTGAGGTTCGTAATAACCTCGAAGCTCACTACAAAGATATGCAGGATATGGAATTTACTATTGAGCATGGTAAGTTGTGGATGTTGCAGTGCCGTAACGGTAAACGTACCGCCGCCGCCGCTGTTCGTATGGCAGTTGAGATGGTTGAAGAAGGCCTGATTAACAAAGAAGAAGCTATTATGCGCGTGGGCGCTGATCAGTTGGATCAGTTGTTGCACCCGATGTTGGATCCGAAGGCTCCGAAAACCGTTATTGCTACCGGTTTGCCGGCTTCTCCGGGCGCCGCTGTAGGTCGTGCCGTATTCTGTGCCGAAGACGCAGAGGCTTGGGCTGCCAAAGGTGAAAAAGTTATCTTGATTCGTAATGAGACTTCTCCGGAAGATATTGGCGGTATGCACGCTTCTCAGGGTGTTATTACTGCTCGCGGCGGTATGACCTCTCACGCAGCCGTTGTGGCTCGCGGTATGGGTACTCCGTGCGTATCCGGTTCTCATGAAATCCATATCGATTATGCCAAAAAGACCATGACAACCGATAAGGGCGTTGTGGTTAAAGAAGGCGATTGGGTATCTTTGGACGGTGCTAAAGGTCAGATTATCGAAGGTCAGGTTCCGACTGTTAAGGCTGATACCAACAGCGGTAACTTCGGTAAGTTGATGAGCTGGGTTGATGAAATCCGTACTTTGGAAGTTCGCGCTAACGCCGAGACTCCGAAAGATGCTCAGACTGCTCGCGATTTTGGCGCTCAGGGTATCGGTTTGGCTCGTACCGAGCATATGTTCTTCGATGCTGAGCGTATTCCGGATATGCGTGCCATGATTTTGGCCGACAACGAGGAAGGTCGTCGTACCGCTTTGGCTCGTTTGTTGCCTTATCAGAAACAGGACTTTAAGGATTTGTTCAAAATTATGGACGGTCTGCCGGTTGTTGTTCGCTTGTTGGATCCGCCTTTGCACGAATTCTTGCCCAATACCGATGCAGAAATGCAGGAATTGGCAAACAAGCTGGGTATGACTCTGGAAAAAGTTAAACAGCGCGCTAACTCTCTGCACGAAGCTAACCCGATGTTGGGTCATCGTGGTTGCCGTCTGCCGATTACCTATCCGGAAATCTGCGAGATGCAAACCCGCGCAATTATCGAGGCAGCTATTGAATGTGCTGATGAAGGCATAAAAGTATTGCCGGAAATCGAAGTTCCGTTGACAGGTTCTAAGAAAGAGTTGGATATCGTTAAAGATATTATCGATACTACTGCTGCTAAGGTATTTGCTGAAAAAGGCAAGAAGATTGTATACGAAGTAGGCTCTATGATTGAGTTGCCGCGCGCCGCCCTTAAGGCTGACGAGTTGGCTCAGTCTGCCGAGTTCTTTGGCTTTGGTACTAACGACTTGACCCAAACAACTTTGGGTATGAGCCGTGATGATACCGGTGCTATTCTTGACGAATACCGCGCTCGCGGCGTATATGTTGCCGATCCGTTCGCATCTATCGATGTTGAAGGTGTGGGCTGTCTGGTTAAGATGGCTTGCGAAAAAGCTCGTTGCTCTAACCCGAAAATTTGGTTGGGTGTTTGCGGTGAGCACGGCGGCGATCCGGCATCTATTGACTTCTTCCAGACTTGCGGCATGAACTATGTTTCTTGCTCTCCGTACCGTGTACCGGTAGCTCGTTTGGCTGCAGCTCAGGCCGCAGTTCGTCATAAAGGCGAGAAGGTTAATAATGGTTGCTCTTGCGGTTGCAAAAAAGCCTGCTAATTTTTAGCGACTAATCTAAGGAAAGCTCCCGTTCGGTTCCGAATCGGGAGCTTTTTTTTGCTTGGGGGAGAGCGGAGAATCAACTAAAGTTGTATTTAAGAATCGGCAATATGCATTATCTAATTTTTATAATTTGATTTTTAGTATCAGAAATGCATTCGAAAAGGCTTATGGAGTATTTTGAGCCTAAAAAATGCAAAAAAATATTTTTTTTTGCGGAGTATTTGTTTTTGTTATTGAAAATTAAATTTTTATTGCTTAAGTTAGGACTGTATTAGTTATTTAACGATTACGAATATTTAAACCATATGGAGAATATAAAAATGAAAAAGCTTTTGAGTTTGTTCTGTGCAATCATTGCTTTGTCCGGCTGCTCTGCCTTGGGTGAGAGCTCTTTGTTCGGCGGCAGCGAGTGCGAATCTAAAATGGCTCGTGATTTTATGGAAAATGCTGAAGACAGAGTTTTCTTCGCATTTGATAGCTCTGCAATCAGTGCTGATTCTGCCGAAATCCTGAATACTCAGGTTAAATGGTTGAAGAAACATGAGAATGTAAACGTTGTTGTTCAAGGTTACTGCGATGAGCGCGGTACTCGTGAATACAACTTGGCTTTGGGTGAGCGTCGTGCCAACGCCGTTAAGCAGTATCTGGCTTCTCAGGGCGTAGCTGCTGACCGCATTTCTACCATTTCTTATGGTAAAGAGCGTCCGGCCGTTTTGGGCAACAACGAAGCTGCTTGGGCTCAGAACCGTCGTGCTGTTACCGTTATTAAAGCCGGTAACTAATTCGACTTTTAGGTTAAGTTAAAAATTGCGCACCTTAGCGGGTGCGCTTTTTTTTATGCTTGTTATTATCTGAAAAGTAAATTATCTTGTAACAGTTAAATTAATTTTTGTAACTCGAGGTAAATATGAAAACGGCTAAAATTCTGTTGATGTCATCAGTGTTGTTTTTGAATGCGGTGCCGGTGCGGGCGCAAAACGCTTTGCAGGCGGAAATTGACCAGCTGCGTGAAGATGTGCAGGTTTTGCAACGTCAGGCGTATCGAGAAAAACAAGACGGAATAAATCCGGCTTCGGCGCAGAGCGTGGCGGTGCAAATGGGGCAGTTTGATGAAAATTTGCGGAAGGCAGTCGGCAAAATTGATGAACTTGAGTACAAAATCAAAACCCTTAATGAGCGCCTTGATGTTATGAATAAGGATATTGATATGCGCTTTAAGATGTATGAGGGCAAACCTTTAAGCGGTGGCGGAATGGGTGCGGCTGACGCGGCGCCTAAAAAGTTTGATGCTCCGGTGGCAAACGGAGCTCCGGCTTCAATCCTTGGAGGAGCCGTGTCCAAGGGAGAAGATTTGGCGCCGGTAAAAACTCAGTCGGCAGAGGATATTTATAAGCAGGGAATGACGGCGATTAATGCCGGCAATAATGAAGAGGCTGCGCAAAAATTTACGGCACTGATGACCAAATATCCTGAGCATAAATTGGCCGGTAATGCTCAATATTGGCTGGGCGAGGCGTATTATGCCCAAAAAGATTATGCTAAAGCAGCAGTGGCGTTTGGTAAAGGTTTGGAAAAATATAAGGACGGAAATAAAGGCGCAGACAGCCTGCTGAAACTGGGAATGTCTATGCGCGAATTGGGCAAAAAAGATGAGGCTTGCACGGCGTTTAAGACCCTGCCGACGGAGTTTCCTAAGGCAGAAGATGTGACCAAGACCAAAGCGGCGAATTTTGCCAGGGCGCTGGAGTGTAAGTAGGTGCAAAAGTTCTTTGAGCGCTATCCTTTGACTGATGAAATTGTCGCCGCCGGAGTTTCCGGCGGCGCCGATTCTTTGGCGCTGGTGTTGCGGCTCAAAGAAATCGGGCGCAAAGTGGTGGCGCTTAGTGTCGACCATGGGTTGCGTGCGGAATCTCGTGCCGAAGCTGAGTATGTGGCTCGGCTGATGAATGAGGCAGGGATTGAACATCATATTTTGACATGGCAAGGTGAAAAACCAATCGCGGCAATAGAAGCCGAGGCGCGAGAGGCCAGATATCAATTGCTAACAGACTGGTGCAAGGAACATAAAGTAAAATATTTGGCAGTCGGGCATCATCGCCGCGATCAGGCGGAGACCTTTTTGCTGCGGCTGCAAAGAGGTAGCGGTTTGTATGGTTTGAGCGGAATGCTGCCGATTTCTGAACGAAACGGGATTATGGTTATTCGTCCTCAGCTTGAAGATGATCCGGAAGATTTGCGAAATTATTTGCGCGCAAAGGGAATTGCGTGGGTGGAAGATCCGTCGAACCAATGTTTGGATTTTCAGCGTGTTAAAATGCGAAAATTTTTGCCGGAGCTGGAGCGACAAATCGGTATTAGCGAGGCAAGGTTGGCTAATACAGCAAAGATTTTGGCGCGGAGCCGCGAATATATTGAATCTGTGGTAACAAACTGTATTGATAATAAGGTTCGTTGCTATGGTAGACATATTTTTTCTTTTGCCGATGGTTGGTTGGCGCGGTTGCATGAGGAAATAGCTTATCGTGTGTTGGCGGAACTGCTGTGTCGGTGCGCTGATTTGGATTATGCGCCGGAAGCTGAAGAAATCTTGCATCTGCTGGCAGAAATGAAAAAAAGTTTTAGGGGGGCAACTCTCGGCGGTTGTGAAATTTTTGTTGCGCAGAAACGGATTTGGATTGTTCCGGAATTGCGCAGTACAGAAGTGATGAGCAAAGCCGAGTGGGATGAGTGCTTGCAATTTTTGCCGCAATATGCTAATTCCGGACTCCCGTATAAGGTGCGTCGGGCATTGTGTTTTGAATATAAGAAGGTGGCAAATGGCTAAAAAAAATAAGAGTGATTTTATATCTACCGGACTGGTTGCGCAAAACCGGCGGGCTCATTTTGACTATCTGATAGAAGAAAAATTTGTGGCCGGATTAGAACTGACCGGAACCGAGGTGAAATCTCTGCGGCTGGGGCATGCGAATATTACAGACGCGTTCGGAGTGGAAAAAAATGGTGAGCTCTATATGTCTAATATGTTTATTGCCGAGTATGCCAACAAGGGATATGCCAGCCATGCCGAAAAACGCGACCGCAAACTCCTGCTGAAACATAAAGAAATAATAGATATAATCAATGCGCTATCGCGCAAGGGTTCTACCCTCGTGGCTATGAGATTGTTTTTTAATGACAAAGGATTGGCTAAACTGGAAGTCGGTTTGGGACGAGGAAAAAAGAACTATGATAAGCGAGAGGCTATTAAGAATCGGGAAGTTAGTAGGAATATAAGCAGGCTCATCTAGCTAATTAGGCAAGCTCGTCTAGCGGCACATCTAGAGCGATTTTACGGTGACAGAAAATGCTCACGTACTAATCGTGTACGCTCCGCTTTTCAGCACCTAGAAATCACTCTATCTGTACCACTATCCGAGCTTGCTAGAGATTGTGTGTGAAAAAAAGCTGAAAATTCAAAAATGAATTTTCAGCTTTTTTGTGGGGTCTGTCATTGCGCGAACGGCGGTAGCCGCGAGAAGCAATCCATCTTTTTCTCAAGGCAAAAAATAATCAGTCGATAGTTGTTGAAAACTAAGCGTTAGCACTGGAAAAAGCAGTCTTTAGGTGCTATTTAATTTTTGAGAAAGTGCGACAAAAGGAGTAAAGAGAGTATGACCGGAAAGATAAGTTTAACTGCGAGTATGCGCAGTAACTTATTGAGCCTGCAGAACATCAGCAGGCAGGTTAGCTCTACCCAAAACAAACTCGCCACCGGCAATAAAGTAAATTCTGCCATAGATAATCCTAGTTCATACTACACCGCGCGCAGTCTTACAAATAGAGCCAATGATCTTGACGCCTTATTAGACTCAATGGGGCAGGCGGTGAGCACCATCAAAACCGCCACCACTGCCTTAGAAACCGGCGCCGCATTCCTAGAACAAGCCGCGGCTGTTGCCACGTCCGCATTGGAAACAGCAAAAATTCCCAGCAAAGAATGGTTTGAAAGTCAGGATAATGTTTCGGCAGTGGTCAGTAATTGGAGCGAGCTCAAAGCCGCGCTGGACAGCGGCAAAGCCGGCAATATTGTAATTTGCGGCAACATAACCGCTGAAGACACTATAACCTTAAAAGCCGGACAAAACTTAGTCGGCGTTGGCTACTACGGAGTATCAGAGCCGGACACCGATAAATTCTCGCAAATCAGTATAGACTTAGAAAAACTAGGGCTGACATATGGCATTAAAGCAGAAGCAGATAATTTATTGATTTCCGACATTTCAGTTAAGGCGATAACAAGAAAATCCGTAGTCAGTCAAATAATTAATTTTTTAGGTACATCAAACCACATATTGCAAAATATCGATATCATGATGGATAATGGTGAGCAAGATAGTTATATGCAAAATAAAGATGTTAAGTCAAAAGGTATATCAAGCGGTACTAACATAGGATTTTATGGCGTAAATACAATTTCAGAAACCAATTATAATTCTGCAAAAGCTATAGTATCGTATGGTGTTGGAGGTTCTAGTGCGCATGTTTATGGTGAACTAAATATATCCTTGAGGCAAAGAGGTTCTAGGGGAGTGGGAGGGGCCATCTTAAATGCTGAAAACAATGCCACCTTGAATATATCATCAGAATTTATCGGGATTGAAAATGGAACATCAAATTTTACTGGTAATGCAAAAATAAATATTATATCACAAGTCGGTTTGTCCGTTGGGACTTGTAATGTTAACGATAAAGCTATCTTAAATATTAGAGCTAGTCAATTCACTGATTGTAGAGATAACTTGACATTCAATATTAATTCTCAAATGTCTAAAACTAACATTAGTGTTATACAAAATCTTTTTGATAGTTCTCAGGCTAAGACAACTATCAAAGCCGTATCCGGTTCAAAGATGAGTGTGAATGGTAAGGTTTACAAAGCAGAGAAGGCGATTAGTGATAATACCATGAACGGTAATAATATGCCGGCGGGATTTGTGGAAGTTGCGGGAGTAGTGGCTGACCCCGTGCCAAGTTTGGATTGGCTCAAAGAACAGAATGCTAATCGCAGTATGGATTATAAATACAAAAATGAGGCAAAGGAAAATAGTAAGCAATATTCAGAGATAGTCGGTCAGTATGATTCGGTGATAAAAGACGCTTCATATAAGGGCACGAATTTATTAAAAGAGGACAAGCTCAATGTGCGGTTTAATGAGAGCGGCAGCGCCGATTTGAACGTGTCTGGCAAGGATATGTCAGCAGGCTCATTAGGGCTAAATACGGTTGATTGGCAGAATCAGGGCGACATTGCCCAAAGCCTCAAAGAAATCGCCAGCGCTTTGAAAAGTATCAGAGCCTTTACCGCGGAGCTGGGGAATAATTATTCAATTATAACTTCAAGGCAGGATTTTACCGAGAATTTGATAAATATTTTGACCGAGGGTGCGGATAAGTTAACCCTTGCGGATATGAACGAGGAATCCGCCAATATGCTGGCACTACAAACCAGACAGCAATTAGCGATAAACTCACTATCCCTCGCATCGCAAGCGGCACAATCTATAATGAAGTTGTTTTAGGCAAGCACGTCTAGAGCGGCGTATCTAATAACAAAAATTCTTTAAGAAAGTTGGCTTACTTATTTCTTTTGTTTTGGAAAAATTTTTTCAAAATCCGGCTGCATTCGTCAGCCAGCAATCCACTATGTATTTGGGGGCGGTGATGGCAGGTGGGCTGTTCATAAAACCTTACGCCGCTGACGACTGCGCCGCCTTTGGTATCGGTGGCGCCAAAATACAGATTCTCTATTCGGGCAAAAGAAATTGCCGCGGCGCACATAGTGCATGGTTCTAAGGTTACGTATAAATCTAATCCGCGCAGACGATTGGTGCCAAGTTTTTGGCAAGCGGTCTGAATTGCTTTGATTTCGGCATGAGCAGTGGCGTCTTCTATATGTTGGCTGAGGTTGTAACTTTCGGCAATAATCTCGTTGCTCTGAGGGTTGACTATAACACAACCAATCGGCACTTCATCTTGTTCGGCGGCCTGTTCAGCTAATTGCAACGCGCGGCGCATATAATCCATATTTTCCATGAGATTCCTTTTTTGTTGTAATTTAGTTTGATTATGCTAAATCTAAAACAAAAAGGAAAGTATAAAATGACAGAAAGACTGGCAAAATTTATGGCGCGCTCCGGTGTTTGTTCTCGCAGAGGAGCTGAGGAATTAATTGCTCAAGGACGGGTGAGCGTTAATGGCGAGGTTGTTGATACTCCGGCGTTTAATGTTGAAGGTACGGAAAAAATTCTGCTTGATGGCGAAAAACTGCCGCAAAAAGAAATCACCCGTTTGTGGTTGTATTATAAACCTGCCGGATTGGTTACTTCTCATAAAGATGAAAAAGGACGTTCGACGGTGTTTGACAATCTGCCGGTGGGTTTGCCTCGTGTGATTTCGGTCGGAAGGTTGGATCTTAATTCTGAGGGGTTGTTGCTTTTGACTAATAACGGAGAACTCTCTCGCAAGCTGGAATTGCCGTCTAATGGTTGGGCGCGTCGCTACAAGGTTCGGGTGCACGGATTTGTTGATGCCAAAAAATTGGCGCCGTTGCAAAAAGGCGTGGTGGTAGACGGTGTGGAATATGGGGCGATAAATGCGGTGATAGAGAGCCAGCAAGGGGCTAATACATGGTTGCAGGTTACTTTGAATGAGGGAAAAAATCGCGAAATCCGCAAGGTTATGAAGTCTATCGGGTGGGAGGTTTCTCGGCTTATTCGCTTGTCTTATGGACCGTTTCAGCTGGGCTCGCTTAAGAAAGGCGAGGTTAGGGAAGTTCCGACTAAGGTATTAAAAGAACAACTCGGGAATAAGTTTGAGCTATGAGAATAATCGGCGGCAAATATCGCGGTAAAAAGCTTTTTTCTCCGGAAAGCGCAAATGTGCGCCCGACTTCTGATCGGGCAAGAGAAGCGCTTTTTAATATCTTGCGTTCAAAACTCGGGAGCTTTGACGGGCGCAAACTGATAGATGTGTTTTGCGGTACCGGCGCTTTTGCGCTGGAGGCTTTGTCGCAAGGTTTTGCTAAGGTGGCCGCAGTTGATGTAGATGTTCGGGCGGTGAGAAAAAATGCGGCTTTGTTTGTTGCTGAAAAGGCAAATATTCAAATAATAAATTGTGACGCGGCTCGGCTGAGCGGAGTTCCGGAGTATGATGTTTTGTTTATGGATGCTCCATATAATAAGGGACTGAGTGAGCCGGCGTTGAGAGCGGCGGCATCTGTGTTGAAGCCCAATGCGCTGTGCTTGATTGAGGTGCAAAAAGATGAACAATTAAAGCTGCCGGAACATTATGAAATGCTCCAAGAGCGTTGTTATGGTTTGGCTAAAGTTGTTATTGCCCGTTTTGCGGGAGCAGAGTCTTAATTGTGATGTTTTCTACGGCTAATTTGTTGTCACGATAAGTAATCGGCGTGGCGATGGTTAGGTATTTGTCATCATTGTGGAGCTTGAAGGCTTTGGCATTGAGCAGGATATTGGCGACAAAAACGCCTTTGCGATCTAAGTAACTTTTGGCCTGCATGTCATTTAGTAATTCCAGCATGGCTTTGGAAGAGGTTTGTAATTGCAGTTTGGGAGCAAACTTTTCATCGAAAGAAATGTCGCCGCGGCCAACCAGTAACAGCGGTGCCCAGTTTACAAATACAGAGGGAATTTCAATAAAACCACCGGACTTGAGCCAGTTTTCTGCCGCCAGTAAAAAAGTGTCGCCGTCGCCAATGTTGCCAATCAGATTAAATTTGGCATAAATACGTTGAATTTCAGCGGCCAGAGGATAGTCAATCAAGCCATTGAACTTAAAGTTTTTCACTTCTAAGTGGCTTTCAAAGGCCGGAGTGAGAATCCGTGTAGCCATTGCCTGATTTAAGCGCCTCGAGATAAAGGTAAGACTTTTGATTTTGGCAAAATCTTTGATTTGTATGTTTTTCAAATAAGTTTGCAATTCTTTGATGTTGCCGTTTTTTTGCAATTCGATAATAGTTTTGGCGCTGCCTAAGCTTATTTGATAAGTGTCTTTATCTATAGAAATTTCAGCGGTATTTCCGGCGCGCAGATTGATTTTGCCGAAGCCGAACAATTTAGGACGTCCGCTAATCTCGGGAAACTTGATTTTCCAGAGTGAAGAGCCTTTGAGATTATAAATTTGCAAATTCTCAATTTTTATCAGCGGGTAGATAAAAATATTGTTGAAACTGATTTTATCATAGGCAATATCGGCATCGACTTCATTCAAATCTGCGATGATTCCGGCAATTTCCGACTTAAGACTGTGGATGGCGGCGTTGCGACTCAGGGTTATGCTGATAAAAGTTATCACGACCATAAAGGAGAACAGAAAAGCAAATACGCCAAAGACATTGCGTTTAAGTTTTTGCCAGCAGTTTTTGCCAATAACCTTAATGCCCATTGTGGATCCTTATTGGTGAAACATCTGTTTTTGAGTGTAGGGATATTGAGCCATGGTTTCTTCGTTGAGCTCACGGCATTTGTTTTCTATGCGGTTTTGCAATTCGCTCATAAAGTGTTGTTTGTCCAATCCTGCGGGAAGAGGCTTCATAAATTCAAAAATAACCTTGCCAGGGTAGCGCAGAAATGAGCTTTTTTTCCAGAACAGTCCGGTGTTGGTGGCTATTGGCACAACAGGAAGATTGAGGTGTTGATAGAGCATGGCGACTCCGGGTTTGTATACGGGGTCTTGTCCGGGTTGGCGGCGGGTTCCTTCCGGAAAAATGATAATCGGACGTCCTTCTTGCGCTTTGGCTTTAGCGTGACGCAGCATATTTTTCATGGCGGCAGCACCGGCAGAGCGGTCTACCGGAATCATACCGTAAAAATGCTGAGCCCATCCGAAAATCGGGATGTAGGTGAGTTCTTTTTTGAGGATGAAAGTGGCTCTCTTGAGGTAATTGGTAAGAACATAGGTCTCAAGGGCGGATTCATGTTTGCCGGCATATATTACATCAGACTGTTTGATGTGCTCTTTTCCTCTGATTTCAATGGTTATTCCGGCAAAAACTTTGAGACACCAGACCAAAAGAGGGATAAATACGTAGTTCCATACTTTGATGGTGGTTTTGGGCGATACGGCGCCGATTATGGAGTTAGTAATACAGCCCAGAGCCAGAGTTGAATATCCGATAATGTTGAATAATATGGAACGAATGTACAGCATTTGTCACCTCAGAAAAAATTGCAACGAATGTAAACATATAAAAATTTATTATATTCCGCAAAAATAAGCGAGAAGGTATGCCAACTCGTCCACCACTTTTTTTGCACTTTGTCGGAATATACCGGATGAGGGATAATCTTTAAGTGTGGAGCGCGCGCCAAAAATTCGGCCATGCTGCGTTCCACATGATAGTTAGACGTTACCAGCCGGATTGAGGAAATCTGATTTTGTTTTAACCAATCGATGGTTTCTTTGGCATTGCCGATAGTGTTTTTGGCTCGCTGGCCGATAATCACGCCGGCTTCGTTATTGATGTGGAGATTTTGGCTCTTTTTGATGGCATTAAGCGAACTTTTGCGGCTGACACCAGAGATAAACAGCTTGTCAGCCAGACCTTTGTTATAAAGCTCAACAGCCTCGGCAATTCGGTATCGGCCGCCGGTAAGAGCAATGATTGCCTCTGTGTGCGATGAGGTGTCGGGGCGATAATGGTTGATACGCCAAGCAAAATACACGAATCCGCCTATCCATGCAGTTAATAATATTAGTGTAGATATGAAAACAATTTTTTTCATCATAACATCTTCTGCAGAGTTTGTTTAACGGTATAATAAGCGGTTATCATAGAAATTATCATGGCAAACAGCGGCAAGATGATAATCATAATCCAATCAGCAATGTTAAGCGCGGCTTCGCTGATGATTCCGCCTTCTATTTGGGTGGCCAGCGAACCGATAAAAAAGATGGTCGGAATGGCAAAAAATAATCCAAACATACCGCCGGTTAAGCCCAAAAAGGCCATGCGCTTAGCATATTGCTGCGCAATGTAGGCATCTTTGGCACCCATAATATGGAGAATTTCGATAATATATTTGTGCAGTCCCAAGCTCATTTGGGTAGTGTAGAAAATGGCGCCGGTCGAGATACCGATTACCAAAAGCAAAATTGTGGTGGCAATGAGCTTGAGGCCGTCGGCAAAACGAATTAATTTGCTGAGCCAGAGCTTGTGATTGTCCAACGAGGCCTGCGGCGAGGCGGCTGCCAAATCCTGCGCTAATTTATTAAAATCAATATCAGCGTTGTTGGCTAATTTGACGTCAATAATTCCCGGCATGGGCAGAGTGTCAATATTTACGCCGTCTCCCAGCCAGGGGCGCAGCAATTTTTTTAATTGCTCGTTTGACAGCGGGGTTACTTTGATAATACCTTCAACCGACTGCAGATATTCTATGGCTTTGTCCTGATAGGCCAAGGTTTCGGCCGCGGCTTTTTCGGGGTTTACATCATTGACGGGCATAATTTGCACCGTGAGCGAACCCAAAATGCTTTGGTTCCAGTTCTCCAGAATAGAGTTGATGGCAAGCACGCCAGACAGCGTGATGGCAAAGATAAATACGGCGATAGAAATAATCACCTGCAAAAACATGCTGGTGGTGTCGCCTTTGAGCGGAAGTTCCTGCTTGCGGGTTATAAATGCCGGTCTAGACATCGGCGCCTCCGAGCGTTGATTTGTCGGTCGGATATAAAATGTGCAAATTGCGGCTTTGTAAATGCAACCGCGGGTATGCAAAGTCGTTAATCAGCTTGTCACTGTGAGTGGCAATGACAACGGTGGTTCCAAGTTTGTTGAGTTCTACAAAAAGTTTCATAAGTTTGGGCGCAATAAAGTTATCAACGTTGCCGGTCGGTTCATCGGCAAGCAAGAGTTCAGGACGATTAATTACCGCGCGGGCAATTGCTACACGCTGTTTTTCGCCGCCGGAGAGAGTGGCGGCAGCGTCAAGCATGTGGCGATCTAACTCAACCCAACTTAGCAATTCGCTGACGCGTTTGCGGACTTCGCGCTCATCCATGCCGCACACACGCAGCGGCAAAGCCACATTGTCAAAAGCGCTCAGATGATCCAGCAGTCTAAAGTCTTGAAAAACAACGCCGATACGGCGGCGCAAAGAAGCCAAAGAATCGCGGTTGGCAAAGTTTATATTTTTGCCAAAGACGCTAATTTGTCCGCGGCTGGGCTTTTGCGAAAGGTACATCATGCTCAAGAGAGAGGTTTTGCCGGCGCCGCTTTTGCCGGTCAGAAAATGAAAAGAACCACGCTTGAGGGACAAATTGATGTCGCTCAAAACCTCCGGCCCTTGGTCATATCTGATGCCGACATTGTTCATTTCAATAATGTTATTAATGTTTTCGGGCAAAGTCCGCCTCCTTAACTTATTTGCTCTACTCTAAACGTAATTATTCTTTTAATAAAGTACTTTTTTGCTTTGATTAAACGCTTTTTCATTCTATGATGTGCCAAGAGGTGAAAACTATGCGTATATATTGTCCGAAGTGCCGTATGGGCTATGAAGTTGAGGCGAGCCTTATCCCTGAAGAGGGGAGGCGCCTGCGTTGCGGTAATTGTGGAGAAATTTTTCGTTTTGATCGTAGCGGAATGAGCAGAAGTGAGCCGGCGCCGGCGGAACCGCGACCAGAAAAGCCGGCGGAACAGCCGCAACCGGAGGAATCTGCTCTGGAGGAATCGGTAATTGCGGAAGAAGAAACAGATACGCAAGAAGCTGAAGAACCCAAAGTTGCGGAATCGGCAGAAATTAATATGAAAGATGTTTTTGCCCGTTTATCTGAGCAAAGCGAAAAACTTTTTGAGGCAGAACAAAAACTTTCGGCTAAAGACAGGTTGCTACTGCGGATAAAAACCATGCTTGGGTTGTATCGCAAGTTTAATTTTAAGATAATCGGTGCAGCGACAGCGGTGTTGATGCTGACACTTTTGTATAATTATCGCTATGAAATTGTGCGAACGGTGCCTTTTGCCAACGGAGTTTATCGGGCATTTGGCATTCGCGCCAAAATCCCCGGTGAGGGGTTGGAGTTTCAGAATATAAACTGGAACTATATAGAGGCGAACGGCGGTAAGGTGCTGGAAGTTAAAGGGTTTATCAATAACCCGACATCTCGCAAAGTTGAGGTGCCGATGGTGCATGTTGAATTGCTGGATAAAGATACGGTTTTGTTGCAAAGCATTAATCAAAAACCATCGCTACCGGCATTGAAACCGGATAGCCGCATTGCCATTGGGGTTATTATAAAAACACCATCGCCGACAGCTAAATATGTGTTTTTGACGTTTATTGACGCCGACTAAGGATAAAGTCAGCCAACTCCAGTAAATCTATTGCTTTGTCGCCGAATATTTGTAGTTCGGATTTGGCTTCTGCGATTAAGCTTGCGGCGAGTTGTTTGGATTTTTCCAGTCCATAGAGGCTGACAAAAGTGAGTTTACCCTGAATAGCATCTTTGCCAAGAGTTTTGCCCATTTGTTCAACCGTGCCTTCAACGTCTAGGATATCATCGGTAATTTGGAAAGCAATGCCGATTTTGCGGGAATAGGTTACCAACGCCTGATATTCGTCCGGCGCGGCTTGTCCCATGACGGCTCCGGCCTCGCAGGCAAAGCGCAACAAACGTCCGGTCTTCATTTCTTCGATATGTTTGATAGTGGCTTCTGCATCGGTCGGAGTGTTGAAACGTTCGGTATCCAAATCCAGCATTTGTCCGGCAACCATGCCGTCAAAGGCTCCGGCGCCGTTGGCCAAAAGACTAACCAGACGGCAACGTGTCTCGGAATTAAAGGGATTGTTGTCGGAGCTAAGCAACTCAAAGGCATAGGTGAGCAATCCGTCACCGGCCAGAATCGCCGTTGCTTCATCAAATTGCTTGTGGCAGGTAGGATGCCCGCGGCGCAAGTCATCGTTATCCATAGCCGGAAGGTCATCGTGAATCAAAGAATAGGTATGCAGGCATTCCAATGCAGCCGCTGTTATAAAGGCTTGTTCCGGTTTGATGCCAAAAAGAGCTGCTGAGGAGGTGACCAGAAACGGGCGCAATCTTTTTCCGCCGTTAGAAACGGAATAAAACATTGCTTCAACCACGCGTTTTTCTCGGCCACTCGGTAAATTGAACAGAGCCGGAAGTTTGGCATTAAAGGCGGCGGAAAAATCGGCAAGTTTGGTTTTGAAATCGGTCATTTTAGGCCTCCGGAACAGTGAATTCTGATGTCGAGAGCGAACCGTCTGCCGCGGTTTCAATTTTTTCGATTTTGAGACGGGCGGCTTCAAGCTTGTTTTCGCACAGCTGTTTTAAGGCGACTGCTTTTTCATAGGCAGTTACGGCGTCATCAAGTTTGATTCTTCCGCCTTCAAGCTCGCGGACAATGTTCTCCAGCCCGGCTAAGGCTTCTTCAAAGCTCAAATCTTTAATTTCATCATTATTCATGGTCTGCTCCTTATAATTTGAAAGCATATTATTATATTAAGAATACAATATCAACTCTTGTTGTCAGTTGTACCTAAATATTTTGGAAGGTGAGATGATGAAAAAACAACATATTGAAAATGCGGCAAAAATCTTAAAAGCTATGGGAAACGAGCGGCGGTTGGAGGTTTTGTATAATTTATACGCTGTTGAAAGCAACGTCGGCGAGCTGGAGAAAAAAGTCCGGCTCAGCCAATCGGCTTTGTCGCAGCATTTGGCGGTTTTGCGTAATGAAAATATTGTCAAAACCAGACGAGTGGCACAGACAATATATTATTCCATTAGAGACGACAAAATTTTGCGGCTCTTGGAGCTGATTAAAAAAATGTATGACTAGCCGGTTTTAGTTGCAATTAAATTCAATATTTTTGGAACTCGGGTTGTAAGAAATGTTTATTTTTCCGGCGCGCAAATCCAGTGCTTTGGCGCCGAATATATCGTAGCGCCAGCCGGAAAGAATCGGATTATCTTTATCTTGAAAACAGCTTAAGGCATGCAGGTTATCATCAGAGGCAATCAATCTGGCAACCACGCCTTCTTGTTGGCTGATGATTTTTAGCAATAATTTCAGCAACTCATATAAAGCAGAATTTTTATCCGGCAATTCCCTGAGTTTGGGCGGAGTGACATATTCACTCTCGGGAATTTGGCGGCAATGCTCCAATACCTCGATAATTTCATCGCCGAGTTTGCCGGAGGCAACATCTTTGCGAAAAGTGCGAATTTGGCAAAGTTGTTCTTTGGTTTGCGGATTGGCGGTGCAGATTGCCAACAGGGCATCATCTTTAACAAAACTCTGTCGGGGAGTGTTTTTGCGCTGAGAACGACGCTCTCTCCATGCGGCAAGCTCTTTTAAAATGGTTAAGAATTTGGCGCTGTGCGAGCGGTGTTTAATCCTCTGCCAGACGCACTCGGGGTCAACTTCATAAGTTAGGGGACTGGATAAAATATCCATTTCTTCTTTAATCCAATCGCAGCGGCCAAGAGAATCCAGTTTTTGACTGAGTTTGGTATATAGATTTACCAAATGAGTAACATCAGAAAGAGCATAGTTGAGTTGAGACTCGCTGAGCGGACGCTTGCTCCAATCGGACAGGCGGTTGGTTTTATCTAGTCTAATGCCCAAAAGATGAGATACAAGATTTTCATAGCTGATTGATTCGCCGAATCCGGCAACCATGGCGGCAACTTGAGTATCAAACAGCGGAGCCGGTATGTGACCGCTGAGATGGTATATAATTTCTATATCTTGACGTCCGGAGTGGAATACTTTTACCACATCGGGATTTTGCATAAGTGAAAAAAACGGGCTTAAATCAAGGGCTTCTGCCAAAGGATCGACCACGGCGCAGCGATCGTCAGAGCCAATCTGGATTAAACATAATTGCGCGTAGTAGCTGTGCTCGCGTAAGAATTCCAAATCTACGGTTATAAAAGGGCGGGCGGCCAGCTGCTGGCACAAGTCTTTAAGTTCGGCGGTGGTGGTTATGTATTCCATGTTTTAGGTAACTCATTGTTTTTATTAAGATAGACAAAAGAATAACTCATTATGTTTAATATTTTTTTAATGGTTTTTTAGAATTAGACAAAAAATGCTTGCAATGTGAAAAAAAGAATATTATAAGGATAAGCACAAATTGATTATTAGTTTTTATTAGATATCTCGGTTGGTGGTGCTTCCGATGATTTAATATTACCACAAAACCCAAAAATTATTTAAATTATGCAAAAGAAACAAAATTCTCGGTTGTATGCAATTGTTGATGCATCGGACTCAAAAGCGGTAAGTGCTGTAAAGGTGGCGTTAAAAGAATTCTCGCCAAAATTACGTGATGGAAAGACCATGGTAATTGGTGGCGCACAGAGAGTATTGTTTGTCGAGATGCGTAAGCGCGAGGGACCAGTGTTCGACATCTTGCAGAATCTGGCTAAGGTACATAACTTGTATCCTTGCTACGTGATTGAGGAGGATAAGAATCTCCCTCCCAAGAGCGATAAGTTCTGTAATGGCTGTGAGTATCACATCGTGGACTGTGCCGTGATGGACTTTTCGATGCCGGAGGGTGGCTTTTCTGCATGGCAGGAAAAGTTCCGCGCGATTGCCAAGGAGATCTATCGTGATGATAGCGTTTTCTTGAAGATGCACGCCTACAAGAGAGACGAAGATAAGAGCATTCATGCGATTATCTGTAACTCAGAGAACACAAGCCGAAAAGCTGCGACAGAGAACGTGGTGCTCGGCGAAGAGGGCTGGATGGAAGCAGTCCTTAAGATGGCTAAGAAACTTGACCTCAATGTCAAGTTTAGAAGAGTGAGATATAAGAATCTCTAACTCTTGAACAATTTAACAGAGTCTGTTTTATACAGGCTCTGTTTTTTTTGGCTTTTGCTGTTGATTTTGGTGGATTTTAGTAATAAAAAGAAAAACTAGGTTATTAATTTTAAACAGAGGTCAAATATGCAAAGCTATCGTACGCATACCTGCGGAGAACTGCGGGCAGCAGATATTAATAAGGAAGTTAAATTGGCAGGGTGGATTCACCGTAAACGCAATTTGGGAAATTTGTGTTTTGTCGATTTGCGAGATCATTATGGTATTACCCAGTGCGTGGTAGACAGCAATTCTGACTTGTTTGCTAAGGTTGAGGCGCTGCGGCCGGAATCAGTTGTGGGGTTTGCCGGTAAGGTAGTAGCGCGTGAGAGCGTGAATAAAAATATGCCGACCGGCGATATCGAAATTAAAGTAAATTCATTGGTGGTTTATTCAGAGGCACAGGTTTTGCCTTTTCAGGTTGCAATTGAAGATGATGCTCCGGAGGAAATCCGCCTGAAATATCGTTTTTTGGATTTGCGCAAGGAAAGAATTCATAATAATATTTTGTTGCGCTCCAAGGTTATCGAGCGTTCACGCCAATTGATGAGAGAACAAGGGTTTACTGAGTATCAGACTCCGATTTTGACTGCTTCTTCTCCGGAGGGCGCACGTGATTTCTTGGTGCCATCTCGTCTTAACCCCGGCAAATTTTATGCTTTGCCACAAGCTCCGCAGCAGTTTAAGCAATTGTTGATGGTTTCAGGCTTTGATAGATATTTTCAGATAGCTCCGTGTTTTAGAGATGAAGATCCGCGCGCTGATCGCAGCCCCGGAGAGTTCTATCAGATGGATATGGAAATGAGTTTTGCCACTCAAGAAGATGTGTTCGCAGTTATAGAGCATACTCTTGGCACTATTTTTAATGAGTTTGCGTTTGGCAAAAAAGTTGATCAGGCGCCGTTTGTGCATATTCCTTTCCGCAAGGCGATGTTTGAGTATGGGTCAGATAAACCGGATTTGCGCAATCCGCTGATTTTGCAAGATGCCAGCAAGTTTTTTGGCGAATCAGGGTTTGGCGTGTATGATTCTATGGTTAAAGAAGGCAAGGTTGTTAAAGCTATGGTGTTGCCGGCTGCCGGTGACAAACCTCGTTCGTTCTTCGACAAACTTGACGGCTATGCTAAAGAAGAAGGTATGGGCGGAGTGGCTTATATTGCTTTTTCTGCCGCCGGAGCTAAGGGATTGGCCAGATTCTTCAATGAAGATAAGTTGGCAGAAATCCGTCAGGAGCTGGGTGCCGAAAATGGTGACGCAATCTTGTTTGTTATTGGCAAAGGTATGAAATTTGATAAGTTCAGCGGTCGTCTGCGCAATAAAGTCGGCGAGGAAATGGGGCTGATTGATCATAACTCTTTCAAAATGTGCTGGATTGTTGACTTTCCGTTCTATGAGGAAAATGAAGAAACCGGCGCAGTTGAGTTTTCTCATAATCCGTTCTCTATGCCGCAGGGCGGAATGGATGCTTTGTTGAATAAAAATCCCTTGGATATCTTGGCTTATCAATATGATTTTGTCTGCAATGGTGTTGAGTTATTGTCCGGTGCTGTTCGTAACCATGAACCGGATATTATGTATAAGGCTTTTGAAATTGCCGGTTATGACAACAGCGTTGTTGACAACAAATTCGGCGGTATGATTAGCGCTTTTAAGTTTGGCGCTCCTCCGCACGCCGGTTCAGCCTATGGTGTAGACCGTTTGATAATGCTTTTGTTGGATGAAGAAGTAATCCGTGATGTGATTGCGTTCCCTCTTAATGGCAAGGCTCAAGACTTGATGATGCAAGCTCCCAACGAAGTTACAAAACAGCAGTTGCAAGAGTTGCATATAGCGGTTGTTAAGAAGGCAGAATAGGGCACAAGCTCGTCTAGCGGCGCATCTAGAGCGAAAAACAGCAGAACGGTTGAAATTCATGTACTATTATGTACACTAAAATTTCAACCGCTTTGTTTTTCACTCTATCTACACCACTATCCAACCTTGCTGGAGATAGTGCAGGTTAGTGAAATGCTAACTATTATTTTGTACGCTCCGGTACTTCCGCCTTTCAAATCACTTTATCTGGGCTGTTCTCCGCCTTCGCAGGGGCGCAAGCTCGTCTAGCGGCGCATCTAGAGCGAAAAACAGCAGAACGGTTGAAATTCATGTACTATTATGTACACTAAAA